>RAYE01000003.1 GCA_003612285.1 bacterium D16-51 | reverse complement strand
GAGGATGCAAAACATCCACCACAGCCATTATGTACCATTACGCATTCTGCGCAGTGGAAACGTACCAGCCGGAATATCTATGGAATCGTTGTTTCCAGTTCAGACAGTTGTCCGTGCGCGCGCATAGGCTGGAAGCTTAAAAAGCAAAGCAATTCTAAAAGAGCTAAATTGTCCTGTGGAAAGCAATGTCTTTCTAAATTTTTGTCAGGCTGTAATTTACAGCAAACTTTAGATATTTTGCAGAAAACCAAGACAACTTCTGCTTTCTCATACTGCATAATATGGAAAATACATCCAAAGGGAAAATCATTTTTTATTTGTTTCTACAATTTATGATACCATTGACCGTGAATAGTAACGCAAATTCATGGAAATACAGGCCGTCCTAAACCATTGGGATTTTACGCAGGATATCAACAGTATGTGCGCTGGCGCCAATTAAATCCTGCCTTTCGCAGGTTGCCAGATGATACTGGATAAAAAGCTGGTATGTCTCTTCATCCATGGCGTTTAAAACCGGGCGCAGATAATCCGCTGCCCCATCTGCCGCAATAATCTGCAGCCGTTCCACACCGCCTGCCGCCTGGTTTACCATATCAATATCTTCGGTCCGCACATAATCATACAAATCCTTTTCTTCAGATACACTATGGAAATCTTCGGTCAATTTCCCATTCTGCCTGCATTCCTTTGCACAGTTTTCTTTAAAAGCATGCGTAATCACACAATACTCATTCATGCAATATGCCACCAGGATAATCCCGCCTTCTTTTGTAACGCGTACTGCTTCCTGCAATGCGGTTATCTTATCCTCCAGGCAGTATAAATGATACATTGGGCCAAAAAGCAGCGTCATATCAAAAATATTATCCCCAAACCGGGACAGTTTCAAGGCATTTCCCTGAAATGCCTTGACGCTGCTCTTTTTTGACTTTAAAATCCCTAGATTATACTTTACAAGCTCCACTGCCGTTACATCATAGCCCTCCTCTGCAAGCGCAATGCTGTAACGCCCTGTCCCTGCCCCAACATCCAGGATTTTAGCATCCGGGATGTTCTCCAGGTACTTGTGGATATATTTCATTGAAGTAATAAATTCCACATTGCCATGCCTGCGTGTCAGCCGTTTGTCTTCATTAAATTTATTATAGTATTTTTCGAGTTCCGTCATGCTTCCCTGTTCTCATCTACAATTTCCACTTTCAGCATATTTGTCGTGCCGGAAACCCCAAGCGGTACGCCGGAAGTCAAAACAACAAGGTCTCCCTTTTCAATCAGCCCCTTTTCCTTAGCAACATTATTTGCATGGGTAAACAGTTCAAAGATATCACTTTTTTCCTCTACCAGAATCGGTATCACGCCCCAGGACATACTTAACTGGCGGCATACCCTTTCTTCTGTTGTACCGCTGATTACCATACAGTCCGGGCGGTATCTTGATATCATCCTTGCCGATTTCCCCGATTTCGTAACAACAACAATTGCCTTTGCCTTTAAATCATAAGACGTCGTACAGGTTGCATGGCAGATTGCCGCTGTAACATCACCTGTTGTCTTATGCATATGATGTTCAAAAAGATATTTATAATCAATTGCCGCCTCTGCTTCCTGTGCAATCCGCACCATCATGCGCAGGGATTCCAATGGATATTTCCCGGCAGCAGTCTCACCTGAAAGCATAATTGCACTTGTCCCGTCATAAATCGCATTTGCCACATCAGAAACCTCTGCCCTTGTCGGCCGTGGGTTCTTCATCATAGAATCCAGCATCTGCGTAGCCGTTACAACCTGCTTTCCTGCCTCATAGACCTTACGGATAATCATTTTCTGGATAGCAGGAAGCTCTTCCGGAGGAAGTTCCACCCCCATATCACCGCGCGCAACCATGATTGCATCGGATGCCTCAATAATTGCATCAATATTCTGGATTCCTTCTTTATTCTCTATTTTAGACATAATATGGATAAGCTGGCCGCCATTCTCATTTAAGAACTGCCGCAGCTCTTTCACATCTTCACTTGTCCTTACAAAAGAGGCCGCAATAAAATCAACATCCTGGGCAATTCCAAATAAAATGTCCTTTTTATCCCGTTCACTCATATACTGCATGTTCAAATGGATATTGGGAACATTAATCCCTTTATGCTCTGAAAGCCATCCCTCATTGCCAACTTTACAAATAATGTTCCTATCCTCAACAGCCGTAACTTTTAAAGAAATCAGCCCATCATCCAGCAAAATTTCCGCCCCTTCAAATACATCCTTATATAAATCAGGGAAAGAAATAGATACTCCCTCTGTATCACCTTTCCTCTCGTCTGCAAATAATGTAAAAGCCTGGCCTTTTTCCAGAAAAATTTTGTTTTCCTTTAATTCCCCGGTACGGATTTCCGGTCCTTTTGTGTCCAATAAAACAGCAATCGGCGTATCATGCTTTTGCGACAGCGCCCGTATTCTTGTTATGTTCCTTTCATGCCCTTCATGTGTCCCATGCGAAAAATTCAGCCTTGCAACATTCATTCCCTCCTGGACCATCGCTTCTAATACTGCGTCATCTTCTGTAGACGGCCCTAATGTACAGATAATTTTTGTTTTTCTCATAATCCACCTCATTTCTAAGATTTTCCCACTATGCCGCTTCCCAGGCGCCACTGCGAAGCCAGACCTGCCGCTTCCTGCTTCCATAGAAACAAAAATACCCCCAGTTAACCGTGACACAGCCTTACCAGACATCTGCTGCCCGATAAGAAATACATATGTCCCTTTTAACTGAGGGTAACATTTTTTTTCAGGAAAGGCAAGTTATTTCTCTAATAATTCTATAAAATCCTGAATCTGCTCCGTTCCTTCCACTGTCCCAAAACCATAAGCGGCAAAAAGAAATGGTACGCCTGCCTCCTTTGCTGCCTCATAGTCCCCAGCGGTATCTCCCACATAGATACATTCTGATGTTAAAATGTTGTTGCGGTCTGCCAGAAGGGAAATATTCTTACCCTTTGGCAGACCTGTATTACCAAAACATTCAAAATCTGTAATATAGGATGCCAGATTATTTTTTTCCAAAAAAAGCTCAATATACCCACACTGGCAGTTGCTGACAATAAACAGCTTTCTATCCTGCTCCTGTACAAGGCGTTTTATTGTTTCCGAAACATTTGGGTATAGAAGTATCTCTTCTTCCTCTTTAAGCGCCTCCTGCTCATACTGGCAGCAGGATTCAAGAAGCTCTTCCCTGGTTCCATCCGGGATATCTATAAAAAGTTCCCTGCCAATCACATCCATCGGCTTCCCAAAAAGTGTACGGAGCCTTGCCCCGTCAACCGTTATCTCTGTCCTTCCATCCGCCTGTATAGCTCTGTTCCAGGCCGCTGCAACCACCTCTGTCGTATTCCAGAGCGTGCCATCTACATCTAAAATAATATTTTTTACCAGATCCATAATAAATAACCCGCCTTACCGCTCGTTTTATCTATGTGCTTAAAGAACCAATATGTACTATATAATAGGAATTATTCCTCTTCCTTCTGGCTCTCAGCCAATGCTGCCATAGCCTCGCCAGAAATTTCCATTACAACACTGTTCCCATATTGTACACGGATATCCCCTGCTTCCCCTGATACCGTCTCTTCTGATTTCTCTCTGTCAGATTCTGCTGCATCAGAAAGCTTTTCTGAAGCTTCTTTCAAGTCCTTTGCCTGTGATACGCCTGCCTGTGCCGCTCTCTGCTCTAAAGCAGCAGCGGCTGATAACTTATCATCTGCACCTCTGCCACGGCCGCTATCCAGCTTTGCTTCTGTGCGAAGTGTTTTCGCTTCCCCTTTCAGTTTTCTCCCGGCGTTTCCCTGCACTTTCGCCTGGGAAAGGGCAGAATCAGCCGATATCATTGCCTCCATTCCTTCCTGGGACACTACTGTTGCATCACTGCCAGCTTCCTCTGTCTCTCTTTTACCTCCAAGCATATCTTCCATCTGAGTGCTCTGCGACTCCTGTGCTTCCTTCCGCAGTTCAATCTCATGCTGCCTAAGCTGATTTTGCAGCTCAAAAATCTGTTGCTGAAGTTCCTGGCGCTTCTGCATCTTTTCTTCTACGCTAAGCTCCTGGTTTGCAGAAAGTTCCTGCATTTGGGACTTCTTCTCCGCAATCTGTTTCTCCAGGCTCTTACTCAGTGCATCCCCCGACTGCTTTGCCGTCGGCCGTACTGCCTGCATTCCATTCCCATCAATACTTCCTATTGTCATAATTTGCACCAAGCCTCAAGCGAAAATGCCTGCATTTTCATTTGAGGCGCAAACACAAAGGGTGAAAGATGTGTGTTTGCATTTTACCCTTTCTTCTTTTTTTCTTTCACCCTTTACCTCCTTAACCCGGCACAAAAGCAGATGCCCTGTACCATATTATTCTAACTATATTCTTACTACAATGCAAGAACAACTTTCTATCCCTGCCTGCATAGTTACTATTCACGGCCGTCCTTTTATTGTAACTATACATAATATTTCGGCAGTATTCCTTCTTCTCAGCACAAAAATGCTATAAAACAGCCTTTTTCTGGTCTGAAATGTGTAAAAGCAGCATAATATTCAAAACAAAAAAGCCATCCTCCTGCCGTATGTCAATTTCACCTAAATATTTCTGTGCTATTTTCTGTATGTTTGCCAAACCAAATCCATGCATCTGCTTATCTTCCTTTGTGGTATAAAACAGGCCATTTTCCATTCTTTTTGGCAGGCTGCCGCAAAAACTATTTTTAATTTCTATCATATAGGCATTTTTCCGCCTGCCGGAAGCTAAATGGATATATGGCAGCTTTGCCTGCTGCGCTGCCTCAATTGCATTCGTGACTGCATTATTTAAAATAACGCTCATATCAAACGCATTGATATCCGTCCCTTCCGGAAAATGAAAATCACTTATAAAAGCAATTCCCTTTTCCTCTGCCTCCCGCTTCTTTTCAGACAGAACCACATCTGTCACAGGATTCCCGCTTTTTACTTCCCAATCCGCCTGCTGGAACTCTTTCTGCAGCTTTACAGCATATTCCCCGGCCTCTTTATACTCCCTTTCTGCATATAACCGTTCTAATGTCATAATATGGTTTCCCATATCATGTTTTAAGCTGCGTATACTGCCATACAATCTTTCTACCTCCCTAATATGGCATTCCATACTTTCCACTTGTCCATGCAAAAACTCCGTCTGCCGTTTTTCTGCCTGCCCCTTCTTAATACTTTGGTAAACAAGTACCATTACAAAAACTGCTCCAAAAGAAACGATATCATATCCCGCCCGCAGCCAATTATATACTCCATATTCATACCAAACTGCATTTCCTGTATCTGCTTCATAAACTTCTGTCAGCAAACTAATCCCATAGTATCCTGCAATTACAGGGAGAAACGGAATAAACAAAAGCAACAGCTCCTTTTTTTCCAGATTTTCCTCTTTATCCCCATATTCTTTTAAAACCAAAGAAAATGCAATCCATAAAAAAACCGTATCGCTTCCCAGCCGCAGCAATGTTGTTAAAATATAGACAACAAACTGCCAAACAATATCTGCTTCTGCAATTGGCGGGAAATAAATTAGAAAATCAACAAAAAAATTCGCAATAAAAACGCTGACCCCTACCGCTGCCCGGTCTACCAGGAAAAAAATCACAGAAAGCACCAGCTTCTGCTCAAGATTCCTGTAATCCATAACCCCCATCGCTGCAAAAGCCACAGCTGCCCCAGCCGCATGGGCTAAAAAACTGCTGATATTAACAGGCTGATAATACAAAAACAGCATTACAGCAGCATAAACAACCCCTGTCCATTTGGCTGCCTGCTCCCTTTTTACAAATGGCCCAGCAAAACGCCAGAGGAAACAGCCTGGAATAACCCCATCCCGGAAAACAACATATATATTAGAAACCAGCTCCCAACAAAACTCTGTTATCTCCATGGCATACCTCTCTCGTTCTAGTCTGTTATCGGTATTTATTACTAAGGCGGTTATATATCGACGTTTTTACTTGTCTAGTCTACTGAAACACATTTTAAAACATCGTCCTCTGGTTGTACTTCAGATACTGCTTTACAAAGCCAGGAAATTTCCCCTTTGCCATAATTGCCGTCCCACGTTCCAAAAAGACCATCGAAGCATCATATTTTACTACATACCGAAAATGGACAAGATATGCCCGGTGCGTCCGGTAAAAATCCTCTCCTGCCTGCTTTTCAAGCTCTGATATCCTCCCATAATATTCCAAGTCCTCTTCCATAGTATGAACTGTAATTTTCCTATTATAAATCTCTGCATATACAATATCGCTTACTTTCACTTTTGTGCAGACTCCCCTTGCTTTTACAAGAATACATTTTTCTTCCTGAACCCCCACAGCCAGCCGCTCCTGATACTGCTTTACTGCACGGTGCAGCACATCGCCAAACCTTTCCTCTGAAAAAGGCTTTACCAGATAATGAAATGCCCCCACGTCAAATGCCTGAAAAACATATTCTTCTATTGCTGTTACGAAAACAAGAACCATTTTCCCATTTTTCTTCCGAATTTCCCTGGCAATTTCCATTCCATTTTTTCCATTCATCTGAATATCCAGGAACAAAATATCTGGCCATATTTCTGCTAAAAGCATCTCTTCCCCCGAATAATATTCGTCAACAACTGCATCTGGATAAAAACCTTTGGCAGTTTCTGCAAAAAAATGGCATATCTCCTTTTTATCATCACAAACCGCAATCCGCATCATTTCCCCTCCAAAACATATTTCCTCTTTTCTGTTTATCGGATATCATCTGCATTCTGCCAAGGGATATGTAGTGAAACCGCAATATTTTGACATAAAAAGCTTCCGGCAGCACCTGCCGGAAGCTTTTTACATTATCTTTCCCTAGATTTTCAAGCCTCTGCCATTGCCCGGCGCAGCTCTTCCTTATGCTCCAGGCGGTCTCTCATAACATCGCCCAGCCTCATAAATTCATCAACTAAATCAGGGTCAAACTGTGTCCCCCTGCCTTCCTTAATAATCGCATATGCCTTTTCATGGCTGAACGGCTCTTTATATGGGCGTTTTGACGTCAATGCATCATATACGTCCACAATGCTCATAATCCTTGCCTCCAATGGGATATCCGTCCCCTTCAGACCCATCGGATAGCCATTGCCGTCCCAGCGCTCATGGTGGTACAGCGCCATATGTTCTGCAATCTTTAAAAATTCATTGTCCTGGAAGTTCTTCCTGATTTTGTGGAATGTCGCGCCACCAAGCTCAGAATGTGTTTTCATATATTCCATTTCCCCTTTTTCCAGGGAAGTTTCTTTCCTTAAAACAATATCATCAATACCAATTTTCCCGATATCATGCAATGGGGAAGAGCGCACTGCAAGCTTAATAAATTCATCCGTCACCTCCTCTTTATATTTAGGGAGTTCTTTTAACGCACTGACAAATGCCTCAAAATAAATAGAGGTATTTTTTATATGGCCGCCCGTTACGCCGTCCCTGGATTCCACCAATTCTGCAAAGCCTACGGACAGCATATTCTGCAGCCTTTCATTTTCCTCTACCTTTTCTTCCACAATCTTTTCCAGCGACTGCTGATATGCAGACAATTCCAACTGCGTTTCAATCCTCCGTTTCATTACCTGTGCAATAAAAGGTTTTACAATAAAATCAACCGCCCCCAGATCAAACCCCTTTATTTCACTTGCGGGGTCTGTTTCCGCCGTCAGGAAAATAACAGGGATTTTCCTAAGCCTGCGGCTCGCCTTCAGCCTGCGTATCATTTCATATCCATCCATCTCCGGCATCACAATATCAAGCAAAATTAAATCGGGGATTACCTTATCCAGGATTTCAAACCCCTCCTTCGCAGATGATGCCTCGCATAAAATATAATCCTTCTGCAAAACATCCCTTGCCGTCGCAAGGTTTAACTTCACATCATCTATCATTAAAATTGTTTTCTTATCCATAAATACTACACCTTCCTTATTCCAAAACACGCCTTATTCACCCATATCATAAAGATTATAACATTTATTCTGGAAAATAACAATAATCTATAACATCACCCTGTCCTTAAATTTTTCTAACGCTGCCAGATAATCCATCCCAATCTTACTTATATGCATATCCTTCCTTGTAAGGTAACCAATCGTCATCTTCTCATCGGAATCCAAACGTACTGCAACATACTCGGCGCCATTCAGTTCCTCACAGATAATACCGGAACAAATGGTAAACCCCTGGATTCCTACCATTAAATTTAAAAGGGTTGCCCTGTCGCTGGCTTTTATCAATTTTTTATAAGGCACTGTACTTAACACCTCTTCCGCAAAATAAAAGGAGTTGTGCACCCCCTGCGAAAAAGAAAGGCAGGGATACTCCATAAGCTCCTCCATGTTAATCCTCTCCTTTCCTGCCAGAGGATGTGTCTTTGCCATATATACATACAGGCCGCAGTCAAAAATCGGATGAAATTCCAAACGGTATTCCGCATATATTTTCTGCAATACCTGCCTGTTAAAACCATTTAAATACAAAATCCCCAGCTCCGATTTGCAGTTCCTTACATTTTCAATCACACTGTGGGTAGTCTCTTCATATATTTCAAATTCAAAATCAGCCATGCCATACTGTTTAATAGTTTCAATAAATGCCTGGACGGCAAATGTATAGTGCTGCATGGAAACACTAAATTTCTGCTTCGTTTCCTTTTTGGTAATATATTTTGCCTCCAGCAGCTCATACTGTTCCAGCACCTGCCTTGCATACCCAATAAATTCCTCCCCCTCTGTTGTCAGGGAAATCCCTGTTTTCGACTTATTAAAAATCGAAATCTCCACTTCTTTTTCCAGGCTGGCAATAGCCCCCGAAAGGCTGGGCTGTGATATATACAGCTTTTTCGCTGCATCATTCATTGAATTTTCGCTAGCTGCACTTACAGCATATTTTAATTGTGTCAGCGTCATGTCAATCCATCTCCTCTTTCCCTTTTCATCATCCCGGCATAACAATATTCTATGCTCCCCTTTTGTCAATCCGGTTTACAAGCCATATCCCTGCTTCCTGGAAAAACTGGACAATCAATACAAGAAATACAACCGTAACAAACATAATATCCGTCTGATAACGGTAATACCCATAGTTAATGGCAATCGCACCCAGCCCTCCTCCTCCGACAAACCCTGCCATAGCAGAATATCCAAGAATCGTTGCCATAGATATCAGCCCTCCTACCAGAAGCGATGGCTTCGCTTCCGGCAAAAGCACCTTATATATTATTTGCAGCCGGGAAGAACCCATAGATTCCGCCGCCTCTATCACCCCCGTACCTACTTCCTTCAGCGAAGATTCAACCATCCTTGCAACATAAGGCGCCGCCGCTGCTACTAATGGAACAATTGTAGCTGTTGATCCAATAGTCGTTCCCACAATCAATCTGGTTAATGGGATAATTGCCACCAGCAAAATCAAAAACGGCACAGAGCGCACAAAATTAATTAAAATCCCTATCCCTAAATGAACCACACGGCTGGGGCATATTCCATTTTTATCTGTGATAAAGCAGACCACTCCCAAAGGAATCCCTATCACATAGGCAATCAGGGTGGAAACCAGTGTCATATACAAAGTTTCTTTTATTCCGTCAGCTAACAGCCCCATCATCTGCAAGTTCACCTTCCATCTCTCCCTTCCTCAAAATGAATCCCTCTATCTCTAAGCATTTTTTTCACAGTCTCCTGTTTCTCCTGTTCTTTAGGCATCTCTATCAGCATCTGGCCAAATGCCCTTCCACCAATGTTTTCTGTATTAGCTCCCAAAATATTAAGTTTTATGCCGCTTTCCAATACCAAGGAAGCAAAAACCGGTTCAAAAGAGGACTGCCCGTCAAAAGCAATCCGGATGCTGTGCCGGCCGGCATCCGAACCTGCTTCATCCTTATCCGGTAAAATCAGCCTTCTCGCTGTTTCAGATTTTGGATTCAGAAAAACCTCCTTTACCTCCCCGGCCTCTTCAACAGCGCCCCGGCTCATCACCGCGACCCTGCCGCACACCTGCTCCACTACCCGCATTTCATGCGAAATAATAACCACCGTTACCCCGAACATCTCGTTAATACGTTTTAAAAGCGCCAGAATGGCTCTTGTAGTAATCGGATCCAGGGCGCTGGTCGCCTCATCACAGAGCAGGACTTCCGGATTTGTTGCCAGCGCCCTTGCAATGGCAACCCTTTGTTTCTGCCCTCCTGACAACTGGGACGGATAGGCTTTCTCCTTTTCTTCCATATCAACAAGCCGTATCAGCTCTTTGGCGCGCTTTATCCTGTCCTTTTTGGAAATCCCTGCCAGTTCCAGAGGGTAACATATATTCTTCAACACATTCCTTTGTTCCAGCAAATTAAACTGCTGAAAAATCATCCCCATCTTTTGCCTGGCAAGGCGTAATTCCTGTTCACCCGCAGACGTCAGCTCCTGATCCCCAAAATAGACTCTGCCTGACGTTGGCATTTCCAGCAAATTGATGCACCGGACCAGAGTTGACTTTCCTGCGCCCGAAAACCCAATAATCCCATATATTTCCCCTTTTTGAATATGGATGCTTACATCATCCACGGCAGTCACTTTCTTATTTTTAGAGGAAAATTCTTTTGTAATATGTTCCAGGCGAATCATCTTTGCCTCCTCCTCTACAGCAGCTATTTAAAATACAGGGACTACAGCGCCTTCATACTTATCTTCAATAAATTTTTTGACTTTATCCGACTTTACTGCACTTACCAGCGCCTTTATCTTTGCCGCCTTTTCATTTCCCTCTTTGACAGCAATAATATTGGCATACGTCTTTGCTGCCAGGGAATCTGCCCCTTCCGAAGCCAGCGCATCACTTAACTTCAAATCTGCTTCCAGCGCATAATTCGTATTGATTGCAGCAACATCCACATCCTGTAAAGCTTTCGGAACCTGTGCAGCCTCCAATTCCCTGATTTCAAAATTCTTTGGATTATCCACAATATCTTTGACAGTTACAGTAAGCCCTGCATTTTCTTTCAGCTTAATCAGCCCCTGGTCCTGTAATAACAGCAGAGCCCTTGCCTCATTTGTAGTATCATTCGGAACTGCAACCACTGCCCCCTCTTTCAGGTTCTCCAGGCTGTCTGATTTGCCTGCATAAATGCCAAACGGTTCATAATGGATATCCGCAACACTTACAATATGCGTCCCGTTTTCCTCATTAAAATCTTCCAGATAAGGCAGGTGCTGGATATAGTTCGCATCCAGTTCCCCGCTTTCCAGCGCTGTATTTGGTATAATATAATCGTTATATTCTACCACTTCTAATTTATAGCCCTGTTTCTCAAGCTCATCCGACACAGCGCGCAAAATTTCCGCATGCGGCGTAATGCTTGCCCCCACTTTAATTACCTCTAAATTCTTTTTGAAACCGGCATCCGCCTTTTTCCCTGCTGCGCCATCACTTCCGCATCCTGCCAAGAGCCCTCCCACTATACTTAAACTTAAAACCAATGCTATCAGCTTTCTTTTCATGTCCAAAACCTCCTATCTGTATTAATATATCTGTCCCTGCATCACCGCTGCTATCCACAGCCATTTTTTTCATGCAGCAGGCCGAAAATAGCAACAAACCGTCATAATTTACGCAAACAACGGTGTTGACAGGTATCTGTCTCCGGAATCAGGAAGCAATGCCACGATTGTTTTCCCTTTATTTTCCGGCCTGCCCGCTAAAACTACTGCCGCCTTCAATGCCGCACCGGACGAGATTCCTACCAGCACGCCTTCGCTGACTGCAAAGGCCCTTCCTTCTGCAAAAGCATCTTCATTTTCAACAGCGATAATTTCATCATAAATTTTAGTATTTAAGGTATCCGGCACAAATCCTGCCCCAATCCCCTGAATTTTGTGTGGGCCCGGCGTCCCTTTTCCCAGAACCTGGCTGTCTGCCGGCTCTACTGCCACGATTTTCACTTCCGGATTTTTTTCCTTTAGATATTCTCCAACACCAGTAATCGTTCCGCCTGTTCCAACCCCTGCCACAAAAATATCCACTTTCCCATCTGTCTGCTCCCAGATTTCCGGCCCTGTTGTCGCCTTATGTACTGCCGGGTTCGCCGGATTCACAAACTGCCCAAGTATCACTGCCCCATCCATTTGCTTCTGCAATTCCTCTGCTTTTGCAATCGCACCTTTCATCCCTTTTGCACCTTCTGTCAAAACCAGCTCAGCGCCATATGCCTTCAAAAGGTTTCGCCGCTCCACGCTCATGGTATCCGGCAGCGTCAAAATGGCACGATACCCCTTCGCCGCTGCAACTGCCGCCAGCCCGATTCCTGTGTTTCCACTGGTTGGCTCAATAATAGCAGCGCCTTCTTTTAAGATTCCCTTCTTTTCTGCATCCTCTATCATGGCAAGTGCAATACGGTCCTTCACAGAACCTGCCGGATTCAGATACTCCAGCTTCGCAAGAATTACAGCATCTGTCACTCCTGCCTGTCTGCCATACCGGTTCAGCTTCAATAACGGTGTACTGCCAATCAGTTCCAATACATTTTCTTTTATTTTACTCATATCAACCATTCCTTTCTTTCCTACTTATTCAGTATGTTTATAGGGTATTATTATAGGCACATAACCAGTTTTTGTCAATATCAACACTTCCAGTTTTTCTCTATTATGCCTTATAGGGAAATCCTATCACAGGCTTATAAAAACTATTACCAGTATAATCCAATTTAATTACCTTATCTTTTGGTGAGGATGCTTTTTTGATAGCACAGCCAAACCAGATAAGCCGCCTCTAGCCCCACTATAGCTACGCCAGTCAATATAGAGTGTTTCCATTTCCTGCCCTGCTTTACCGCAGGCTCGAAAATACCAGATTCCGCTGTCCATTACTATATAAACTAAGGAACTATGCAAAATTTTCCACCTGTGCAGTTCTAATAAATACGGATGCGTAAACAAACGCAAAGAGCGCATAAGCGCAGGTTTTGCGTTTGTGGAAATTAGGTTGAATGCTCCTTAGAGCGTCTAACCACACATGTAGAATAATTTTCATTAACAATAGTATCAATATCAAGTCAAATACTCCGCTGTAAAGCAACGGGACATGACATAATTTCTCTTTTGTAGGTTTGCCTTAAAAGAGGGGGATTTGACTCTCACGGGTGCGCTCGGATGATGTAAGCAAGCAATGGGGAATGTACCCTCCTATGATTCACTAAACACACCCACATACTTATTTTAAATAAAATCTACAAGAAAATTTGTTAAAATAGAAAACAAAAACAAAGGAGAAAAAGAATGAATCAATTAGAAATACTTTTAGACGACTATCTGGAATTTTGCAAAGGGCAAAAATGCCTGGACGCCAAAACACTCAAGGCGTATCAAATTGATTTAAAACAATTTACCACACTAACAGGCACAAAAAGAATCAAAGAAGTTACGCCGAGCATTTTAGAAAACTTTATAAGGGTACTCCATGAAAACTATAAACCAAAAACCGTGAAAAGAAAATTAGCCTCCATAAAAGCTTTTTTCCATTATCTCGAATACAAAGATTATATGGAATGGAATCCTTTCAACAAAATACAAATAAGGTTCCGCGAACCTGTTATCCTTCCCAAAACAATACCACTGCATACAGTGGAAACTTTTCTTTCTACAATGTACAAAGAATACAAAACAGCGAAAACTCCATACCAAAAACGGAATACCCTGCGGGACATTGCCGTTATTGAGCTGCTTTTTGCAACTGGCATGCGCATTTCTGAATTATGTTCCTTGAAACCAAGCAATATTGATTTTGACAGCAAAAGCATCCTGATTTATGGAAAGGGTTCAAAAGAAAGGAAAATCCAAATTGGCAACCAAGACGTCTGTAACCTGTTAAAAAAGTACTATCAGGAATTTAGGAAAGAAATACAGGGATGCAGCCACTTTTTTGCAAACCAGAATGGAAACTCCCTGTCTGACCAATCAGTGCGCAGGATGATAAAAAAATATTCCTCCCTTGCCTCCATCAGCCTGCATATTACGCCGCACATGTTCCGCCATACATTTGCAACCTGCCTTTTAGAAGCAGATGTGGACATACGTTATATCCAGGAAATGCTTGGGCACAGTTCCATCAATATTACAGAAATCTATACGCATGTGGCAATGTCAAAGCAAATGGATATCCTCTCTACGAAGCATCCAAGAAAAAATTTCCATATATAAGGAACTGTATGAAAATAACTTATACAGATTGCATAGGATATTCTTCGGATGTGCAGGTCAAAAAACGCAGGCGTAGTGGGCTACGCTGAGGCTTTTTGGCCTGTGCAGGCGGAGAAATAGACAAGCCAAGATGTAAAAGTTATTTCTATACAGTTCCTAATATCCTGATGCTATAACCAAAAGCAGGCAGCAATGTGCGCTTGCACACAATTTGCTGCCTGCCGGGTTTCCTGCCAAACACTTTGGCAAGCTATTCCACATTTGCATGTTCCTCTGCCTGATAATCAAAAAAGTCAAAATCAGCCGTATGCTTATGCATCATCCTGTCGCCACAGGTAATTCCAACAAATGTCCCGGTAAATTCTCCATACTCTGAATATTCATCAGAGAGCCTGCTGATATCAAATACCGGTCCAATATGCGCATACTCCTCCCCATCCACAGACCATGAAAATTGTACATCCCTGCCGCGGATGCTGACGCGCATATAAATATCTTTTCCATCCTCTACAAAAGTCCGTGTACTGTCCGTATCATGATATTCACGTTTTACGCCGTTTTGCAGCTCCAATATGCTGATTGCACTATGATCCAGTGTTTCACTGTAATACTTGTACAGATAAAGAAAATTCATATTGTCATAGTACAGAATAAGCCCTGCCCATCCCGGCCTGGAAACCAGATCCACAAATGATTCTGGATCAATTCTCGGCGCGTAATACCCCATATTCAATTTCGCTGTGTCAAAGTCATCATATGCAGGTAACTGCCTGGCCGGACATTCAGGAAGCGCGCTCGGTTCCACAAATTCTTCCACAAGATTACTTCCACTTACTGTACGCAGCCATCCATCCTCGGTCCATCTCATCCTCTGAATCGAAGTTTCTCTTCCCAATGTACAGCGCAGCTCCGGTGTAAAAGGGCGTGAAGTATGGAAAACCATCCAGGTTTCCCCATTTGGCAGATCCACATAACTGGCATGACCTGCTTTCTGCAATTTCACATCCGAATTGTAATAGCGGGGCTTCAGATGGTCCCAGTCTGCACGTTCATTTACAATAGCAGGATTAGAAGTAAGGATCGGGTTGCAAGGATCAGGTTCATATGGCCCCCAGACATTTTTTGAACGTCCCATTGTTACACTATGATAATATCCTGTACCACCTTCTGCGCACATAATATAATAATAATCCCCATGCTTTGTCAAATGCGGCGCCTCTATACAGCCTCTGTGTTTTCCTCCATAGTACATTCTACCAAATGCACAGCATCCAATAAAGCGATTGTCTTCCAAATCCCTGCGGATTTTTTTAAGCAGTATATCCCTGATTTCCACTATATCCTGTTTTCTTTGGAAATCCAAAAGGGAAACCCTGTGCAGCAGACAAAGCTTACCGTTTTTAAGGAAACCCTTCTTCAGATGCAGATTGCAAACGATATCCGCCCCAAAGGCTATGCCCTCCGTTTTAACAGCCTTCTGTTTGAAATTATGTACCAGCTCTACCATAATTTCAGTTTCCAGGTGTACCAGCCCCATTTAAAAAATAAAATAAAAGACATGGAGCGCTTAGACATCATTCTAAAATACACACTTCAAAATTATAGGCGTCATATTTCTTTGGACGAGATTGCCGATTTGGTTTACCTTCAGACAGGATATTTTTGCCGTTTTTTTAAGAAAAATATGGGGGTTACCTTCCTGGAATATCAAAACGAGCTCCGTCTCTCCTATATTTACAGGGATATCATTGATACAGCCGACCCTATCAAAGAAATTATAGAACGCCACGGATTTACCAATTACAAATTATTCCGCCGGATGTTCCATGAACACTTTAACGCTACTCCTACCCAAGTCCGCAGCCAAAAAACACATACACCTGTCACTTTAAACATAACATAAAAAAGTTTTGACAACAGATATAAAATATGCTATAGTTGATAACATCATAGTTAAAAAGTACAGCAAGGGGCTGTACTGGTTTCGACGGGCTCACTGAAGATGGAGAAGCTGTCCGTGGCCGGGCACCACGTTAAAAGTCCGAATTTAAAATTAAACGCTGAAGATAATTTAGCATTAGCTGCCTAGTTGCAGCTTGTCGGTCCTAATGCCCCGCCGTTAGGGTTACCGGCATCGACTTGCGGGAAACTCTGCTGCCAAAGCTTTGCGGCAGCAGAAAATATATGAAGCTACTAAAGGGCAAAACCTGTCAGCGGGTGTTGTCTGAAGGGAATGAATAAACACTGACTATGACAGTAGAAGTACATTGAATCTGGGTTCGGACCGGGGTTCAACTCCCCGCAGCTCCACTTCTAAAAAAATCCATCCGCTATTGGCATTAAAATCAATAGTGGATGGATTTTTTACTTCTAAGACATTAACTGCCGCCTTATTTTAAAATTTTTAAAAGATTCTTCACCTCTTTTTGTGCTGATGCCCTTGTAAACGTTCCATAAGAAAAAATACAGAACCCACTGACTTCTTTTGTGGAACGGGCATACTCAACCTGCCGTTTTAATATTGTATTACTCTTAGACCAGCCAGGGTCTGACACGGCCTTGGCCTCCTTTGCAGATATGCCTGCCCTGTAGCCTGCAAGCCCAATATACAATTTAACAGAACTGCTCCGTTTCAGGGAAGTCCATTCTTTTACCATTTTCTTATATGGCGCAGACTTCTGTGTAAAGGACCAATAGATCTGTGGACAGATATAATCAATATAACCTGAAGTTTTCATCCAGGTTTTTACCGGACTGTAATAAGACGTCTTGGAATAAAGGTTATCAATATTTCCAGCCGGGCTAATGCCAAACAGACAGTTTTTATCTGCCTTTTTCACTGCTGCATACACCTTTTTTACCATCTTATTTACATTCTGCCGCCGCCAGCTCACAAGCGATTTTGCTTCTTCCTTCTCTTGGTTACAGCGTTTAACATATGACTTATATTCACTGTAATCAAATTTCTTCATATTGGCTGTTCCCAGACTTGGATAAAAATAATCATCCATATGTATTCCATCAACGTCATAATTTTTGACAATTTCTTTTACGCCGCTGGCAACCAGCATCTGGACATCTGTCGAAGCCGGATTGAAATATAACGCCCCATTTACAGACAGCACATTCCTTCGCTCTGATTTCTTTTTAGAAGACGCCCATTTCCGTGCAATAGAATCTTTTGGCAGCGAAGATATTTTTGTTGAAGACAACGTAATCCTATATGGGTTAATCCATGCCTGGATTGCAAGCTTTCTTTTATGGGCCGCTGTAACTGCGTATTTTAAAGGATCAAACCCCGGGCTTTTACCTGCTTTCCCTGTTGCGTATTCAGACCAGGGAAAATAGTCTGACGGATACATAGCGTCTGCACAAGGCCGGACCTGCAAAATAACAGTGTTCATCTTCTTTGCCTTACAGGCATCAAACGTCTGGTCAATATAACTTTTCCATTTACTATAAGAAGTTGCTTTTTTCTTCATTTCATTATAATAAATCCAAACCGCCCTCATTTCCCCTTTTATAGTAATTGCAGAACCTGATACAGTTTCTCCCCCTTTTGCTGCCCCTTGTAACGACGACGCATTATTTTTAGCAGCAATTGCATCCACATATATGATTCTTCCAGCGCATAGAAGAATTGCTGCCATAAAAAGATAGATTCCTATTTTTAAACGTTTCTGATTCATTATTCCTCCCCTTTTTCTGTATTTCCAGACCATCACAATCATTGCCTTAGCAAGAATCAAGAGCCTTTGACACCTTGTACTCTCACTCTGCTTTTGCACAAAGAAAATTCTACCATCCTATTATGATAATCATATGGCAGCTTTTTCCTTTTTGTGCATTTCCTTTTTACTCCTTAAAAAATTTCTCAATCATTTTATACAGCTTAGGCGGTTCCAGAGGTTTCCCCAAATGTGCGTTCATCCCGCTCTCAATTGCCATTCTCCTGTCTTCTTCAAATGTATTGGCAGAAACCGCAATAATCGGGATGCCGGCCAAAGCCGGATTTTCAATTTCACGGATTACTCTTGTAGCATCATATCCATCCATCACCGGCATTTGTATATCCATCAAAATCAAATCATAATACCCCGGCTTTGACTGCTTTACCTTTTCCACTGCAATACTTCCATCCGTAGCTGTCTCAACAAGAAATTCTGCCTGCTTTAACACCTCATTTTCAATTTCCAGGTTTATTTCATTATCATCAACAATTAAAATCCTCTTTGCACCAGATTTACGTCTTTTAACCTTTTTTCCATCCTCCAGGCTGGCAGCGGCCATACAGTCCTGCACCCAACGGAAGGAAATCCTGATTGTAAACCTGCTTCCCTCCCCAACTACGCTGGATGCCTCAATCGTTCCTCCCATCAGTTCCACAAGATTCTTTGTCACTGTCATTCCAAGGCCAGTTCCATAAATACCGCTTAATGTCGTATTCTTTTCCCTCTCAAACGGCTCAAAAAGATGCTGCAGAAATTCCCTGCCCATCCCAATTCCATTATCCTCTACAACAAAACAATACTCTGAAGCCCCCTTTTTCTCCTCGCGTTCTGATAAAGCGATTGTTATCCTTCCTCCATTTTTTGTATATTTTAGGGCATTATCTGTAAGATAGGAAAAGACCAGCCTAAGCTTATGTTTGTCAGCATACACTGTCTTATGGCGTAACCTGGAAATATCCAATGATACCGACATCTCTTTATCAGCAGCACGCGAGAGCAAAGAAGACTGCACTTTCTGCATCAAATTCTGGAGGTTGCACTCTTCTTCCTCTATAGAAACTTCACCAGACTCCACTCTTGATATTTCCAGCACATCATTTAATAGCTGCATCAACTGGCTGCTGGATTCTGAAATCAATTCCAGATACCGACTAAGTTTCTCTTTATCATCCAGATTATTTTGGGCCAGTGAAGTGAAATTAATAATCGCATTCATTGGAGTTTTTATATCATGGGACATGTTTGAAAGAAACAGCGTCCTTGCGCTATTTGCCTTCGTCATCCAGCGCTCCCTCTTCTCTGTCGCATCCCCTACAAACACATAAAAAATATCACCAATTTTCTCGTTATGGACAAAATGCCCATAGTCCTCCAGCCAACGTATCCCGCCGCCTTTTTGGATAATCCTGTATTCTACATAGTCCAAATCAAAATGGCTGACAGCAATCTGTTCTTTAATACTCTGTTCTACCTCTTCTAAATCGTCAGGATGCACAATCCCCCGAAATGAATTTCCTGTGTGTTCCCGGAACTCCTCCAGCGTACTGCAGTTAAAAATCTGCAGCATCGTCTCATTTGCATAAATCAATTCTTCTTTTTCATCTGCATGATAAATAAAAAATCCACCTGGCATCTTATCCGCAAATTTTCGGAAAAAGCTAGCCTCCTGCACAATCTGCTTCTCTAATGCATGGACTTTCTCTGATAGTTCCCCCTCTATAACACCATCCATCTGAGAAGCATCCAGAAAAGAAACCAGAGTTCCTAGTACATCCTCATTATATTTTTTCTCGTCAATCAAACCTATACCCTCCGTCCGCATTCTTTTCCTAAAGCCAACACCAAGTTCACAGTCATTTAATACATTTTAATATAGATTTTTCACTTTAAACTGTTTTTCAGCTTCCCTTCTCTGATCTTTTTTCGCAATCTCCTGCCGCTTATCATAAAGCTTTTTCCCTTTTGCCAGGCCAATCTCCACTTTTACCAGGCTTCCCTTAAAGTAGACATTAAGCGGAACTACCGTATAACCCTTCTGGGCAATCTGCCCTTCAATTTTACGGATTTCATATCGGTGCAGCAAAAGTTTTTTTACCCGGAGAGGGTCTTTATTAAAAATATTTCCTTTTTCATATGGGCTGATATGCATATTATATACATAAACTTCCCCCTTTTCAATACGGATAAAAGCCTCTTTTATGCTACATTTACCCATACGCAGGGATTTCACCTCCGTCCCTGCCAGTGAAATCCCCGCTTCATATTTATCCTCAATAAAGTAATCAAAAAATGCTTTTTTATTATTGGCAACCATTTTTTTTACTTCCTTTGCCATATCCTACTTTCCTCTCTTTCCAGACGGAATCCCAGCGCGCTTTGCAGACATCTTTTTCCGTTTCGCTGCTTTCTTTTTTGCAGTGCCTGTCAGCTTTGAAACCTCCTTTGCCACCAACGCTGCCTTCTTTTTTGCAGCCGCTTTTTTTGCAAATGTCTTTTCAATCTCTTCTTTTTTAACGAGCCTTGCCTTACGCTCCTGCAATTCCTTTTTCTTTGCCAAAAGGCTTTTGCCTGCTTTTTTTACAGCCTTTTTCCCAGATGTGCCCTGCCTCTTCCTCTTTTCTTCCTCTGCTCTTTTTATAGCAGTCCTTTTGGAAATGCCTTTTTTCTCTTCCTGTTTCTTTTCAAACATTGCAGCCTTCTTACCTTCTGCCCGCTTCGCTGTCCTTGGCGTTTTCTCTGGTTTTATCTCAATAACAGGTTCTGCTTTTTCTTTATCAGCACTTTCCTCTATAACATCCGGACATTCTTCCTCATCAGCAACAACAAAATCAATTGTACGAAGCAGCTTATCCACCGCATCCACTGTAACCCGGATGGACTGCCCAAGCTTAAAAATTCTGTGCGTGCGCTCCCCAATCATCTGATATTTCTCTTCTTCAAAATAATAATAATCCCCTGGAATATCTGCAATATGAATCATCCCCTCAATCGTGTTTGGAAGTTCTACATACATTCCCCAGGATGTGACGCCAGAAATGATCCCCTCAAACGTTTCCCCAATAAACTGCTCCATATACTCTGCTTTTTTCATTTTTTCTACTTCGCGTTCTGCATCATCTGCACGGCGTTCCATCATGCTTGAACGTTCCGCTACCTCTGGAAGGATTTTCTGGTAATGCTCCAGCCTTTTATCAGCCATTTTCCCATGAAGATTTTCCTTAATAATCCGATGAATCTGTAAATCAGGATAACGGCGGATTGGCGAGGTAAAATGACAGTAATATTTCATTGCCAGCCCAAAATGCCCTTCGCAGCCAACCGTATATTTTGCCTGCTTCATAGAACGCAGTGCCAGCCGGCTGATTAATGCCTCTTCTGCTGTGCCGTCTACCTTTTTCATTAATTTCTGGATTTCCTTTGGATGGATTTCCTCGTCTGCATTCATCTTAATGGTATATCCAAAATTAGCAACAAAAGCGCTTAACTGCTGGATTTTTTCACTGTCTGGCATTTCATGCGTCCGATAGACAAACGGCAGCTCCTGCCAATAGTACTCTTCTGCTACTGTCTGATTGGCAGCCAGCATAAACTCTTCAATAATCCGATGCGCATTATTCCGTTCATATATCTGTACATCAAGGGGCTTCCCTTTTTCATCCAGCGTAATCTTACTTTCTGCAAAATCAAAATCAATGGAACCCCGCTTAAAACGCCGTTCCCGTAATATTGCCGCCAATTCGTACATCAGTTCAAACATTGGAACCAGTTCTATATACTCCTGTTTTTCTGCAGCATCCTCTTCCTCAATTATCTTGTGTATGCTTGTATACGACATCCTGCGGTCAACATGGATTACGCTTTCTTCAATCCTATGCCTGATAATCTCCCCCTTTGCGTTAATATCCATCATACAGGACAATGCCAGCCTGTCCACGCCCTGATTCAGGGAGCAGATACCGTTGGAAAGCTTATGGGGCAGCATCGGGATAACACGGTCAACCAGATAAACACTCGTCCCCCGTTTCAGGGCTTCTCTATCAAGCGGAGAGTTTTCTGTCACATACTGGCTGACATCCGCAATATGCACCCCAAGATGATATATGCCCTCTTCCTTTGTCAGGGTAATTGCATCATCCAAATCCTTCGCATCCTCGCCGTCAATTGTAACAGTACAAAGATTTCGGTAATCTGCCCTGCCCTCTATTTCATGCGCCGCCACCTCATCCGCAGTATCTGCAACCTGGTCCATTACTGCATCAGGATATTCCTCCGGCAGCCCATATGCCTTAATTACAGATAATATATCAACCCCAGGGTCATTTATATGTCCCAAAATTTCCAAAATCCTTCCCTCAGGGTTCCTGGACTCATTTCCATAGTCTACAATCTCGACAACTACCTTATGGCCTGTAATTGCTCCTTTGGTATCTGCCTTCGCAATATATATATCTTTTGTAAATTTATGGTTATCCGCAGTGACAAACCCAAAACTCCTGCTGCTTGAATATGTCCCTACCACAATAGCAGAACCTCTCTCTAAAATGTTTATAACTTCCCCCTCACGCTTTTTTCCCCTGGCATTCTTATCCAGCATTATCTGTACTGTATCGCCGTCAAGCGCTCCCTTTGTATGGTGCATTGGTATAAAAATATCCTCTGCCTCCCCCTCAACGCGTACAAAACCAAACCCCTTCTGGGTTGCCATAAATTTTCCGGTTATCATATTTTCAGACAATGGTTTAATCTTCCCCTTTAAATCCAGATGGAGTTTTGCATCCCCCAAAAGTTCATTTAACACCTCACGAAATACTTTTTTGTCCTTTGCCGGCACTTGCAGTACAACACCCATCTCCTTTGCAGACATTGGTTTATACTCTTTGGAAGAGACAAATTTAAGAATCATCTCTTTTTTACTGTTCATTTCTTCTCTCGTCATTTTAATCACCCCGATTCTTTACTGCGCTGCAACACAATTTTCCATAATTAACTATAGTATACCACACCACATCATAACAGGCAATTTCCTGTTTTTCGTGTTTATTGCCAAAAAAGAAACAAAAAGATTCCCTCCTGATATTATAAAAAGGACTGTCCGTCCAGGAATCCCCGAAACAGACAGTCCCCATAAACCATCCCTTTATGCAAAAATCTTTAAATTAAGCAACAAAGAAATTACTATAAATAAAGCGGCAAGGACTTTTGTGGCTAATACCATCCCACCTTCCATAGAACGTCCTTTGTTCTTACCCCAGTATGTCTCTGCAGCACCGCTGATTGCACCGGTAAGACCTGCCTGCTTCCCCTCCTGCATCAGTACAACTACTGTTAATGCTACGCAAACAATAATATATACAATCAACAGAATGGTGTGAATTGCCTGAATCATGAAAATTTCCTCCAATCTAGGGCATGTTTAATGCCAAGCGCCCTGATGTGTTAAACAGTTTCTGATCCTAAAAACTGCATTTACACAGATAAGAAATATCATAGCATAGCTTGTTCTGATTTTCAAGCCCTATTTTTTAATAAGAAGTGACTTTCCTGTCATTTCTGCCGGCTGCTCCAATCCCATAATCTCAATTAAAGTTGGGGCAATATCAGCAAGACATCCGCCCTCACGCAAAGTATATGCGTCATCATAGTTTACTAAAATAAATGGAACAGGGTTTGTAGTATGCGCTGTAAACGGCTCGCCTGTCTCGTAATCAACCATCTGTTCTGCATTGCCATGATCTGCACAGATAAAAAGTACGCCATCCACTTTCTTTACCGCTTCTACTGCTGCACCAACACACTGGTCAATCCGCTCAACCGCCTTAATTGCCGCAGGGATTACCCCTGTATGGCCTACCATGTCAGGATTGGCAAAATTAATGACAATCACATCATACTGGCCGGAAGTTATTGCTGCAGTCAGCCTTTCCCCTACTTCCGGAGCGCTCATTTCAGGCTGTAAATCATATGTCGCCACAGAAGGGGACTTAACGAGCGAACGGTCTTCATCTTTATTTGGCTCTTCCACACCGCCATTAAAGAAAAAGGTAACATGGGCATATTTCTCAGTCTCTGCCAAACGGAGCTGCTTTTTACCATTTGCCGCCAAAAACTCGCCAAATGTATTTTCTATGCTTTCCTTTACGAAGGCAACCAGTTTATTGCCAATCGTTTCATCATAATCTGTAAAGCAGACATAGGTTAAAGGCATAAACCCATTGACACGCTCAAATTTGTCAAACTCCTCGTCACAGAATGTACGCGTAATCTGGCGCGCCCTGTCTGGACGGAAATTAAAGAAAATAATAGAATCGTTTGGCTTAATCGTTGCAATTGGTTTTCCATCCTTCTCAATAACCGTTGGCACAACAAATTCATCTGTAATATCTTCTGCATAGGAATCTGCAACAGCCTGCACCGCATTTTCTGCCTTTTTGCCCTCCCCTGCTACAAGCGCGTCATATGCAATCTTTGTTCTGTCCCAGTTGTTATCGCGGTCCATTGCATAATAACGTCCATGGACACTGGCAATCTGCCCTACGCCGATTTCATCCATTTTCTTTTGCAGCTCTTCCATAAATCCTTTACCAGAAGTTGGAGCCGTATCGCGCCCATCCAAAAATGTATGGACATATACATTTTCCACGCCATTTCTTTTTGCAAGTTCTAATAAACCATAGACATGCGTATTATGGCTGTGTACCCCTCCATCAGATAACAGTCCGTATAAATGAAGGTCTGAACCATTCTTTTTAACATTTTCGACTGCCGCCAAAAGAGCCTTATTTTCAAAGAAATCTCCATCCTCAATCGCTTTTGAAATGCGGGTAAGCTCCTGATAGATTATGCGGCCGGCGCCAATATTCATGTGCCCAACCTCTGAATTTCCCATCTGCCCATCTGGAAGCCCTACGCTGAGCCCGCTGGCATTCCCTTTCTGAAACGGACATTCTGCCATCAGCTTGTCCATCACAGGTGTTTTGGCCTGTGCAATCGCATTGCCTTCCGTCTTCTCATTTAATCCATATCCATCCAATACCATCAAAACTACAGGTTTTCTGCTCATAATCTGCCTCCATTCCACCTTAGACTTAAAACTTATTCTCCCGGTTTCTATCAACCATTCTACCTAATTCAGACCATAATATCAATATTTCCGCCCAGATTTGGCATTACAGAGTTTTCCATCATGGAACGCTGCATCATTTCCACCATTCCATCCCCAAGCGTCTCTACCATATCAAGACTTTTGGCAAGCATTGCTGTACCAACATCCGTTACAGCCTTTGCCTGTGACATCCCCATGGATAAACCGGCAATATCTAAAATCTCCATTTTCTGTCATCCTCCTTTCTTTTTCATATTACAAAGTCTGTTTCACACAACGGGTATTACTAAAGCTGTCCCGAAGGCGCCGCCATCCGGCGGCAGACAATTGTCAGATTTCCATTACGGCAGCGGATAGCATCAATCATTTCCTTTTCCCGCGCCTTATCCTTTTGCTCAATCAGATAAACAATCTCATACATGCTTCCCATATTTACTGTTTTAACAGACTGCTGTTCAAAAGAAACAAGATATTCTTCAAATAAATCATTAAAAATATCCGTATAGTCCAAATCTTCGTAAATCGTTATCTTTAGCTCCTGCCTTTTTTCCGTTTTTGGCGGAAGCGGCACAAAATGCAGCATCAGCATAGCGGTTCCAATAAATAAAGTAATAAATACTGCATACGTTATGTAACCCATTCCATTTGCCAGCCCTACAACCATTGCAAAAAAAATGCAGCTAATATCATGGCTGTTCCCTGGAAGCGACCGGAACCGGATTAGGCTAAATGCCCCAACGATTGCAATCCCTGTCCCAAGGCTTCCATTTACCATCATAATCACAGTCTGGACCATTGCCGGAAGCACCACAAGCGCAGCACAAAAATTTTTTGTACCCCGCCCGGTAAAATAATAGCAGGCAGCTATCACAAGCCCCAAAAGAAGCGACGCCCCGGTACATTCTACCGCCGACAGCATTGTCAAACTGTGGCCGGCATTACTCAATACACTCTCAAACATACGATATCCCCCTCAAAATAAACTACTTTCCAGGAACATAAACAGATACTCTGCTCTATTTATAGTTCCTCAAATACTCTGGTAAAATTACTCTTTTATAAACATTTCCATACTTAGAAAAAGAAGCTGGATAAATTTCAAACTGCTCCAAAGCCTGCACCAGCCAAAACGGGTATGCATCCCTAACCTTAATTTCCAAAATGACCGTTCCCTCATCCAAAAGAAGCTCCCCCCTGTCTCCTTTTGCCAAATCCAGTTCTTCTTCCCGGCTTCTTACTGAAAAATCAAACGTCATGCGCAGTTCGCTATCTTCTGTACCATACATGGCAATCCTATCATAAGCAAGATAAAGTTTCGGTACAGGATGATATCTTTTAATGAAATAATTAATTTCCTGCCCAATCTGTCCTTTTTCTCCTGTAAGCATTCCTCTTTCGAGGCTTTTATATGCTTCTTCTAAAGGGAGGGCAATCCTGCGCTTATATACAATCCCCCTATACTTTTTTTTCACTTCCAAAAACACAGTGTCTGAAAGTTTTGGAATCCCATAACTGCGTAAGCGCAGTTTTTCCTTATACGGAGGCCTTTCTATAGATGCACGGATTAAATCATACTGTTCCGTATCATAATAAATATTGCAAATCATACTTTTTCCATACTCATCAACCTGCATATAACCTTCCATTGCCTCCCGGAATCCCTCATATTGTCCCCTGTCCAAAAGGTATTTCTTTTCATATCTCTGAAATACTGCGCCCTGTCTTGTCATTTGCCCTTCCCCTCTTACTTTATTGTAACTGTCTTTGTTTTTGCCTTATAACCTTCCTTTGTTACCCTGGCCGTAATTTTCATGCCTTTCTTCAATTTCTTTGATAGTTTTACAGAAACTGTCCCCCTCTTATTTTTTTCCGGCTTAACTGTCAGCTTTTTCACCGTCTTTTTTCCTGACTTTATTATTTTTTGTGATACTGTAACAACCACTTTTGCCTTCTTAATTGTCTTTATCTTTATCACTGTTGTTCCTTTTTTTGCAGTAACAGATAAATTCTTAATTGTCTTCTTTTTTGCGGCAGTCTTGCTGTTATAAACTGTATGCGTATTATAAAATTCATCTACCCACTCCAGCATAACCGGCAGATATTCAGAACGCCCATTTATAAACTCAGTTATGCAGGTATAGCTTCCATATCCTCCCGCCACAGCTTCTTCTGCATAACGTCCGGCTTCCTCAGCCCCAAAAAATCTTGCAAAATACTGCTGATACAATGGCTGGTAAATATCCAGATACTTTTCACATGCCTTTGTCGCCGCATTTTTCTCAAAAATCCCCTTGTCAAACTCTGTAATCCTCTGTTTAAAGCTGTCACGGAATCCCTCATTGCTCATAAGATATGCAAAACACAATACCACCGGATTTTTTGTATCCATATCCAGAAGCCCATATTCTTTATAATTATCTAACTGAATCGTATTTTCATACGCCGACCATGCGCCGCTGATTCCACCAAAATCTAAATCATAGAAACAAAGACGCCATCTTCCGTCCGCATATGGGTTGGATACATTTGTCTTTATAGTTTTCCACATGGTCCAGTTTTTTCCAGGCCAATCCCATTTATTATTCATCCAGATTTGTGCCGCAAAATAATCCCTTACAGAATCTATATCGACAAGCTTAGAAAATTCCTGATAATCCTCTTCCTTTTTTAAATCAGAATGCGACTTAAAAAATTCCGTCAGGCCCGATAAATAATACCCCTCGTCTGTTTCTCCCTTGGGAAGCGTCCCCTCTTCCAGCTTATAACCACAGTCGTATTTTTCTGCATCGCCCTTATAAACGACAACATCTTCTTTCACTACGCCATGCGTATCTTCAAAATAATCGTCGTTAAATTCCTCCTGCAAAATATAAATTCCCCAGTATTCTCCGTTTAGATAAACAATACATGCCCTGGAAGCCTGCGTATCACAATGCGAATCCTTCAAAAGGGACTGCCAGTAAGCATCATTGTATTTTGCAAGAAAAGACGCGTTTCCTCCATTCCGCAAAGTCAGCCTTTTAAACTTGCTTTTTACTGCCCCTGCATCATCTTTTAAATCTTCCCCAAAAAACGGATAATTAAAATTCTTCTCACCGTATTCCTTCTTTGCATAAAGCCGGAACCCCTTTTGCAAATCTGAGCGGGAATAATTTCCCTGCATCCTGATTCCACAATCCTGCTGCAGTTTGCAGGAAGCCGCCCTCCCATCGCTCTCCAGGTAATCAATATGTGCTGTCCTCTCCCATTCGGACCCTCTCTGTGTGTAATTTGCCTCCAAATTCCTTAATTCTTTCGCATCTGGATTTTTCCCTGCCATCCAGTCACGGTATGCATCTTCAAAAATCTTCCCCCTTACATAAATCCCTTTCTCATAATCGAAAAGATCATTATAATCCATAGAAACTGACATAATTGCAAGCGGGATGCCTGCCGCTTTGCAGCTCTCTTCTATCCCCTGGATATGCTCTGCCATAGAACCAACAAAATAAGTATTCGTAACAACACCAGAATAATTGCCAGAAGCGTCTATCCCAACCGCTTTAATAACCGTTGCCTTATCAACTTCACTATCTTCTGGCGCCTTACATCTTGACCCATTATAAGAAGAATAGGCACAGTCAAACAGCACAGGCTCCACAGCAGCCAATACATTTGGCTCACTTTTCCTGTCTGTCACAAAAACAGCGCCTTTATACTCTTTTCTGGTTTCACTTGTCATTGGATTACTGCCATCTGTCGTATAAAAAATCTTTTCTGCCCCTTCACAGGTAATGTCCAGGGAAAAAGCATCTGGGTAACAGCCGCTCTCCTTTGACATTGTAACTGCCAGCGCAGGCACGGCATCCTCCTGCGCCGCCTGCACGGTGTTTTTCTGCGCCATAATGCCGGCGCAGGATGCTGTGCTGATTGCAGCCCCCAGCATAATCATTGCCCAAAATTTTTTCTTCATATCTTCCCTCATTTCTATATGCTTTTGTACACCTTGCCTACCCCACAAGAAATCTTTCACTTTCAACATAAGATTTAAGTATCTCCTGCTCGTCATACAGTTCCATCATCATATCTACCACCTCCTGCTCCCTGCTTTCCAGATATTCTTTCAATACATTTTTATCCCTGCATATCCTGACTGCTTCCTGTATAGCCTTCCTGGTCCTGCCATAAACCTCTGTCTGTCCATTACATACTTTTGTAAATTCAACATACTGGCTGATAATGTCACCATCCCTGCCATCATATACCATCTTTACCTTTACATCAATACAAATGTCTTTCCCATCAAAAAATTCCTCTTTCAAAGAACTTTTAATTGTATGTATTAACACCCTGTCCCTTTTGCCTGTGGAAACTCTCAGTTTTTCTTCTGGTTCTGCCAGCAGCTTCACCTCTTGTAAGATTTATGTATATAGATTATATACTACCATAAAAACATCTGCCTTTCAATTCCCTTAAACCGTCTTGTCTTCAATATTATCCTCCTCCAATTATAATAGTTGTATGATAGTTCCCATAAAACTGCATATATGATAGTTTTTGAAATTTATCATTTCTGATATTATGATATATATTTATGATAGTTTAGCTGGTTTCTAAGACACCAAAAAGAGGTATCAAAGGAATCCATTTCCCTTGATACCCCCATTTTACCATATTCCTGAAGTATCAGATTTTTGTAAAAAACCTATACTTATGCATTTACAATCTTGCCAAAGTCAGCTTTCAAAGAAGCCCCGCCAATTAAACCACCGTCAATATCCGGCTTTGCGAGAAGTTCTGCAGCATTGCCTGCATTCATAGAACCACCATACTGGATACGTACTGCTTCTGCCGTCTCTGCATCATATACTTCCGCTATGCAGTCACGGATTCCCTTGCAAACCTCCTGCGCCTGGTCAGAAGTTGCAGTCTTGCCAGTCCCGATTGCCCAGATTGGCTCATAAGCAATTACCAGTCCTTTCACCTGATCTGCCGTAACCCCTGCAAGGTCAGATTTAATCTGATAACGGATCCAGTCCATCGTTACGCCCATTTCCCTCTGTTCTAAAGACTCGCCACAGCAAAGAATTGGTGTCAGGCCTGCTTCAAAAGCCTTTTTCACTTTTTTGTTCAACAGGCAGTCATCCTCTTTAAAGTAATCGCGTCTTTCAGAGTGGCCGATAATTACATATTTTACGCCGGCGTCTTTTAACATTGCTGCTGAAATCTCACCAGTATATGCACCGCTTTCTTCAAAATACATATTTTCAGCGCCAACAGAAACATTTGTACCTTTTACTGCCTCCACTACCGGGACAATATCAATTGCAGGAACACAATATACTACATCCACATTATCATTTTTTACTAAATCTTTTAATTCATTTACTAATGCAACTGCCTCGCTTGGAGTCTTATTCATTTTCCAGTTGCCCGCAATAATTTTCTTTCTTGCCATTTTAACCCTCTTTCCTTCTATTTTTTATTTATCATCTGCTGCAGCAACACCCGGAAGTTCTTTCCCTTCCAAAAACTCAAGGGAAGCGCCGCCGCCTGTAGAAATATGTGTCATCTTATCGCCAAAGCCCAACTGGTTAACAGCAGCCGCACTGTCACCACCACCAATTATAGTAGTAGCATCTTCCAGTTCTGCCATTGCCTTTGCCACTTCAACTGTACCCTTAGCAAAGTTTGGCATCTCGAAGCATCCCATCGGCCCATTCCATACAACTGTTTTAGCGCCTTTAATAGCATCTGCAAACAGCTTTGATGTTTCAGGTCCAATATCAAGTCCTTCCATGTCAGCCGGAATTTCATTTCTTCCTACTGTCTTAAAGTTTGCGTCATTTGAAAAATCATCTGCAACTACAGTATCAATCGGAATCAAAAGCTTCACGCCTTTTTCCTCTGCCTTCTTTTCCATATCAAGCGCATACTGCTTATAATCTTCTTCCAAGAGGGATTTACCAACCTCTTCTCCATGTGCAGCCATAAAGGTATAAGCCATCCCACCGCCGATAATCAAAGTATCCACCTTGTCCAGTAAATTATTGATTACGGAAATCTTAGAAGAAACCTTAGCCCCGCCAAGAATTGCTACAAACGGCCTTGTAGGGTTATTTACTGCATTTCCAAGGAAGTCAATCTCTTTCTGCATCAGATAGCCTACCACACAATCCCCATCTACAAACTCGGTTACGCCAACATTTGAGCAATGCGCCCTGTGGGCAGTACCAAATGCATCATTTACAAAAACATCTGCCAAGGAAGCAAGCTCTTTTGAGAAAGCCTCCCCATTCTTTGTCTCTTCAATTCTGTAACGGGTATTTTCCAGGAGAATTACCTCCCCTTCGCTCATAGCCTCCACTGCTGCCTTTGCATTGTCGCCAACAACATTTGCATCTGCTGCAAACTTCACTTCCTGCCCCAACAGTTCAGAAAGCCTTTTCGCAACAGGAGCTAAAGAAAGTTCCGGCTTCGGCTCACCCTTTGGCTTGCCTAAATGAGAGCAGAGAATCACTTTCCCGCCATCAGCAATCAGCTTCTTAATTGTAGGAAGCGCTGCTACAAGACGGTTCTCGTCTGTAATCTTTCCCTCCTGCAATGGTACATTAAAATCACATCTAACTAATACTTTCTTACCTTTTACATTAATATCATCTACTGATTTCTTATTTAACATGCTTTTCCTCCATTTCCTATCCCATAAAAAAGGGCACCAGCGCAGGCGGTGCCCTAACAAGAATTGCTTTGCAATTCTTGTCGACAACCACTACATTACAGCGAAATTTCCTATAAAGTAAAAACCAGGCCCGGCCCACTGAAAGACCGGACCCGTATATGGATCTTTGTTTTAGATTAAGCTAACTCTGAGAAATACTTAATTGTCCTTACCATCTGAGATGTGTAAGAATTCTCATTGTCATACCATGATACAACCTGAACCTCATATAAATCATCTGCTACTTTGTTTACCATTGTCTGTGTAGCATCAAAGAGGGAACCAAATCTCATGCCAATTACGTCAGAAGAAACGATTTCATCCTCATTGTAGCCAAATGATTCATTTGCTGCTGCCTTCATAGCTGCATTGATGCCGTCAACTGTAACATCTGTACCCTTAACTACTGCTGTTAAAATTGTAGTAGAACCTGTTGGGGTAGGAACACGCTGTGCAGAACCAATTAACTTGCCATTCAACTCTGGGATAACAAGGCCGATTGCCTTAGCTGCACCTGTAGAGTTAGGAACAATATTTACTGCTGCTGCACGGGATCTTCTTAAATCACCTTTTCTCTGAGGACCATCCAAAGTCATCTGGTCACCTGTATATGCATGAATTGTTACCATGATACCAGACTCAATTGGAGCATACTTGTTAAGAGCGTCAGCCATAGGTGCCAGACAGTTTGTTGTGCAGGAAGCTGCAGAAATAATTGTATCTTCTGGCTTTAATGTCGTATGGTTTGTGTTATAAACAACTGTAGGAAGGTCATTGCCTGCTGGAGCAGAAATAACTACCTTACGTGCGCCTGCATTGATATGAGCCTGTGCCTTGTCCTTTGAAGTATAGAAACCAGAGCACTCCAGGACAACATCAACACCTAAATCACCCCAAGGGCAGTTGTTTGCATCCGGGAAAGCATAAATCTTAATTTCCTTACCATCTACTGTAATAGAATCCTCGCTTGCGGAAACTGTATCAGCCTTCTCATATTTTCCCTGTGATGAGTCATACTTTAAAAGATGAGCAAGCATCTTAGGGCTTGTCAAATCGTTAATAGCTACTACTTCATAACCCTCCGCACCAAACATCTGTCTGAATGCAAGACGTCCGATACGTCCAAAACCATTGATTGCAACTTTAACTGCCATGTTTTAAATCCTCCTAAAAAATATATATTTTATCATATGAACTTGTCCACATGATAATAAATCACACATCTAAACCAGCCAACGGCATATTTAGGAAATATTAGCAAATTCTTCCATCCCCAATCCCTATTGTACCCAATTTGCCCATAAATTTCAAGTTTTTTTTCAGGGAAATTTAGAAAACATTATGGTCTGTTACTATTCACGGTTCATTTCTGAAAAAAGCTGAAATCGTTGTGCCTGCACATAAGATTTTGGCTCTTTTCCAGAAATGGACTGTAAAGGCTGTTCTTTTTCATAAGATAGACAAAGCTGCATAGCAGTGGCCTATGCCGAAGGCAGAGGGTCTATCGCATGAAAAAAGAACGGCCGTGAATAGTAACAACAGTCCACTCCGTACCCGACAGCCTGCTTATGGCTGCTGCCACAAACAGACCTTTTTACTGCTTAAAGACTCCTGCACCAGAATCGTCCGCTGGTTAGATGAGCCTTTAAAAACCAGGTTCAAATCTTTTTTATCAATCATAAATTCCCCATCTACCAACACATCTATGCAGCGCAGAAGTTTTTCCGTCTCTTCCCATTCAGAAACCATCCGCCCCATGATATCCTTTTCAAAATCATACCCTGTAAAACACCAGATATCCTTTTGTGGGAATTTTTCCCTGACAGCCTTTACCAGCGGAAGCAGCCCCTGCTGATTAACATGTTCAAAAGGTTCGCCGCCAAGCAATGTAAGCCCCTTGATATAATCCGGCTCCAGATATCCCAGAATATCTTTCACTGTTTCCTGCGTAAAAGGCTTCCCATACTTAAAATCCCAAGTCTCCGGGTTAAAGCACTCCTTGCAGTGATGCGTACAGCCGCTTACAAAAAGCGATACGCGCACCCCAGGCCCATTTGCAACATCATGTTTTTTTATCTCAGCATAATTCATTCTTTTCTCCACTTCCAGTTCATTAGGAACTGGAAAGAATTAATTTGTTCATTTAATTTCTTAACAGTTCCTTAAAGATGCAGGACACGTGAATTGATTTCTTTTGTCTTCCCGACATTCCAGAAATTTTCACCCAGATAACCACAGGTTCTCCTTGTAACGTTCATTTTATTCTTATTTTTATTGTGGCACTGTGGGCATTCCCATTCCAGCTTTTTATTAATCATGATTTCACCGTCATATCCACATACATGGCAATAGTCCGATTTTGTGTTAAATTCCGCATATTGGATATTTTCATAAATAAACCGTACTACGTCCTCTAAAGCTTCCAGGTTATGGCGCATATTTGGTATTTCCACATATGAAATTGAACCGCCGGAAGATATTTTCTGGAACTGGCTTTCAAACTTAAATTTTGAAAAAGCATCTATTTTTTCACGGACGTCAATATGGTACGAATTGGTATAATATCCCTTATCCGTCACATCTTTTACTTCACCAAATTTTTTCCGGTCAATCTCTGCAAACCGGTAACAAAGGCTTTCTGCCGGAGTCCCATACAGGCCGAAACCAATCCCTGTCTCCAGCTTCCAGGTATCGCACGCTAACCGAAGGCGTTTCATCAGGCGAAGCGCAAAATTTGTCCCCTCTGCTTCTGTATGGCTTACGCCCGTCATAAGCTTTGTCGTCTCATACAGCCCTATATACCCAAGGGAAATTGTCGAATAGCCATCATGCAGGAGCCTATCAATTTTTTCTCCCTTTTTCAGGCGTGCAATCGCGCCATACTGCCAATGGATTGGGCTGACATCGGAAAGCGTCCCTTCTAGGGAATGGTGCCTGCACATTAGGGCTTCAAAACATAATGACAGCCGCTCTTCCAGCAGCGTCCAGAATTTTTCTTCATCGCCCTTTGCATATAAGGCAATCTGCGGGAGGTTCAGGCTGACAACCCCCTGGTTGAAACGCCCTTCAAACTTATAATTCCCATTTTCATCTTTCCAGGGCGTTAAAAAGCTGCGGCACCCCATACAGGAAAATACATTTCCTTCATAATTTTCACGCATCATCTTTGCAGAAATGTAATCCGGATACATCCTTTTTGCAGAACATTTTACAGCAAGCCTTGTTAAGTAATCATACTTCCCGCCATTCAAGCAATTATGTTCATCTAAAACGTATATCAGTTTTGGAAAAGCAGGGGTCACATAAATCCCTTTCTCATTTTTAATCCCTTCAATCCTCTGCTTTAAGATTTCCTCAATAATCATTGCATTTTCTTCGATATACGGATCATCCTTGTCCAGATTCAAAAAAAGCGTTACAAAAGGCGACTGCCCATTTGTTGTCATCAATGTATTAATCTGGTACTGGATTGTCTGCACGCCGGATTTTAACTCATCATATACACGGTCTTTTACAAACTCATTCCTGACTTCCTTACTGACACTGTCCCCAAATTTTTTATGATAGTGTTTTTCATATTTTTTCCGGCTTTTACGGAGATATTTTCCCAAATGCCTGATATCAACGGACTGCCCTCCATACTGGCTGCTGGCTACGGCCGATATAATCTGCGTCATAACCGTACATGCCACCTGAAAGCTCTTTGGGCTTTCAATCAGCTTGCCATTCATTACAGTCCCATTCTCCAGCATATCCCCAATATTAATCAGGCAGCAGTTAAATATACTCTGGAGGTAATAATCCATGTCATGGAAATGGAGAATCCCCTCTTCATGAGCTTTGACTATTTTCTCCGGCAAAAGCACGCGCCTTGTCAGATCCTTGGAAACTTCACCAGCAATCAAATCGCGCTGGGTAGAGGCAATATATGCATTTTTATTGGAATTTTCTTCCATAACATCCTTATTACTGTTTTTAATCAGGCTCATAATCGAATCGTCCGTTGTATTTGCCTGACGCACCATCTGCCTTGTATAACGGTAAATAATATATTTCTTGGCAAGCTCATATTTATGTTCTGTCATAAGCTTCTGCTCTATCATATCCTGGATGTCCTCTACCATAAGATTATCCGCATGGATATTTTCGATCCCTGCCACAATGGATTCTATCTTTTCCTCTGTCACCTGATTATAACGGTCAACTTCTGCATTTGCCTTCTGGATTGCAATAATAATTTTATTGCGGTCATACTCTACAATCCTGCCATCCCGTTTTGTTACCTTCATTGCCTTTTCTTCCTCCTTATCCTGCATACCAAAACAACTTGGTAAATTATAGCATTAGAAGCCAAAAAAGTCCACAATATCTTGTGATTTTTTAAAACTTTTTCACTAAATATTGTGGAACACCCATTTCACTAAGTCCTACTCCTGTAGTGTTGCCCCTTCCTTGCTGCGAGCAAAAATTTCTTTCAGGTAGACAGAAAACGCAGATGGAATACTATATTTTTCCTGAATCTGCCCGACTGAAGAAAGAACCATCCCCTCCTGCAATTTCCTGGGAAGCTTCCTTAAATGCACCAGATAGCCTAACATATGCCATTCCACATGGGAAAAAATATGTTTTCCACTCCCCAAAAGTTCTATCTCCTCAAAATCAGCATCCCATTCTTCTAAAAGCGGTTTTACCTGTTCTGCAGAAAGCCTCCCCTCCTGTGCCGGAAACTCCCAAAGGCCTGCCAGAAGCCCTTTTGGGGGCCTTTGCTGTATTAAATACTTCCCTTGGTACTCCATCAAAAAAACGGTCCTGTCCTGTATCTTCCTTTTCTTTTTCTGTGGTTTATACGGAAACAGGGACATATCCCCTGCCTTTTCGGCAAGACACCATTCCTGCACAGGGCACTCTTTGCAGAGCGGCGTACCATTTGGCAGGCAGATTACAGCGCCCAAATCCATCAGCGCCTGGTTAAACTCTCCTGGGCAGTCCTGTGGAACCGCTTCTGCCATAACCTCACGGATACTTTTCTGCACCTTTCCCTGTGTAATATCACTGCCATCCGCAAACAGCCTTGTATAAATCCGGTAAACATTCCCATCTACGGCAGGCACCCGCTCCCCAAACGCAATAGAAGCCACTGCGCCTGCTGTATATTCCCCAATTCCCGGAAGCCTTAAAAGCTCTCCATACCCATCCGGGAACCTGCCGCCATATTCCTGTACTATCATTTCTGCTGCCTTTTTTAAGTTACGGGCACGGTTATAATATCCAAGGCCCTGCCACAGCTTCATCAGTTCATCTTCTGATACCCCAGCCAAATCTGCAACACTGGGAAGACGCTCCAAAAAACGTGCATAATAGCCTTTTACTGCCTCCACCCGCGTCTGCTGCAGCATAATCTCTGAAATCCAGATATGATATGGATTTTTATCTTCCCTCCATGGAAGTTCCCTTTTATGCTTTGCATACCAGCAAAGCAGCGGAGCTGTAATCTCCCTGATTCTTTCCCGCTTCCCCATCAGCTCTCCCCCAATATATTTTTTTTAACCTCTTTAGAAAGCCCTGATATTTCTTTAATTTCCCTCTCCGATATTTTCGTATATTCTGAAAGTTCTTCTAAAGCAGGCATACGCCCCATTTCCTCTGCCATATATTTCACTGCTTCATGCAAAAGGTTCGTTTTTGCAAGCATCGTATTTTCCCAATCCTTCGATTCTGTCATTTCATCAATATAACATTCCATCGCATGGACAATTTCCATCTCAAGCGTCCCCAAAAATTTAGCAATATCCGCACACCCTCCCGGAAGAATATATTCTTCATGGTTTTCCATTATAATCTGCATTGCATCCATCAGCCCAAGATTTCCCTCTGCAATCACTTCATCCAACGGTACATTCCTGCTCTTATACTTCTGTGCAAACTCTACAACTCTATGGAGATACTTTTCTATAATCACATTTTTCAGGGAAAAATCCCCCTTCAGGAAAGAAAGCAGCATCCCTTCTTCTTTCTCTAAATCACCCGACAGCTGCTCCACCTCCTGATGGTACAGCCTCATATTCGCTTCCCTCCGTGTCTCCCTGTCTGACGCCTTTTTCCCCTTCTTAGCCGGACGCCCTTCTGCCCCAGAAAATGGTTCTGGCATAAAATCATATCCTTCCACCATAATCTGGTTTTCCCCAAGATAATGATATACCGCCTGCATATTTTTTTCCGTAAGCTCCTGCCCATTCAGGTATTTCTTAATTTCTTCCTTTGTCAGCCTGTCCTGCTGTGTATGGGCGATTTCTACCATTTCCCGTAATACCCCTAAAAACCTGTCCTGATTTTCCATTTCTGTAACCATACCTTTCCATCAATTTCCGACATAAAAACCAAATGCCCACAGTAAGCTGACGGGATTTATGCCTCCTTCCCTGCCCCAAACAACTATACTCAGGACCGCCAGAACTTACCAATCTATCCAACGTACACTACAAATAATGAAGCGGCTTCCACATAGAGCTGTGAAAGCCGCCTGATTCATATCATTATTCCAGAGAAAACTGCCTTATTTTAATGTACCAGTAACTGTAACAGCCATGCTCTTTGTTGGTACCTTTGTAAGGCTTGAAGCTTTATACTTCTTCTCAGCATTTGGATTCCATGTATTAACAATCATAATCTGAGTAAACTCACTCTTTTCCTTACCAGCATCTGGAGTAAGGTAAGGATTGCTGATTGTCTTAACAGCTTTTCCATCAATCTTTAATACAGCCTTGGAAACTTTGAATTTCTTCTTGTTTGTTCCTGGAAGGTTTGTATCTACATAAATTGTATTAAAGCCCTTGTCGCCTTTTAAAGCATTTTTCAGTGCAGCGCCTGTTACGCTTACAGTAAAGGAAACTTTACCCTTCTTGAAAGAAGCGTCAGAGCATTTTACACTAATCTTCTTCTTTGTGTTCCCATTATGTACGCCTAATTTAAAATTGCCGTCATTATGGTTAGAACGTACTCCTTTATAGGTCTTTGATGCAAAGCATAAATATGCTTTATAGCCTGCAGCCTCTGCCTTCTTTGGTGCTGGAGCTACTGCTACAGAACTTGCTGCTACTGCCGCTGTCATTGCGAGAGAAAGTACTCTCTTTGATGTCTTACTGAATCTCATACTCGTTCCTCCTTAAAATATTAAATGAATCGTGTACTGCAGCGTGTCCAGAGAAGATACTGTATACCCTGTGCGGTTTCCCGGCAAAGCACAACATCTTCTGCCTGCATGTACACCTGCCACTATATGGATATACTACCACTCCTGCCCAATACTGTCAACTTTGTAATGAAAAATACATTTGCCTGGGACCCCAGTGTATCCGCATATCCTGCCTGTTTCCAGATATTACCAGAAAATTATGTCGGAATCAAGGCATTTCATATTTATCTTTCTCCTATCTTGCCAAAACATCTGTAATCTCCGCAATATACATTTTGTGGTAATCCTTTGAAGAATACCACTGTGAATCTATCGCTTCATCTAAAAACTCTTCTTTCTTCACCGGAGTCTGTGACATAACACGGCAGATTAAAACCATATTCGCCTCATCAATATAAGGAACACCATTATGGTATCCAACATTTAACTTTGCTTCACTGATTTTGTCTTCATCCCTCCCAGAAACAGCGCCTAAAAATTTCATTTCCTTACGGTATTTCTCTGATGGGAAGCTTAAAGAAAACCTGCCTTCACGGTCGATAAACTCTTTTGTATAGCGGCTGTCACGGATAAAGACAAACGCAACATTTTTCCCCCACATCACGCCGACGCCACCCCATGACGCAGTCATTGTATTTGCTTTTTCTTCATTTCCTGCTGTAACAAGCATCCAATCCTTTCCTATCATTTTAAAAGGGTTGCACTCCATCTGGTCAAAATCAACTGGCTGAAAACTATGCATTATATCGCTTCCTTTCATTTTTTAATCCTTTTGCCTATATCTTCTAGTATAACTAAAATATGAAAATTTGCAATTAGTGATACCAACTTTCTTTAAATTTTGTTATAATATGGTTACTATTCACGGCTAATTTCAGAAAACAGGCAGACTCGTCGTGCCTGCACGTAAAAAGCAGATAGCAATGCAGCAATCCGCAGCATTATAATATAAACAAAGAAAATGAGGTCTTTCCATGAAACAAAAAAAAGAACAGCTTTTATCGCTGCCCATTGTCCGTTTTATCATCCAGACAGGAGAACAGATGAACGAACGCACTCTTTCCGCCCACGCTGGACAGACTGCATTTTTTATTATGCTCTCCTTTTTCCCATTCCTTTTATTTTTATTTGCGCTTCTGCGCCTGACGCCCCTGACTGAGGAAAGTTTTATCCTGCCATTGCTGGCAATTATACCTGAATCCTTCCATGAATTCATCAGGGCGCTGATCCATGACATCTATTCGGCTAGCAGCGTACATCTCCTTTCTATTACCATTGTCAGTGCAATTTGGCTTGGCTCCAAGGCATTCCTGTCCCTGGTCCAGGGCTTAAATTCTATATATTGCCAGAAAGAATCCCGCAATTTCATTATGCTCCGCCTATTTGCTGCACTTTACAGCATTATTTTTGCCCTGCTGATTATCGCCACCCTTGCCCTGCTGGTTTTTGGGAACTGGATTCACAGCCATATTAAAATACAGTTCCCAGTAATTGCTTCCATAACAAAACATATTATCAACTTCCGCATGCTGATTTCTTTTTTGATTTTGTTTGCAGCATTCCTGCTTTTATATCATTTCCTTCCAAACTGCAAGTGGAAACTCCGTTACCATGCACCAGGCGCATTCTTATCTACATTTGGCTGGCTGGCTTTTTCCATCCTGTATTCTTATTATGTAGATACCTTTAGCAACTATTCCTCATTTTATGGCACAATGACAACCATTGCACTCCTTATGGTCTGGCTTTATGCCTGCATGTATATCCTGTTTTTAGGCGGATTATTAAATGATTACTTAAAACAGCATCCAGTGCATTTCAGAAAACGTAAGCAGGAACATCCAATATAAATTTTTTTAACAGCCACTTATGCCGGAATCTCCGATAGCTTTTTTAAATTGGCCCCTGTAAAATAATATTCCAGAATCTCATTATATTTTTTTCCAAGCCCTGCCATTGTAATAGCGCCATACTGGCTCATTCCCGCCCCGTGGCCAAACCCGCCGCCAATAAACTGGAACGCTGCCTCATTATCTTTAGAAGCATCTGCCACAAAAAAAGCAGCGCTTGGGAGAAGGCTCATATACGCCCTTAATTTTCCATGATTATAGTATATCGTTTCATAAGGCGACCCTAATACTTTGCGGACATTATGCTGTGTACATACCTTCACAACATTTTTCTTCCCTACAAGGACGACTTCTGTAATAAGCCCGCTCTTTTCCCTTTTCTCAACCCGTATCTTCTTTACCAGCCCAAGCGACTTTATAGGTTTTGAGCGGTAGCCGCCTGTCTTTGTCTGTGTCAGTACCAAATCCGGGTCTGCTGCATAGCACTCTGCCAAAAGGGAATCTACCCTTGCTGACAAAGCCTTCTGGCTGATTGTCATATTCCACCGGTACCATACCGCATCACTGTCATATGTGTCAAAAGAAGTCTTATGAATAAAAGCCTGAAACTTATTTTCACTGGATAAATCCAATGATTTAATACCGCTCTTTTTGCGGCTTTTTTCAGTAATCTGAAGTCTTTCCGGCAAATAAGGAATCTTCGATTTTGTATTCCACACATCCTGCCCGGAAGCAGAATAGCCCCAGGAAGTTGAATAATAATATGCCGGAACAATATTCCCTTTCTTATCTGCAAGGACAATCCCTTTCGTCTCCTTTACTGCCTGGCGGGAGCGCGCATCTTCCGGTATGTTATTATAGACCTGGCAAGAAGCGCTGTCATCCAAATCCGCCTGGTAATCATCATACCTCACAGACTTTAGCTGACAACAGGCGTAACTCCTGGCACAGACTGCCTGCGCCTTTAACGCCTCCATTTTACTTGACGTAGAAAGCTCGCTTGGAACTACAGCATAAAGATATTCTTCCAGGGGAAGCTTGTTTGTCAGTAAAAGCCCTTTTTTATTCCATGTCACTTTTAATGTGTGGCGGTAATTCGGATGGATTCCCTTCCTTTCCACTGATAAAACTTTTAATTTCGCCCCTTTTGAAGGCCTTACAACAATTTTTTTGCCTTTATATTTTTTATCCTTTGCCTGAAAACTTGCCATCCCCTCTGCTGGATACTCTTTTTTCCTGCCATCCACTGTAACTGTAAAAGGCTTTGAAGAAGTTATTTTTACCTTTTCATGAAAAATAGAAGCAAACCCAGTTGTCATCAAAAGAACCCTGACATTCGTGTTATCTGTAATTTTTTCTCTTTTAACCGCCCCTGTTTTCTTTTGTACTGTCTTTTCTTCCGATACCTGGCCCTTCTTTTCCTTTTGAATCTTTCTTTTGCCTGTCTCAGCCAAAAGGCAGCCAAGTACCATGACAGACAGGCCTATAATTACCCCTATCTGTTTTCTTCTCATTTTCCTCATACTTTTTTATTTCCTTTTTCATCATCCTCTGCCTTTATTTCCCGGTTCATCAAAACAGCAGGCACAAATTACAAATATGATATAATAAAATGGAAAAAAATGCAAATTTTTCTATTGCATAAAAAAGGGCACCACCAACGCTGGTGCCCTAGCAAGAATTGCTTCGCAATTCTTGTCAATGACCACTACGTTACAGCGCAATTTCCTATCGCATAAAAAAAGCCTATAGATAATATTCTATAAGCTTTTCGGGTTGGGCTGTTTAAAAAATAAACAGAGCAGTCTGTAGGGGAATCGAACCCCTGTTTTCGCCGTGAGAGGGCGACGTCTTAGCCGCTTGACCAACAGACCATCTACTTGTCCGGCGCTTTCGCGCTGACAAGTGATATAATACACTATTATGACAAAAATTGCAAGCACTTTTTTCATTTTTTTCAAATTTCCAAAGCAGACAGTTACTATTCACCGTGAATAGCAGCGGCAGGTAACACAGCCTAATACTCATTCGTATTTTTATGCGGCTCTTCTCCAACGATTTTAATCCCCTGAAAGACTACTGCGGTAATCTCAACATCTGTCTGCGTTGTCCTTGATTCAAACTGATGCAGCATTTTTCCTTCAAAAGACTGCACATATCTCGGCGGAAGACGGTTCAACGCATATGCGGCAATATCCATCCGACATTTCTCACATTTACAGTACTCTGTCTGTCCCCACAACTGGTCAATTTTTTCCAAAACCGTTTCTTCCATTAAATTTACTAATCCTGTCATACTGTTACCTCCTCTTAAGCATGTTTCTTTTTAGCATGATTCTTGCATGAAAAGTAAATCTTTACTGCCCGGCTCATTAAAACAACAGGCAGATATGGCAGATATTCGCCCTTTCCAATAGTATACCACTAAAACCCAAAATAGTCATCTACCCCGTCTGCAATTCCTGATGCCATTTTTTTCTGGTTTGCAGCCTTCTGCATAAAACGGTCTTCTGCAGGATTGCTTAAAAACCCCATTTCAATTAAAGTTACTGGTATTTTGCTCCAATTCGTGCCAGTCAAGTCATCCCTTACTATTAACCCACGGCTTTTAATTCCTGTCTTTTTACAATAACTTTTTAAAATACAATCTGACAGCTTCCGGGAAGGCTTACTTAATTTCTTCACATAAGGGTTGTTTGCAGATGGATAAAGCATGCTGGCTCCCCTGACGCCTGACGAATTAGAAGCATCGGCATGGATCCTGATATAAATATCCGCCCCGCTTTTATTTGCGCGGACTGCCCTCTGCTTATTGCTGATATTTACATTACTTGTATTTCGTATCATGTATACCTGATATCCTTTTTCTACAAGTATTTTCTTTAACTTTTTAGCAACCTGTAAAGTCAGCTTATGTTCTGGCGTCTTTGTCGCAGCGCCAGTGGCGCCGCCCGCCACTTTTGCTTTCTTTGTCTTTGCCCCCGGCCCTACTGGCTCCGTCGCTGTATTGGCATATTTCTGATGCCCTGCGTCAATCGCTATTTTAAACTGTTCCCTCGCCTTTGCACCGGCCATTTTAACCTGGGCGCCATCCGCTTTCTCTGCTGTTTCTTCCTTTGCCGCTGCTTCATTCGTATAAGGCTCCTTCTGCTGCAGACAGACCGCACCCAAAATAAGAGATGCTGCCAATGCAAAACAGCATATTAATTTTCCTGTCTTCTTCATACTTTGCACCAAACCTCAAGCGAAATGCCTGCATTTCCATTTGAGGTGCAAACACAAAACTCAAAAAACATGTGTCTGCATATTATCCTTTCCTCTTTTTTCTTTCACTCTTTCTCCAGATGTATGCTGCAGTACAATTCCTACTTGCCAATTGTCCCAAATTCTGAAAAAGGATAAATCCTGAGAATCGCATGGCCGTCTATATTTTTTTTATTAACAACACCTACATCGTCTCCATCGCGGCTGTCAACGCTTTCATTCCTGTTATCGCCCAGCACAAAAAATTCATCCTCTCCGAGTTTTATAGGTTCTTCTGCAATACCGCCGCTTTCCATTGGCTCACGTCCATAACTTTCTTTTAAAACCTCTCCATCAATGTAAATCGTATTTCCCGTAATCTGAATCGTTTCCCCTGGAAGGCCAATCACACGCTTTATATAATATTCTTCGTGGTCGCGCCCCTGCGGGTAAAATGTTATAATATCAAAACGGTCTGGATCTTTAAAATGATATGTGACTTTTTCAACAAGCAGACTTTCCTCATCATGCAGCGTATTCATCATAGAACGCCCATCCACCTGTGTCCTTTGGATTACATAACGTGGAACTACTGTCACGCATAATATAATAATAAGCGCGTATACAATTAGTTCCTTAATAAAACCTGCCTTGCTGTTCTTTTCTTTCGATTCATTCTCTTGTGTCACTTTATCAAAAGAACTTTCTTTTTCATCAGAAGTCCCTTCGGTTCCTGCTGCCTCTACGTTTTTCATAATTTGCACCAAGCCTCAAGCAAAAATGCCTGCATTTTCATTTGAGGCGCAAACACAAAGGGTGAAAGACATGTGTTTGCATTTTAACCCTTTCTTCTATTTTTCTTTCACCCTTTAATCCTCCTCTTCAAAGGACATAACCTCTTCCACCATAGCTGCCTTTTCCGCCTCTGCCTGGGCTTTCCTTGCTTCTGCCTCCGCCGCCTCTTCTTCACTTAAAATATGGATTTTGGACTGATCCAGCTCATCAATTGCAATCGACAATGGCTTTGGGCAACGGCTCTTTGTCATTGGCTCAATCCCATCAATTAACTGGCGGGCACGCTTTGCCGTTGCCAGGACAATAGAATACCTGCTGTTTACAATAGGAGTCTCCCCCTTTTCTACCTCGCTGTTTACTGTACTCATTAAATCATGATATGATGGATGTAACATACTATTATATCCCCTTTCCTGTCTCAATAAATTTTCCATAACTTGTAGTATAACAGATATTACCGATATTGGTCAAAGTCTTTCCGAATTTTTTCCATTAATTCTTTCTGGTTATTCTTTGAAAAATGAATTGCCTGTAAGAGCCCATGCATATATGACACACATTCCTCTAATCCGTCATTTTCCACAATATAATCATACTCTTCCATAAAAGCACATTCTTCTTTTGCCCTCGCTATCCGCTTCGCAATCACCTCTGCCTCTTCTGTCCCGCGTTTTTCCAGGCGTCTGCGCAGTTCCTTTGCAGAAGGCGGGGTAATAAATATCAGGGAAACTTCCGGGAACTTTTCTTTTACCTTTAAAGCTCCCTGCATTTCAATTTCCAGCAAAACATCTTTTCCTTGCTGAACCTGCTCCATTACATACGCCTTCGGCGTCCCATAATAATTATCCACATATTTCGCATACTCAATCAGCTCATCATTTTCTATCATCTGTTCAAACTCTTCTTTTGTCTTGAAGAAATAACTTTTCCCTTCCTCCTCGCCTTCCCTCGGCTTCCTTGTTGTCGCTGAAACAGATACTGCATACCCATATTTTTCTGTCAGTTCCCCAACAACCGTACCTTTGCCAGCGCCTGAAAAACCAGATATTACAGCAATAATCCCCTTTTTACTCATCTTCATGGCTCCTCTCTGCAACAGGGCTTCCTGCCACCCTGTTCTCAATAGTTTCCGGAAGCAAAGCAGACAAAACAATATGCCCGCTTTCCATCACTAATATACACTTTGTCTTCCGCCCGCAGGTTGCATCCACCGCCATGTTTTCATCCCTGGCAACCTGGATCATCCTTTTAATCGGGGCAGCTTCTGCACGGATAATGCTGATTACCTTATCCATATTTACAATGTTCCCATATCCAATATTCACCAGCATACCTGATTCTCCCTTTCGGTAACTTTATTTACTTTCACAGCCGCATATCCCTCTTAAATGCCTTTGGGCGCGATATCTATTCAATATTTTGGATCTGCTCCCTGATTTTTTCTATTTCTGTCTTTAAGTCAATTGCCTTTGCCGAAAGTTCTTTATCATTTGCCTTAGATAAAATTGTATTCGCCTCGCGGTTCATTTCCTGTGCAATAAAATCTAACTTGCGGCCAACCGGCTCTTCCTGCAAAAGCGCCGTGCCCATACTCTGGATATGGCTGCGTAAACGGACCGTCTCTTCATCCACACATACCTTGTCTGCATAAATAACCAATTCTGAAGCAAGTACATTTTCATCAATCTGTTCGCTGCCCAAAAATTCAGCTACTTTATTCCTGATTTTCTCTTGATATTCTTCCAACAGTTTTGGAGAACGCTTTTCCACAAAAGAAACCAGCCCTGAAATATAATCTAACTTAGATAAAATATCCTTTTGCAGGTTTTCTCCCTCTTCTTCCCTCGACTCTAAAAATTTGATTCCTGCTTCCCTTACTGCATTTTCAATTACCGGAAAATAAGATTCAATATTTTTACTGTCTTCCTCCAACGAAACCACTTCCGGAAAACGGATTAAAGAATCTGCTGTCAGTTCTCCGTCCAGACCAAAGCTTTCCTGCACCTGCCGGATGATACTTACATAATCCTGTGCAATCTTTTCATGGTACTGGAGCCTGACATCCCTGTCCACATAATTATCAAAGCTAATATACAAATCGATTTTTCCACGGTTTGCATATTCCTTCATAATGCTCCTAATCTGCCCTTCTAACGGATTAAACTTTTTAGGAAGCTTAATCCCCATATCACAATACCTGTGGTTTACCGATTTTATTTCTACAGTTACCTTATAGTCCCTGGCTGCTTCTTCATAGCGGCCATATCCTGTCATACTCTTCACCATGATATCCCCCTGACCTGAAACGTGCTTAAAGGCCATTTACGTCACATTCTGTTATCGTTTTCCTTTTGGCGCTTTCTTTCCAACAGAAGACAGCATCTTACTGTACTTATCCTTCATAGCGGCACGCTTTGCTTTTTTTTCTTCACTCTTCTGCCGCAGTTCTTTTTCTGTATACTGTACATAAGACACCTTGTCCCCTCCATCCACCTCAATGCTCTTTAAATTCCTGTAATTGTCTGTCACTGTTGAAAGACGCCGCCTGCTAAGCTTCCAATTTATAAAATCTGAAATAATACGGTAAATTACCGCAAATAACGGCACGCCTGCAATCATTCCGACAATTCCCCATAAACCGCCAAACAATAAAATAGAGAACAAGACCCAAAATGCAGATAATCCCGTTGATTCCCCTAAAATTGCCGGCCCAATAATATTTCCATCCAGCTGCTGCAAAATAATAAGCATTATAATAAAATACAGCGCCTGCATTGGGTTTACAATTAAAATCAGCAATGCGCTTGGAACTGCCCCAATATATGGGCCGAATACCGGGATAACATTAGTAACGCCAATTATAACACTAATTAAGAGTGCATACGGAAGCCTCATAACTGTCATAAGGAAAAAGCAGATAATCCCAATAATCGTAGAATCTACAATCTTCCCAATAATAAACCCGCTAAACATCCCATGGGAAACCTTTACATAATGGATAATCACATCTGCATGTTCTTTTTTAAAGATACCATACACAAGCTTCTTTGCCTGTGCTGAAAAAGTCTCTTTGCTGGCCAGGACATAAATTGCAACAATTATACCTATAAAAAGATTATATAATACATTTAGCACGCCAATCACACCATTAGCAAACTGGACAGCTACCATATTAACACTAGGTAAAAGTTCCGACTGCAGCCATGGAAGAAATCCCTGCGTCAGCATCTGGTCTATATATTCTGTCGCGTTCAATGCAACTTCCTGAAGGGTATCCGCCAGATATTTATTATTCCGTATGCTTTCATTCAGCATATGGTAGTACTCATTCACTTTCCCCGGAAGGTTATTTGTCAGCGATGTAATACTGGAAAGAAGCTGTGGGATAATCATCCAGCAAAGCACAATAATCACTACAATCCCAAATACCAAAGACAATGTAATAGATATCCCTGTAAACAGCCCCTTCTTTTTATCAGATACACGCTTTCCTTTCCGCTCTGCAAAGCGGACCATCCAATCCTGAAATGTCTTCATTAATGGATTTAAAATATAAGCAATAACACAGCCATAGACAACAGGACGTAAAATCCCTATGTAACTTCCAATTGCAGAAAAAATCTCATCTGCATTTGAGATGATAAAATATATTGCAATAGCAGCCACAATCACCAAAAACAGCCCAACCCACTTTGAAAACGCCTTGATAAGCGGCGATTGCCTGTTCGTTTCTTTATTTTCCATTTGTACCTCCAAATTATATATGCGATTGCCTTTACAGGCACTTTCCTATTACATTATACTTTTTTTATACCTTTTTGCAAGAAAAACATAATACAAAAAGGAAAAAAAATTTATTTTTTGGTTGACATCGTAGACCATTCATCTTATAATACAGTAAATGGTTTACAAAGTAAATCAATTTCACATAAGGGAGGAATACAGTTTGAGAAAAACCAGCCAAAAACAATATATAAAATCATTAGATATGCTTCGGGGAATCGGCATTACAGGAATTGTCCTGTATCATCTGTTCCCCTCTGTTTTCCGCGGGGGATTTTTAGGCGTACCTCTGTTTTTTGTATTATCCGGCTATCTGATGTTTCTTACATGTAATTCCCGTTTTCAAGATGGGACATTCCATGTAGGAAACTATTATAAAAAACGGCTGTATAAACTGCTTCCACCCTTGTTTATTATGGTTATAGCCATATGCTGCTTTTTAACACTATTCCAGCGCAGCCTTTTAGCAGGGATACGCGGGGAAATTGCCAGCATCTTTTTAGGCTATAATAACTGGTGGCAGATCGGGCAGAACGCTTCCTATTTTTCTAAAATGGGAAGTACCTCCCTTTTTACCCATCTCTGGTTCCTTGCAGTAGAACTCCAGCTATACCTTCTGTGGCCAATCCTTTTCCTTCTGTTCCAAAAGGGGACAAAAGTGATTGGCCAGAAAAGAATGGGCTGCTTTTTTCCAATACTTGCACTGCTTTCTGCAAGCTGGATGTATTTCCTCTACCTTCCAGGGAGCGACCCTTCCAGAGTATATTATGGGACAGACACTATAGCGTTCCCCTTATTGATTGGAATATCCGCAGGCGTCCTTAGACAGCAGCACCCCGCATCCTTTCCACTAAAAAAGCACGGGATAATTGCCCTGGCCTGTATTTTCCTTCTCCTAACCTGCATTTTATTTATAACAGTAGATGGGGAAAGCAGTTTTGTCTATCAGGGAGGGATGTTTGGTATCAGCCTTTTTTTTGCAGCAATGGTTCTCTTTTTTGAAGACTATGGCCAAACACTAAAAAAACTGCCAGGGATTTCTTTCTTCCTCCTGGCCGGAGAAAAAAGCTATCCTGTCTACCTATGGCACTATCCGCTTATTACGTTGGCAAATATTGCAGTAAACAGTCTGCCCTTGTAGCCGCGGCACCTAAGGAATATTAAGATAACCTTCACATATCCTTTTTCACTAACAGATTGGAGGAATTACGATGAAAATAATAAAATTAAAAAAATATGGGAAAATCTTCCTGGTTCTTTTTTGTACTATAATTGGCGGATATGGTATTTTTACAGCGCCGGAATCCGATAAAAAAACACTGGAACAGGAACTAATACAAAACCAGCAAATACTGCAGCAGGTAAACTCTGTTGCACAGGCAAAAACCAAGCCAATAGAAGACACAGAACCCCAGTCAATAAAAAAGGGCAGCCAAAAAGCAAAGAAAAAAACAGTATCAGTAATTGGCGATTCTATTTTCCTGGGCGCAGCGCCTTCTTTTCAAAAAATTCAAAAGAATACTTTTATTGACGCTAAAATTTCCAGGCAGGTCTATCAGGGAATTGACGTTGCAAAAAAAATGAAGAAAAAAGGGAAACTTGGCAATATCGTTATTATTTCCTTAGGGACAAATGGAAAATTTAATGAATCTACTGGGCAGAAATTAATTAACTGCCTTGGGAAAAAAAGAACCGTCTATTGGATTAACGTTTATGGAAAAAATATTAGCTGGCAAAAAGAAGTAAACTCTACAATCCAAAAGCTTGCAGCAAAAAACAGTAATGTACATGTAATTCCCTGGACAAAAGAAGCCAAAAAACATCCGGGTTGGTTCTATCAGGATGGCACCCATTTAAACCCAAAAGGCCAGGATGGATTTTCCCGTTTTGTAAAAAAGCAAATACAGTAAGGAACTAAAAAAGGGCACCGCCAGCGCTGGTGCCCTAGCAAGAATTGCTTCGCAATTCTTGTCGATAACCACTACGATTACAGCAATTTCCTATAAAAAAAGCGCACCGCCTGCGCCGGTGCGCTAAAGCCCTTTCCTTTATATTGTATGCGGGACAACCTGCCGCTCTCCCGTCAATTCTGCCATCAAATCATGTACATTTGTCATTTTCTTAATCCGCCCCACATTTGCCCCCACAAAAATCAGGCCGTTTTCAATATCCCCACGGACTGCGTTAATCAAAGCTTTTGTAATACAATACGGAACTTTAGCCGGGTTGCACTTTTCCAGACAGTTAAAACAACGGCTTACTGGCAGTGGTTTCTTTTCAATTTTTTGAACAAATGCATTTTTCAGCGCCCTTCCCGGCATTCCAACAGGGCTCATAACAATTTCAATATCTTCCTGTTTTGCTTCAATATATGCCTGTTTATACCGCTCGTCTGCATCACATTCTGCTGTCGCAACAAACCGCGAAGCAATCTGCACCCCATCTGCCCCAAGGGTAAGGGCATGGCAGATGTCTTCATGGTCAAAAATCCCCCCGGCTACAATTACTGGTATTTTCTGCCCAAACTTTTTACCATATTCCTTTACAATTGCAATGATTTTCTGAATTTCTCCCTCATACTCTTTTGCCGTAATGTGGCTCAGCTGTTCTTCCTTAAATCCCAAATGGCCTCCTGCCTGCGGTCCTTCAATTACAACAAAATCTGCTGTGCGCTGATATTTCTTTTCCCAATTGCGCAGCATTAACACAGCTGCTTTTTCTGATGAAACAATTGGGGCAATTTTACATCCCGAATCCCCAACATACTCCGGTAAATGGACTGGAAGTCCCGCCCCTGAAATGATAACGTCTGCCCCTGCATCTACAGAAGCTTTTACATACGCCGGATAATCCTTTGTCGCAACCATAATATTTACCCCAACAGGCTTTCCTTTAGCAATCTCCTTTGCCTTTTTGATATGTTTATGAATTGCAGAAAGGTTTGCCTGTTCCTGGTTTTTATCAAATTCATCTTCATCATATCCAATCTGTGCAGTCGAAATAATCCCAAGACCTCCATTGGCAGAAACAGCGCCAGCTAAGTTGCTGCGGCTGATGCCAACTCCCATCCCTCCCTGGATAATCGGATATTCTATTGTCAAGTCCCCAATCTGTAACGGCTTTAACTGCATCATAAATCCCCCTTTTCTTTAACACATGCTCTGACACTGGCTTCTGCAGCGTTATAGTTATTATCATTATATAACATAGTTTTCAAAACTATGTTATATCTTTTACTAAACTCTGTCAAGTATTATTTCCCATTCTCTTTAAAATATTGCTACTATTGTTACTATTGCTACCATTCAAAGCCAATCGTAACGAAATGTTAATAGAAAAAAGAGAGCAGCCGGAATACCTGCTCTGCTGCCAGTTTCATATTTTCCTTGGCATTGGCTGGTTCCATTGCTTCTTTCAGCGCCATTGCCTCCCTGGCAATCGGGAAAAATGCATCAATTCCCTTTGTATTACATATCGTAGCATCTTTTGCTACACCACCGGCAAAAGCCAGCACCTTAGCATGATATTTCTTTGCAAGGCAGGCAATGCCAAATGGCGCTTTCCCCATCGCTGTCTGGGCATCTAAAAACCCTTCCCCTGTAACCACAATATCCGCCTCTTTTATTTCCTGTTCCAAGCCAGTCGCCTGTATCACAATATCAATCCCCGGTTTCAGTTCAACATTTGGAAAATAACTTAGAAACGCAAAACCAAGCCCTCCTGCCGCCCCTGCCCCTTCTTCCATCCTGTAATCATTTCCAATATATTGTTTGGTTTTCTCTGCAAAATGTGCCATTTTCCTGTCAAAAAACTCCTTTTCCTCTTCCCTGACCCCTTTTTGCGCCCCAAACACATAAACCGCACCATTTTTACCGCAAAGCGGATTTCTCACATCACAGGCTATTTGAAAATGACACTCTTGTAGTTCTTTTGGCATCTTTTCTGTATTGATTGACTCAATACTGTCCAGCTCCTGAATTCCAAATGCTACAGGATTACCATCCTTCCTAAGAATCTCAGCTCCCGATGCCTGAAGCATGCCAACACCGCCTTCGCTTGTCATGCTGCCTCCAATCCCAATAATCAATTTGCGGCAGCCCCGCTTTACAGCATCAGATATCATCTCGCCAACGCCATATGTTGTAGCCCTGCCAGGATTTAACGCATCCTGCTTTACAAGGGTGATTCCTGCAGCTTCTGCCATCTCCATTACCGCTGTCTTCTTATCTTTCAAGATGCCGTACTTCACATTTATCTTCCCGCCTAACGGTCCTGTAACCTTTATAGAAACAAAAGTCCCCGAAAGTCCTTCCACCAATGCTTCTGTAGTCCCTTCTCCACCATCTGCCAAAGGCTTTACCACCACTTCTGCATCACAGGCCCTGGCGATTCCTTCTTTGGCGGCAAGTCCAGCTTCCATAGAACTCATACTTCCCTTAAAAGAATCCATTGCAATAACAACCTTCATAACATTCCACCATCTTTCTTTTTCAACGCTACTATTCACGGTCAACAGTAACTTTAAGTTATCCCTCCGCCAAGATATCCCTCTACTTAATATACTTTTCAAAAAATTGGTATGCCGCCACGCAAAGCCCTATCGGCAGCCCAAACAACACTCCGCCAATACAGATTCCCAAAAAGAGCTGCACCATTGAATATGCATCCGACAAAATAAAACTTCTCAATCCCCATACAGAATTTGCTAAAAAGAACAAGCCCGTAAACAGCCCTGCAGATACCTTTTTATCTTTAACCGTATAGAAAAAATGCTCCCCAAAATTTACCAGCCCCCATATCAGGACAGCCACGCCAAAACAAACCAGACCAGGGTTAAAGATATACAAAAATGCTGCAAGTAACAACAGGGGATAATAAAGAAAAACATTATTTGCCATCCAATGGCCGTGCGTCATATGATATGGCAGCCACTTATGCTCATACATCCATTTGGGGAAATCCCCAATTGCTTCCTCAAACAAATGAAACGGCATATAGATTACGATATTTAAAATTACAAAATTAATGATTCCCATGAAATTCTTCCCCCTTCTGCTGATGCAATTGCTGTTCAAAAATCTCTTCCCACTTTTCTAAAGTTTCCAAAAGCATATGCTGCTGCTGTAAAATCGTCCGGCCAAACAGCGGAATATTTTCATGCGCAGGAAGCTGTCCTGAAATCTGCTGTTTCGTTTGATGAATGCTGTTTCTAATATTACCTATACATTCCCCTGCAGATTTGCTGTCCAGCACTGCCAGGTTCACAATAACTGCGTTAAACTCCAAAAATATCCTAGTTTCCACCATTGAAAATTTCTTCATCAACTCCTGAAAAGCTGCTGTCCCTTTTTCAGTAAGAGTATACACTGTCTTTTCAGGCATATTGCCATCTTTCACTATCTCGCTGGTAACCAGCCCTTTCGCCTCATATTGGACTACTTTCTTATAAACCGTATAAGAACCAATTTTTACCCAGCGCGATAAATTTCTTTCCTCAATCTGCTTCTGCAGCTCATAAGCGCTCTTTGGGCTTTGGCAAAGAGAACCCAAAAAAATCAAATCAATTGTTGACATAAATGACCTCCTTCACTGTATTATGCACTACTGTATAATACAGTATTTTCCAGCAAAATGCAAGTATTTTCACTAAAACGTAATCTAAAAAACCAGAGCGCAAGCTATATAATAGACTTGCGCCCTGGCTTTTTACTGCTAAGGAGTGCTTTCAAATCAAATACCATTCCTTAACTAATCTGCCTGCCGTATACGCTCCGTAATACTTTCTTTCGATATCATATGGTATAGAATAATCGGAACAATAGTACAAACTGACATAATCACTACAGCCGTTACTGTCAATAATACAGCCGGATAATAATCAGCCGCATAGTCTGCAATCTGGCGGGCCATATTGGTAATCGTTTTTATCATAACAGTTCCCACTGTCAAAACCAATGCCAGTGTCAAAATGCCATAATAACCGCCTTCAAAGACAAGCATCTTTTCCACCTGCTTTTTCGTCATGCCAACGCTTTCCATAACTGCCAGCTCATTTCTCCTGATATATACCCCTGTCAGCATCACATTTACAAAATTTACCATGCCAATTAAAATCAGCACAAAAGAAATCCCGCTGCCAATGACATTCATTGCCATCATGGAAGAAGAAAAATCCTTTATTACTTCCGATTTTATTTCCAATGTCCGTACACATGGATTGACCGCTACATTTTCTTTCATCTTCTTTGTCACAAAAACCTCTGATTCTGGATCACAATCCACAATCATATTATTAATATTTGTTTCCCTGCTAAATTTATCCATAGCCTTTTTGCTAATCAGAATACACTCCGGGGCTCCATCTGTGCTCCAGTAATACCCTACATTAAATACCCCATGTTCTTGTAATGTTGCACAAGCTGCAGCCTCCATGGTAAGTTTCTTTTTGCCGCTGCCATCTTTCAGCGTTATCATTTTCCCTGCTGCCTGTTCTGCTTCTTCTTTTTCTAACAAAGAATCTAAAACACAAACCTCTCCCTCTTCAAACCGGACAATATCTACTTTCTTTTCTGCCCGCTCATTATATTTTTCAATCATTCTTTTGTTAACAGCTACCACCGGCGCTGTATATCCATTTTCCTCCTGGTTTGCCGCTTTCTTATACTTTGTAACTGCCTTCTGGCGGTCCTCCCTTTCTGGAAATGCTTTTTCTAAAAATGGGGCAAAAACTTCTTCATCCAGGTCTAATACAGCATCTGCAGCATAATTAATATCTACATTGGAAACTCCCTGGATATGGGAAATTTCCTCTGCCATATCCTCGATATCCTTTGTTTCTCCTGTTGTAAAAACTGTATAATCATCTGGCAGATAGAAATCCACATAATTTTCTAACTTCATGCTCCCCAAAAAAGCATCTACTGCCAGAAAAGACATTATCCCCATAAACAGAGAGGCCAGTACTAAAAAGGCACGCTTTTTCTCACGGAAAACATTGCGGAATGCCATCTTATACAGTTTTCCACCATCCGTCGATCTTTTTGCCTTTACCCTGCTAATATTCTGCCCATTATACCTTAAAGCCTCTGCCGGCGAAACCCTCCCTGCAAGCTTCGCCGGTTTCCTGCAGCTTACTGCAACTGTAAGCATTGCAAATAAAATTGTGCCTGCATAAATAAGCGGATGGAAACTGATTTCTGTCGGCATAACAGACAGCCCCCCGGAAGAACCAAACATCTCCAGGGCAAATGGAACTACTACAAAAGACGCCAGAACCCCTAATAAAAGCCCAATGGGAATCCCCAACAGCGAAAGCCTTGCCGACTGCATTTTTACCAGTCTCCTAATCTGGGAAGAAGACGCCCCAATTGTTTTTAGCATCCCATAAAAACGGATATCCTTTGCAACAGAAATATACATTACATTATAAATCAGCAAATAACCGCTTAAAAGAATAAGCCCTCCCATTATTCCAACTGTACCAATCATTGCACCTGTTGTATCGTCTGTTTCATCCTGGGTATCATATGTCGACTCAAATTCCTGCCCATCCCTTAATGAAACAGACAAAAGCTCCTCAAGCAGCCGGCGCTGTTTTCCCGCTTTTGCTGAAAGGCATAAAACCCCATCCTTTTCTGCCGTAAGCCCAAGCGCATCCGTATATGCCTTAGAAACAAGCCCATGAAATTCTCCCGTTGCATATGAATAATCTGTATACCATCCAGACAGGGAAAATACTTTTACCTTCTTTCCTTTTCGCAGGGATATTTCCATACCCTTTTCCGGTTTCCCAATATCCAGATAAGCCAGGGCGGCTTTTGAAAGCATAATCTCCTTTTCTTTTTCAGGATAATCCCCTGCAATATCGCTGACTGCGGGCATAAAGTTCTCTTCCCACTCTGTGGGATTATAATAATCAAGCATCACTTTCGCTTTTCTGGCAGAATCTGTAAACTCTCCGGCAGGGATTTTAATCCCTGCTGCATTTAAACTCCCTGCTTTCTTTACCTGCTCTATCTGTTTTTTGGAAGGCTGCTTTAACCAGACCGTTGACTTTGTCCCCTGCCTCCTAAGCCACATAATATTAGAATTCTGTGCAAAGCTAAAACCAATGCCAAATACTGTTGTGAACATAAAGGTGGTCAGGACAATTGCAAGAATAACAAAAATATTCCTTATGCGGTTCTGCCTTAAAGAACGTTCGCTTAACCGTTTCACTGCTTTCCCATTATTATTTTTTAGCATAGGGCATCACCTGCCTCTACTTTGCCATCTTCAATCCGTACGATCCCATCTGCCATTAGCGCAATCTCTTCATTATGGGTAATCATCACAATCGTCTGATGAAATTCCTGGCTTGTCAGCTTTAATAAAGAAATTACATCCATTCCTGTTTTACTGTCGAGATTCCCCGTCGGCTCATCGGCCAGGATAATTGCCGGTTTTGACGCCAATGCCCGCGCAACCGCCACCCTCTGCTGCTGCCCGCCAGAAAGCTGGTTTGGCATCGCTGTCATCTTCTTTTCTATTCCCAATGTATCAATAATCCTGCCGACATATTTTTTATCCACTTCCGAGCCGTCTAACTCAATTGGCAGCACAATATTTTCATAGACATTAAGTATCGGGACTAAATTGTAATTCTGGAAGACAAACCCAATGTTTCTGCGGCGGAATATTGTCAATTCTTCATCCTGCATTGAAAAAATATCCTTGCCCGAAATAGTAACTGTCCCGGAATCTGGGCGGTCAAGGCCGCCTAACATGTTAAGCAGCGTTGATTTGCCACTTCCTGATGTCCCGACAATAGAAACAAAGTGCCCATCCTCTATCTGAATGGAAACATGGTCTAATGCCTTAACTTCACCCTCCCCCGAACCATACGTCTTACATAAATCCTTTGACTCTAAAATACCCATGCTGTTCTCCCCTCTCTTTTTTTATAAACCCATTATACCAAATGCATCTTACAATCTTATTACGGTTTATCTTACTATTTCCTTAACTTAAAAAAGGGCACCGCCTGCGCTGGTGCCCTAGCAAAAAGCTTCGCTTTTTATCGGCGTACCACTACGATTACAGCAATTTCCTATCACATAAAAAAGGGTGTATGGTACATTGCTGTTCCATACACCTTTAATAATTGTTAATATACTTTATTCGGGTAATAATTACTCAGTTCCTGATAAACAGCTTCCTGCATAGCCTTTGCCTGATTCCTTACAATTTCAGCATACATGGCTGGAGTTCCATCGTATTCTTCCATTTCTAAATGTTTATATAATACATCTCTGGACGAACTGACAACTGCGCCTAAACCATCTTCATTGAAACAAGGAATAACATCTTTAACCCCGCCTCCCTGTGCGCCAAATCCAGGTACAAGGAAAAAGCTGTCCTTCATAATACTGCGAAGCAGTTGTGCTTCTTTGGGAAACGTTGCACCAACTACGGCGCCGATATCTGAATAATTATATTTACCAATACAATCTCTTCCTACTGTATGAATATAGCTTGCCAGCCAGTTCTGAATTTTTTCACCTTGCGCATTGGCCGCTTCTGAGATTTCAGCAGAACCAGGATTAGAAGTCCTGACCAGCACGAAGATTCCTTTTTCATCCCTGACTGCTATATCAATAAACGGTTGGAGGCTGTCTGTTCCCAGGAATGGTGAAACCGTCATAAAATCTGCGTTGATTGGCCCACTCTTTGCTAAGTGTGCATATGCGTAAGCTTTCGCAGTGTTCCCAATGTCATTCCGCTTGCTGTCATCTATTACAACAAGTCCCTTGTCGTGGGCATACTGCACAACCTGCTGATGTACCCGCACACCATCTGCACCAAAAACTTCAAAAAAAGCCATTTGTGGTTTTACTGCCGGTACAATATCTGCCACAGCATCAATCACGTTTGTCGCCCATTCAACAACCCCTCTGGCAGTTAAACCATATTTATAACACTCAGGCATTTTATGCCATTCCGGGTCAATGCCTACTATACAGGGGTTCTTCTTATCCTTTATCCCTTCAATCAGTTGGTCGGTTACCATCTCATTCTCCTCCATATTCTTCTTTGTATTGTTTCATCGCTGAAAGATATTCTGCCCCACCAATGACACCGTTTTCTACCGCATAAATGATATCATCCAAAGTAACAATGGAATGAATCTTCACATCATGCATTTTCTCAATTTCGTACCGGGCAGAGCCATGGGAAATTGTGCTTTTCTCCATGCGGTCAACGGATACAATTACATCAGATACGCATTTACCCACGCTTTTTTGTATTTCCATCAGGTTTGCATGAAGTGTTTGTCCCGATGTTAATGTATCTTTAATCAAAGTAACCCTGTCCCGCCCATCCATTTGTTTTCCAACGGTATCGCCAATGCAGTATGGAATGTCGATTCCGTACCGATTAAACAAAGTCATGCTGGCTGCAATCATAATCGGAATCTCCTGATAAGTATTCCCTGCAAGTAAATTAGAGTCTATATTATGTTCCCGCATACATTCCGCATAGAATCCGCCCAGCTTAGTTATCTGGCTGGCAGATTTATATTTTCCGGTGTCGATAAAATATGGTGAAAAACGGCCGCTTTGTAACCTGAATTCACCAAATTGAAGAACGCCATTATCGGCCATAAAACGGATAAACCGTTCCTTGTAATTTAAAGCATCCAGCCGGTAATTAAAAAGATCATCCATCGTAATACCAAAAAATCTCGCAATCATCGGTAATAGCGAAATATCAGGTAAAGACAGATTATTTTCCCATTTGCTTACTGATTGGGCAGAAACCGCTAATGCCTCTGCAAGCTGGGCTTGCGTTATATTCTTATTTTTTCGTAATGTCAGTATTTTTGTTCCAATCAATTCCATAGTACCATTCCTTTCTTACAGTTCTTTCTTACAGTTCCATATATCATTCCCTCCTTAATAATATTATACAAGGGTGCTTAAATTTGTACATATAGTGTAAAGCGAAAAACATACAACCATCCGTTGCATGTTACCAAAGTGCTGACTTTACAAAATGATTATAAACATTTTTTCATTTCTGGCTATTCATTCCAATCGCCTCCTAATTTATAACAAATCCTTTTATGGTTTGAATAAGTTTTCCGGCATCCCCAGTTTTACCCACAGTTTGCGAATATGCACATCTGCACATCCAGTGTCCGGGATTCTGTATAATATCCCCCCAGACGCTGGTTAAAAGCCTGTCACGTTCCACCACATTGCCCTCTGCTTCCAGCAGAACCATTAACACCAGATATTCCTTATAAGAAAGCGCTTAAACCTTACAGTCTAAGCGCTTTTTTAGTTAAGGAGTTTTTTTACAGCCCCTTTTCATATTATTAGAGAGTAATATTCTTTATTTGTATATGCCCTATCAATTATATTAAAATCCCCTTCTTCTTTGTCACAATTATTTACCAATATGATATGCCGTATTGTAATTCTTTATTATTTCCTCAGCTCTTTTTTTAGAAATATACTTTATCTTCTTAATTTTGCCCTTCTTGTTTCTTATAACTTTTATGTCAACTTTCCCCTTCTTATTATAAAAGAAATTGTTTGTTACAGCTTTCTCCCCTGCATCGTCCACGAGAAGCCGTACGCTTTTTTCTTTATAAAAATATACACCTTTTACCTTTTTAATCTTCCATTTCTCATATTCTTTTTCCTGTGTTTCCACATCTGCCTGATTTTTCTCTACAGCATACACTCTTGTAGAAAATCCCACAAGCAGCATAAAAACTGCCATTAATACTATAAAAGCCTTTTCAATATCTTTTTTTACTTTCATAATTTTTGTCATTCCTTTCTATTTCTTAATTTCTGTCACATAACCAAAGAATAGTGATATATGATAATATTTTAACAGGCACAACAAACCCATGAATACCTCTAACAACCATTACCGTAAAACTATCATAAAAAAGAAAAACAAAACTAACAGACAACAAAAAACCTGCCAATGTCTTTCTAAAGAAAACACTGCCCAAAAGCCCTATCCCGCCAATCATCGTACTAATCTCTGCTGTATGCATTGTATATGTGAAGACTGGGAATTCACATCCCTGGTACAGCATGTATAGCACAAATAAATAAATCAAAAACACAGATAACACCGCTGCAAAAACTATACGCAAAAGTATACTGATACGATATGGAAATTTTTTGATTAAAATAACGTCCCGGATATCAGAATCCTGTTCCGGCTTTAATATAAAAACAAACAACGGTATACCAATGAAAGCAGTCAGTTTTCCAAGACAGTCTGCCGCCTTTTCACTGTTTAAATTTGTTACGCCATATATATACGGAATCAAAAAAAGAAAAGTTACCGCTGCATATACACCTTGTCTGAAAACAATTTTACAATTCTCTTTTACGATAACATATAAATTCCCGCACATGAAAGCTTAAGCCTCCCCTTCTTTTTATCTGATAAATCCATACAGAAAGCAGCACGAATAAAAAACTAATTCCAGTAATAAATATCCGATTGATAACAAGCATATCAAAATGCTGCATCATCCGTCCAAATCCTTTCAAAGTATTGTGCCTGATTACTATATCAAATAATTCATAATTTCCTCCTGCTATTTTCCCAACAGACGGTTTAAAAATTATCCAGAAAATCCCCATAGCTAAAACAGAAACAGAGCTCCTTGTCAAAACACTCAAGAACAGGCTAAACGCCACAACAAACAAAAGCGATGGCAAAATCCAGCCAATAATATACTTAGGAAATGCAAATATGTCTACAGCATCTCCTGCTGCATTTGCATACTTAGCAAGGATAATGAAACTTTTTAAAGGCAAAAGTAAAATAGGCACAAACATCATGCCAACACTGGCAAAATATCTTATAAAAATCAATTTGAAACTGGATACAGGTTTTGCATATATGGAATCCATCACTCTATTCCGTCTGTCCCCTGCCATCACCGCAGTGATTACAAATACCGGCAGTATCAATACTGCCAATGCGATATTGTCACAATAGTATCTTGCAAAGGCCCCTGTAATTTTATCCCCGTTATAAAATTCTTCGTGCTGCTTCAAAGTAACCGGAGAATTCTCCATATCATTGCCACCATAATAAAGGTCAATGAGCGCTCTGCTAAAATAAGAATTTCTGCCAATCATGCCGCTGATTTTATCCATAATTTCCATAAATCTCTGAAAGGAAACCTGTATTAAAAAATCCTCACTGCTCTTCTTTTTTGAAGAATTATTAGAAGTTTTAGCATCATCTTGTTCCTTAGAATCAGCCTTTTCTTTTTCCCCTGCAGAATCAGAAGAATTTTCAACATACTCCCATTCATCCGGCTGAAATTCATATTGTCCAGCCTCATTCATGTGGCCTGTCCCCGGTTTTGATATATATTGCCCGCCTCCCGATATTCCAATTTCAGAAGAATCTGAGGTTTCTTTAGAATCTTCTGGTTTTTCAGAACCACTCAACTCTTCAGAATTTTCAGTATCTTCAGGCTCTTTTGAAGTTGTTTTCCCTGTACTGCTCAGAATCTTGTCCTTATCCATCCCTGTAATTTCCCTTAAATACTTCAGAACTATATTTTGTTCTGATTTTGAAAATACCTTTACTTTAATATAACCAAACGGATAGCATTCATAGGAATTATTTTTATAGCAGTCTAGTAATTTTTTTGTCAGCCCAATCATCGCCTGATTCTGTCCGCTTTTTTTTGATAAATTATTTTGCTCTACTGCATAATGTCCATCCTGTGCGCAGTAAAACAAGGACGATGTATCAGAAGCATTATTGATTTCTTCCCTGTCAACATTTCCATAATTTAGCCAGAATACAACTGTTATGGCAATAACAAACAGCCAATATATAACACCCGCTGCTATTTTTTTACATTCCAACATCAATAATTGTCTCATCAAACTCCTCCAGTCCCTATCAATCACAAATTCGGTTTAAAAGCGCCATATAAGCATCTTCTACTGTTGAATTACAAGAAACAGCCCCTGAAATTGTGAGATCATTTTTACTTAACACCCTCATATGAACATTCATCCCATCATTTCTGCTTGATATCATACATCCATAATCCTTTATAGTTTCTTTTGCACCTTTTGGAATTATCACTTCATATACCTTTCCCTCCGCTAATTTCACCAAGTTACCTACCGAACCATTAAAAATCATTTTACCGGAATCCAAAACGCCAACCCTGGTGCAGGTTGCCTCAATATCCCCTGCAATATGAGTAGATAATATAACAATCTTTTCCTTCGCATACTCTCCCAGAAGATTATAAACTCTCAGACGTTCCTCCGGATCAAGCCCGCTTGTAGGTTCATCAACAACTAAAATCTCCGGATTATTCAGCAAAGCCTGTGCAATTCCCAGACGTCTGACCATACCGCCTGATAATGTCCGAACTTTCTTTTTCTTTCTGTCCCACAAATTTACCTTTTGCAGCAGCAATGGGATATTTGAACCAGAAACTCCTGACAACGCTGCCACATATTTCATACTGTCATATACCGTCATATTGGGATAAAAAGAGAAATTTTGCGGCAGGTATCCAATCATTTTTCTGATTTCTTTTGTACTTTTAATAGACACCCCATTCATTTCCACATCACCGCCGGAAGGCTTTAACAGCGTTACCAAAACTTTCATAAGTGTTGTCTTTCCCGCCCCATTACGGCCAAGCAGCCCATACATTCCCCCCTCAATTGTTGCTGTAATATCACTTAAGACAACATGTGGGCCAAACTTCTTTTGTAATGAATGAATTTCAATACTCATAAGAACCTCCTTTTTCAATTATTCTCTAACCATAAAAGGAGTATAAAAACAAAAAGTCAAGATTCCGTCAAATAACGTAAAAAATAAAACATCTTTCGAAACCATTCAGGGTTCCAAGCTTCCCCGCATTTTCAATTTTACAAATACTTTTGCCCCCTTGTCCTCATCATTACTTAAGAGGATATCTCCCCCATGCTTTCTGGAAAGAATTTTACAGACAGCAAGCCCCATCCCATAATGTTCTTCTTTTCCTTCTTCCTTATAATAGGGAGCAAATGCTTTATCCATAGATCTTTCCGAAAATCCATCCCCATCATCTATTACCGTTATTTCAAGGTATTCATTCCTTTTTCCCAACTCTACGGATATATTCTTTTTACTGTAATAACAGGCGTTCTGCACAATGTTTTCCATAATGCGAAAGACAGTTACCACAGAAATAAAAACTTTTTCTTCCGGCAAATCAGATGACACGCAAATTGTCCTGTCAAACTTCTCTGAAATTACTCTCAGAACGGATATAATTTCTGCAGAAAGCAAAGACAAATCTGCCTCGCAGTACTCTAAATCCAGATTTTCCAGCATATGAATATGATACACAGAATCAGCATATGCTTCCAGACGCCCTGCCGCATTTTGAATATAGGAAAGTATTTTTACTATATTTTTCTGCAAAAGAGTATCCTTTTGCAGATTACGTATTAAATATTCGCTGTATCCTTTTATCACTGTGATAGGCGTACGCAGATCATGTGCAACACTGGCATTCAATTTCTTTCTCTCCTCTGCCATATTCCACATCTCCGTATTATTCTCCAAAACCTTCTGCCTCATTGTTTCAAATGCCCTGCACAAATTCCCCAATTCATCCTGCCCTGAATACTCCAAAGAAAAATCCAAATCACCTTGCTCTATATGTGCAATCCCCTGATTTAATAAATAAAATGGTTCTTTCAGTTTCTTTGTATAGAAAACAGAACCGGCAATCCATATGCCTGTACAGAGAAACAGAAAAGGCAGAAGAAACATTAAAATTTCAAATATATGGCATAGCAGCTTATCCCTATCTGTAAATTCCTGTAAATCTTTTTTCAACAAAGTATCTGCTCCATTTTGTTCCGATGAATTTTCTGGAGGAATTGTATATCCATATGTATCTATATTTTCATCCTCCCCTGTCATATCAAATCCCGGCCCATAAACATATGCATGAGATGCAATAATTTTATCGCGCATATTAATACAAACCCTTACGGCGATTCCCGACAAGACCAGAACAATTGTAAACATTACAAAAACATAATAAAAAAATACCCTTTTCACCGAATGCCGCTTTTTCTGTCTTAATGTTCCCATAAAAAACCTCAACTCCTTTTCCATTTATAACCAACTCCCCACACTGTTTCAATATAATTACAGCCTGCTGCTTCTTGAAATTTCCCCCGGATTTTACGGACATGTTCTTTTATAACATCACTGTTTCCCTCCGCAAGATATCCCCAAATACGCTCATACAAAACTTCCTTTGTAAAAACCTGTCCTTCATTTAAAGAAAGAAACTCAATCACATCAAATTCTTTTTTTGAAAAGGGGATCAATTCGTCTGAAAAATATACACTTCTCCCATTATAGTCAATCATCAGTCTGCCATACATTTTAACATTTTTAAGGCTATTCCGCTTTTCACGCCTTAAATGTGCCTCTACACGGGCAGTTAATTCCGCTATGCTAAAGGGTTTTGTGATATAATCATCCCCGCCAGCCTGCAATCCCAATATTTTATCCTGTTCCGTTATTCTGGAGGTTAAAAAAAGAATAGGGCAATCAATATACTTTCTGATTCCCCTGCAAAAATCTATTCCATTTTCGTCCGGCATATTAATATCCAACAATACTAAATCCGGCCTGTCTGCCAGCAATATCTTCCCTTCCTGTGCATTTGAAGCAACACTAACAATGTAGCCTTCTGTTTCAAAATGTAACTTAATAAGATTACAAATTGTTCTTTCATCATCTATAACTAATAATTTCATTTTTGTATGCATTCTATCAGCTCCTTCCACAATTATTATACTATTAAAAGTCAAATTTTGGTCAAATTATATTTCTTAACAATTAGAGTGCATGATGCACAGCCCGTTAAAAACCATATCAGCCTTTATATAAAGGGAAAAGGATTAAATGTACCAGAACAACAAAAAAGGCGTAATGCCTTATTACCTTAGAGCGTATTTGAAAATTCATTCAGAAACTTCCAAACACGCTCTAACAAAAGACTTTACACCTTACCATTATATAATAATACAAACCAGTCCACCATTACTGTCATTAATTACTTTTTGTATTGTTTCCTGCAGCTTAATCTGGCTCTCATCCGTCAGGCGGTTTACCTTAGTTGCCATGCCTTCTTCTACAAGCTGCTGTACCGTTTTCCCAAAAATATTAGTATCCCAGATAGATTCCTGCTTTTCTGTATTTTTACCGGAAATATACTGGATTAAATCCTCTGCCTGCTGCTGTGTCCCGACAATCGGCGCAATTTCTGTTTCGATATTTGCCTGAATCAAATGTACGGATGGACTGACTGCTTTGATTTTTACCCCAAACTTGTTGCCATGCCGGATTAACTCTGGATCGTCAATCATAATTTCATCCACACCCGGGGTAATGACGCCATACCCTTTACGGTGTACCTCATTCCATGCATCGCTGATTTTTTCGATGTCCTGCTTCTTATCAACATATTCTTTAAGCAGATGTATCAGCTGGTACTCCCCGGTAATCTCCATCCCCACCAGTTCGCTTAATATCTGGTAATATTTGCTGTCGTCAAAAACAGTATCTATACTAACCATTCCATTTTCCATGCCGATATGCCCAATCTTAAACTGGCGTATCATCTCACTGTCTGTTGTAAAATTTTCTACTGTCACATCCCGTATCTGCGTAATCTTCCCTAAAATCTCACGCACGCGTTCAATCAGTTCTGCTTTCAGCCAATGCTCTTTTGGAAGCATCTCCACCCACTTTGGAAGCCGGAACGCCACCTGCCTGACAGGGAAAGAAGAAAGAATCCGCTCCATAATCCCCTGGATATCCTCACTCCTAAGCTGGTTACAGTTTACCGCCATCGCAGACACATTATATTCCTGGTTCATTTTATTTACCAATTCCACGGTTTCTTCACTATATGGCTTTGCAGAATTTAGCAATACCACAAAAGGCTTCCCAATACTTTTTAGCTCCTGTATTGTCCGTGCCTCTGCTTCCTTATATGCCTCTCTTGGGATTTCCCCGAAACTTCCATCGGTTGTAATTACTATGCCTATCGTTGAATGGTCGTGGATTACTTTGCGCGTCCCAAATTCTGCTGCCTGTGTAAACGGCATCGCCTCTTTGGACCACGGAGTCATTACCATCCGCTCACTATCCTCCTCCAAAAGCCCCGCCGCTTCTTTTACAATATAGCCGACGCAGTCAATCAGCCGCACCTTCACCTGGTTATCGCCAAACAAGTTAACGGACACTGCCTCCTTCGGGATAAATTTCGGCTCTGTTGTCATAATCGTTTTTCCATCAGCAGACTGCGGTAATTCATCGGTTGCCCGCTCCCGGTCATGTTCATCCGTAATCCCCGGAAGTACCAAAAGTTCCATAAACCTTTTAATAAAGGTAGACTTCCCAGTCCTTACCGGACCACATACCCCAATATAAAATTCCCCTTTTGTACGCTCTGCCAAATCCTTGTATACCTGAAAACTGTTCATATCTTACCTCCTTCACGTCCTACCTAACTGTATGCAAAAAAAGGCTTATTTATGACTTCAATTTTCTGGTATGAAACACCCTGGCCGTCAATCACCCCCAGAAATCATACTTACTGCTTACAGAGGAATAAATATCCCCGAAAGAATTGTACTGGCTGGAATAGCTTTCTGCATTTGCCGCTGCATTGGATGATATCCTGTCTGCCAGGACTGCTAACTTTGCTGCAAATACATTTGACGGCCCCAATGCCTTTTCCAGGCTGTCTATATCAGAGGATCTTAATTTCTCTTTATCCAAAACCATAGTACCGTCTTTTGTAAAAGTAATGCCAATATTTTCCAATGCCTCCTTATTTTCCACAGCTGCTTCCTGCAGCATCTGCCAGTAATACCTGTCCACTGTCGAAGAAGAGGACTGCAATGCATTCAGCGTATTATTAAAACTTTCTGCCAAAGCTTCTACTGCATCATAAATCTCATTATTATCTTTGCTTTCTTTTGCTTTATCAAAAAGAGTATCCTTTTCTGGCACAAAAAGCCCTGCATTTTTTAATAAAGCATCCGCCTCTTTTTCCATTTTCTCATAGCTGCTCTTTTTAACAGGGTCTGCTATACTTCCGCCCTTATCCAAGGCTTCCAGCAAACCTCCAGCCATCGGGCTGCTCCCTTGGTTAACATAGTCTAGCAAAGACCTCCCGGTAAGCATAATCCCGCCTTTTCGCGCTGTATTATCCAGCATCTGTGTTGTTACTCTCATCATATCTTTATACTTCCTTTCCTTTTATATATTAAAAAGCTTCGCTTTTTGTCGGCATACCGCCACGGTTACAGCAATTTCCTATAACACAAAGTAAAGACGGCTGTTTTCTAATTAAAATCCATCCATTGAAAACAGTCGCCTTCCTTGGCTTCCATATTTTTTTCCTTTGGCAGAAATTATATTTCTTAAATCCGTATATCAAACCCATGGTATATCCGTTTTTCTTCTTCAGCCGCTTTTTCCATCTGCCGGAGCTGCTGCAGCCCTTTTTCTGCCTGTGCTTGCAATTTGTCCAACTCATCCGCAGGCTCAGCCGCTGCCGCTTCTTGTAACTCTTCTGTATATTCTTCAAGCGATTCCAGGGATTCTTCCGTCATTTCCTCTGTTAATTCCTCTGCAAGCTCTTTCAGTTCCTCCATTTCTTCTGTTAGGACGCCTTCTTTTTCCCCATCTGTCCCAAGCGCCTCTTCGGCCATATCTTCGAGCCTCTCTTCGGCGGTCTTTGGTTCGAGCTTCTCTGCTTCCTCTGCAATCTTCTCTCCGATTTCCCTTGCTTCATCCAGCAAATGCCAAAGCTGTTCATTATTATACTGCTCTTTTGCTGCTGTAATCTGGTCTTCATACTCCTGAAGCGTATTCAGTTTCCTTGCTATCCCCTCCAGGCTGTCACTTTCCGTTTCCTTTAACTGTTCCTTTTTCTCTTCCCAATAGGCAACCTGGCTATTACACTTTTCCTGGCGTTCCAGCCTCTCTTGCGTGCTTTTCAGCCCGCGTTTCCAAAGCATCCCCTGGTTTCCTGCAAACAAAGAATGTGTCCCTGTTAGATTACTGACATTCATAGAATGCCCCCTTCCCCAAAAATAAGCTCGGCTGCAGAAAACTGGAATAACTGCCCTTCCTCAGTACATGGCTGCGATAAATGCTGCCTGTCACTTTTTTGCTGCGCCAGCTTATTAAAATACTGCTCCTGCCGTATCCTTCTTGCAGCAATTTTCTTTTCCTGCATTTTTTCATACTGCTCTTCAAGTTTCTTCCTTCGCTCCATCTTAAGTTCCCAATAACTTTTTTCCTGCGGCCCTAATGCCCTGCGGCAAATATTGCCATATGCTTCCTCTTTTTCTTTCTCTTCATACTTCTTTACCATCTCATGCACAAACTCATTTATTTCCTGCCGGTTATTTTCCCGGCCATCCTTTAACTGCTCCCTGTTTATCTCTGCAATTGCATTTACAACCCTTACCTCATGCATCCAAACTTCCACCTGCCTTTGCCATTTTTATACTTTTTATATCGGCAGCAATCCCCCATTGTATTAGAGCGTGTTTGAAAATTGCTTTTCAGGGCGCCTAAAACCCATTTAAAACTCCTTTTATTCCTTTTTCCTGGAAAAGTTCTTTATAATAACCAAGTTCATCCTGAATTAATTCATCAATCACACGCATCCCAAGAAGTTCAACAGGCGCCTGGTCATCTGTTAATATCCGGCTTCCGCCATGATACAGCGTAAGCCCATTCTCTACATTTTCCAGATGCGCTAAAAGCTCCCTGTCCAATCCTTCTGCCTGTGAAAGCCGTGAAAGGGCCGAATCATCAGAAAATGCAAAAAGTTCCCTGTTAGAGCAGCCTGGTACATCTACTGTATACACATTAGGAAAAATGCCTGCAATCGTATCTGAAAGATATTCATTAATATTTCCTTTTTTCTGTGATTTCATATTCATGTTCACTACCATCACGCCATCTGCCTTTAAATGCTCCTGCACCTCCCTGAAAAATTCCACAGAAGACATCTGGAATGGTATCGTAATATCCTGGTAGGCGTCTACCATAATCACATCATATTTTTTATGGACACCTTTTAAATAAGCACGCCCATCATAAGCAGCAACCTCCACATCTTCCGGAAGCTCAAAATGTTCCCTGGCCAAATCCGTTATTTTTTGGTCAATCTCAACCCCTTCTACCTGTGCCTGCGGAAAATATTTTCTGCATTGGACAGCATATGTGCCGCTCCCCATCCCAAGGATTAGGACATCCATTTGGTCTTTCTCTTCTGCCCCCGCCAATACTGGGGCGGCCAGCGCATAATCATAATACATCCCTGTCAGCCCCTCTTCTTTCATATGGATGGACTGCACGCCAAATAATACATTTGTAGAAAGGATTACGCTGTTTTCTGTTTCCCTTACCTGCAGGTAATTATAAACAGATTCCCCTTCGTAAACCAGGTTTCTCTCCCAAAATGCAAAGCTGCCCCTGCTTCCGGCTAAATTGCAAAGAATAAAAAGAACCAAAGCAGCTGCACAGGTTCTTTTCCTGGTTCCTGCTGAAAGAAAATAGAAAAGGCTAAGCAGCAAAAGGACACCAGAAAACAATAAAAAAGTAACTGCTGTGCCTGCTGCAGGAATTGTTACAAACGTTGGCAAAAACGTCCCTAAAATGCTTCCAATTGTATTACATGCATTGAGCGCCCCTACTGTTTTCCCGCTGTCATCCAGGCTTCCTACTGTATATTTCACAAGAGAAGGCGTTACTGTCCCCAATAGGAATAACGGAAATACAAAAATCAGCATACAAGACATAAATGCGGCAATCACTAACAAATTCTGGCTGACGGTTATAACCAAAAGACCAGATATCCCTATAATAATATATTTTCCCGCAAAAGGGATTGCTGCAATCCAGACTGCCGCAACCAAAAGCCTTAGGTACAGCCTGTCCGGATTAGGGTTCTTATCGGCCTGTTTCCCTCCCCACATATTTCCCAAAGCCATTGCTATCATAATTGTCCCAATAATAATCGTCCATACAATCTGCGAAGAACTAAAATATGGCGCAAGCAGACGGCTGGCTCCAAGTTCCACTGCCATAACTGCCATTCCGGCAAAAAATTCTGTCAGGTACAGATAAGCCTTATTTTTTAAAACTGCTCTTTTCTCCATTATTAACCTCCATCTGTCAACACTTCTAAGTTTCCAGATAAATTTTACCATTCCTATAATGAAAAAGCCACTATAGATTTTTCTATAGCGGCTTTCCTGATATCGTTACTATTTCATAGTACCTATCAGACAGGTTCATTACTCTTCTGTTAAAGTTTCCAGATAATCCACTGCTTCCTGAACAGTACGGATTCCGGCAGCCTTTTCCTGCTCAATCTCTATATCAAATTCATCTTCAATTTCCCCTAACATACTCATAAAGTCAAAAGAAGTAAAACCAAGGTCTTCCATAAACCTGGAATCAGGAGTAATATTTTCCTTTTCTACCTCTACATAATTACAAATAATCTCTGCTAACCTGTCAAACATTCTAATCTCCTTTCCTGCTATCCTATATTAACCGTATAATTTCACCAATTGATAAATCCGGGTTCTCTGTTCCCTTAAACATAATTTTGCAAAGATAATAATACAAATATTCCAGCTCTTTTCTGGAAACCGCTTTTACCTGGTGCTCAAAATGGAAATCCAGCCCATTATCATCCGGACGGTGCATCACCGTCAAATACATAGCCTGCATTGTCGCACCATTAGGATACCATTTTGTTTTATATTTAATGTCACCAAGCTTTTCAAGCTCTTTATCCCTCAAAGACAATGGCTGGTATGTTAATGCCATTGGCTCATACGTCCTGCCCTCAGTTGCATCCGGGTATACCTTGCTGCGGTACGCAAAATATGCTGTCGGGTCATAATTTGCATGACGGAAATATTCATTCTGCTTATCACGGATTTCATATACCCCATCAATAAACTTTTTGTCTTCTGACATAATTGTACGGAATGGGAAAGAATGAATCCTGCTTCCGCCGCTTTTCTTTTCTTTTAATGTTGCACGCCTTGCAATCGCCGTATTAATGGAAACATCCTCATGCCCGTTCATCTTCTGGAAATAAGTGCGGAGCCCCATCAAAAGAAGGCAGACAAGCGATACATGGTATTTTTCACAAAAGTCCATCAAGCGCTTTGTAGGTTCTTCCTCCAGATGAAAAATATCAAGTTCAGAATCAACAGAATCTGATACATTTACCGCCGCCCTCAACTCTTTTTTTCCATATTTCTTACGTGCTTCCTCTAACTTGTCTGTACCATTAAGACCATTATAAATCGGCTCAGACGAATCAATAATCTGACGGAAAAAGGCTTCGTCCCTTGCCCTTGCTTTAGAGCCTGCCTCATATTCCAAGTCCCTTTTCACCTGCTCAATATAAGAAGCCATTTCTTTTGGATATGCAACGTCCTCATACACTTTGCTGCAATATATTTCTATAATGTCTTTTAAAAAGCAAATCATTGACTGCGCATCCATAATACGATGGTCCACCAAAAAATATACCCCCTGGTAACCATCTGACATTTTTATCATAGTGATATGCGCTAACGGCGCTTCTTCCTTTGCAAACGGAACACGCGTCCAGCTGCGCATTAATTCTTCTGCCTCTTCCATTGATTTACCGGATAAATCTTCAAAACCAACTTCCCATTCTGCTTTTTCATCCAAATATTGATATACCGCCCCATCCTTATCTTTAAAAAAACGGACTTTCAAACAGTCGCAGCGTTTGTATGCCTCTCCAATTGACTGCCTTAACATGTCAAAATCAAGTTCAACGCCAATCGTAAGGCTTGTACCGATGTTCAAAACCTCTTTCTTTGGACAGCGCTCAGCATAATAATAATGGAATTTCTGCGCCACAGTCAGCGGATATACTTGATAGCCTTTTCTCGTTTTTCTCATACTATAACATCCTCCATAAAGCTTTCTAATGCACCTTCATATTGATCCATATCTTTATAGTAACTCTCCGCATGTGCTGCGCCAATTATAATCAGTTTCTGCTTTTTCCCTGCATAATTATTATATATCTCATGGCACATATTACATGGCACAAACGTATCATCAGAACCGTGGATTAACAAAGCCGGTATTTTTGCCTTTTTTACCTCCCTCGCCGCATTGCATTCATCCAGTCCATAACCAGCCTGCTTTTTATTAATTTCATCTGCAATCTGAATCATTGGGAAAGGCGGCATATGATACCAATTTTGTAATACATTTGAAAAAACCTCTTTTGGAGAAGTAAACGCACAATCCGCAATAACCCCTTTTACCTGCTCCGGCAGTTCAAGCCCGGTTGCCATCAAGACGGTTGCCCCGCCCATGGAAGTACCGTGAAGCAAAATCTGCACATCTTCACCACACCGTTCCACTGCCCAGTTCATCCACAAAAGGGCGTCCTTCCGGTCCAGGCATCCAAATCCAATATATTCTCCTTCACTTTCCCCATGCGCCCTTGCATCCGGCAGGAGCATGCTAAAACCAGTGTCAAAATAAAAATCAGACAAGCCAATATAATCACTCATGCCGTGGCTTGTATATCCATGAAAACAAATCGCAAGCTTTTTTTCATCTCCCCTTGGAAAATATGTGGCATGCAGCCGGAGCCCATCTTCTGATTCCAGATAAAGATCCTCATGCGGCTGCTGCAGCATATATTCTTTCCTCTTCTGAATCAACGGCATATACTTATCCCAGTCCGTACCTGACATCTTCATAGTACGTTCCTTATCTTTCTCTGTAGCCCCTTCATGCCGCTTCATTGTCCTGTTATACAAATAAAGAGAACCTCCAACTTCTGCAGCGGCAAGCCCGGCCAAAAGCCCGGCAGCCCCTTTCCATATATTTTTCATATTAATCCCCATTTCCCGATAAATTAAAAGGTTTACTTTTTATTTTTTTTACTTTTGCTGGCAATTAATTCCTTTAATTTCAGCGCCTTGTCAATGCTTCCCTCTACTTTTAATTTTTGCAATGTAAATGCTAAAACCGGGTCTAATTTTCCCTGTGCAATTTTCATAAAAGTATCTGCAGAGGCAATTAAAATCGCATCCCTGTCAAAATATTCATATGGCTCTACGGACAGTACGCCATCTTTTACTTCTACATAAAAAATCCCTTCGGAATCCCCGATAATGTTAAACTGATATGCCAGATGTTCCTGTATATCGCTTACATCCGCCTCCATAAACTGCTGCTTTACCTCTGCAAAAAAATCTGCATATGTCATCTTATTTCCTCCTGTTCTTTTCGACCAGCGGTCAACTATGTTTTGATTAACAATATCACTTTTTCGACCAGCGGTCAATAGTTTTAGCCCATAAAATAAAAAAGAATATAAAATAAATTTTTGTATTTCATTTTATCCATAAATATGATATACTCTTTTTTATGTTTAAAGTAACAGATCGTATTCGAAAATTCATTAAGGACTGTTAAGAAATTGCAGGCTGCTCAAATTAATTCTTAACAGTTCCTAATCATATCATATGCAGTTTTCTTTAAAATAACCTTATACCCAATGAAAAAGGGAAGGTGCTACTACATTACAGCGTAATTTCCTATACTTAAAAAAGCGCACCATGAAAAGGGGGAAAATAAAATGTCAGAAAACAGGAAATACGACCAGATACTGGATGCACTTGAAGTACTTCTGGAAAATAAAAGCATCCGGACCATCTCTGTCCGGGAAATTGCTGAAACCGCCGGAATTGGAAAAGGAAGTATTTATTATTATTTTTCCTCAAAAGACAAAATCCTGGAAGCGCTTGTGGAACGGAGCTACAAACAGCCTCTGGAAACAGCAAAAGACCTTGCTGCACGGACAGACATTTCCGTTTTTACCCGTATGGCAATGATTTTTCATGCATGCCGCAGCTCCTCTTCAGAATTTCTCCGCCGGGGAATGTCTTCTGAAGAAACAGGCGCTGAAAAAGCATATCTGCACCAAAAGTACCTGCAATATATGATAGCAGAATTAAAGCCGGAACTGACCGCTATTATTGAGCAGGGGATTGCCACAGGCGACATCTGCTTTGAATATCCTGCTGCTTTAGCAGAAATTGTCTTAATTATCCTGACAGTAAAGCTTGACAACAGCCTGATTCCTGAGACAGAAGAGGAAAATAAAGAAACAATCCGTGGATTAATCGCCCTTCTTGAGAAAGGAACCGGCAACCCGGCCGGAAGTTTAAATTTCCTGACATCATAAAAGGGGCTGTTTGGCCCCTTTTATTCCCGCGAAGGCAAAGTGAGGATGTGCAAGCAAGCTTGCATCATCCGAGCGCGCCCGCGAGGGTCAAATACCCCGTTGCTCTGCTACGGGGTATTTGACTTATATAATTTCCATGTTTCATCATCTATCACTGCTGTTAAAAACAATTCATCTGTAACCCCTTCCCTTGCCATCTCCCAAATTTTATTTCCTATATCATTTTGGGAAGGATTTGGTTCCCCAAACATGAAGTTCAAAGCATAATAACGGTTATCACATCTGTAATACAGCTGATTTTTCTCCTTTTTTATCTCTATATTATCCAGTATCTCATTATAAAGAAGAACCTCATTCTCTGCTGTGCTGTCTGTCTCTATCCGCAGCAAAAACTTCCCCTCTGTCACTTTAGTACTGTCAAACTTCTCCCCATCCCTTTGCATCAGATCTGATACAGGGCAAACTGCCGTCTCAAAGTACAGTTGGTCTTTATATTCATCCCCCACTTCCGGAAAAACTATCCCAAAAAAATGTAAAAAGTCTGCCCTGTCCCATTCATCCCAGGTAATTTCAAATTCGCGCAGGACCTTTCTTCTGCTTTGCACCTTTTCTGGCTCTTCCGGGCTGTTTTCATACTGCCATACATCCTGGTATTCTGCCACTATTTTTAAGCCAACGGAAAAAAAGAAGACGGTTGCGGCAAGCAGCACTGCAGAACCAGGCACAGCCCTTAACGGGCTATTCCTGCAAATCACGGCAGTGCTGTTTACTGCTGCTAAAACCACCCCTGCTAAAAAACAGGCCCCAACTGTTTCTCCCCACGAAAAAGGCTGCCCAAACGACTGGTATACGAAATAAAGCTGCTTTACAAAAAGTGCACAAAACAACAGCCCTGCAAGACAGGCAAGCAAATACCCTGTCCTGCCAAGTGTGCACATCACTATATAAATAAACTGGGTTATCCCATATAACGCTGCAGAAAAAAAGAATACGCCTATACATCCCCGCAGCATATACCCCCATGAAAAGAAATATAGCAAATCTATATCAGGCCAAACCTGATGGACCACCTGATAGACGCCATAAACAGCAAGGTATAAGGCGGCCAGCCAGACAGCAAAACAAAACAGGAACAAATAATCCAGGATAATGCGGGAAAAATATCTTGTCTTCCTAGTGCCAGGATACATACTAAGATGTTTATTATCTGCAGCATTATAGCCTCCAAGGCAGAAAAACAACAGCACAATGAAATATCCTGTCTCTGGCAGGCTGCCGACATCCCCAACGTGGATTCCATCCCCAAGGGCCGAACACTCCCTTAAATTTGACACAATCCCATAAACCACATAGAAAAACTCTAAAAGCAGCAGCCCCAAAAACAGTAACCGTTTTTGCAAAAACTGCAGTTTTATCAGACAGTACAGGTTCTGCCCTTCCCTGCTTTTTTCTTTCCGTCCGTCCATAAAAATCCTCCATTTCATATTCATACATAAAAATATTTTTAATACACAGCATTATCATTGTCCTGCTGACATTTTTCTGCCAGGGCATCCTCAACAACCAGGACAGCCTGCAAATCGTCTGTCCACCACCGTTTCAAGTATCTGCTGATATCATACTCCGTGTCCCCACACTTTTCATAATCCATGCCAAAAGCAGACGATATCACATTGCCGCACTTTTCACGTTCCCAGAAAATATCTGTCCCTTCCTGGAAAACAGTAAAGCTTTTTATGATATTCCCATACACATATTGATTCCTGTAAGCAAGGTCAGATGCAGAAACCCGGAACAGCATCTGGTTTTCCTTTAAAGAAAAACTTTCCTCCAGAAAGCCTTCCTCCTTTGCTTCCTGTACATCCAATACCCTTATCTGGCTAAATGGCAGTCCATATCCATCTTCTCTTCTTAGAATTACACCATTTGCTATGTTTTCCGCTATTATTTCGCCCTGTTTAGAATCAGAATACTTAAAAACAAAGTCCTTCCTGACATCTGTATTTAAGAAAAGATATTCCTCATCATTCCTGAAATAGGATGCTTCATAGACAAAAACCGACTTTGTAAGCCTGACACAGGCGCTTCCTCCCAGGAAGCCCCCTGCCAGCACAATCCAAAGCAAAGAATAGGATACCCTCCTGTAGCCGCCTGTCCTGCAGGCAATAGCGAACGCTAGGAAAGTACAGACAGCCCAGACTAGCAATAAAAAAACCAGGTACTCCCCAAGCGTCATCCCCTTTCCAGCCAGCAGATCCCAGACATCAAATAAATTCAGCTTTTCAAAGAAAATCAGCCCATTTGCCAGTAAAATTATGGCTGCTGTAATAACGATGGAAGAAATCATCCCGATTTTTGTAAAAACTGTGTATACCAAAACAAAAAGGCCATGCAGGAAAAGGCAGGCACAAAACATCTGAAGCATCCCCGCCCCCAGATAGGTTACAGAAAATGTATTGCGGACATTCAAATAAGTATCTTTCCCAGCAAAAATATGCAGGATGATGCTGTTTATCCCATAAAAACCGCCATACACAATCGTAAATCCCAGAAGGATCAGGTAATCACTGCAAAGCCTTGCGCAAAACCGGCTTGTGACCGTCCCCGGATACATGCTAAGCCTGCCATCCCCTAATATATTAAAGCTTCCAAGCCCAAACGCCGCCGCCAGGAATATGGCAGCACAGAATGGCAGTTCCCCGACCCCATAAATATTTTTCCATCCAAAGTTATTTTTGTACTCCATAAAAAAGATAAACAAATCAAGCCCAACTGCGAGCGCAAGAAGCAATACGGCTTCCAGATACAGCTTCCTGCATTGCTTCAAACGGACAAAGGCAAGCTTTCTGACATTAGAAACCCATTGCTTTTTCCTTCTATCCTGGTTTAATTCTCCCATAAACTCTCAAGCTCCTTCCCCTCTTCCGGCATAGTAAGGTAAACGCTGGCATCCTCCGGGGAGACAGCGCTGACTGAAAGGCCTGCTGCCTTTGCCTCTTGTGCCGTTTTCCCTGATACAGAACCTTTTAAAACAGCATAGCATCCAATTTCCTTTTCTCTTGTGCATACCGTCTCTTTCCCCTCAACAAACCCCATTACCTCCTCTTTGCTTCCATCTGCCCTAAAAAGCATCTCCCGGACAGTATCCATATCCTGGTAAAAAACCATCTTCCCACGGTGGAGCAGTAACATTTCCGATAAAATCCCCTCGATTTCAGACAGGTTGTGGCTTGAAATAATAATTGCCCTTGGGTGTTCCATAAAGTCACGGAGCAATATTTCATATACCATCTTCCTCTTTTCAATGTCAATCCCAATAAATGGTTCATCTAACAAAGTTACCCTGCACCTGGCTGCTGCCGCACAGGAAAAATGCACCAGGCTCTTCTGCCCCTGTGACAATGTACGGCATGTTTTCTTCAGGGAAATACCAAAAAGCTCCAGCATTTTTTTACAAAATACCAGGTCAAAATGCGGGTATGTGATGTCATAAAATTTCAGAATTTCGCTGATCCTGTATGATTTTCCCACCGGCAAATCATGCATTGAATAAATTACCTCTTCGCTGGCAGAAATATCCTTCGTAATATCTGCCCCGCAGACAAGCACTTCCCCGCTGCTTTTTTCCTCAAGCCCGGCACAGATTTTCATCAATGTCGTCTTGCCGCTCCCGTTTGCCCCAATCAGGCCAATAATGCAGTTCTCATGAAGATTGACCGTAATCCCGTCTAACGCAATATTTTTACGGTATTCCTTCCTGACTGCATCCATTTGAATCGCAATCCCTTCCATTTCCTTCTGCCCTCCATTATCCTTTCTGCTGCTGACTAACAAATTTGCCTGTTTCTAGAAATTAACCATGAACCGTAACGTCCTGATACATCTGCCGAATCCTTTCAATCAGCTCTTCCTCAGAAATACCAAGCTTCTTAGATTCCCTGATAATGTTTTCTAACATTTCAGACAACATCTGTTCCAACTTCCGCTCCTTAATCATCGCCGCTGCATTTTCTGATATCGTCATAGCCTGCCCCCTCACTTTTTTAAGCACCCCGCGTTCCACTAACAGGCGGATGCCCTTTGCCGCAGTTGCCGGATTAATATTGACTTCCTTTGCAATCTGAATCTGGGAATAACAGTTTCCCCCCTCCTCTAATCTTCCTGACAAAATATCATCCTCAATCGCATCGGCAATTTGGATGTAAATTGGCACAACATCATTAAAATCAATTTTCACCTCATCACCTGCCATTCTTTTGCATTACTACATTACTCAAGTAATGTAGTAATTATATTGCTAATTACTGTTGCTGTCAATACTTTTTTCATTATACAAAAAAAGAACGCCAAAGCGTTCTTTTTTATCCTCTGTTTTTTATTACAGGCCGCCATGCATCACAAAGCCTGTCCAGGCTCCATGCCGCATTGGCCGGGCTTGTAGAAGGAAGCTTTACAATCTCCCTCCCGGTTCTTTCCCTTGCATATTTACAATATAAGTCATATGCTTTTGCCCCATTTGCATAAATTGTATGGATGGAAGAATGTTCCAGAACCTGCCTGAAATCATTGACAACCACGTTTTTAATGGAACTGTCGCTGGAGCCAATAATATCACATGATGCAATTACATCCCAGACTGCAATCCCATTCTCCAGCAAAAAGCCCTTCTTTTCCTCAATGGTCTGCGGCACAGGGACGCCGGCAAGAGATGCAGTGACTTTCCAAAAACGGTTCTGCGGATGCCCATAATAAAAATTCTGCTCCCGTGACTTTACCGACGGAAAGGAGCCAAGAACCAGCACACGGCTCTCTTTATTATATACCGGCAAAAAAGTATGCGTCACATGGGTGTATTCTTCCTTCTTGTCCATAAAATCCCCTTCCCTTAGAGCATATTTACACAGTATCAGCTAAGGATCATCCCTAGAGCGTGTTTGAAAATTCATTCTGGGAACTTTTAGTTCCTTACAATCTGCACTCCCCTGGCAATGTCATAATAATTTCCCGTGCCGTCTCTTCTGTAACTGGCGTTGCATAAGCCCCATCTTCAAATACGACAATCTCCCCAATACCTTTCTGCAGGACAAAACGCAGCTTCCCATCCCTGACTTTCTTATCGGTATACAGTTTTTTGACAAGCTCCTCTCTGTCGATATATTCCGGAACTGCTGTTGGCAGGCCTGCCATTCCCAAAAGGTTTATCACCTCTTTAGCCTCTTCTTCTGACATATAGCCAAGCTTAACAGAAAGCCTTACCTGCGCTGCCATCCCTATCGAAACTGCTTCCCCATGAAGAAGGCGGTAGCCGCTGACTGTTTCAACAGCGCGCCCCACTGTATGCCCCAGGTTTAGGATTTCACGGAGTCCGCTCTCCTTCTCATCTTTTTCCACCACATGATACTTAATTTTACAGTTCATTTCAGCAATATATTCACAGGAAACCTGGTCAATTTCCATAATCTTTTCCATATTTTCTTTTAAATAGCCAAAAAAAGAACGGTCGGCCATGCAGGCATGCTTTATCGTCTCTGCCATGCCGCTGGAAAGCTGCCTTTTCGGAAGCGTTTTCCATGCCGCAATATCTATATACACTTTCTTTGGCTGGTTAAAAAGCCCAATCAGATTGGTCGCAAGCGGCGTATCCACTGCTGTCTTTCCGCCCACAGAAGCATCAGCGGCAGCCAGAAGTGTTGTTGCATAATTAATAAATGGGACGCCCCTTCCAAAGGTACCGGCAACAAAACCTGCAAGATCCGTTACAACGCCTCCGCCGACCGCAATAATACAGCAGTCCCTCCGATAGCCCTTTTCCAGCATCGCATCTTCTATCTGCTCTTTTGTCTCCCTTGTTTTGCTTTTTTCCCCTTCCGGAAATACAAAAAGGTCTGTCTGGTATCCTGCATCCTGCAGCAAATCATATATTTTTTCTGCATACAGCCCTTTTACGGTGCTGTCCGTAACTACAGCATACTTTTTTATGTTCCCTGCAAGGCCGTTTTTTAAATCACAAAGAAGCTTTTCTTCCAAGTGGAATCCTGTCTCAATATCATAGCTGTCATCCACCACTTTTTTCAGTTCAACATTAAATGTACTCATTTCTGTTCTCCCTGCTCTCCCGAAGAAATATCCTGCGCGCAATCTGCATCACTTATTTTTTCTACATTCTCTTATCCCTGGACTCTACTGCAATCAGAATGCCTTCCTCCAAAAGAACCAATGCGGTATCTTCCCCCGCCCCTATCTCATTGCTGACGCCAAGGCTGCTGCCAATTGTCATTTCCTTCCTATCAAGCTCATAACGGAATCCTTTCAGCGAAACAACTGCTTTTTCTGTAAGCGGAAGAAAAGAAATATATGTCCCAAAAAGTTCCTTTTTCTGGATTGCATAACTATGGTCTGCCAGATAAATTTTATTGCAGCTATCTATCAGATACGCTGGAATCCCATAAGAAAGCGGCTTCATTAATATATTCACATTTGCCAGGAAATGGTCGAGCCTTTTCCCAGTTGCCCCAAGAATATATATTTCTGACGGCAGCTTCTCCGTAACCCAGTCTAATACAATCTGGGAATCTGTCGCATCCTTTTCCGGCGGATATTCTACAAACTCTGTCTGTATTCCATTTTCCTGCACTGCACCTTTATAATGCTGCGCCGCCTCTTTTGAGACACTGTCAAAATCCCCCATCGCATACTGCACTGGCAGTCCCAGCTTATAAGCAGCATCAAGCCCTGAATCAGCACAGACTACCGTATCAAACCCCTGTTTCCTGATAAATTCTTCTGCAAAAGAAATATCCACTTCACCGCCCGCAATGATCAATGTCTTCCCAACTGCCATCTCTTACACCCTTGCATTTTCCATTGCCTTCTGCCTTTTTAAAATCTCCCTCTGCAAATCATAAATATAGCGCAGAAGCTTCCGGTCCGACTCAACAATTGCACACCCATAATAATAGCCATAGCGGTTTGTCACGGACTTTACTTCCTCTTTCCTGATAATAAACACCTTTACCAGCAAATTCCCATAAGGGGATGGAAGTTCAAAAAACAATTCATCTTCCATCTCCAGTTTTTCATCCGTATAGATTCCAGCCCCATTTTCACTGATATCCTTTATCATGCCCTTTACCATGACTGCATCCGGCATTGTTTTATACCATTTTTCCAGTTCTTCCGGACCCATTTCAGAATAATCAGAAGGCAGCGGCAATTGTGCAATCTTACCCTTTTTCCCAGGAAACTGATAATACCCAAACTCCATATCTTCCAACAGCTTAACACGGTAAGCATTTCTCCTGTTATAAGACTGCCCTGGATTTACAATCTGAAAATAGTGCACAGGAGTCCCCTCCAGTTTTGCAAGCCCTGGCTTTACCCCTGGCCATTCCCACATAACCTCTTCATCCCGGTATAAAATGCGTACCTTGTCCTCAGGCGTAAAACCAAAAAACCTGCCACGTGAAGCAATTGCTGTAACGCACACCCTGTTCTGGTTCGTATCTTCCACCTTACTGGTAAAATGATAACGGTAGTCTTCCCGTTCTACAAAAATCTCTAAAGTTCTCCCAAGCCTTATATTCTCAAGAAGCATTTTCAATGACCCCCTTTATTTTTCTGGCATTTTCTGCAATATCCCCGGAAAAAACCGCTGTTCCGGCAACTATAATATCAACCCCTGCTGAAACAACCGCCTGAAGGTTTCCCTGATGGACGCCCCCATCAATTTCAATCTGGTAATGATATCCTTTATCCTTTCTCAATTCTTTCAGGATCCTTACCTTATCCAGGGTTTCCGGAATAAGCTTCTGTCCGCCAAACCCCGGATGGACGCTCATTACCAATACCAGATCCGCCAAATCAAGATATGGCAGCACTCTCTCAATCGACGTCTCCGGATTCAACGAAATCCCACATTTTAAATTCTGCATCTTAACCTGTTTTAAAGTTTCTGTAACATCTTTACAGGCTTCCACATGGACAGTTAATAAATCCGCCCCTGCTTCTGCAAATTCTTTTATATAACGGATTGGCTCCTGAATCATCAGATGCACATCAAAAAAAAGGCGGCTCTCCTTCCTGATGGATGTAATCAGCGGCATCCCAAATGAAATGGAAGGCACAAACACCCCATCCATAACATCAATATGCAAAAGCTTAATCTGATTCTGCTCTAACTGCTGTATCTGTCTGCCCAGATGGTTAAAATCCGCTGCTAAAATTGACGGCGCCAATTGACTCATATAATACCATACCTTTCCTAATCTGTACTATTAAAAGCAAATGATTTGTTACTATTCACGGAATAGCAACAATTCTTTACAATACTTTAATACTTTTTCCGTGCATTAATTTCCTCAAAAAATTGCTTATAATTTTCATAGCGTTTCATGGAAATCTCTTTTTCTTCCACCGCACGCTTTACCCTGCAGTCCGGCTCACTGATATGGACACAGCCCAAAAAACGGCATTCATCATGATACTGCAAAAACTCAGGATAATACTCCCGAAGCTCTTCCTTTTCCATATCAGGAAGTACCAGCGAAGTAAAACCCGGGGTATCCATTACAAATGTATCCTGGCCCAGGTAAAAAAGTTCTGAATGTCTTGTTGTGTGCTTTCCCCGTTTAATCTTTTCACTAATTTCCCCTGTTTCCATATTTGCTTCTGGAAACAGGGCATTCATAACAGAAGACTTCCCAACGCCGGAAGGTCCTGCAAACACGCTGGTCCTGCCGGCTAAACAGCCCCGCAGTGTTTCTATCCCATCGCCTGTTACAGTGCTCGTCATGCAAACCCTGCTGCCGCTCTTTTTATAATGGCCGGCCAAATCTTCCAGCTCATCCTGCTTTTTATCATCTGTTTTATTAAAACAAATGATTGTCGGAATCCCCTGCGTTTCCATCATCAGCCAGAAACGGTCTAAAAGATTCAGGTTTGGCTTCGGATAGGACGCTGCAAATATAACAACTGCCTGGTCAATATTTGCCACTGCCGGACGGATTAACTGATTCTTCCGTTTTAAAATCTCTACAATATTTCCCTGGAGCGTTTCCTGCTTTGTCAGATCCAAAAGCACATCATCCCCAATCAACGGCTTTATATTCTGATTTCGGAACGCCCCTTTTGCCTTACATTCCACCAGCCCGGTGCCTGGCACATAGACATAATAAAACCCGGCAATCCCGCGAATAATTTTTCCCCTCATCTACTGCACCTTTTTAAACTCTACATTAAATGAAATCCCGTCAAGAACCCTGTTGTCCTTAGAAATCGTGACCGTACCATTATTATCGCTCCATCCCTCAATCGTAAAGCTTCTTGGAAAATCTTCATAACTTAAAGTTTCCCGAAATACTGTGCGGCTTTTCCCATCCTGCGACAATACAAGTTTAATTACAGCAGATTCCCCTTCATACTCAAATGGATTGGTATTAATTGTAACCGTCCCGGTATAACGTGCGTTTTCCGGCTTCTGAGTAGGCTGCGGCGTAGGCTCCTGCTCCTGTGGGCGCGGCCCAAGACTGATTGTATATTCAATTACCGTCCCCACTTCTACTTTTGTCCCTGCTTTCACAGACTGCGCCATAACCCTGTCTTTCTTATACTTATCAGAATATGCATAGGATACGCTTTCTTCATTGCCCTGCAAGCCAACGTCTGCCAATCGTTCCAATGCAATCTCCGCGGTCCTGCCAAGGATATTTGGCACTACAACAAGTTTATTCTGCGGCCCGTTACTAATTATAATACGGATTGAAGTTCCCTTTTTCACACTGGTGCCAACAACCGGGTCTGTGCCACATACTTTATCTTTCTCTACAGAATCATTATATTCCCTTGAAGTGCCGGCCACAGTAAGACCAAGCCTCTCAAGCTCTGCCTTTGCTTCATCGGCAGAGTAATTTACCAAAGATGGTATTACCACATCGCTTTTCCTGATACTATAATAAATCGTAACATAGCTGTTTTCATCCACCTGCTCTCCGGCTCCTGGGTCCTGCTGGATGACCATATTGGCCTCTTCATCAGATTCCACATCCTCCAACCGGTATTTTAACCCGCTATCTGTCAAAATCTTCTCTGCCTCCTCAAGAGTACGCCCAACAACTTCCGGAACTGGTATCTTATCTGGAAGGGCAGATTCTGATGGTACTGCCGAGGGATTTACCTGTGATGACACAGCACTTTTATCATCGTCTTTAGAACCGCCGCCCCACCAGCCGGCAACCTTCCCTACAAGCAATATAATAACAACTACAATAATAACTGCTACAACACCGCTGCAGATTTTTAAAATCCGTTCAAGTTTTGGATCCAGCGCATCTTCATTCAGCATCTGCTCTTCTTCCGGAAGCAGCTCTTCTTCTCTTTTCGGCGGCACAGGGCGCGGCGTCTCCTTTACAGCACGCACTACATCATCTGTTATCATAATAGTCGGCGAATCATTCACCGGCTCATTTATTTCCACATATGCGCCGTCCGGGTCTGAAACAGCCCGGCGCAGGTCCATAATAAGCGCCCCGGCGCTTTCGTACCGCATATCAGGCTTTTTCTGCATACACTTCTGTACAATCCTTGACAGGCTCCTTGGAATAGAAGAATCCATTTCCTCTAACGGCACCGCCTCTTCATGCACATGGGCAAATGCCACAGTAACCGTACTCTCCCCTTCAAACGGAACCTTTCCTAGAAGCATTTCATACAAAGTAACGCCAAGCGAATAAATATCGCTTTTCTCATCACTATAACCGCCCCTTGCCTGCTCTGGGCTGATATAATGCACAGAACCCATCGCATTAGAAGTGATTGTATTTGACGTTGCCGCCTTTGCAATCCCAAAATCTGTTACTTTTACTTTCCCTTCCTTTGATATAATAATATTCTGTGGTTTAATATCCCGGTGGATAATATTATTTTTATGTGCTTCCTCAATTCCCTGCGCAATCTGGATTCCAATCCCAATTGCTTCATTAATCTCAAGCCTGCCCTTTTTTTCAATAAACTTCTTTAACGTAATTCCTTCGACAAGCTCCATTACAATATAATATAATGTATCATCTTCCCCAACGTCATAGACATTTACAACATTGGGGTGGGACAGCCCGGCAACAGACTGTGCCTCCACCCGGAATTTAGATACAAACTTTGCATCATTGCTGTATTCCTGCTTTAAAACTTTAATCGCCACATTTCGGTTCAAACGCGTATCTTTTGCATTGTATACATCTGCCATGCCGCCAGAGCCGACTTTATCAATAATCTCATATCTTTCACTTAATAACATCCCTGGACTAATCATTCTCTCCTCCATTCTCCCTTCCACAGCCGCCAGATTGACGCGGTTCCAAACTACTATTCTTTCTGTGCAAGCACAACGGTAATATTATCATCGCCGCCATGCCGGTTTGCCTGTACTACTAACTGCGTACCGGCCTCTTCTAATGTATCACAACGCTTTATAATATATTCCATATCCTCATCATCTAACATATTAGATAACCCATCGCTGCATAAAAGAACAATATCTCCTTTTTTCACTGATATTTCAAAATAATCCGCATGTACATGCTGGCTCGTTCCCAATGCACGGGTAATGATATTTTTCTGTGGATGGATTCTTGCCTCACTCTCCGTAAGGTTTCCTTTCTTTACCAGCTCCCCTACCAGGGAGTGGTCATCTGTAATCTGTAAAATGGATTCCCTCAGCAAATATAAACGGGAATCCCCAATATTGGCAACATACATGGTATCATCCTCTACTGTACATGCTACCATTGTAGTTCCCATCCCTTCAAACTCTGTATGTTCTTGTGCAGCCTGATAAACCTTCTGATTTGCCGCATTTACTGCCTCTTCAAATATTGTCACAGGCGTTTTATGCCCTGATTTTGCGATAGATTCCACCATGCTCGATACACACAGTTTGGAAGCATGATCCCCTGCCTTATGGCCTCCCATACCGTCTGCAACAATAAACAGGTTCTGGAAACTACCTACTACATTTTCACTGCAATAAAAGAAATCCTGATTCATGCTCCGTTTTTTACCAACATCCGTTTTTGCATAGGCTTTCATGTAGTTTCCCTCCTTTGTGCTTATTTCATAAATCAAACATCACTGCAAATAATCATATTACTCCCAGTAACATGGATTATTCTATCACATCACCAAAAAAAGAACAAGATAATTATTCCTGTCCTCACAATCTATTCACAAATAAAGTGTTACTGTTCACTCCGTGGCCAGTAACAGAGGTATGAATAGTAACAATAAAGTTGCTGCTCACTCCGTGCCTGGTATTTACACTTGTTACTTAATACGTTATAATATTAAAAAGCCAAAGGCTTTTTTGATGGTGAATCGCTATATATGGCAAAATCTTATAAAGGTGGTGATCATATGCCGGGTGAAAAAGAAATTAATGTAAATCTTTTTGAAAGATTAGATTTATTGGACCGTATAGAAAGAGTGGCGAAAAGGGAAAATTGTGAGCCCGTATTACAGGAAATTGAATTTGAACGGAAGCTAATAGAACGGAAACTCTACCAGAAGCCGCCATTAGCAGATAGTGAAAAATAATCCCTGAATATGACTCTGCAAGCGTGTTTAAACATCCTCACAAAGTACGGATGTTTAAACACGCTGCAAAAAATTGTACTGGTGCACTTTTTTAACTATTCAAGCCCAATCGTGCTGCGTTTATTCCGAAGCTGCCCACAGGCAGCGTCAATATCCCTTCCCATTTCCCTTCTCACGGTCACATTGATGTGGTTCTTTTCCAGTATCTTTTTAAATTCCTCAATCTGGTTTTTTCGGGAACGCTGCCCAAGCCTGCCTGCCACCGGGTTTAATGGTATCAGGTTTACATGGCAGTTCATTCCTTTTAACAGCCAAGAAAGTTCCTCTGCTGCCCGGGCAGAATCATTTTTCCCTTCCACCATGCTGTATTCAAAAGTAACGCGCCGGTTTGTTTTCTCAATATAATTACGGCATGCCTCCATAATTTCCGAAATCGGATATTTACTGGCAACCGGCATCATCTCCCTGCGGAGCATATCGTTCGGCGCATGAAGCGAAACTGCCAGCGTAATCGCCAGTTCTTCCTTTGCCAGCCGATACATCTGCTCTACAAGCCCGCAGGTAGAGAGCGTAATATTCCGCTGGCTGATATTTAACCCATGCTCATCAGAAAGCATATGGATAAACTTGATTACATTTTCATAATTGTCAAGCGGCTCGCCGATTCCCATTAAAATCACATTGGAAACCCTCTCCCCTGTAATCCGCTGGATTTCATAAATCTGATCCAGCATTTCAGACGGCCGCAAAGAACGGATAAGCCCGCCAACTGTAGAAGCGCAAAACCGGCATCCCATCCGGCAGCCTGCCTGTGTGGAGATGCAGACGCTGTTTCCATGCTTATATTTCATCAAAACACTTTCAATATGGTTTCCATCAGAAAGCTCCATTAAAAATTTATTCGTCCCATCGCTGGAAACCTGGCGCTGCACAATTTTTGCACTGCAAAGCATACAGGAATCTTTTAATTCATCCCTAAACTCCTTTGAAAGATTTGTCATTTCATCAAAAGAAACAGCAAGCTGCCTGTGCATCCACTGATAAAGCTGCCTGCTGCGAAACGCTTTCTGCCCTGCCTTTTTTATAAAATCCTGTAACTCGTCAAAGCCAAGGCTTTTTAAATCTGTTTTCTCTTCCACGATTCCTTCCTTTCCCAGCAGGAAATAAAAAAACCATCCGTATCTGCCATATCCGGTAAAATCTGCAGGATTCCCTTACTGCCTGTCAGCCCCTGCAATGTTTTTGGCAGCCTTTCCTCCAGTGAAACAGGAGAAAACAAAAGATTCTTTTCTATCCACTCTGCATTTTCCTGGTTCTCTTCCCGTGTTATGGTGCAGGTACTGAACATAAGCCTGCCCCCTGTTTTTACATATTGCGAGACAACAGAGAGAATCTGCCGCTGCAGCTTTGCAAGCGACAAAACATCTTCTTTTGTTGTCTTATATTTAATATCACATTTTTTTCCAATCACCCCAAGTCCTGAACATGGCAAATCTGCAATTACAATATCTGCTTTCCCAATCCAGTCTTCCCTTAAAACTGTTGCGTCATTTACACAAATTGTAACATTTTCCATCCCAAGACGTTTTTTATTTTCATAGAGCCTTACCGTCTTTTCCTCCGTCAAATCACAGGAAAACACCTGCCCGTCCCTGCATAAATCTGCCGCATAAAATGTCTTTCCACCAGGCGAAGCACAGACATCAATTACAGTATCCTTCTTTTGTACGCCAAGAACCTGTACAGCAAGCATAGAACTTTCATCCTGTACCTGAAACATTCCCTGACAGAAAGCAGACAGCTCATTTAAAGAAGAAAACCGGGATATCTGCAATGCACCATCTGCAAGTTTCCCCTCTTTTACCAGAACGCCTTCCTGTTCCAGCGCTCCCTTTACTTCTTCTGCCAAAAACTCCCCTGTCATGCAGCGGATAGAAAGCCAGTCCTTCTCTTTCAGAAAGGAAGCGGCAATTTTTTCTGCCCTTTCTTTCCCATAGTCCCTGATAAGATCTTCTACAATCCAAACTGGCAGCGAATACCGTACCGAAAGGTAAGAAACCACATCCTCTTTTGGCGGATAGGGAATGTTTTCTTTTTCCCTTGCTACATTTCGAAGCACTCCATTGACAAACCCTTTCAGGTTTTTCATATTCCGTTTTACCGTTAATTTTACCGCCTCGTTGCAGGCGGCAGAATCCGGCACCTGGTCCATATATAGTATCTGATAAACCGAAAGGCGCAGTATATTACGGATAGCAGGCTTCATCTTATCCACACTGATTTTAGAAAACCGGTTTAATACATAATCCATTTCCATGCACCGTTCCACAGTCCCTTCCACCAGACGTGCCAGAAAACTTCTGTCACGCTTTTCCAGCGGATACCTGTCATACGCACAGTGAAGCGCCCTGTCACAAAAAACATTTTCCTCCATAACCTGAATCAGCAAATCCAAAGCTATTTTCCTGACATTAGCCGGAGACGCCTCTGCCTTTCCCTGAACCATACTTATCCCCCCGTTTTGCTATAATACTATCCCTCCTGTTCCAGCAAAGCCCCTTCCTTTAACGGGTACCCACGCAAAAATGCGGCTGCATCCATTCTCTTTTTTCCGGCAAGCTGTACGGACAAAATCTTTAAAAGCCCTTCTGCTGTCTTTACAAGAAAACTATCCTGCCCTACTTTTACTACTGTGCCATTTTTAGCAGCATTATCCTCTTCTGAAAAGTCAGCAGTCACCACTTCTGCCTCCCAGACTTTCAGCATTTTCCCATCCAGATAGCAATATGCGCTGGGCCAGGGGTTCAGCCCACGGATCAGCCGTTCAATCTCTGCTGCTGTATTGGAAAAATTGATCAGCCCGGTTGATTTAGAAAGTTTTTTGGCATATGTGTGCTTCTCCTCTTCCTGCCTGACAGGATGCAGCTCCCCTTTTTCTGCTGCCTCAAGGACCTCTAAAATCATAGGCCCGCCAAGTTTTGCAAGCTTTTCAAAAAGACTTCCCCCAGTTTCCTTTTCTTCCAGGGCATATTTCTTTACAAGAAGGATATCCCCGGTATCTAACCCTTCCTCCATCTGCTGGATTGTTACGCCGCTTTCTTTTTCCCCATCTATGACAGCCCATTGAATCGGCGCCGCCCCACGGAGTTTTGGAAGCAAAGATGCATGTACATTCAGGCATCCATACTTCGGCAGCTCCAGTATTTCTTTTGAAAGAATCTGGCCAAATGCCACTACGACAATTACATCCGGCCCCATCCTGTGAATTTCTTGTACAAATGCTGCATCTTTCACCTTTTCCGGCTGGTATACCTCTATTCCATATTTTAACGCAGCCTCTTTTACAGGGGAATACTGCATCTTGCCACTGCGCCCTTTTGGCCTGTCCGGCTGCGTTACCACGCCAACCACCTCATGCCTGCTGCCTGTCAGCACACGCAGTGTATCCACAGCAAAATCCGGCGTCCCCATAAACAGAATTTTCATCGTCTCTTTCTCCTCCTCTTTGGACGTTCCTGAATGTCTTCCTCTGTTGTGTCCATTAAATCGCCCTCAACCTTATCCACATATAAAACACCGGAAAGATGGTCAATTTCATGTTGGAGCGCCCTTGCTAAAAGACCTTCCCCTTCGATTACCATTTCTTCCATATCTTCATTAAAAGCCCTTACCTTTGCGTAATTGGCCCTTGTTACAACCCCGGCTTTATTCGGGACGCTAAGGCATGCCTCCTGCCCTTTCTGTTCCCCGGAAACCTCTAAAAGTTCCGGATTAATTAATACAAGCGGGCTGTCGCCTTCTTCACTGACATCAATCACAACAATTTTGCGCAGCACGCCAACCTGTGGGGCAGCCAGCCCGACTCCCTGGGCTTCATACATTGTCTCCAGCATATCGTCTACCAACTGATGCAGGCGCGGCTTCATCTCTGCCACATCCCTGCAGTCCTTTTTTAAAATTTCATCTCCCAATGTCCGAATTGTCCTAAGTGCCATATTTCCTCCATTCCCGCAGGCATATGCCTGCCCTGCCTTTCATAAATTTTAACTTTTTAATTAAACCGGAATGTAACCATACAGTCCCTGTAATCTTCCTGTCCCCGCATAAACTCCTCAACGCAGTCTTTTATCTTACAAAGCTTTCGATACTGCACTGCTTTCACATAAATAACCCTTCGGTAAAAATCCCTGAGTTTTGCAAGCGCCGCATCGCCCGGTCCCAGAATCGTAATTTCCTCTTCTGCCCCGATTTGCTTATGTATCAGTTCTGAAAGAAACACTGCTTTTTTCTGCTCCTTTGAAAACACCAATATCTCTAGTATATTTGAAACCGGCGGATAATGCAACATCTGTCTAACTGATATTTCCTGCCTGTAAAAACTTTCATAGTCGCCGTCCGCTGCACAGGTAATGCTGTAGTGTCCCGGCTGATATGTCTGGAACACCACATCCCCAGGCTTACCTGCCCTTCCTGCCCTTCCTGCCGCCTGCGCTAACAGTTCAAAGGTACGCTCTGCAGCCCGGTAATCGCCTGCATTTAAAGACAAATCTGCTGCCAGCACGCCAACCAGCGTTACATCTGGAAAATCATGCCCTTTCACAATCATCTGTGTCCCCACTAAGATATCAGCCTCCTTTTTGGCAAAAGCCTGGAGGATGCGGCTGTGCCCCTCTTTGCCAGAGGTCGTGTCCGCGTCCATCCGCAGTACTCTTGCTTTGGGAAAGCGTTTTTTCACCAGTTCTTCCACCTGCTGTGTCCCAAGCCCAAAGGTCCCAATATATTTTGAACCGCAGGCAGGGCAGACAGCAGGCATTGGTTTCTGCGCCCCACAGTAATGGCATTTTAACAGACTGACCTTTCCACGGTACTCATGGGGCTTTAATGAGACAGAACAACTTTCACAGCGGATTGCCTCTCCGCATTGGCGGCAGGACACAAATCCTGCATACCCCCTCCTATTGATAAATAACATAACCTGCTCTTTTTTTTGAAGGCGGTTTTCTATTTTTTCCTGCAAAAGACGGCTAAAGACAGAATAATTTTTGGCGTTGAGTTCTTCTCTTAAATCCACTATCTGCACAGACGGCAAAGCTGCATTCCCTGCACGCTCTTTTAATTGAAAAAGTTCAAATTTCCCTGTCTGGCAATAGTAATACGCTTCCAGGGAAGGTGTTGCAGACCCTGCAACTACGCTGGCAGAAAGCATTTCTGCCCTCTTCATGGCAACCTCCCTTGCATGGTATTTCGGCATAGAATCACTCTGGTAGCTTGTCTCGTGCTCTTCATCTATAACAATCAGCCCAAGGTTAGAAAAAGGGGCAAAAAGCGCAGAACGCGGACCAACCATAATCTGTATATCCCCATTTTTTGCACGCTGGTACTGGTCAAACCGTTCCCCTGCCGAAAGCCTGGAATGCAGAACCGAGACCTTTTCTCCAAACCGTCCGTAAAAACGGTTTACTGTCTGGAAGGTCAGGGCAATTTCCGGAATCAGCATAATTGCCTGCTGTCCTTTCCTCAAAACATGCTCAATCAAATTCATGTAGACTTCTGTTTTACCGCTTCCTGTCACCCCATGAATCAGGTAATTCTTATGGATTCCAACGTCATAATCCTGACAGAACGCATCCACTATGCCCTGCTGCCCTGCATTCAGTATTTTCCTGTCATCCTGCACCCCTATTTTTCCAAGAGGATTCCGGTACAGCCGCTTCGAAGAAACCTGTAAAACCCCAAGCTGTTCCAGCCCTTTTATTACACTGGCAGGCACGCCTAAACTTTTCACAGCATCTTCATAAGGAAAGCCTTCCTCCCAGGGAAGGTTTGAAGCCAAAAGCCCCTCTAAAAGCCGCACCCTTGCCGTATTATGCTTTTTTTCAAACCCATCGCGCTTTTCGCGCAGTTCTTCTTCTGTAAGCGAAGAAAAAATCCGGCGTTCCACCTTCTCCTTGATTTCCCTGCGGACCGGCATAACCGCCTTAATCGCGTCGTTCATGGTCGCCCCATAGTTTTCTTTCATCCAATAAGCCAGCGAAAGCAGGTGTGATTCTGCAACCACTCCCTGCTTTTCAACTTTTATAATTGATTTTGTCCTGCCAACGTCATACTGCGGCGTATCCGAAAGCCCCGTAATAAATCCCTTTATTTCACGGTTCCCCCGCCCAAACGGAATCAATACAGGCGCCCCGACAACCGCCTGTTCCTGCATCGTTTCCGGTACGCTGTACTGAAACGGGCGGTCAAGGCTTTTGGCCGATATATCAACAATTACTTCTGCAAATAACATTATTCATTTCCTCTTATTAAACTGAAATGCCTTTTTCCTCCATGCAAGTCAGGGATTTATAAAATATAACTACTTTTGCAGGAAATTGCCATCTTTTACGACATCTGCAACAATTTCCCGCTCATCCATATGATACTTTTTCCCATCAATCTCCTGATAATCCTCATGCCCTTTTCCTGCCAGGACAATCACATCCCCCTCTTTTGCATGTTCAATCGCATAACGGATTGCCTCCCGCCTGTCGATAATCGTAATATATTCCCCATCTGCCCTTTTTACGCCAGTTACAATATCCTCAATAATTGCCTCCGGCTCTTCCTTCCTCGGATTATCCGAAGTGACAATTGTAAGGTCCGCAAGGGAAGAAGACACCTCACCCATTTCAAAACGCCGGTCCCTGGAACGGTTCCCGCCGCACCCAAACAGGCAGACAAGGCGTTTTGGATGGTATTCTTTTAAAGTTGTTAAAAGGCTGTTTAAGCTCATTGCATTATGTGCGTAATCAATCATAAGCGTAAATGCAGAGGAAACCGGCAGAATTTCTACCCTTCCCTTTACCCTGATGTCTGCAAGGGAAGACAGTATGGTTTCTTTCTTTACCCCAAAGTGGCGGCAGATTGCAATCGCTGTCATTGAATTATATACACTGAATTTCCCAGGAATATCAATTTCTACTTCTGCATCCATCAGGCCGCTTAAATGGTAAGATACGCCAAGGCTTCCGCCTTTATCCGCCAGACGCACCTCAGAGGCCCTCAAATCCGCTTCTTCTGAGAAACCGTATGTTTCCACGCTGCACGTATGCCCTTTTAAAATCTGCCCAAGATGGCTGTCATCCGCATTAAAAATCCCATGCTTACACTGTTGGAACAACAGGCTTTTACAATGGATATAATCTTCTAAATCCCTATGCTCATTTGGCCCGATATGGTCTGGCTCCAGGTTTGTAAAAATCCCATAATCAAAGACAAAACCGCCTACACGGCTTAACATCAGCCCCTGGGAAGACACTTCCATTACTACGCATTTACAGCCGGCATCCGCCATTTTCCGGAATGTCTCCTGCACAACATATGACTCTGGCGTCGTGTTTGCCGATGGAATTGTTTCTTCCCCGATGATTGTTTCAATCGTCCCAATCAGCCCCGTCTTAAAACCAGAGTGTTCCAATATGGAACGCACCATATAAGTTGCCGTTGTTTTCCCTTTTGTCCCTGTAATCCCAATCGTTGTCAATTCCTTTGCCGGATGTCCAAAATATGCCGCAGAAGCGCAGGCAAGCGCTGCCCTGGTATCCTTTACCAAAATTATAGTTACCTCTTTAGGAACCTGTACTTCCTTTTCCACAAAAAGGACGCAGGCCCCCTTTTCTACAACCTCCTGCGCAAAATCATGCCCATCCCGCACTGCTCCGGATATGCAGACAAACGCAGAACCCTTTTCTACCTTCCGGGAATCATAAACAAGCGCCGTGATTTCCCTGTCGGTTTCCCCCTGAATGCACTGATACTCCATTCCTTCCAGTAAATCTGTTAATTTCATATTCTGCTAACCTCATTTTCTTAGGAACCGCTGCAAACAACAGTTCCTGTTTATTTTATAGGAAACTTCGCACCTTTTTTATATATCTATCTCCCCGTCGCAGACAACCTCTGCAGGCCCTGTCATCCAGACTGTGCCGTCTTCTTCATAACGCAGCAAAAGGTCGCCCCCTAAAAGATGGATGGTAATCTCACGCTCCGTTTTCCCATTTACCACGCAGGCAGCCGCCACAGCGCAGGCGCCCGTGCCACAGGCAAGCGTCTCCCCAGAGCCTCTTTCCCAAACGCGCATATTGACTTCTTTCCTGTTTAGCACCTGGACAAATTCTGTATTCACACGGTCCGGAAACATTTTATGATGTTCAAACTCCGGCCCGATTTTCTCCAGCGGAAGGGATTTTGTATCTTCCACAAAAGTAACCGCATGGGGGTTCCCCATTGAAACACAGGTAATATGATACTCTTTGCCCGCCACCTTAACCGGATAGCCAATCAATGTATCTGCATCAGCTTCTGCCGGGATTTCCGATGCAGTAAAGACAGCCTTTCCCATATCAACCTTTACAAGCACAACTTTTCCATCCTGTACTGTCAAATCCAGCTCCTTAATACCGCTTTTTGTTTCAATGGAAATCTGCTGTTTCTCTGTCAGGCCATATTCATATACATATTTTGCAATACAGCGCACCCCGTTCCCGCACATCTTCCCCTCAGAACCATCTGCATTATACATCTCCATCCTGAAATCTGCCACATCAGACGGGCAGATTAAAATCAGGCCGTCTGATCCAATCCCAAAATGCCTGTCGCTCACCTGGACTGCTGCTTTTGCAGGATTTTCTACCATTTTTTCCATACAATTTACATAAATATAATCATTTCCACATCCTTGCATTTTCGTAAACTTCAATTTTCCATTCCCCCTCTTTTCATTTTAGGAACTGTATATAAATAACCTAAACAGACTGCGAAGAAATAGGCAAGCAAGATGTTTCAGGTTATTTACATACAGTTCCTTATTAATATATAATATAATTGTAACCTATTTATCTGTAATAAGCAAGATTACCAAAGGAGATACAACACCATGCGGAAAAAAATTGTTTTAATGGCTGGCGGGACGGAAACACTGGATTACTTTTCCAGACAGCTCGAAAAAGGCTTTCAAATGCTTGGTTTTCAGACCTTTTTGTACGACCAGCAGGCAGAAGAAGAAAACAGTGAAGCGCTCGCCCGTTTTGCAGGCTTTTCTGACAGCATCCTTGTTGCCTTTAACTTTGAAGGCATCCACTATGAACCTGCCCTCCATGATGGAAATGGACAATCCTTCTGGGAAAAAAGGGACATCCCCTGTGTCAACATTGCAGTAGACCACCCTTTTTATTACCCGGATTTATTAAAAATCAAACGGAAAAACTTTTATGAAATCTCTATTGACCGCTTCCATATGCAGTATATGAAACAATATTACCCAGATATTCCCGGAAATTACTTTCTCCCGCTTGGCGGCACCTCCCTTTTTCCAGACGGCAGCTACCTCCCTTTTTCCAAAAGGAAATATGACGTTGTATTTACCGGGAACTTCACGCCAAAAGAAACATTTGACTGCCACATCGACCGGCTTGGAAAAGAATACGCCGTTTTCTACCGTTCCATTATTGACGAATTAATCCAAAACCCTGCACTCCCAAATGAAACGGTTATCGAAAAACATTTAAAAAGAGAATTTCCTGAAATCAGCAAAGAAGAACTGGCAGAAACTATCCCCAATATGATATTTATTGATACCTATCTTCGGTTTTATTTCCGTGAAAAAGCAGTGCAGGTATTGGCAGACGCCGGAATCCATGTGCACTGCGTCGGATTTGGCTGGGAAAAACTCCCCTGCAAACATCCTGAAAACCTGACCTATGAAGGAAACAAGCTTTCCCTGGACTGCCTGGAACGCATCTCTGAAGCTAAACTTTCCCTCAATGTCATGCCCTGGTTTAAGGACGGCGCCCACGACCGGGTTTTCAACGCAATGGCAAACGGCAGCATCTGTATTACAGACCACAGCCGTTATCTGGATGAAATCCTGTCTGATAATGAAAATGTAATTTTTTATGATTTAAAAAAAATAGAACACCTGCCCAAAAAGGTTAAAAACCTTTTAAGCAATCCGGATAAAATGGAACATATTGCCCAAAACGCCTACCGCCTTGCCATAGAAAACCATACCTGGCTCAAACGTGCAGAAACACTTTGCAACATGCTCCTCTACCGACTATAACAACATACAGTAAATCAACAGCCCCGCTTCTGGCAGCAGGACGTCAAACCTGCATTTGGCCTGCTGCCAGAAGCGGGGAAAAACATTGCCTCAGGAAGATGCGTGGTGCTTCTTTTTTACTTCATCTTCTGCAATTGTCAAAAATATTTTCGCCTTATCCTCTGCCATATAAAATGTGTCGATTGTTTCCTCCAGAATAAGTTCTTCCGGTATACTCCGCATTAACCTCTCTTCCATAAAAGAAAGGATTGCTGAACGGATTGCCTCTGCCTTAAACTCTGCGCGCTCCCTCTCCTGCTCACTCTCACTCTTGTTCTGTGTCATTTTTTCCTCCCTTTCTACGACATCTTCGTTAATCCAAAATGCAGGTAAGCCGCGTCAGACGCTGCCCGCCCCCGCGGAGTCCTGACCAAAAGCCCATTCTGTACAAGATAAGGCTCATAGACATCCTCTAATGTCCCTGCATCTTCACCAATTGCTGCTGCAAGCGTTTCCAGCCCTACCGGCCCGCCGCCAAACTGATTCAGCATCGTCAGTATTATCGTGCGGTCCATGCGGTCCAGCCCCAGCTTATCCACCTCCAGTAAATCCAGTGCAAAGTCTGCCACTTCCTTCGTGATTTCCCCATCATACTTAATCTGTGCAAAATCGCGGACACGCTTTAAGAAGCGGTTTGCCAGCCGGGGCGTCCCCCTGGAGCGGCGTGCAAGCTCCAAAGCCCCTTCCCTGTCAATCTTTACATCCAGAAGCGCCGCAGAATGCGTTATGATTTCACAAAGCTCCTCCGGCGTATAAAACTCCAAGCGGCTGACTACGCCAAACCTGTCCCTAAGCGGCGCCGAAAGCATCCCCGCCCTTGTTGTCGCGCCTACCAAAGTAAACTTTGGCAGATCAAAACGGATGGAACGTGCCGCCGTCCCTTTCCCAATCACAACATCTATTACATAATCTTCCATCGCCGGATAAAGCACTTCCTCTACCGGCCTTGGAAGACGGTGGATTTCATCTACAAACAGGACGTCTCCATCCTTTAAATTATTTAAAATGGCAGCCATCTCCCCAGGTTTTTCAATTGCAGGCCCGGCCGTCACTTTTAAATCAACCCCCATTTCATTGGCAATAATCCCAGCCAAAGTTGTTTTCCCAAGTCCCGGCGGCCCATACAAAAGCACATGGTCAAGCGGCTCCCCCCGTTGCTTTGCCGCTTCAATATAGACCTTTAAATTCTGTTTTGTCTGTTCCTGCCCAATATATTCCTTTAAATACTGAGGACGGAGGCTCGTTTCTATTTTTTCATCTTCTTTTGTAAATTCTGTTGTAATCACTCTTTTCGCCATGCATTTAACCCCATTATTATAATTCTTTCAAACTCCGTTTTAAAAGCTCCTCCACTGTCATATCCTCTGCAGCAGCTACACTGCGGACAGCCCTTGCCGCATCTGTTTTGGCATAGCCAAGGGCCGTCAGGGCGTCAATGGCGTCCTGTACAATTCCATTTGCTGCGCCTGTTCCGTTTAATGCCTGTCCTCCCTCTGCCTCAATACTTTCTGCAAGAAGCTCCTCTGCCTCAAATTTATCCTTTAACTCCAAAATCACCTTACTGGCTGTTTTAGCACCAATCCCTGGTGCTTTGGCAATTGCCTTTGCATCTCCTGCAATCACAGCAAACCGAAGTTCATAAGCGCCAAGCACCCCCAAAATCCCCAGAGCCGCTTTTGGCCCAACACCGTTTACCGTAATCAAAAGCTGAAAGACTTTCAAATCCTCTTCTGTCAAAAATCCAAAAAGCTGCATGGCGTCTTCCCGCACACTTAAATATGTATGCAGCAGGATTTCAGAATTTTCCCCTGCAGCCTTCTCTACAACAGATACCGGAACAATAATCCGATATCCAATTCCATGATTTTCAAGCACAACTTCATTTTCCCCAACAGAAACCAAAGTTCCCCTGATAAAGCGAATCATCTTTTCCCTCCATAAAACTATTCATTGTCTGGCAGACGGCTAAAAACTCCATTTACTGTCCCAAGCCAGCCTTCCTCCATAAACTTTAAAATCTCATACGGATGGATTCCCAGCTCTTCAGAAATCTGGAGCGCATTGCTGTTAGGATATTGTTTCAAATACTGTACGATGTCATCTAACTGGCTGTCATCCACGTTTCTGCATTCCCTGCAGCAAAGCGTCCTGATTTTTGAACGGAATACCTTATGGCAGTGTTTGCATACATTTGTATACGTCATTTTCATCCTCCAATTATATTACTATTGTCCTGCTGCCGTGTTTATAAGCTGCTTTTTACCACAAGCCTAACCATGCCTTAAAACAGGGTAGAAAACAAATTTAAAATCGGCTGGACAGCTTTCCAGCGGAGCGGCCGGTTCTCCCACTCTTCATAACTGATTTCATTCCCTGTTGCAAAAAGCTCTTCAAAATCCTTCCTGACCATTTCCTGAATCCTCTTTCCTGACATCCAGACGCCATTTTCATAATGCAGGTAAAAACTCCTATAGTCCATATTAATCGTGCCCACAATTGCCGCATTTTCCGTTACAACCTGCTTTGCATGGATAAACCCCGGCGTATATTCATAAATACGGACCCCTTCCCGTAAAAGAATGCCATAGTTATAATTTGTTAAAAGCTTCGCATACTTTTTATCTGGTATATTCGGAGTTACAATCCGCACATCCACCCCACGGTGGGAGGCCTCAATCAGGCTCTGTTTCATATAGTCCTCAATAATCAGGTATGGCGTTGTAATATATAAATATTCATCCGAAAAAGTTATCATCTGGTTATAGACGCTTTCAATCGGGTTCACCGGATTGTTGGCCGGGCCGTCTGAAATCACCTGGCAATACGTATCTCCCTGTACTTCCGAAATCTTTTTGTATTTCAGATAATCCACATGCTTATCATCCTCCCCGCAGGCTTCCCACATCTGTAAAAAAACGACCGTAAGCCCCCAGACGGCTTCCCCGATAATCCGCACGCCCGTATCTTTCCAGACGCCAAAACGCTCAATCAGATTCGCGTATTCATCTGCAAGGTTAAACCCTCCTGTAAAGCCAACTTCCCCATCTACCACAACGATTTTCTGATGCGAACGGTAATTCATATAAAGTTCGCCCGTATACTTATGCACCGGGTTAAAAACCCGTACTTCCATCCCTTCATGTTCCAAAATCTGCTGGAAAAATTTCCTGGTACGCACCGCCGCTCCAAAATCATCATATAAGAACTTAATTTCCACTCCCTGGGAAAGCTTCCTTTTTAAAATCTCATGGATTTTATCCCAAAGCGCACCTTCTGCCACGATAAAAAAATCAATAAAAATAAAATGCTCCGCTTTTTCCAATGCCAGGAAAATATCCTCAAAAGCATCCTCCCCCATTGGATAAAACTTAACCTTATTCTGGCCAGTCAGCGTAAACCCTTCATTGACCATATACTTAACCATTCTTCCCGCAACCGGATGCTCTTCAATATATTCCTCATAAAGTTCCCTGTCCTGTACTAGGAATTTCTGCCCATAAGATATCTGACGCAGGATATGCTGGTCTAACTTCCTTTTCTTTTTGCTTTCCATGCCCCACAGGTAGAATAAAATAAATCCCGAAACAGGCAGCAGCATTACAATGGAAATCCATGCAATCCGAAAGGACGGGCTCTGGTTTTTATTCACAAGCGTAACAATCGCAATTACTGAACAGATTTCTAATACAAAGTAAAAATACACCGTATATGCCTGCAGTAAAAACGGCAGATACAGCACCAGCAAAAACTGGATAAGCACAAGAAGCGCCGTTGTAACAAGGCGCAATACGCCGCTTAAATTATTTTGTATCCTGCCCTTTAAATCTTTTAAATAACTTTCTTCCTTCTCTTCCCCTTCAAAATAATTCGCCGTCCCTTTGCTTTTGTTTTTCCTGTCCCACTTTTCATACGCTGCATCAGAACGAAACAAGTTCTCCATGCAATTCCTTCCCTTCTAATTGTAACTCTATCCAGCGTGTAGTATATATTATAGCCTATTGCAACTTTTGGTGCAACTCCATAAAATGATGTTGGAGGCCAAAAGGTTGATATTTAACCACATTAGTAATATAATAATGCTGTCTGGCAAAAAGCAGATTTGCTTACACTTAATCTATACTTTGCAAAGGAAGAACGATATGAAAACAATTTACAGTACAATTTCCAGCCCCGTTTATCCATATACTTTTTTACATCCACAGGATAAGGCTGCATTTTTTGATATTGAAACGACAGGTTTGTCCCCAAACGCCTCTTCCCTTTATTTGGCTGGGCTAATGCGTTTTGATACTGCCCGCCGGCAATGGACGCTCTGCCAGTGGTTTGCAGACAACTACCAAAGTGAAAAAAAAATCATCCAAAGTTTTCTGGATGCATTATCCGACGTCGAATATCTCTATCATTTTAACGGGCAGACTTTTGATATCCCATATCTCCTGAAAAAATGTACCAGGCATGACATTGTCCCTTCTGCACAATGTAAAAAACTTTTAGAGGATAAAAGCAGCAGCCATTCTATCGACCTGCTCAAAAAAATCCGCCCTCTCCGCCATGCCCTTTCCCTGGAAAAATGCAAACAGTCTGATTTGGAATGTTATCTCGGTCTCAAACGTACCGATATCTTTTCCGGAGCCGACCTAATTTCCGTCTACTCAGAATATATGCAGAAAAAAATACTAGATCCCAAAAATGCGGAAAAGCTTGAACAAGTATTGCTTCTCCACAACCATGACGACATCGAAATGATGTTAAACCTTTGCAGCCTCTTAACTTACGGGGAATACCTGTCAGAAGAAGAGACAAACCGGCTTATTTGCAGTGAAACGCTAAAAACAATGAAAATCAGACAGGAAAACAGGCAGCTTTTTGTAACTCTTACCCTGCCGGATCCTGTCCCAAAAAATATATCCATAACCGCCTGCTATCCGCACCCATCTTCTATTGAAGCAGATATTGGCAGCCTGCTTCCAAACGCAAACCTTACATTCCGGGATAAAACAGCCTCCTTTGCTTTTCCGCTCTATTGCGGCACATTAAAATTCTTTTTTCCTGATTATGAAAACTACTATTATCTTCCAGCCGAAGATACCGCAGTCCACAAAAGCGTTGCAGAATACGTTGACCGAAAACATCGGAAAAAAGCGACTGCCGCAACCTGTTACATAAAGAAAGAAAGCACTTTCCTTCCAAACCTCTGCACAATAAAAAAAGCAAAACAAAAGACACCCGAAAACCAATACCCCCTGTTCTGCCATCAATATAAAGACAAACTTTCCTTTTATGAACTCACAGACGGGCTTATTTCCAGCCATGCATTCTGGGCAGATTATATAAAAAACCAGCTGCCATACTTTAAAGTCAAATACCCCGCCGCAGAGCAACGGGGCATGACCTAGCTTCTCTTTAGCTTGTTCGCCGTTTAAACACGCCCTTGAGCCAATCCTCATGCAGCCGGCATTTTTCTATGCATTACCCAAAAGATTTATTATTCAAAATCACACGGCACAAAAAAATACTGCCTTCCAAAGAAAAATCCACGCTGCCATTATATTTTTCTACAGAATTTAAAATGCTTGCCACCCCTATCCCATCACGCCCCTTAGCCTTTGGAACTCCATCTCTAAAGCGGATATCATCTTTGCAGGTATTTTCACAGATAAGAATCAATTTAGAACATTTCTTTTGGATGGAAAGCTTAATACAGCGCTTCCCCTCCGCCTCCATGCAGCCATGAATCGCGTTATCAAGAATATTTGCCAGGATAGATACCAAATCATAATCAGAAATAGCAATGTTTTCCCAAAAACACACACTCACCTCTGTTTCAATGCCATTCTGCCCCGCCCGCCCCAAATAGGCAGATAGCACATTATCTACAGCATGGTTGCTGCAATAACTTTTGCTGCTCTTTTCCTCCTCCCTTGCTTCATATTCCTGCAGATAAGAAAGGATTCCGTCAAAATCCCTGTTCCTGGCAAATTCCATCACAACAATATTGTGATGCCTGAAATCATGGCGTGTCTGCCGCAAATTCTGTTCCATCCTTTCATAAGAATCAATCCTTGCTAGTAAAAGCTCCTCATGAAGCTGCATCTGGCTAAGGCGGTACTTATTATCTGACTGTACAATTAGCTGAAACAGCACAATATAGACTCCGAGCATAAAAATATAAACGGAAACCATAATAAAAATCTGGAGAAAATCATGTTTTTTCTGCTTCTGGTTATATACTATTAATATTGTTAACATAAAAAAGGCAAGGAAAGAAATAGCAGAAACTTCCTTATACCCACTCTTCATCGCCACAAGAGCCTGAAAAAGCTTTTTCTGCAAAAAGAGCCGGTATAATACCAGGAAAAAAACATTTAATAAAATCCTAAGCAGCCAGATAGCAAGATTTCCAGCTCCTGCATACGACTTTGTAACTACAGAAATTGTACCATAAATAAATGTCCACAGGCAAAAATATGCAGAAATCACAAACAGCGATTTCGCAGGATGGGTTTTCGAAAGGATAAAAATATACACGCCGCCAAACGCCATAGTTGCCATAAAATACCCCGCAAAATAAGCCATATCCCCAAAGGTTCCCTGGAAAACCATGGCCAAAAACAGCACCTGATAAAGTATAGCAGCCAGAAGAGAGAATGCTGCTGTTTTTTTCTTCCCATATTTTGGTTCTAGGAGAAGTTCGGAAATCCAAATAATATGAAAAAGATTATTAATTATATTTGTTATAACTGCATCCATCTATAGTCTCTCTCTTTCAGTAAACTATTTTCCTTCCAGATTTACCATTATGGCTTTAATGCAAATTCTTTATCCTGCATAAACTGTATGGTATTGTAAAGGACAAGTACCTTTTCTGGCCTGAATTTCCTTATAAGCATAGACATACTTATATTAAGGTGGCGCATATCTGCTACAACCACTTTCCCATAATCCTCTGCAAGGAATGGAAGCATACAATTCGCAAAAGAATCTTTCACCACCAGCAATGTTTCTTTTTTCTTAGCGCCCCCGGAAATTTCAAGAAGCGCCTGATTGCCGCCAAAAAACACACTGTACTTATCTTTTTTCTTTAAATATTTTTTCTCATAAAAGGTTTTCCCAGTCTTTTCACCAAGATTATATACAACTTCCATTTCATGCCCTGGTTCATATATATATATTTTATCTTTTTGGGAATACATATTTACCTTGGAATAAGTCGTACCGAGAAAACTATCTGAAACCTTTTTTAGGTCTTTCTTAGGTTCTGCAATTTTATCATCCATTTTACAAGATTCCAGATACGACACATATCCATACCAGGCGCCAAAAGTCGTCCAGTGATGGTCTGTTTTGTAAAAAATATATTCTTTCTTATGATTTTTCAGCATATCACAGACAGGCACCAAAACGGATTTCGGAAGCTCCTTTTCCAACTGATTGTAAAAAACAGCTTCATCATATGTTTCAGCAAAAGCTGGCAGGCAGTGATCAAGCGTGTATGTTTTCGATGGAACCATCATAACCTTGACCTCTGCCGACTTAGAAGCCTGTTTTACAAATTTTCCAAGCGCACGGACATTTTTATTTACAAGTTTTTTATCAAACTCCTCTTTCGTATGCTTTTCCAAAAGAAATCCATCTTTTCCAAAAAATACGCCATTTGACTCTTTTTTGCCAAATGCCCTTTCTGTGGTTGTCTGGAATTTCACCCATGAATCTCTTTGTGGAAACTGGTCGCTAAGATATGTTTCATATTTTTTCTGAAATTTCCCATTTAGAAGCCTTTTTACAGAAAACTTGGGAAATTCCTGCAGCATCCTGTTTTCCGCAGAAGAATACGTTTTATCCTTTTTTGCTATCCCTGCGGCCATTATCGCCAAAAGCATGGCGAAAAACACCAATGACGGTACTAATCGAAAAAAACGCTTCATAACCATTCCTCTCCTGCACATTCTTATTTCTTTAAATCATAATTATTCACGGCCACTCTTTTTTCAAAAACGGCCGTAGAACATTACCTTAAAACCTGAAATATAAAAACGGATTATACGTACCATTTACCAGATAAGCGACCGATACCAAAAATATCCCGACAATATACAATGTTTTCAAAATAACAGCAAGAACTTCATTTTTTAAACACACCCATGTACCCAGCTTCGCCGGGATATTCGTACTTCCAATAATAAGCAGGGCTAAAAGGACAGCATTGCTTACAACCAAGTACATCGTGTTATTATTGACAAAACCTGCGCCAGCACTTCCAGTCATTGCCTTGATAAAAACCCTGTGGTGTGCGATATCTTCCCATGCAAACAGCAGCCAGCCAAAATATATAATTGTTAGTGCATAGACACGGCTTACCAAAGCCGGAAGCCTGTCCAGGATTTTCAAAAGCCCCAGTTTTTCTATTATAAGAAAAAGGCAGAAATACATGCCCCACGCTATAAAATTCCAGCTTGCCCCATGCCATAAACCAGTCAGGAACCAAACTATAAATATATTAATAAAAGTCCTTGCCATTCCTTTCCTGCTGCCGCCCAATGGTATATATACATACTCTTTAAACCATGTACCCAGCGATATGTGCCATCTGCGCCAAAATTCTGTAATGCTTTTAGACATATATGGGTAATCAAAATTTTCAGGAATATCAAACCCAAAAATTGCCATAAGCCCAATTGCCATATCAGAATACCCAGAAAAATCAAAATAAATCTGCAATGCAAACATAAGCATCCCAAACCATGCAGACACAGTAGTAAGGTTTTCCCCTGAATATGCTGTTACTGTCTTAAAAATCTCCCCTGCCTGGTTTGCAAAAATCACTTTTTTGCCAAGCCCTGTCACAAATCTAAGGACGCCATACGACAGCTTTTCAACGGAACCTTTCCTTTCGCGCAGATAAACAGAAATTTCTTTAAACCTCACCACCGGCCCGGCAATAAGCTGAGGAAACATCGTAACATAAGCGCCAAAATTAATAATATTCCTTTCTGGTTTAGCGTCTTTCCGATATACATCAATCGTGTAAGACATCGTCTGGAACGTGTAAAAAGAAATTCCAATCGGCAGTGCAAGCTCTTTTACCCTGATATCCATTCCCGTTATCTGGTTCCAAATGCCAGTAATAAACCCCGTATATTTAAACACTCCAAGAAGCGATAAATTTATTGCCACTGATAAAAACACAAAAATCTTTGCTGCTTTTTTGTTTTCTCTCTGGATAAAATATCCCGCCAGCCCGCCATTGATATAATCCACCACTGTTGAAAACAACATCAGGACAATATAAACCGGCTCCCCCCATGCATAAAACACAAGGCTCGCCAAAAATAACACCAGGTTTTTCCATGTATTCTTCATGCAGGAGGGCGTTATAAAGTAAAGGAGGAAAACGCACGGCAGAAACCGAAACAGAAACAGCAAACTACTAAATACCATAAAACTCTCCATTCCACCGCCTATGGACAGCGGCATAAATAGCATTGGTGAAACAATAATCATTCTATAGGGACGTATTTTGTCTCTATAATAGGAAACTTCGCCGACTTGAGTGTGAAGAACGCTGGTTTTGCGTTCTTCTTAGGTGCTGTTCCAGCACCTTTGCGGCATCAGCCTTGCCTGGCGAGGTGTTTTCGAGCCTGGAAAGGCTTCGCACCTTTTTCTACTTAAACAGGGAATTAATTACAGAAACTGCTTTCTTGTTTTCCGCCTTATATGCCTTTATAATCTGCTCTTCCGTCGCAGTTTCCTGTATCTTGCTGTCAACCTGCCCAAGCATAATAAAGAACACATAATTATCTTTTTCATACACCCTTGACGCCTGTATCTTCAATAAATTCATAGGATACTGGCATGTATCCTTAATAAGGCCTGCCCTATAATCTGTAAGCTTCTTTTTAATCTTTTTCTTAGATGCCTTATTCTTTGCTTTTGCAATAACAAGCGTGTCAACATGTGCACTCATCATTGGTATCTCCGCAATGATATCAGAATACCAGGATGAGGAAATCCCATAACGCTGCTTAATTTCTGTCTTTGTCAAAAGCAAATCCGCAAGGTAATTATCACCAAACTTTTTCATAATCGCCTGACGGATTTTTTTTACAGAAGGCGTCTTTTTCTTTGCTGCTTCCGCTACCATCTCTGTACTTCCCGGCACTGGAACAGCCGCCACGCTTCCTGCTGTTAATGAGACTGCCAATAAAGCCGCCAATAATTTTTTTCTCATATCGTATAACCTCCACTTCATAATCTTAACCATCTGCCCATTCTGCTCAGACAATATATTTGCAGCCTGAAGTCCTTAACCGTTACTATTCACGGCCATTCTTTTTTCATGCGATAGACCCTCTGCCTTCGGCATAGGTTGCTGCTATGCAGCTTTGTCTATCTTATGAAAATAGAACAGCCTTTACAGTCAATTTCTAGAAAAGAGCTAAAATCATATGTGCAAGCACAATGATTTCAGTCTTTTCAGAAATTGACCGTGAATAGTAACCCTTAACCATATTATATCATCCTTTTCACCTAAAACAACCCCCATTCGGAAATACCGAATGGAGGTTTTATTAGCAGTAACCTACTGTAATTATTTATAAAGCTCAACCAGTTTCTGTAAATGCTCATAACGGGCTTTTGCAGCTTCCTCAGACTCTTTAAAGAGTTTTTCAGCACGCTCTGGGAATGGTTTTACCAGACGTGTATAACGTGCTTCGTTGTTCAGGAAGTCCTGATATCCGCCAAAGTCTGTCTGCTTCTCAGAAGCAAATGTAAATGGATTCTTTCCTTCTGCCTTAAGCTGTGGGTTGAAGGAGAAGAGATTCCAGTAACCAGCCTTAACAGCCTTCTTCATCTCATCCTGGCAGTGGTTCATGCCGCCCTTTGCGATACCATGAAGCTCGCATGGAGCATAACCAATAATCAGGGATGGTCCGTTATATGCCTCAGCCTCTGTAATTGCTTTTACTGTCTGTGCAGGATTTGCGCCAAGGGCAATCTGCGCTACATATACATAGCCATAGCTCATAGCGATTTCAGCAAGGCTCTTCTTGCCGATTTCCTTACCAGCAGCGGCAAACTGGCAAACCTCACCGATATTAGAAGCTTTCGATGCCTGTCCACCTGTATTAGAATACATTTCTGTATCAAATACCATTACATTTACATTTTCACCGGAAGCAAGCACATGGTCAAGTCCGCCAAAGCCAATATCATATGCCCATCCGTCGCCACCAAAGATCCATACAGACTTCTTAGAAAGATAATCTTTCTTTGCAAGGACTGCTTTGGACTTCTCACATCCACATTTCTCAAGCTCTGCAATCAGGGCTTCAGCAGCAGGTGCATTTGCTTTGGTATCATCCTTTGTTTCCATAAATTTATCAATCGCAGCCTTTACCTCAGCAGATGCTTCCTCTGATGCTGCAATTTCTTTTAATGTTTCAATCGCCTGGTCACGGAGATATTTCTGTCCAATATACATACCAAGACCATGCTCTGCATTATCCTCAAAGAGGGAGTTTGACCATGCCGGTCCCTTCTTGGAATCCTTGTTTACTGTATATGGTGAGGTAGCAGCCGGATTTCCCCAGATAGAAGAACATCCTGTTGCATTAGAGATATACATCTGCTCACCAAACAACTGTGTAATCAGGCGGGCATATGATGTCTCTGCACAGCCTGCGCAGCTTCCTGAGAACTCAAGGAGCGGCTGGTTAAACTGGCTTCCCTTTGGAGTATTATCAGCAAAGCCGCTGTCCTTCTTGCCTACATTGGCAACCAGATAATCAAATACTGGCTGTTCTGCCGCCTGTGACTCCTGTGGAACCATCTTGATAGCACCTTCTGCAGGACATACTGTAATACATTCGCCGCATCCCATACAATCCAGTGGAGATACGCTCATTGTAAACTTGTACTCGCCTGCTTTTGGCTTTGTATCTGCTACTTTAATATTAGAAGGAGCAGCCTTTACTTCATCCTCTGTCATCAAGAATGGACGAATGGTTGCATGAGAACATACAAATGCACAGTTATTACACTGAACGCAGCTTGTCGGATCCCATACAGGAACTGTTACGGCAGTACCACGCTTCTCATAAGCAGATGCACCTGTCTCAAACTGTCCATCCGGATTCTCCATAAATGCGGAAACAGGAAGGCTGTCACCATCCATCTTGGAAATTGGCTCAAGAAGGTCATTGACAAGTTTAACAACCTCCGGACGGCCTGTCTTTTCCTTAGCAGGAGCGTCTGGTTCCGGATTTGACCAGGATGCAGGAATCTCTACTTTATGTACAGCATCCACTCCTGCGTCAATTGCTTTATAGTTCATTTCTACAACAGCATCACCCTTCTTAGAATAAGACTTCTTAGCTGCCTGCTTCATATATTCAACAGCTTCGTCAATCGGCATTACATCTGCTAACTTAAAGAATGCAGACTGGAGGATTGTATTGGTACGTTTGCCCATTCCGATTTCAATTGCCTTGTCAATTGCGTTAATTGTATAAAGCTGGATATTGTTATCTGCAATATATTTCTTTGCTTCTGCATTTAATTTCGCTTCCAATTCTTCGTCAGACCACTGGCAGTTAATCATAAATACACCACCTGGCTTAACATCCTGAACCATCTTAAAGCCATTTACAACATATGATGGGTTATGGCATGCCACGAAGTCAGCCTGGTTAATATAGTATGGACTCTTAATTGGGTTATCGCCAAAACGGAGATGGGAAATTGTAACACCACCTGTTTTCTTTGAGTCATACTGGAAATATGCCTGGATATATTTATCTGTATGGTCACCAATAATCTTTGTAGAGTTCTTATTAGCGCCTACTGTACCATCACCGCCAAGACCCCAGAACTTGCACTCTTTTGTACCCGGTGCAGAAGTAATCGGTGCCGGCTTAACCTCTGGGAGGCTTAAGTTGGTTACATCATCCACAATACCAATTGTGAAACGAGGCTTTGGATCATCCTTTTCCAGTTCTTTGTATACTGCAAATACAGAAGAAGGAGGGGTATCCTTGGAACCAAGGCCATAACGTCCGCCTGTCAGGATAATATCTGTTTTGCCAGCTTCGCGGAGAGTTGCTGCCACATCCAGATATAATGGGTCACCCAGGGAACCTGGCTCTTTCGTACGGTCAAGTACCGCAATCTTCTTAGCAGTCTCAGGAATTACCTTTAAAATTGCTTCCGGAGACCATGGACGGTATAAGCGAACCTTAATCAGGCCAACTTTTTCGCCCTTAGCAGTTAAATAATCAATTACTTCTTCTGCTACGTCACAGATGGAGCCCATAGCGATAATCACACGGTCTGCATCAGGAGCGCCATAGTAATTGAACAGGTCATAATCCGTCCCTAACTTCTCATTGACCTTCTTCATGTACTTCTCTACAACTGCAGGAAGTTCATCATATGCTTTGTTACAAGCCTCACGATGCTGGAAGAATACATCACCATTTTCATGGGAGCCGCGAGCTGCAGGATGTTCCGGATTCAATGCATGGCGGCGGAATTCCTCAACCGCATCCATTGGGCACATTTCCTTTAAATCCTCATAATCCCACTTTTCAATTTTCTGGATTTCATGGGATGTACGGAAACCATCAAAGAAGTTAATGAAAGGAACTTTCCCTTCCAGCGCTGCCAGATGGGCAACAGGGCTTAAGTCCATAACTTCCTGTGGGTTTGTCTCTGCCAGCATAGCAAAACCAGTCTGGCGGCATGCATAAACATCACTGTGGTCACCGAAGATGTTTAACGCATGTGTAGATACCGTACGCGCAGATACATGGAATACAGAAGGCAGCTGCTCCCCGGCAATCTTGTACATATTCGGGATCATAAGAAGAAGTCCCTGAGACGCCGTAAATGTTGTAGTAAGGGCGCCTGCTGCAAGGGAACCATGTACTGTACCGGCAGCGCCTGCCTCAGACTCCATCTCTACAACCTTAACTGTGTTGTCAAAAATGTTCTTCTGTCCTGCTGCTGACCACATGTCAACGGAGTCAGCCATTGGGCTTGAAGGTGTAATCGGATAGATACCAGCTACTTCTGTGTAGGCATATGCCACATGAGCTGCGGCTGTATTACCATCCATGGATTGTTTCGCTCTAGCCATTTTTATATATTCCTCCTTAATATTTTAATTCTGCTCACCATTTTAGCACTTGGACGCAAAAAAGTAAAGAAGTGAATTAACTGTTTTTGTCGGAATTTGAGAGAGTTCACAAAAATTTTATATACTTTCCAAATTTTGTCTCTTAAAATTCTGCTTCTTTTCGTACATCATCACATCTGCCCGTTTCATCGTGCTGTACAGGCCGCCGCCGTCTTCCCCCTCTTCATAGACTGCATAACCTGCGGCAACACTGACTGTCACAACAAATCCCTTGTCATTCAACTCTTGCACATCCTGCTCCAGCAGCGCCAGCTTTTTATGGACTTCCTCTAACGAAATATATGGTGCCCATGCACAGAATTCATCCCCGCCAATACGGTAACATTTCCCACCCTGCGCAAAGAGCTTCTTTAAGATGCCTGCTGCCATTTTAATATACTGGTCTCCATAATCATGGCCATAGGTATCATTGCACTTCTTTAAATCATTCAAATCAAACATATAGACAACAGTCGGCAGTATTTTTGCTTCTCCTGTCGCCCTGTCTACCTCCATACGCTTTTCAAGGTCTTCCTTAAAAGCCGTGCGGTTAGAAAGCCCTGTCAGTTCATCTGTAAAAGCAAGCTTGCGGTAAAGTGCGCTCTCCCTTGCCTGCTCCATTAATCTACGGGAATTCCGTACATTCTCAACCCCCATTACGATGATATAAACCAGAAAACCGATACTGCCCAAAGGCGTGCTTTTATTGCCAAGGCGGTAAACTGCCAATTCGAGGATCGTGCTGACCAAAATGACCGTCACACAGATACTATTCATCTTGACCTGTCTGGTAATCTTATTTCCCGTAACCTCACGGATCGTCATTATTATAATCACTATCACAAAAAACAGCAGGCAGGCATGTGTCAGCAGCAATGTTTCGCGTAAATCATATATCCCTGCTATCTGAAGGAATACCCTCACGGCAATTACAAAACAATCCAAATAACAGCAAAAACCCCAGAGTTTGTTTTCCCTGTCATGATACATATGGCGCAAAAACAGCATAAATGGAATCAACATTGCCATAAGCATTAAATGCGATACAAATACAATTACCATACTGCAAGGAAAGATCCAGTCTAAAATCTGTGTCTCACTGACAGACCAGATACCCAGCATTATGGCAAATATGGCAAACTGCATAATGGTTTCTGCATCATGCCCTTTTTTTACCACAAAAAAACCATAGAGCAGCATGACAATCCCAGCTAGTGCAATAATAACAGCCACTGCAAACTGAAAAATCCGCCCAGCCAAAACCTTATGCTCTATATCCCCATATGCGCCATAATAAAAGCTTCCCTTAGGCTTACTGTCTTTGTAAACCGGAGTTACCTGAAATATAATCTCTTTCCCTGCATCTGCTTCCGTTAGGAAAATTGTATTCCAGCAAACACCTGTAGTCCTCACTGCACTGCCTTTTTGGGATTTCAATTCATATACTTTATCCCCGCCAATAAGTACCTCTAAATACATATGTACTGTATTATATACAATTGCCTTTTCATTGATATTCTCCACAGGCAAAGTGCACTTATAATAATATATGCCATCCTCCTGCGTTTCCTCCATTCTGCTGTCCCATACGGCAGCTTCCTGGCCCTCTGCCCTGGTATCTATATTGATATGAAATGAAAATGCAGCAAAAACAGCGTATAAAATTCCTATTATCAGTACTGTAAAATAAACTCTTGTAACATGTTTCTCCAAATGTATCACTCCCTGTCAGCATATTTTTATGATGCCATTCCAGAAAGTTTCCAATTTTAACACAGGCATCCCTGCGCCTTATTATACCATAATGCTATTGTGCGGGCAAATCCTTTATCGAAAAGAATTTTTCACCCATTCCACGGCTGTTACTATTCACGGCCATTCTAAACGTCATGCGTAAAACCTGCCAGCAAAGCTGTCAGGCGCTGCAAAAACAGCAGCTCATGTAAAAGGAACAAGGTTCCTTACTTATGTTGTTTAGAACAGCCTTTACAGTCAATTTCTGGAAAAGGCTAAAATCTTATGTGCAAGCACAACGATTTCAGCCTTTTTCAGAAATCGACCGCGAATAGTAACAGTTGGTTCATACAATGGAGAAATTATTCAAAAGGCGGCTTGTTTTGTTTTCGAAAATTTGGTATTCTATTAAAAAGGAGTGTGATATAGGTGGATACAGCAAGAAAAATAGATTATTACACTATTGATGATATTTACAATTTACCTGAAGGGCAAAGAGCAGAACTGATTGACGGCGAATTATATATGTTAGCAACTCCCAATAGAATTCACCAAAAACTTGTTATGGCACTATCTAACAGCATTTTTAATTACATTCAAAGCAAGAATGGAGACTGTGATATATATACTTCACCCTTTGCCGTGTTTTTAAATATAGATGACAAGATTTATCTCGAACCCGATATTTCTATTATCTGCGATAAGAGCAAACTCACAGATGAAGGATGCAAGGGTGCGCCGGACTGGATCATCGAAATCGTTTCACAATCAAGCATACGGATGGATTACTATATAAAACTTTTTAAATACCGGACGGCAGGAGTCAGAGAATATTGGATTGTGGATTCAATGAAGCAGCGTATTATGGTTTATAATTTTGAATATGATACAGTAGAGGAATATTCATTTTCAGATAAAGTAAAAGTTGGGATATATGGTGATTTTGCAATTGATTTCGCTGGAATAGGTATTGAATAGTACAACGGACTGTAAAAGAAGCCAATCAGAATCCACATTGGATTGTGATTGGCTTCTTTTACACCCTACACCAAGATTATATGAGTTCTTCCTGCAGCATTTTTACCTCTCCAAGGGATAAGGCTGGACTGCACCTCGCAATTTGCTCTGCCGGTAAGCCTTCCATTAAAAGCTGTATGGCTGTTTCTTTCGCATTTTCTTTTGCCGCATCCTGCCGGACGCTCTTAATATATTCCAGCAGCAGCTCCTTTTCACCACCTACCGGCAACATAATATGCCAGGCCTCCTTTCCCTGCTCTTCAAAATATCCCTTAAATATACTCTTAATAACAACCTTAACAGCTTCTTCATCCTTTCTTCGATTTTCTGCTGCGTTCATTTCACCTTCCAATTTTAACGCCTCATAACCTGGGCTGGGACATCTTTGAAAATTGCCCTGGGAACCATCCATAACCTTCCTCCAATGTAAACCATGCAAAAGATTTCCAGATATCTAAAAACTATTACTTTCAAAAAACGCAATAAAAAACATCATCTTCTTTCTGCTTAATATATAATTTTACTCCCACTTTTTCAGTCCATAATATGGGTATTCATCTAAAACTACATTTTTTACATTCTGAATAGAACCAAATTCTTCCTCTACACCAGCTAATACACACAATTTCTTCATATCTTTCCGAAAATTAGAACGGTCAATCGGCGATCCTTTCCTTGTCCTGAAAATTATCCCTGAACTAATCTGTTCATGCGCTGCATATGTACGGAGGTCTTTTTTAATAGCCTCTGGTATTTCAACCCTTTTATAACGGTGCTTCCGTATTACATCCACCGCCCCATATTCCAAAGCTTCAACAGTCAATTTCTCCAGTTCACAGAAGCGCAAATCCATATGGCAAAGCACTTGTATCATCATTGCAAGGCGTTCCTTATCATTTTGGAGCGCAGTAAAAACAAGCTTTTTATAATTAGAAGAAGAAATCTGCTTCTTCTCATAATTTATTTCAACTGGGTCAAGCGTTACCTTCATCTCCTGCCATCCCATTACATCACAAAAATAGTTTGCGGCAGCAAGGTAAGCATTTACTGTACGCTGCTTAAACCCCTGCTTAGAAAGCCACTGCTTATAAGCAAGCATCTGCTCCTTTGACAGCTCTTCACCATTTAAAAAAAGTTCCAGTTTCTGTATATTCGTTGTATAAGAAGTAATGGTGTTAGCGCTTCTGTGCTGTACCTGCAGGGAAATAGTAAAATCCAATATTCTGTTTTTTGTAATATTCTTAGACATAAAATCCCCCTCTCTCCATATCAGGCATTATTATAGACACTATTAAGGAATAACTCTTCAATATCTATACTCGCCATTTTATGACATACGTAAAAACAATCATCATACTATTCATTCATCTCTTTTTCTACCAATTTTAAATCATCTACATCATCAACCTCATACCATCCCCTCCAAACATGTATTGCCTTTAATTTAATCCCTTCCCTAATCATCCCCTGTAGCAAATCTGTCATATACATCTTGGCATAACTGCGTTCTGTGTCCCATAACTTTTGTCCAATAGCTGTACGCGCTCTTGCCTTATTACAAATAGCCATCAACGACTTAATCCCTTGCCCTCTAAAGCGCATCAGCCCAATATATTGGGACTGTACTTTCTCCAAATCATCCGTCTTCTTTCCAATCTCCGTCAGGAAATTCTTCTCGTCATACATCAATGTTTCTGCATCATCTAATGGATTTTCACATCTTGCTGACCAATAATTATACCAACCATCATCCACAATAACAGATATCTCTCCATCAGCATCCAAAGCTTTTTGCAAAATGTTTTCCCCATAAATAATATCTCCATAAGATACCAAAATATCTTCTTCAACTTCCATTAATTCCCTTGCGCACATTAATGAATACACCATGTTGGTATGCCCAAATTCTTGATTAACAATTACCTGGACTCCAGTATTCTTTAAATGCCTCTTTAACACATCGTAGCAGTATCCTGCCACAACCGTAATATCACATTCTTTGATACCACAAGAACGCATTGTATCTAACTGTCTTTCAATAATACTTCTCCCATTCACCTCTACCATACATTTTGGACAGCTATCCGTCAGTGGCCTTAACCGTGTTCCTTGTCCCGCTGCCAATATCACTACTTTCATAATCTCATCTCTCCTTTACCAAATACCGCCTTTACCCTGGCAATATCCTCCTGTCTAAAAGGCTGATTCCGCTCTGGATGCCACATCGTGCCCAAAATTCGATATTTTTTGCAGGCTACTGCCTCAACTATACCATCCTCTGTCCATGCCAGTTTCTGCAACGGCTCTTTCACCTGCATACATGCCTGGTTATGAAAACTATTCACTTCCTCTCCTTCCCAGATGCCCCTTAACTTATGCTTAGCTATAACATGACCTGGGATCTCTTCAAGATCACAATTAAAATAGTCTAAAACCACCTGCATCCCCCTGCAGAAACCATAAACCGGAATCTCATTCTTAATAGAAAGTTTGATAAGTTCCCATTCCATCTCATCCCGCTCTGGTGCATTGCCCCCATATTTTACAAGACTATTTCCTCCTGTCAGTACAATTCCAGACGGTTTTAATTCCCGAAATATTTTTACAACGATCTCCCTGATGTTTGGAAGCGGTACAGGAAGAAAGCCACATGCACAGATAAATTCCGCTATCTTCTGGTCTGCACAATCTCTCCGCTCTTCATAACTTTCTACAACTTCTACCCGTTGTGTATACAATACAACCCCCATTTTACTCACCTTTCCCTTAAAGCCATACCAAAACATTTCATAAGCTGTATCTTACCACAAGATAATCAATATATTATTTACACACTTGTGCTGTCCATGCCCTTGATTTATATGGCACTGATATTTCATTATAATCTTTTAAAATATTACTAATATTATCCAAAATCCTTTGGAAACCTTCTTTCCCAGCCTGAACCTGAATATCATTTACCGAACGCCAAATATTTATATATCGCTCTTTCGACATCGTCTCTTCATGCATACACTCCATAAAAATAATATCACGAAAGGCACCGCACAATTTTTTATGTATAACTTCTGTTGTAACTGTTCCGCCAGAGGAAACACGTTTCATATCTGGAATTTCTTTATGAATCATCTCCTCAATTTCCATATGCAACGGACTTCTCTGGATATCTCTTGGATTCCATATCGCTGTAAAAAAACCACCTGGCTTCAAAACTCTGCAGAATTCCTTCTTTGCCCTTGGTGCATCTGCCCAATGGAAAGAAGACCCCATCAATACCCAATCAACAGAATCATCCGGCAAACCTGTCATTTCTGCCGCACCATCTCTCCATTCAAAAGTATCCCTTCCTAAAAACAATTTCTTCCCTTCTGCCCGCATAGCATCATTTGGCTCCACTGCAAAACCAGACATCCCAATCTGTTCCAGATTCTCTGTCAATTTCCCAGTTCCTGCGCCCACATCTGCAACAACTAAATCTCTTTTCAACTCATTCTGGATATTGGCCGCAATATACCTTAAAAGTGTAATGGAATACCCAGGCCTGTCCACGTAAAATTTTGCTAAATCAGTAAAATCACCATGTTTCATATTCTTTTCTCCTTTATCTAATTATTCTGATAATCCTTGCCAGACAGTTTATCTCAAGCACATCTGTATTTATGTATTTATTAAATTGTTTTTCTCCAACCCCGATTACTGCCGGAATACCAAGTTCTCCTGCCCGGATTGCCATATGCGAGTTGGCGCCTCCATATGCCGTAATAAACCCCTTAATCCCATGGGAAAAAACCCAGTCATATCCTGGATCAGCACTTGGAATCAGCAGTATTTTCCTACTAATATCAGGAATTCCCTGCCCATCTTCTAAAACCACTACATCTCCACTAACACAACCAAGCGTTATATAGTTCGGTTCTGTATCAGGATAATAGAACTGCCATACATCCTCCGGTTCTAAAATGACAGGTGGCAAAGTTACATTTTGGGTCATCTTGTAATTTTTCTTTCCAAAAGCAACCTCATTCCACAATGTCTCCCCAACATCCATCGTTGTTGTATACAGCCGCCGAATAACCCCGATGTTAAGATAAGCGCAGTCCGCTTCTTGAATTCCATGCTTTCTCCCAAGTTCCCCGATCATCTGGATAGCTTTACTGAGATTTTTAGTAAAAATGAATTTACCATACTCCCTTCCTTCTATGACACTTTTTATAAAATCCATCAACTCCAGTATATCGTTCCCTAATCCATTTTCTTGCAAAGCATCTGAAAGCTTATGCATCTGCCCAAGAGACAAGCTGAAATTTCCGCAATCCTTATGTTCTTCCTGACTTTGACCCATTTCCTCAGAAACTTCTTCCCATTTAAAATATACATCAGGCGCCTCGTCATACCTTTTTGAAGTAATATCATATGTACCTGGCCTAAGATGCCCATACTTTTCCAGAAACTTTTTCTTTGGAAGTTCATGGAAATCTTTATTCATACCAGAACTTACTGTGTCAACATCATTCATGAACTGCTGATACTCTTCCCGAGATATAATCCCTGCCGCAACCATCGACTGCAGCATCTGCACAGCTATAAAGGCCGCCCTTGCCAGCCCTGCAAAAGGAAGCGTCCCATACCTTTTGCAATCCTCTAACAGCCAATATATTTTTTCAACATCTCCCATATCACTATCTAAAATTTTAGCATACCTTTTTTCCAAAATTCCTATTTTGGCATAATCTTTTCTCCACAGACCAGTTTTATGGTTTATAATCCGATTTGTCACATCACGCAGAGCCTTCACAATACAAGCAATTTCATACTGTGTAAACCCATATTTCCCCAAAACCTGGATTCTTTCCGGCAAATCCAGAGTATAACAGGAAAATACAATATCAAACTCCACTTTGTCATGCTTTGACGGATTCTCCATAAAACGCCCCAAATAATAATCCACCAGTTTTTCACTGATTTCCTCATCCAGTCCAGCAGGAATAAAAGAATTGAAACTTACACGTATATCTATGTATGGTAAACCGCAAAAATCCAACATCAATGGAAAACTCCGCAAATTACGGTATCCATAATTATCTCTCTGGTAAGCCCAGACACTGTCTGTAATAATTTCTTGATATAAAGATAAAGACAAAGGTTTTGGACGGATACCAATCATCTCTGCAGGATTCCAGTCAGTCATTACACCATAAACAGTCTTTCTTCCACATAAAAATGGTTTCCGCGACTGACCTCTCTTAATTTTCTCTTCAATTCTCTTTAACTCTTTCTGCTGTTCCCCATAATCTGACAGCGTTCCTTTCAAACATAATGTCCTTACCTGAAAAATATATAATTCACCACTTTCCGTAATGGCAAACTCCACATCAAGATTTTCCTGTCCAAACAGATCTTCTAATTCCCCCAACGTACTACACAATTGTACAATTTCATCTGCCCCCCCCCAAAAATCTCATGTCCCTTAAATACATATAGAAGCCTGCTTTCTAAACCCGTCCCTGAAGTAATAGCAGAAGTCGAACCTGTCCTATCATAATTAATAACATAATAATTTCCCAAAGTATTCGGATCTACTGTAAATGCAACTCCACACATCCTGACATCTTGGAGCATTGGCTGTACAAGTACCTGATTACCAGGATTGCCATCCTCAAATGAAGAAATAACAGCTTCTACCGCATGTTCAAATTCTTCTTTTCCATGAACATCCCCTATAGAATCAAACTTTCCTGCCTGTGAAGATTCAACCGTGTCCTCATTCAAGGCACTACTCCTGACAATCCAACTATCTGCTTCCAAAGCAGAAACTTTTTCCCATATAGATGAAACGGAGGTATACCATTCCCCCACACTAAAATACACCAAAGGGAGTACAGATGCATGAGAACATTTCCCACTAAGCCTTTCCAGCGTTTCCGCCTTTGTTCCAAATTTAACCATCGCTACCATCCTTATCTGCACATAATGCATTCCATATATCTTCTGCCAACACTTTTGGGGACAGCTTCCCATCATTCTTTAACACAAGGTCAGGATTTTTCGGAAGTTCTGTCTTCAAATCCACACCAACCACATTACTCCCGGATTGATACAGCCCTTTTTGGTTTCTGCACTCCAAAACCTCCATTGGGACTTCAATATAGATCTCCTTGTACCTTCCTATATTCTTCCTATTCCATTCCCTCACATCATCAAACATAGATATCGTACAAATCACAATATCCTGCCCTTGTTCTGATAAAAACCGACAAAGCCTGGAATAACGCATGGCACAACGAAATCTGTCTTCCCTGCTATATCCAAGGTCATTGCCAAAAACTTCCCGCAAAGTATCTCCATCCAAAAAAAGTACATTCGCTTTCTGTGCCTTCAGTTTCTTATAAAAGAGCTTTCCTATCGTAGTTTTCCCAGCTCCAGAAAAACCAGTAACCCAATATACAATTCCCATTTCCATATCAGTTCTCCACACTTGTATCTCAATCTAACAATATAACTTATTACCAATACACCAAAATCCCGCTATATCACCTCTAATATCCGCTTCATAATTCTTTCTCCAATTTTCCCATCAAAACGTGGTATATATTTCTCAAATGTACACATACGCTTCTCATAGAGCGGATCATTATGATTAAATATTTCATCAATAACTACACTTAAATCTTCTCTGTCTTTTATCACATAATAATTTTCAATTAATTCTTTATCCGTAAATGAATATCCCATTCTATATGTCGCTGTATATATAATTGGTTTCCTTGTTGGCAAATATGACAGCAGCATACCATTTGGCGGACATAATAAGGCATCCGAAATTCTATACGCTACACCATAATCAGATGTCCTATCAAGAATAAAATTATCCTCTGCCTCAAACATCTCTTCAAACCGCCTACATTCATTATACGTACAGACTCCACTAATAATTAAATCCTGAAAAATCCTTGGGCTTGGTCTAAACAATAAAACGTACTCTTTATGTAATTCAAAATACTCTATAATATCTTTTGCCCAAATATCAAATGTATATATAGGTGCAATTTTTTTATTGTCCAGTCCATGAGCCGTCGCCCACATAATAACCTTCCTGCCTTTAATTTTCTTTTTCCATTCATCCGGAATACAAACATCTCCTGTAAGCTTCTCCCAGATATAATCAAATTTAGAATTTCCCTCTTCAATAAGATTACTTTGATAAGGTTTAAACTTTTCATAAAAGTCAGGATTAACAAAACACATATCCGCATTCTGCCGCAAATATCTCTTTGCAATCTCTGGAATCGATGTCTGAGGATATGCATACTCTACCATGTCTGAAGGTATCAATACCGTCTTACCTGCATAATTTCTTGCATTCTTTGGTTCCACCGATGTATTTGCATAATTCTGCCAATCATCACAATAAATAATTACATCCGGCCTGTCTTCTTCTATTTTATATTGGCATGCATCATACAACTCTACCCCTTGATTTTTTAATTTAGCTACGATTTCCAGATTTTTGCCCATGTTTGTTATTACGCAATAGCAATGTTCACTTTTTGTTGCTGCCTTATATAATGATTCAATCTGCATCCACCCACCAGCATAATTAAGGGCAAAAACTATCTTTTTTCTCTCAATTTTATTCACAGGACATGCTGTCTTTTGTACACAAACCCCATCTTGTTTTGTCTCATCCAATACAGAACTTATATACCGTTTGAGATTTATATATTCCTCAGGAGAATACGCAAAATGTTTCAAACCATATAACTCATATTCAAATATTCCCAACCCATTTAATTCTTCCACAATCTTTTTATATTTATTACTAGTTATTACAAGGGTAATTTCATCTTTGATTTTTACTAATTGCTCTTTTCCGATTACCTCTATCCCGTCAATTGATGTGCCAACTTTATTCTTATCTCCATCGCAGAAGCATCTGACCTTGTTCTTTCCATAATATTTTAATGCCATCCGCCCTGTAATTGATGCACCATATAGAACTATCCTTTTTTCCTCCATACCCAGTTCCTTTCTTAAAAGTTTTCCTTTTTACCACCAATAGACCCCATGTTATAAATTATCATATAATGATGACTGATTTATAATAAATGGATTTGGTATATAGTATTCAATCCCAGAATTCTCTATATCATCTATAATGTTTAAAAATGTAGTTGCCACAATAATCAATTTCTCTTCTTTCAATGTCCCCAATTCCTGTAACGTATAAACTGGCAGGCCATTTTCTTGCTTTTCTGTCTTATATTCATCAGAAACACACCATCCCTCTATATGGCCACCAATCATTTCTATAAAATGATATAATTTTCTCCCACGTTTTCCATTTCCAAATAAATAAATCTTCTTTTCAGATATTTTTCTCTTAAATTCAGTTATTAATCTTCTTTTCCCTTCTAAAGAATTATGTTTCCAAGTATGCCTTTGCACCTTCACTATAAGATCAAACATCTCTATATATTTTGCATCATAAAAGCAGGCATATTTTTTCCTATAAATATCCAGTTCTTTATCTGACGGCATATACGCCCAAGGCAGCCCAAACATTGAAAACAAGTCACGTATACAATTTTCTCTGTTGCTAATTACCACTCCGCCTATATCTGAATAACCATAAAGCATATCCCTGTCTATATCATTTCCACATATATTAAAATATTTTTCTCCATCCAATGAATCAAATAAGCATTTATTTATACTAACGGTCTGCCTATAATGGTTCTGATGGTCGGTTGCTAAATCATGGAAAACAATAATTGCTGTTTCAGATAAATAGGGCAACACAACTAATAAATCCAACAATTCCCCTGGTGCACTATGTACTGTATCCAAAATAACGAAATCTATTTCACCCCCAATATCTTCAATATACTCTGGTAGATAATTTCCAATGTACAATTTATGGTTTCCCTCTGATATCAAATTTCTTTCACATGCAACATCATACTGAAATCCAGTTACTAAGCCTTCATCTCTTTTCCGATAATATTTTTCTGATAAGTCGCCACTATAATGCATAGAATCATCAAGCCCAAGCATTTCAAGAGCCTTCCTAATTATCACACTTGTCCCACCACCAGCAACGCCCACTTCAAGGATTTTATGTGGTCTAAACTTTTTTAATAAGCCACATAAAAATCCACTTTCCCATCTTGTCATTTCCGTTACTGAATTAAATTTACTTAATGAATCTACTGGCTCATACCAATTCTCTATTTCTTTATACATTTTATAATCTCTCCTTCTCCTTCATTTTGCCATCGCAGGAATAAATCATCCAGGGATATTACAAGCGATGCATTGCAATACCGTTCTATTTCTGCTTTGATTTTTTCATAATTCTGTGTAGCCGTTACAATAAAAGTTAAATTTTCATGATTCCTTACCTCTTCTATCCCAACAACCGGGACTCCACCAATTTCTTTCCCTTTTTCTTTTTTATCCTTTATTCTTTACAATATAGCTTAGTTCATCGGTAGCAATAACAGAACGCAAAAAGCAGGTAGGCTTTCTTATTTCTTCCATAAACCTATCAATCCGTTTTTGGTATTTCTGTTTCAGTTCCTCAAACCTATCCTCAAAGGGATATTCCTGATCATGCAAAAATACAAAACCACTTTTTTTATCCCTAAACTTCAATGGACTTCCTTTAAAACGTTCTAAGTCTTCTTTTTCTAAGAAGCCTTCAAAACCGTTTTCCATACAATGCAATACCTTGTCAAACCGCTCAGTAACTAACCAGTCAAACGGCCCCGACCAGCTTCTTAAAGCATACTTTGACATAGAAGAAGCTGCCGGGCATGCACAACCTAATGAGATAAAATTAGAAAACACTTTATTTCCCCTCCACATAACAAATAGAATTATCAAGCCCAAGCATTTCAGAAACTTTTATCAGCACCAGAAGTTTGTCAATTCCACCCCAAAACCTTTCGTGTCGTATCTGGCACCAATTTATATGCTCTTTTCTTGTCTCCCATACTTTTTCTCACTTCAGATGCGCTGATATATATTCCATCATCTTTCTTCCTCGGTATTTCTACCAAACAAATCCCTTTCTCTGGCAAAATCCGCTTCATGGCATTATTATATTCATTTGTTACGTTGTCATATGGCTCTTCTCCTACAAAACGATGTGTAATATGAAGCTCACTTGCAATATAATCAGCAAACAATGTAATATCATAATCTACATTTCTATAAATATCTTCATCCTGTATCTTTAGAAAATACTCTGGAAATGTTGTTTCAGAAAGAATAAATTGCCCACTCGGTACTACCATTACATGGTTTAAATCCCTAACCCCTTCCCTAACCATCTCAAAACGCTCTTCAAAGCTAAAAAAAGATTTATCTTCCTCCACCACAAATATAACCAAAAAATCCACCATTTGACATGCACTCTCAATAAGATAACGGTGTCCATTTGTAAATGGATTACAATTCATAACAATAGAACCTATCTTTTTATATTTAGTATAATCAAAACCTAAAAAATATCTCTTTATGTAATTCCTCGATATATACTCCCTTCTGATACCATCAAAAGAATCCTCACACTTTAAAACTTTCTCTTCTAACATTACTTGCAGCCTTAAAAAAATCTCATCTGCCAAAATTTTATTTACCTTATGGTTACAATGTGGCAATGTGTTTAATGTCCACTGAATAGGAATACGATATTTCTCTGCCACTTTAGGTAAACTAATATCTGGAATTCCTAAATAATTTCTGTCATAAGACCAAATAACCGCTATATCCCCACAATTAAAATCGGTTTCTAAAATCCTGTTAATATCTAATTTCTTTCCATTATATGCCCCACAATTTACCACCTTATACCGCAAACCTATATCATTTAGTCTATTTTGCAAAAAACTTTCAACGGTATGCTTGTCCTCAACATATCTCCCAATCATTATACAAGGCCCAAAAAAGTAAATCTTATTTTCATATTCCAAAGGCTGTCCAAGCGTTGCTCTCTGCCCATCTGACACATTAAAAAATTTACTCCTGACATCCTTAATTTTATTAACTCCATTTTCGCAATACATTTCCAATGGTATATTAACAATAGATTCATAATATTCCTCGGAATAAAGTTCTTCAAAAAAACCTTCTGCAAATTCTTTAGGAAAAAAATTTTCATTTACATTTTTAAATCTTTTCTTCAAAGCACCACGAAACCGTGGACCATCACAAGGTCTATCGCTTACCGTTATGCACTGCACTGCACTCCCCTCTCCATTAACTGGTTCAAAATGCCTTTTTCTTCACCCGATACCGTCACACTTTCTATCAAATCCTTAAATGTGAAAAAACTTTGGGGATATTTAATTAATTCCCTATAAATACCTTTTACACAATATAAATCCTCTTCATCAACAAATATCCAGTATGCCTCTTCCTTTGTTAGAAATAATGGAAAATCTTTCATACAACAAACTTTATACTTTACTTTTTCTCTAGCGAAACAATCTCTCACAAATTCAAACATCCACTGTTTTTCTTTCCCTGGATTTACTAAAATCATTTCTTTATTTATAAAACTATTAAATAAGCCGTGTAGACAAACCTCTTTACTTCTTCTATACCATCTTTTATCATCCCAACGGGAGTAATCCCCTAGCAAACATCCTGTTTCATCCACTACAGGCACTTTATTTATATTTCTTTTCTCGCTAAAAATTTTTTTGGCCTTCCTATAATCCCAATTAAGCAAATATGTAAATCTCTGATTAATTTTAATTATCCCATTTTCACACCTCTTAATATCCCCTGCACTAATAACACCATATAATTGATTTTCGAAAGTAATATAAGTTATATCTGATTCCTGTCCATAAATAATATCAAAAAATTCTGTTCTATTGAATTCTGTTTTTTTATGATCCAAAGATACTACAGAAAGCTCATCTAAATAGCGCTGTATCAAATTCATCCTCCTTCCTATAATGATGTTTTTGGAAACTCCTAATTCCTTAATCCACCCTTTTTCTATTTCCTTCCATTTCCATATAACCTATACATAACTAAAAATTATATATAAATTCAGGTATTTCAATCTTACCTGCATCTTCCCCTGTTTCTGTTACAAACTTCCCATTTTCTGTCTCCTTTGCCCGCTGCTTAAAAGCTGCTACAGCTAAAGGCCTGATTAAATCTTCCATATTTTCTTCCATTAATCCCACCCTTAACAAAGCCAGTAATTCCGAAACAGACGAAAAATCATATTCTACAATGTTTTTCTCATTCTCATAACCTGTCCAATAACTTTCCTTATTACTATCAGGCTGTGGCAAATATTCATGCTGCAACTTTTCCGAGAACTCCTTTACCGCCCATGCTTTTATCATTTCTTTTTCACTCATATCAGTCCAATGCATATTTTTCCCTCCAGTCTTCCATCTCAATAAATTCCGGCTGCTCTTCTTTATAAAGAACTGCATTCTCCAGTACCAACACATCCATATCTGTTCTCATAAAACACTCATAAGCATCTTTGGGGGTACACACGATTGGCTCACCACGCACATTAAACGATGTATTCACAAGAACTGCACATCCTGTCAACTTCTCATATTCTGACAGGATTCCATATAATTCCGGATTTCTTACTGAATCTACTGTCTGAATCCTTGCACTATAGTCTACATGTGTTACAGCCGGAATGTCAGAACGTGGCTCTGACACAACCTGTAACATATCTTCCTCACGGTCAGACAAAAGCCCCTCCAAATCAAAAGGCAGTCTCTTCACCATCTGCACATCCCCAACTTTTAACATATATGGGCTATCACATGGCAAATCAAAATATTCCTCCCTTTTTTCGGCAAGCACAATCGGCGCAAATGGACGGAAAGATTCCCTATACTTTATCTTCAGATTAATCCTTGACTGCATATATGGCGAACGGCAATCTGCAAGAATACTGCGGTTTCCAAGTGCCCTTGGCCCAAATTCCATGCGTCCCTGTGCTATGCCGACTATCTTCTCCTCAGACAAAAGCTTTGCAAGAAGCTTTTCCTTATCTTCATATAGGTGATATGGATACCTGTGTTTTTCTAAATACCCCCTAATCTCACTAATATCAAAGGCCGGACCTAACAGACTTCCTTTCTGGCTGTCATAAACCTCCGGTATCCGTTCTTTCCCAAAATAAGTATAATATGTATAGAATGCTGCCCCCAAAGCCCCACCTGCATCTCCAGCAGCAGGCTGAATCCAAATATTTTTGAAAATGCCCGCCTTCTGTAGTTTCCCATTAGCAACACAATTCAATGCTACGCCACCTGCAAGACAAAGATTATTGATTTTATCTCCATATTTCTCCTTTGCGTGGCATGCAAGAAGCATAACTATTTCCTCTGTAATTTTTTGAACAGAAGCAGCTATATCCATCTCACGCCTTGTAATTCTTGTTTCCGGCTGCCTTCTTCCGCTTCCAAAAAGTTCTGAAAATTTTGCCTCATTGATCATCGTGCCGCCTTTATGATAATCAAAATACTCCATATTCAAACGGTAAGAACCATCCTTTTTTATGTCCACCATCTTTTCCCGGATGACATCATAATAAATCGGTTTTCCGTATGGTGCCAGTCCCATAAACTTATAGTCGCCTGAATTCACTTTAAAACCACAAAAATAAGTAAATGCACTATAAAGCAGCCCGATAGAATGCGGATACTTTATCTCCTCATACAATTTCAGACTGTTTCCCTCTCCAACGCCAATTGCAGTAGTTGTCCATTCACCAACACCATCAATTGTAAGCACAACCGCTTTTTCAAACGGCGATGGATAAAATGCAGACGCTGCATGTGAAATATGGTGTTTTGTAACCAGCAGCTTCCCTGGCTTACCAAGCCCGCCTGCAGCAGCCTCAATCTGCTTATGTATCCAAAGTTTCCATGAAAAAAGGGTCGGATATGTATGCTCCACGAGCCCTTCCGCTTCTTTTCCTAAAGCAAGCGCATTTTTTAAGAAACGGTCAAGCGTCAGTATGGGCTGATCATAATAAACAACTGCATCTAAATCCTCTGCGGTAATATCCCCTTGCTTCAAACAATACTGGATGGCATTTACTGGGACACGGGCATCATGCTTAACTCTTGTAAATCGTTCCTCCTGTGCCGCCGCAATAATATCTCCGTCACAAATTAATGCAGCAGCAGAATCATGATATAAACCGGATACTCCTAATATATACATACACATCCTCCTAAATATTTTGACCTATTATTATATCAATTTCATCTTTAATCTCTTCCATAATCCTGTCAGCAATCATTTGATTTCCTTTCTCATATACATGAAAATCATCCATATACACACTGCTTTTATAATCAAATAGTGCTGATAAATCACAAAACCATTTTTCACCAATGCTATTTCCGCCCTCCCGAAACCGTTTTGCCCATTTCAATACAGAGCAATAATAAGTATGGCAATCTGTACCTGCCCATTTTAAGTATACCGAAGAATATGGATCTGAATCAGCACTAAAATATTCTCCTTTTTCAAGATCGTATAAATATCCATATAAAACTGCGATATCTGCATCCTCTTGGCAACAATCAGCCTTTGTCCCTAAGGCAGGCTGTAAAAACGCTTTGAATTTGATATTAAACTCTTTGCAAATTGCATGCATCATCCGCTCTGTATCATACCAATAATCAAAAAAATCCTTATTATTTTCAAGCCCCCAATAAACACCTTGTATTCCATGCCCCTTCATCCTGCTAATTGCAGTAAACAGCCTTGTCTGATAAAGGCTAATGAAGGGGTTCTTTTTTGCTGCCTTTCTGGTTTGGGCAATTCCCATATCATTTGCACCACTATAACTAATAACCATATCTGGTTCTATCACTAACACATCCCGAACAAGTTTTACCAATTCCTGGGAAACTGTATATGCCTGGATTCCTCCACAATAAATAATGTGGGAAACTCCTTGTGCTTTCAATTTCTCTGACAAGCATTCCCCCCATGGCTTTTCACGTACTCTAAACGCTGCTGTAGTAGAACCCCCTAATAAAACTATTTTTATTGGTTTATAACCTGTCCCTGTACTATACTCATATTTTATAAAGCCTATGTCCTGCTCGCCCTGCTTATGAAAGCAAACTCCCAAATTAGGATCTACATATTGCTTTACTCTTTTATCCTGAAAAATTTGATACCCATTATAAGCTTCCATCCAAATAGAATTAATCTCCATCTCCGCTAATGCATTTTCTGTTTCTTCAGAAAATTTATCTGTTAGCAAAACAACTTCATCCAAATTTACGTAATATAGCAAATTATAAACAGAACCATCCTCTACTTCATTGGAACGCCCAATTTTCTGTGAAACAAATAAATCAAGTAACTTAAATTTATCTTCCACCTCCTCTACCATACTACTTTCTCCATAAAGGACAATTCTCTTTTTTTTAAAATTATAAACTAATTCAGATATCAACTGTTCCTCATAAAAAACATAATTCTTTGAATTTACATATAAAATCAAGTCATTTATCTTATTGCCTGCAAGAACCATAAACTCACTAAGCTTACTGTCTGCAGCCTTCATATAATCAGATAAATTATATTGCAATATTAATATTTTATTTTTCTTAATATGCGCTTCTACAGCCTTTTCAAATATATCCTCATAAAAAGTACTGGCGATAATCACTGCTGCATCTCCTGAAAGTGATTCTAAATTAGAATAATGGATTACTTCTTTTCCTTCAAAATATGTACCTGCTTTTTTCTCATCTGAATCACAAAAATACTTTACATTTAATAATTCTCTATAATCATTATAGAAGTTCTTTGCCCTGCCTCCTGTTCCCCATATAATCAAAGCAGATTGATTTTGTATTGCAGGACAAAGGCTTTCTATCTCAAAAAAATAGTCAATAAGTTTTTCCTTATAAAGGATTTCTTTTGCCCTTTCCATCTCCAACCTTGATGAAACAATTATAAAATCATCCATCCCCCTGCATTCCTCAAAGCCAATCACCGGTTTATTTAAAACACGTGGAAATACATATTCTCCTTGAAGCGGACACAAAAAATAATCAAATTGAATATCCTGGTTCAACAAACGCATTGCAAAATTTCTTGCACTTTTAAAACATCCAAAGATAACTACTTTTTTACATTTTTCAAAAACTGGACGATTATATTGAAATATCGTTTTCATTTTTACCTAATTTCCTCTCTCACGTTCTAATCTACAATTAATAAATATTTCAGAACCATATTCCGGCATATAATCAGTTAATTGATAAAGCCCCTCCAAAACCTGTTTGTTTATAATATTTTTCTTCATCATCTCATACATTTGAATATGGGAAAAAGGCTTTACAAAATATGATCCAGAATCCAAAATTTCAAACCCTGTTTTTTCCACTAATTCTGTGAGCATTGGCAAATCATAGATCTGTTGCTGCTGATATAAAAGATTTCTTTCTGATAACACAAACTCATTAGCTATCAGCCCCATCTCTTTTGCTATCAGCCTATGTAATGACTTTGCATTCGGAGTATTTACATGAAGGATTGTATCAGGATTACAAACTTCCAAAATCCCTTCAAAAAACTCCACTGGCTGTTCAATATCCGGCAGCAAACCAGAACATAAGATAAAATCAAATTTCATATCTGACAATTCTTTCACTGGAGCAAAAAATTCATTACGGCATACCACATTTTTATTTTTGGCCAATTTTTTTGCATTTTCATAAAAAACATTACTTGGCTCAATTACACAAAATATCTCATAATCTTTATCCAAATATTGGAATAACGGCTCCATACCACACCCAATTTCCAAAATTCTTTTTGGACTATATTGCTCTATTACTTCCAATACTTTTCTTCTCCTAAAAAGTACCTGATATTCTTCAAAACTAGGTTTAATATAATTTTCTGTATATTTCTCTATATCCCGCATACTACTTTCCTCTCCATGTTATTAATATCTCCAGCTTCTCTATTTCTTAACTCTGCAATTTACAAATATTTCTGAACCGTATTCCGGCAAATATCCTGCCACTTTGTATAATCCATTTAGAACATCATCTGAAATTATTTCATTATCTATAGTCTGATACATCTGGTCATGTGAAAATGGTTTAATAAAATATGAACCTTGCTCTATAATTTCAAATCCAGCACTCTCAACAATTTCTGCTAAACTATTCAAATCAAATACATTATGCTGCTGATACACTAAATTTCTATCAGACAATTCATGTTCATCTGAAATCAGCCCCATACCTTTAGCAACTAACCTATGTATTGATTTCGCATTGGGAACATTAATATGAATTGTAGTATCAATATTAGATATTTTTAAAATTCCCTCTAACATTTTCTCTGGCTGCTCTAGTTCATGCAATAAACCAGAACATAAAATAAAATCAAACTGTCCATCCAATAAATCCTGCTCTGGTGGGAAAAAACCATGTATACATTCCACATTTTTTCCCATTGATAGTTTTATAGCATTCTCATAAAAAATATCACTTGGTTCCACGATATGATAAAAATCATAGTCCCCTTCTATGTATTGGAAAAACGGCTCCATACCGCATCCAATTTCTAAAATATTTTTGTGGAAATATTTTTTTATAATTTCCAAAACTTTCTTTCGCCTGTACACAATCTGATAGTCCTCAAAATTTGGGATATTATAATTTATTGTATAATCACCAATATCTCTCATATTAATCCTCCATATCATCTTCGGAAGCCTAATCTACATTATTCTTTCTGTTTCAGTTTATAATTTTTAAATAGGTATATTTTGTAACCACCTCACACCCTATACTTTCTTTAAAATCACACAATCCATAATTGGGTATCCCTTCTTCTGATGATGGTCCTATATCTAAAAATTCAATTCCCTTTTCTTCATAATAACGATACACACAATATGCCAGGTAATTCATCGGCCTAACATCTTCTGTTCCCTTAAGGTTTCCCCAGTAAATCACTTGATAACACTTAGAAGTAACTTGAAAAACAATTGCAGAAGCAATGCCTTTATCTCCTAATTTTAGAATAAAAAAATCATGGGCAGTAAACTGTATAGTATCCAAAACCTGATTAAAGGTCATGCGCAAAGGATATCCTTTACTTTTACGGTTATCCGCAATAATCTGAAAAGCCTCTTGTTTTTCCCCTTCTGTAGAACAGTGTAAAAAAGCAAGTCCATGCTGCATTGCCCTTTTCAGATTTTTTTTTGCATTTCGATGCAATAACTCTAAATATGGCTTCTTTTCATCAAAATGAAACTGGTAATTTAAATCACATTCCGCAATATAGTAACCATTTCTAAGCATAGAATTCTGCAATTTTGAAAGGAAACAGGTATCATAAAATATAGGAGGGCATCGAAAAATAATTTTTTTAACAGCATTCTCACCTGCATATTCATCCAATAAACGTAAAACACAATCAATTTCTTCAATCCTTATGTACTTTTGCATTGTCTCAAAAACCGAAAATGGCGCAGAATATGGTATTTTCATTACACCATCTATAAGCCCTGAGGCTAGCGCTAACTTATTCTTTTTTTCTTTAAACAAAAAATAAACTACCCGATCCACTTTTGATCTATTCAATTCATGAAAATCCTGACTATTATAAAAATACTGGAATTCACCACATAATTGTCCATATTGTTCGGCAGTAATCTCAAGCAATTCCACTAATCTATCCCCCTTCATCAGCAAATTATATTTATCTTTCAATAACATCTATAATTCCGCAAATCAAAAACTATTTATGCCATCTATAACATACTTTATTTCTGCATCTGTCATTCCATTATAAATTGGTAATGACAGCACTTCTTCTGAATATGCCTCAGTTATCGGAAGTGATCCAATCGCCTTATTTAAATATCTATATGCCTCAGATAAATGAGGGGGAATTGGATAATGAACCATACTATGAATACCTAAAACATCTAAATGTTTTATCAATTTTTCACGTTTCTTTGTTTTTACTACAAACTGATGCCACACCGATTTACACCCTAAATGCTCCATTGGCAATTGAACATCCTTTTGGCTTATATTTTTCAGATACGTAGCTGCAATTTTTTTACGCTCCCAATTCAAGGTATCAAGATATTTCAATTTCACCCTTAACAACCCAGCCTGTATCTCATCTAATCTTGAATTCACTCCAATAATACTGTTATAGTATTTCTTTTCACTGCCATAATTTCTATATACTTTTGCCCTATCACTAAATTCCTTACAATTCGTAACAATAGCGCCACCATCGCCAAATGCACCTAAATTCTTTGTTGGATAAAAGGAAAAACATCCAATATCCCCAAATGTCCCTACTTTTTTACCACAATATTCTGCCCCATGTGCCTGTGCACAATCTTCTATTACCCTTAAATTATATTTTTTTGATAAATCCATTATCGGATGCATATCCGCAGCCTGTCCATAAAGGTGGACTACCATAATAGCTTTCGTATTTTCTGTAATCTTTTCCTCTATTTTTTGAACATCAATATTAAAAAATTTATCCGGCTCAACAAATACTGGCCTAGCCCCATTTTCTGTAATCCCCATTACAGTTGCGATATAAGTATTCCCTTGAACAATAACTTCATCCCCAGACCCTATCCCAAGCAAATGGATAGCTATCTTTAAAGCATCTAAGCCGCTGGCAACCCCTACACAATAACCTACACCGAGATATTCAGCATACTCCTGTTCAAAACTATTAAGTTCGTTCCCTAAAACATACCAGCCAGATGCTAAAACCTCTAAAGCCTTCCTTTCAAATTCCTCTTTATATAATTCAAATCCTCTGTCCAGCCGATTACAATGTATTTCCATTAAAATTCGCCTTCCCTTATTTATTCACCTGCTAAAACCTCTGCATATATGCTACTTTCCTAAAATTGCATCTGTGTATTCTTTATAACTTCTTAAATATTCTTCTGCATTATAATGCTGGCTCGCCAGCACTAGCAGAACAGAATCTTCACTAAAATCATACATCTCTTTCCACACCATGGCAGGTAAATAAATCCCTGTATGCGGCCTATTCAAACAAAAAATCGCTTCATTTCCTTCACCATCTTTTATCTTCACTTTACTTGCACCTGATACATTAATGAGCACAAATTCCGTTTCCCGGTTTGCATGTTCTCCTCTAATAACATTTTGCTTTGAACCATAAATATAGAAAACACGTTCTATATTAAAAGGAATATCTATCTTACTTTCCACTACAACAAGATGTCCTCTTTCATCACCTAACTGTGGAAATTCTAATAATTTAACATTATTCATATTATGCATTTTATTTGAAGCCTCCTAATCTAAAACAAATTTCTCTGCCACATTTCCTGAAATTCTTTTATATCATCATCACTATAGAAATGCTTCATATATTTACTGTTATAACATCTATCAAAATATTTTTTAGTCAGCCTCAATTCTTTTTTAGCTTTTTCATACGTATTCATATACCATTTATTATCACTGTCATTTGCTTTAATTAATTTAAATTCTTTTAATTGAAGAAAATCCCCTATCTCTTTCTCCAAAATACTCATTTTCTCCAATTGATAAACCATAATATTTAAATTCCCTTCATGATATATGGAATATCCCTTTTCCTTATCAAAAGGATACTCATATATATCCACTCCCCAAAATGGTTTAAATTGTAAATCAAAAAAATCTTCTACCTTACCTCCACCCCGGACTCCTTCTTTTAATGATATATAATTATACCAACAGTCCTGTTTATCATCCGATACAAAAAACCTATCAAAAACCTTCTGTACATCCCCACCATCAACCCAAAATTCATCTAAATCAAAATATGTAGCATCACTGGCATTTTGAAATAACAAGGACAAATGTTGACTAATAATGTCTCTAACCCCCATAATTATATTTACTTTTTTATCCTTTAAAAAATCTTCCAGAGTTTTTGGGATATACGCATATGTATGCATTTGATTAAAAATTTTTCCATCAATTGATTTACCCAGGCTAACATTTCCAGTTTTAGGCGGCGCAATCTTAATGTTAATAAAATCTGCATCTTCAAAAACAGTTTCCAATAAATACTTACTGCTTATTTTTAAATTCAAATTCACTATATCTGTCCAAAGAACTTCATACATATAACTTTTTAAATCAGGATACTTTTTGCAAAACTGATATCTTGCCAACTCATTCATCCGAAAAATGAACTCACTATACAATATGTAGTCTGCATTTATCGCTTTTAAGTCCTCCTCTATTTCTTTCTCATGCACGCTTGCTATTTGAATAATACAGTAATCATTAATTATTTCTTTTAATTCATTAAAAGAAATAATTTTTACTCCAAAAAATTCTTTACCTGCTTTTTGAATATCATTATCAATTACAGCCTTAATTCCAATCCCAAATTTACCTAACAATTTTTTTGCTTTCTTTCCTGCACTTGAAGCCCCGAATAAAAAAACATCCTTTTTTCGATATATACTTAGCTCTGCATCTATTTTTGAAAACCGAATCATAAGTTTCCCTCACTTCCCTGACATCTGGACTTCTAATCAAATCCATCCCTCATTTTTTCAAATCTTCTTATACAATTTTCTTTCATATAAATCCAAAAATTTCTCAGCAATTATTTTGTCATCATGATACCTTGCAACAAAACCATGCCCTTTTTTTGCCAATGTAGTAAATCGTTGTTTATTTTCAATCACATCAGATATATTATTTACAATCTCCTCAACTGTTGTCCCCAATTCAAATGCCGGAGACTCTTTGACGTGTTGATATTCTACACAATCAATTGTATTTCTATAATTATTCGTAATAACTATTTTTCCCATCTCCATTGCCATTAAAGAGGCCATGCCAAATGTAATTCCATTTTTTTCATCCACAATAACATCTGTCCTTTTTACAAATTCATTATATTCATCAAATGGCATATTCCCCTTTATAACAAATTCTACATGCTCCCCATATTTTTGTTGTAAAATACGAAATGCCTTTTTAATTAAAACAGTTCCCTTAGCCCCTTCCCTGTTCAGTGGATGATATACAACTAACTTTTCGTTAAAGTTATATTCTTTCTCTTCGTTCACAATTATTGGAAAATCAATAGGTTTTACAATTTTTTCTTTAAATTCACTATTTTTATTACAGAGATAAAATTCATATGCCATTGGAACAATTACATCTACATTCTTTTGCATTGCATATGCTAATTTTCTAATCTCAGGTTTATATCTATGTTCACACCCATACCTATCCCTTTTATCATATTTCAAACAATCCGGACATGATGTAATTGGAAGACACTGATTGGAAATTGAATAATAATAATTGCATCCGGCAAGTAAAAGCACCGACAATTTTGCATCCTTTACCAAAGCAACCGGAAGATGCTTTTCAAAGCCATAATCAGCACACATCTGCCTTTCTGATATAAACTGGACAACATCATATTGAACAAACTTATGATATATATATTTGCTGTACTCTTTCCTCAAAAAATCATATTTCTTATCTTTAGGAATCTTATAAAGTTTTATGTCGCTATGGAATTTTTTAAAAAAATCCCCAAAATTGGCAGTAGTTACATCTACTCCCAGCCCCCTTAAACCATGCTGCAAATTGTTGTGAAGCTTACTAAATTCTCCTACTAACAATACCTTCATATCTATTCCCCTTTTAATTAAATCATTTACAAACAAGTTTTTAGCATCTTATAAAGTAATTCATACAAATCAAGTACCCTGCACATTGCAAATTTCTCTTTTAATTCATTTTTTACCTGCATCCCATAGTTTACTGCTGTATTCAAAATTATCCCATCAACTAAAACTGCTTCCTGAATCCCATGTACATGATTCTGCTGCCCGGCATCCGCCGGATTTTTATCATACACAGCAATGATATCTATTCCAGATGAAAATAATATTGGCAGTAATGCTTTCGTTAATGTGCCATTGCCATAAATAGACAGTTCCTTAATCCCCATTTCTGTACTCATCTTCTGAAAACCCGATATTAGTAAGTTTCTATTATTTTCCAGATGATAAGCACACCAGTATTTCTTTTCCTTTCCTAAAGCATCTTGGAATACATCAGGCTCCATATCACAATTCCCATGTGAATACGAAGTATTTATAATTTCTGTTAAAAACCCTGATAACTGCATCAACTTTTCTTTTCTTATAACAGCCTTTTCTATCGCAGATAATTCAATTAAATATTGATACATCTCAAACACAATTGATTGCAGCCTGGCATTGACTTCCTTATTAATTTCTTTAGCATTATTATGTCTTAACGTAACATCAATAATTTCATCTGCCGCACTATTTGAACCCTGCCAGCCCAAAAAAGTTTCTATCTTGCCAATCTGTTCCTCATACTCCATAAAGTAATTATCATGGTTTAGCACCAGTGCAGATGTATTACATTCTGCCATTCTGCAAAGGGCAGAAAAATTATTATAAAACCATATCTTCAAAGCATAAGAAAAATCAATATGGTTCCGTACTTCTATTGATTTTGCAACTTCATATGGATGTCTAAATACCATAACAATATGCTCTTCTATGCCAAGTTCCTCCATCTGCCTTTTCCAAACTGGTTCCGTTATACACATCCGTGGATCTTTTAACAACAGCACCTGTCCATCCCTTGCCTTACCAATCATCTGCTGTAAAATGGCATTAACATCCGATGTATATCTCGTTTCTATCTTATTTATTATATCTTCATTAAGAGAAGCCCAATGCATCCCATGCTCATACAAAATTTTATTGTTCAGCCAGACAGCGCTTCTGTTCTCAAAATATCCCCTTTGGTTATTTTGGTTTGGTTTACACAATTCTTCCTTTTCACCCAAATACAGCCCATATGACGACAACAATTCTGTCGTTAATGAAGTCGCAGATCTATGCATCCCTAGAACTAATACCATTTTCTTCATTTGACCTTAACCTCACACTCCATTTTCCGATGTAATATAGCAATAAAAAGTATCCTCACCATATTTATCTGTCCTCCATCTGCGGTTTAACTTTTGTATGGGCATCTTGTCTCTCATATTTTCCCATTCCTTTTTACTATATAGCTCATTTATTTTTTTGCTCAATAAATAACAATCTGTTACCTCCGCCACAGACATTTTATCCCATATTTCGCTATAACACTCTGTTACCATCCTAAAAAAATAATGTATAATATAGTAATGTTCCATCTTTCCCACTTCCATACAATACCGCAATAATAAGTGAAGCGTTTCTTTTACAAATACATGCCCCCTTTTTGAATAAAAAAGCCAGCTTGCAGCCACCCTTCCATCATTCTGATCAGTTATCTGGAAAACAAAAAAATCATTTTCGTTATACAGATATTTAAAATCTCCCATACAAAAAACTGTAGCATCCACCCAAAGCCCACCATATTTATCAAGCAATAAAAGACGTAATATATCAGAAAAAAATGTCAGTGTAATTCTTCCAGCCTCTAATTTTTGTATCAAATAGTCCGGAACATCTACATACTCTTTATAATTCTGCATTGTAATAAAACAAAAATTTTGTCCTTCAGAATATTTCCGAATGCTGTCTATACATCTTTGGATTAAAATTGGCGCTTCATCATAACCTTGCAGCCATGACACCCAAACATAATTACTTTTTTCCTCAATATTGGCATACTCCTTTTTCTTAAGCCATTCCCCATATTTCTGCTTAAAATCCAAATATCCTTTTTTTACCCAGAATAAATAAAATTCTTTCCCCCGCATAATTCGGTTGCTGCTCACCCCAAATTTTACTGCATCTTTTTTTATTTCTTCATAGTAAGAACTCAACACTGTAATGTAGTCATATGAATATTGCGAAATCTCTTTTGGCGATATTTTTACTTTTTTTGCCCCGTCCGGCATGACAAAATACTCTGCTGTATTGTCTGATTTCCTGCCATCCACAAATGCTAAAACCTCAATATAATCCAGCATCTCCAAATGCTTTTCTAAATATTTGACTGCCCCTTGGCCAGTTCCCCAAACTAAAATTTTTAACATTAATTCTTTTCCCTTGCATTTTTTACTGCCTGTAAAAAACCATATCCATGCTTCTCATCCGGTTCTAAATACGCCCCTTCTGCCCATTCATTCCATGCATTGATAAACAGCATCTCTTTTTCAAGTTTTAACAGTTCCCGCAGATATTTTTCAAATTTAGCTGGCGTAACCCCCGAAAATATCTTTGCATTCCTGCCACGCCTTGGGGACGCATCAAAATCCACAAATCCCCCTCTAAAGTATTGATACCTGGCTTTTTCCAGATTACGTTTTATAATCCTGTTCCAGACCACATCATAGTGGAAACGTTTAATGATTTTTAAGCCTGTCCTCTGTTTTATCTGTTCTATCCAATCGTCACGCTTCTGGTAATACTCAATTTTTTCATGATACAGTGTATAATTTGGCTCAAACATTACCCTTCCATTTACATATCTACTCAGCCTTGCATCACAATTTGTTGCCAGAATATAAATCCCCGGCAGGCCGTTTTGTTTCGCCAGCCTGTCCCAGCATTGCAACATGGCATCCAGGCATTTTATTTTTGCCGCTTTATGTATCAGGAATACCGGCTTTCCATCATACCGGATATACCTTTTATCCTGGAAAAAAGGCAAAAGATAGTAAAAATGCTCTTCCCAGTCATGCCTTATGCCATAACTCTGCTTTATCAGGACGCTTGGTCCTTTTCTTTGCATCTTTCTGTCTGTAACCTCATTCCAGTCATTCCCCTCCATATTGCTCCATGTACGTATCCATGATTCATTTGCCCAGGACATACAATATCTCTGTGGGATATCCTTCCACTTTAAATAATTATCTACTGGCTTTTCCAGAAGCTGCTTCCCATTAAACCAATAGTGGTAAAAGCAAAATCCTGTTATCCCTGCCTTTGCAGCAAGCCTTGCCTGCCAGTCCATCACTTTTTTGTCTAAAAGATTATAATAGTTATGGTGTAAAGGCACTCTTGGCTGATTATGCCCGGGAAAAAGCGGCTTTGATTTTTTTACGCTTGTCCACTCAGTAAAACCTTTGCCCCACCACTCATTGTTTTCCGGTATCTCATGAAATTGCGGCAAGTAGAATGCTATAATTTCCATCCGTATCCCATCCTCCATGTCTATACTTCATATACAACATCTTCCAGTGAAATGATTGGGATGTTTGTCTTTCCTGACAGTTTTTCCTCAATTTCGTTATAGGCAAATACTGCTGTCACAATGATTGCATCTACTTCTGGAAAGTTCTCATCCGGCGCAATCACCTCTATCTCTGAATAAGCGCCTGCTGTATTTTCATCAATAGCATACTTTATCTGGACAGCGGAATTTTTAAGCTCATCATATAATCGGTTTCCAAGTTCTCCCATCCCATAAATTGCTATTGTCTTATACTGATTTTCTACAAAAAACGTTTCAAGGGATTTCCTTTCTTGTTTTAGCCGAAGCCATTGGTTCAGCAAATTATAATATCCTTTGAATTTATCTTTTGATTTCTTTTTCTTTTGTATTTCCTCATTTTTGAACTTATTTGTCAGGGCAATCCCCGCTATTCCAATACCAAACGCCCCGACAATTCCTGCAATTCCAGTTTTTCTTTTCATCATCTACTTCCCCCATTTTTCTAATATCTCTTCTAACTCTTTTACGCTTTTTACAGCATAATCTGCTTCATCCGTTGCCTCCGGGCAATAATTTCCACACCAGCCCGTCAATACGGAATATGCCCCTGCCGCCTTTGCACTCAAAATATCATTATAGCCATCCCCTATAAAAACCGTGTTTTCCCTGATTGCACCAATCCTCTCCATTGCAAGGAGTGTCGGCTCTGGGGACGGCTTTGGATGATCCACATCATCAGAACAGACCACAGCATCAAACAGTTCTGCAATTTTGTAATACTCCAGGATTTCTATTGTCCTGACCCTGTCTTTTCCTGTACAGATTGCACACCTGACGCCTTTTTCCCTGACCCTGCGGATTAACGCAATGACTTCTTCCAGGACAATTACTTTATCAATTGACTGCCTGCTGATTCTGCGATATGGCACTGCCATCTCCTCCGGGAGGCCCATTTTCCTGAAAATATTTGGCAGGGAATCGCCTGTATGTTTCATATACTCTGCAAAATCCGGGCATTTATTGTCCCCGACCACTTCTTTGTAACTTTCATAAAAAGCATGTTCCTGCACCTTTTCTGAATCAATGACTACCCCGTCAAAATCAAAAATCAGGTTCATATATGAGCGGGAACGCTCCCTGGCCACCATCCTCGCAATCTCAAAATCCTCATAGGTATTAATGTCAACTGCTTCCCTCCAGGAAACTTCTACAATAAACGGGCGGCGTCCAATCCGTCTTTTCGTTTCCTGAAATACCTCTTTTTGGAAAACATATACCCCGCTTGTTTCCCGGTAAATCGGTTCTAAATCCTGGCTGCGCGGAAGGTTCTGCGCATCAAAGTTTAACGGCTTATTTCCACTCCACAAAAAATCCTGTATCTTTACCGCTGTAAATGCAGAATCATATTCCCCGCTTTCCACTTTGCGGATACAAAGTTCAACCGTTTCTTTTTCTATAAACGGTGCAGTCGCATGGGCAAAAACATATAATTCAGCATCCACCAGATTCATAAATGCCTCAAAAAACTGCGTAAAATTCGCCGTTGGCAAATCCAGCGAAGCATCCCTTTTTAAAAACTTTACCCCATCCGGCAGGTATGGAATGACTGCTTCATCACTACAAAAAACATAGATTTCATCTAAATCCTTTACCTTTAACAAAGTAGACAGGATATATTGGAGAAGTGGCCTGCCACCCAATATCTTCGTATTCTTATTGGGAACACGCTCATTGTTCAGTTTAATTGGTACCATTGCTACTTTTTTTACCATTCGCATTCCTCCTCTGCACTGCCAAGCTTCTGCACCGTAAGCTGGCTGATATCCCTGCCAATCTGTATCCCCTTATCTGACATGTCATCATAGAGGTACGCTTTTTCCAGCCTTGCCACATGGGTAAGGAAAGCCTCTTCCATCTCCTCCTGGAACCCATCCTGTAGTGCTTTCGCCAAAACATCCTCTACAGTTTCTTTTTTAAATGCTTCATAAGTACATCCCTGCTGCCTTAACTGAATATATCCAAGCATAATCACAGGTTTCTTGCGGATTAATGCAAGATAGCTTACCTGCGACACAATTGTAACTACTACATCAGATAGATCAATTAAGTCATTAATATTTCCTTTATTCAGGCACACAAAACCATCTTTCTCTGACCTCATCTCAGAAGGCAGCCATGGATGTGCTTTATAAATCAGATTCCACCCATTTTTCCGGGCCAATTCTTTCAGATAACATGCCGCTTCCTCGCTTGTTCCAAAAACTGGTGAATGGTATTTCTCTGCTTTCCTGTTATGGGGCACCAGCCCCGACATATGGTCCAGCCCTCCAGCAAATAAAACAACAGGCCTGCCTGGAAGCAGTTTATCTTTGACAGATTGTATAAAACCTGCATCCTCCTTCTGCTGGTACCGATTTAACCCACTCTCTTTTAAAAAAGCTAAAACCTTCTTTGCATGTTCTCTTTCTTCCAGCCCTACTGGTATTTGACAAAATCTTTCACAGTAAACAGCCGGGGCGCTCTCTCCCATCTGCCCTCCCCTGTCAAATGCCAAAGTTCCCGGAAGCACGCCATTTTCTACATAAACTACTTCCGTTCCCTTTTCTGCACATACCTTTGCAAACACCTTATGTAACGGGGCAAATGCATTCCAGATATATACCTGTCCTGGCTTTAATATCTCTAATACCTGGCGATAAAAGCCCTCTGCCTCTTTGCAGATATAACATGCATATTCCAGCGGCATGCCATCCATCCCAAACTGCATGGCATATGCAGCATCTTTCAGATTATCCTCCAGACTGTCTTCTGCAATACCAGGCACCTCGGCATCGCTTTTATATTGATTTTGCAAAAATAAATCTGGCATAAACAGAACTTCCATTGAAGAAAACCATGTATTCTGTTCCCCAAATGATGATTCTGACAAAAAAATCCAATGATGTTCTTTGTCATATTCCGCCAGCCTATTTAGATAAAGTGAAACATTTTTCTTATGTTCGCCATTTAATTTTCCTAACATCAAAATTGATTTAGGCACTCTTTTGCTTTTTTCTTTCAGTTCCTTCAAGAAAAGGTGAATTTGATTTTGTAACTCTTCCATCGGATATAGGTTCACTACATTTTTGTAACTCCAGTAATCCTGGTATTCAACAAGCCCCTTTTCCTTCATCTGCTTTTTTATATCTTCATATTTCAGGAAATCGGCCGCCACAATCACCTTATATTGCAGCCAGTCTTCTATATCTTCTGGTGATAAAATGGTACATCCAAAAAAATTTTTTCCCCTTTTCCCAATGTTGTTATCAAGTACATATTCAATTCCAATCTCTTTATACTTTTTAACTAATTTTTCCCCAATCTTTCCAGCACCCCATATAATAAATTTCCTATCGCCAGGCATACCCTAAACCTTTCTCTCAAATCAACGGACTACTGCTTCCAAGCCACTCCATAAACGCTTTCTTATTCTCTGCCGGGGACGCTGTCGGACGCCCTAGGTTATCTCTTGAAGCAACCGTACATTTCACCTCTATAAAAAACAGCCCCTCTGCTTCTTTTGCTTTTTGCAGTACTTCTTTTAATTCTTCTTTGCTTCCCGCCTGGGCGGCTTTCTGGTATCCACACCCTTTTGCAACCATTGGCAAATCAATACTCCCTGCAACGGTTGGCATTCCGCCTACTGTCTCATGTGCGCAATTATTTAGGACAATATGCACCATATTTGCAGGCTTTTTAGCCCCAGCCACTGCCATAGAACCCATATGCATCAGCACAGCCCCATCCCCATCAATACACCAGACTTTCCTGTCCTTTTTCCCAAGTGCAATCCCCAGCGCAATAGAAGAACTATGCCCCATAGAACCTACTGTCAAAAAATCATGCCCGTGTCCCTGCCTATTTTGTTCCCGGATTTCAAATAGTTCCCGCGACGCCTTTCCTGTTGTTGAAACGATTACATCCTCTGCTGCTATATCCGTAATGAGCCGAATGGCGTCTTCCCTGTCCAGCAAATTACCATTTTTATAAAATATTGCCGTTTCCTTTTCAAAAGCATTTTTCCTGACAAGAAATGAAACACTTTTCCCATCAGAAAGGTTACCTTGAAACTCCTCCATTGCCTCCATAACCTCTTTAGCAGTTGTCCCTTTATCAATCACATAGCAGGAAATCCCTAAATCTTTTAACAAAGTTTCCGTAACCTTTCCCTGGAAGATATGCTGCGGTTCATCGTGGATTCCAGGCTCTCCCCGCCAGCCGATAATAAAAATGCAGGGAATCCCATATACTTCCGGGTGCAGAAGCGATGCATATGGATTTACAATATTCCCAAGGCCGCTGTTTTGCATATATACAGCCGGAACTTTCCCAGTCGCAAGATAATATCCTGCCGCAAGCCCCACACAATTCCCTTCATTCGCCGCAATAATATGCTGGGAACTAATCCCATAACGGTTCATTAAATAATTGCACAATTCCTTTAGCTGTGAATCTGGCACCCCAGTGTAAAAATCAACGCCTAACACTTTAACAAATTCGCTTGCTTTCATATGCGCCTCCCAATATTTCAGCGTACATCTGCCGGATTTTTTGTTCCCCAAACAAAACAGGGTGGTTTTTCAGCCGCTCCCCATTTACTGAGCCAGCCAGGTTACAAATGTCATCTGCCTTATATGAAACATCAAACATAATGCCAAGCTCTTGCAATAAATCCATATAAAACCGAATAGATTCCTCCACTGTCCCACACCCCATAAAATATGCCAGTTCCCTAAGGCATTTAAACATCCCCTGATGCTCCTGCTTTTTTGCTTCTTCCCATGTATAGTTCCATACAGGCACAAGGCACAAAGCGGCCGCATGCCCATGCGGGAAACCATATAATTTTGTCATCTGGTAAGACATTGCATGGGCTGCCGTTGTCTTTGCAATATTAATTGCCCTCCCTGCAAAATTAGATGCCAGCAGCATATTTTCTGCCGCATCTTCTGCCCCTTCCAAATATGCCTGATAATTTCCCAGGATATGGTAAATTCCCTCTTTTGCATATTTTCTGCTCTCATCTGTCGCCTGGACAGACCAATATGACTCTACACAATGGCAAAACGCATCTAACATTGTTACCTTTTTCTGGTATTCAGGAAGCGGTTTTAGAAGGGAAGCATCCATAAGCACAAGCTCTGGCAGCAGGGAGCTATCTGCTACAGAATATTTCCTGCCCTTGTAATAAATAACTGCAAATGATGTTGATTCACTTCCCGTGCCGGCTGTGGATGGGACTGCTATAAGCGGAATTTTATTGGGCAATATTTCCTGTTCCAGAAAATTTACAGAAGAATCCATCCCATAAAAAGCCTTCACACATTTCGCAATATCAATCGCACTCCCTCCCCCTAATGCCGCCAAAGCGTCACAGCCATTTTCCTCAAACATATTTAATGCCTGCAGCACCGTTCCATAGGCAGGGTTCGGTTCAAAATCACTAAATACTGTAGCAACAAACGGGCTTTTCTTAAGGCACTGCCCAATCTCTGTCTCCCCCATTCTTTTTCCACAGACCAGCAGTATTTTTGACATCCCATATTCCAATGCCTCTTTCTGCAGGGTGCCTGAAATGTCATTCCAAATGATTTTTTGCATCCCCATTGTTAATCCCCTTCCGGTATCAGAGTAATAATCTCCTGTATTGGCATACAGAAATCATCTGCCTCTTTTGCCCTGTGGTTTTTTAAAATCACTTTTGCCGCCTTCTGCATAGCAGGGAAACCGCTGCGCGTAAGCTGGTTTGCATAAATCACTACATTTACCCCCTTCTTCCTAAATTCCTCTTCTGTAACAGTATTAAAAGAAGTCGGTACCACTACGATTGGCGTTACAGCATCCACTCTGCGGAACTTCTCTACAAACTCAAAAATTTCTCCTGGGTCTTTTTTCCTGCTGTGGATCATAATCCCATCAGCGCCAGCTTTTGAAAAAGCATGTGCCCTCTTTAATGCGTCCTCCATGCCACGCTCTAAAATCAAACTTTCAATCCGGGCAATAATCATAAAATCCGCCGTTTTCTGCGCCATTTTTCCTGCGTGTATTTTTTCCGAAAAATTCTCGATACTATCCTGCGTCTGTACTACATCCGTACCAAACAGTGAATTTTTCTTTAACCCTGTTTTATCTTCGATAATAACTGCGGAAACACCCATGCGTTCTAAAGTCTTTACAGTATACACAAAATGTTCTGTCAGCCCGCCGGTATCCCCGTCAAAAATAATGGGTTTTGTCGTAACTTCCATAATGTCATCAATTGTCCGAAAACGGGATGTCATATCAACCAATTCAATATCCGGTTTCCCTTTTGCTGTAGAATCGCATAAACTGGATACCCACATGGCATCAAACTGATAGGATTTCCCTTCTTCGCTCACCATTGTTTTTTCAGCAATCAGTCCGGTAATCCCGCTATGCGCTTCAATGGCTGTCACCAGCCCTTTCATCTCAATTGCCTTCTTTAAACGGCTCCGCCTCATATCCGGAAGCGACAGTTCTGCCCTTGCCCTCTTCTCAAGTTCTGCATACTTTTTACCGCCTGAATACGGAAATTCCACCAGCTTCCCTCCATAGGAAACTAACATATCCACTACTTCATCCCGGATTGGCTTTTGTATCCCCTGCTTCCAGTCATCGCCATGCACTACAAAATCAGGCTGCAGCCTTTCCAGGTTTTCCCTGTAGCTTAACGTCTTCTGCTCTACCACACGGTAAACCCCTGCAATATTAGAAAACAATGCCATCCTTTCCCTGCATGGCATCAGCGGAAACCTTTTGTAACTAATCACCGCCTCATCTGACAAAACACCAACTATGAGCTTCCCAAGCCTTGCCGCCTTTTTAATCAGCGCAATATGCCCGGAATGCAGCATATCTGTTGAAAAACACATATACACGGTGCGCCTCTCTAATTCCGCAAGTTTTCCCGAAACCTGCAGCAAATCCTCTGGCGTGTCAACCTCCCTGCAAAGCGCATCTTTTATATCTAATGGAGAAATAAAACATTCCCCTGACACTTCATTAAACGCCTCTTCCGCATAAACACTGCAGCGGCCTGATTCACAAAATTCTGTAATCTTACCCAGCCAGGTTTTCCACTCTTCTTTCTGCAGATAATAAAGCGGCTGCGCTGCAAGAGCATTGTTAAAAAACTGGATTCCTACTTTCACAATCTGGTTATCCCTGATTACCGCCTTAAAATCCTTCTCCGGAAGCTCCGCCCTGGAACTTACTGCCATGCAGCTTGTCCCTGCCGCAAGCATCTGTTCTAACACCTGCCCTTCAAATACTAAATCGCCATGCAACAGCAAAACATCTTCTTTTCCAATCTCATTTCCTGCCAGATAAATAGAATAAATATAATTTGTATCCCGGAACTTTTCATTTTTTACAAAAGTAAGCTGCACCGGCAAATCCAGAGAATTACAATAATTTACAAGCGTCTCGCTAAACATCCCTGTTGTTATGACGATATCCAAAATCCCAAAATCCGCCAGTATCTTAAGCTGTCTGCTGATGATTGTCTCCTGTGGAGAAATTTCAGTCATACATTTTGGCTGTGTATTTGTCAAATCCCCCATACGGCTGCCCATCCCGGAGTTTAATATTAATGCTTTCATCCTTTTTTCTCCTTTCGCACCTATGCCTGCCGGGAAAAGCATGGACATTTCTTCATCCATTTTTCGTCTTTGCTGTAATTATGCTTTTTATCAAAGCAGATAATATCGTGCTTTACAAAACGTTTGTCTTCTGGGGGCAGTTCCATGTAATCCCCATACATAACCGACAGATATTTATCGTAATTTCCAGGAACCGGATATACATCATCCTCAAACTGCATCAGGATAGGCGGATAAATATCCTCCATCTTATAAAATAATTTTTTATTATAAGGGGCAAATAAGTCTGCCACCATCTTATAATCACTTTCCAGATATTGTGTCAAAATCTGGTTCATTGTATGAAATACTTTTTTAGGAGACTTCATTTTTGCTTTATAATATTGCTCATTTGCAAAATAACGTTTTATGGGATTTTTCCCGTTATATTTTTCCCGCCGTTTCATAATGGTAAATACTTTCTTGATATCAGCCGCTTTTTGATACATATATTCCTGTTTTTCTTCCTCTTCTGGTATTGTGTCAAACGGAAAAATATCCAAATAAAAACCATGATGGATTTTCAAATGGCTTGTTTCCCTGTTCACTAGCGCAGTATGGTCTTTAAACACTTTTGCATGGCCCACATAATAATTCGGTGTATCATTTGCATCAATCAAAATGTAACCATCTGACAGTTTTTTTCTGGCAATTTTCAAGAATCTTATATAATCCTTCCGGAACATCCCAATATCTATATCATCATCCCACGGAATAAATCCCTGATGCCTGACGGCACCTAATGCACTGCCTGCACATAAAAAATATGGAATATCATTCTCAACACAAAGCCTTTTCACTTCCTTCAATATTGGAAGCAGTTCCTTCTGCACCTCTTTCGTCATCCTCTGGTTCTCTGCATTATCACTTTCCATATCCTTTCCCATCAGGATTTCTTTTGCAGAAAACCTCTTTTTTACAATTTCATCTATATCATGCAGGCTGCATGTAATGCCTTCATCCTGTAAAATATTGTAATTCTGGACAAAATGTTTCTGGCTCATCATAAGAACCACGTCAATCCCCCGCCCTTTCAGGTCATAACAATAAAGGATTTCCCTTCCGGCAATAAACTCCCCCGCCTTTTCCTTCTTTATATCAATGGCATAAGAGATATATTTTCCATATGGATCTACAACTTTCAAAAATGCAGTGCCTTTAATCCCACCGCCCCAGATAGCAATCTGTTTCCCCTGCTCCTTATACTTTTTCAGAACAGATACCATAGACTCTTTAATTGGAATATAATCATCCGAAAATATTGCCATGGCTCTATATTGCCTTTTCCATTCTTTCCATCCCAATATCATTGCATTTCCCCCTGGTCAGATTCCACGCCATTCTTCCAGAATGCCTTAAAATTATGGTCCGTGTTCCTTTGCCACTCTGGCGGCAGTTCCATATAATCCCCATATAAAGCTTTCAAATATATGTCATACCCCTGTGGCACAGAAAAAAACCCGCCTTCAAATTCCATCTCTACACTGTCCTCATATATACTAACCGGAAGGATTTCCCTTTCCTTATATTTTGTAACGGAAAACACCTGGGGACTTTTGCCAAATTCATATTTTTCCAAATGGGAAAGCAACTCTTCCTGCAAATTAATACGTCTCGTAATAGTCCCTTTATCCTCTTCCACGCATTCAATATATGTACTGATAAACTTTTCCTGAAGCCTTCTGGTTTTACTATAAAAAGGCACCACTTCTTCTTCCCTGTCCGGCAGACCAAACAGCGGGAAAACGTCAATACTGACTCCCCCTGTTATCAAAAATGGATATTCCCAGACTTTCATAACGGTATCCTGGCTAAAAACCCTTGAAAAAAGACAAAAACACTTTTCTTTGTCATAATATGGCGACCACACCTGATAGTGCCCATTTTCCCTGTATATCAAATCCAAAAGCTTCCGATAATCCGGATACGGCATCGTGATATCTATATCATCATCCCATGGGATATACCCTTTGTGGCGGACAGCCCCTAATAACGTCCCTGCGCAAAGATAGTACCGAAGCTTATTTTCCTGGCATACCTTTCTGACATACCGTAAAATATCCATCTGGCATCCTTTCACTTCCTCCACAGTCATTTCCTGTCCACATTCCGAAGTGGCAAGATTCCCAAAAATCTCCTCCATGGCATAGAAATCCATCGTTTTAAATATTTGTTTCCCCTCCTGGTATCCCATTCCCTCAAGCTGGCGGCACATCTGTGCATAATATTTAGAAGCAATCAAAATTACTGTATCTGCATGAAAATTGCTTAATAAATCTTCCGGGGAATATGCAAGCAGCATTCTTTCTTTTAACTGCCTGTAATCACTTTCTGAAACCTGATGCGGCAGGATATCCTCCAGAAGACCATTTACTTCATCCCGTTTCCTTGCATCATTGTCTATGTAAGCGTAAACACCATATCCTTTTTTCTCCAGAAAGTTCTTAGCGGCATACGATGAAGTATTTAAACCAAATAAAACAATCTTTTTGTGCTCCAGCTTGCCGGAACGCATAAGTTTTTCTATGTTTTCAAACATAAATTTATTCATTACTTCAATCTTTATCCCCATCTTGTTATCCCTTCCTGACCCATTTCTTTACAAATCCCCTGCAAGGATTCTATTAATTTTTCCTGTTAATTTGCTACAGGCATCCCCTTCCAGCGAAGAAAACATTTTCTCCCTTGACCTGCTCCTTGCCTCTTTGCAAATATCCTCCGACAAAGCACATTCCAAAGCTTTTTTTAACTCTTCAAAATTTTTTGCCCTTATCTCCGGCATATATTTATCAAAATCAAAATAACTGTCCCTGGTATTTTCCGTATATTCTTTATAGTCATACCAAAAAGCAATTACCGGCCGATCCAACAACATATAATCAGAATAGACCGAGGAATAATCTGTTACCAATACGTCAGCCTGTTTCAGGAAAATATATGAATCCATATCAGCATTTAGGTTCAATATATTTTCAAAAACCTGCTGCCCAAATTCCCTCTTCAGCTTTGATTTTGGATGCAGCTTTGTCAAAAACAAAATATTATTTTGCGATAAAAATCTATTAAAATTTTCCATATCCATCACTGATGAAAATAAAACCTCAGATTCGCGGAACGTTGGCATATACATCACAACTTTTTTTCCTGCTGATTTCCATTTATGGATTTGATTAAAAGCTTTCCTTTCTTCCCTGGAGAAAACATTTTCTATTTCCTCCCCTAATATGTAATCATTTCTTGGATAACCAGCCTCTATCACATGTCCCTTGGACACTTGGAAAGCCCGTGCAAAAATCCTGCACATCATCGGAGAGGTTGCCAATATATAATGGTTTGGCTTCTCATCTGACAGCCTCCTCGGGAAATATCTTATTTTTTCCAAGATATTCTTTGGATGCCTTACTTTATCATGCTGATTGTCATAATTAATCCGCTTATTCCCTACACCATGCCAGAGGTTTATCTTTATGGCGCCCCCGCTTAGCCAGAAATTGATATCCTTGGAATAATTATCAAAAAGGTAGACCTTCCCACGACATGCATACCATATTCCCTTTAAGGAATAGCAATAGTACGCTTCATAACCATTATTTTCCAATAACTCAACAATTTTTTGTTCATGTGTAATCCATATAGGACGTATCCCAAGGCTCTCCTTGCGCTGACTCAAGTACAGATAGAAATATTTAGGGTTGTCCGCGAACCGCCTGCCAAATGTGCTCCCGAAAAGCCAGAGCTTTTTATCCCTCGGTATCAGAAAAGACAACCAATAGATTGGCAGAAACAGGAGCTGTCCCCAGTATTTCAGTCCATTGATTACCTTCATTGCCTTTACCTCCATGGATTTCTGCTGACAGGCTGCTTTCCCATTCCACACTGCAGCCTACTGTGTCGACTGTTACCACATAATAAAAATTATGTGTTTAAAAAGAAATACTAATCCATGGAGCTATAAAGTATTGCACAGTTTAAACCGATAAAATAATTGGAATAATTTTCAGCCACTGGAAAGACAGGTTATCATTGACAACATAAGGCAGAAAGTCTATAATGGACAGAGAATTGGTTATGACATAATTTTTATTATGTTGTAGAGTTTTTTATAATATCTCTCTATCATTCTTAAAATTTTCCCACCCGTCTGATTTTAGATTTAAATCACCAGCTTCATCATATTTAATTGTTTCTGATGCTCCTCACTGGTTGTCCTGATATAAATCCTTGTTGTTTCCACATTGCTATGTCCCAGCATATCGGCAAGTTTTGCAATATCCTTTTCAATCGCATAAAATTCTTTTGCAAACAAATGGCGGAGGTTATGTGGGTATACTTTCTTTTCCCTTATTTCTGCTTCCTGGCTTAACTTTTTCATTTCCTTCCAGAGGTTGCTCCGGTCTACCGCTTTCCCGCCAGAGGTACAAAATACAATTCCCGATTTAATACCTTTTTCTTTTATATACCCAATTAGCTTTTTCTGTAACTTTTTGGGCAGCAATACAAACCTCTGTTTCCCTTTACAGTATACCTCTACAATCCCCTCCATTACTTTTTCTACTGTCACAAAAGGGAGTTCACTGATACGGATGCCAGTTGCTGCAATCGTCTGCAGGATCATGGCAAGCCGCTTTTTTCCTTTCCCCATCGCTGCGTGCACTAATTTTCTATATTCATCCTTAGACAAATCCCTGTCTTCCGGCACAAACACCTCCTTCTGGAGGCGGTAAGTCTTAACCCGCAGATCATACCATCCCATATACTCAAAAAAGCGGTTTGCCGCTACCAGGAAGGAATTGATGCTTGTCAGCCTGTACCCTTTTTCCTCCCGCAGCGCTTCCTTATACTCAACCATCAGCTTCTTTGTAACCTCCCTTCCTGATGTATAATCCATGAGTTTTTTCAGGTCACATGTATACTTCCTGATTGTAGCCGTCGTTTTTTCCTCCTCATAAAGGTACTCCTGATACTGTAAAATTTTCTCTTCTGTAATTATCCGTTCCATCTGCGTCTCCTTTTCCTTTCTGCCGGCTTACCGGCTCTTTCCTGTCCACAAAATCCCGCTGGCCTTGAAGCCTTCTTCCACATTACTATAATTCCCCCAGCCACAAAAAAAACTGGCTTACATACAGAGTTATATATCCTTGTGTAAGCCAGTTTATATTATTGGTAATTATCCAATCAATACCTTTATAGCAATTTTCTATCACGCAAAAAAGCATTATCCAAATCCATGAATAATGCTTTTCATATATTATTATCTGCCTTTTCAGCTTTTATAGCGATGTACCAAAAAAATCTTTTCCATTCCTACAGCATTGCATCCGCAAGTTGTTCCAGTCCTGGAATATCAGAATCCTTTAATGTAGAACGAATTGTAACCACCGGTTCGACAATGGTAACTTCTTTTAAGCCTTCTAAAATGCCTTTCATGCTCCTTGCCGCTGTAGGCGCCCAGGAACCATTTTCCAGAATCCCAACTTTACGTTTCTGATACGCCTTTGCCTGCAGATGGTGCAGGAAATCCTGCATACATGGGAAAACACCTCCATCATAACTTGCTGCTGCTACAATCATGCGGTCATAGCGGAACGCATCTTCGATTACCTCCGCCATATCTTCCCTTGCCAGGTCACTGACTACTACCTTCTCAGCCCCCTTATCCCGTAAAATATCAGCAAGCTTATTTGCTGCCTCAGCTGTATTCCCATGAATAGAAGCATAGGCAATTAAAATTCCCTTGTCCTCTGGCTGATAACTGCTCCAAGTATTATAAAGACCCAGGTAATATCCCAAATCTTCTTTTAATACCGGGCCATGCAGCGGGCAGATTGTTGCAATCTCAAGCTTAGACGCCTTCTTTAACAAAGTCTGCACTGGCGCGCCATATTTTCCTACAATATTAAAATAATACCGGCGGGCCTCACATGCCCAGTCATCTCCTTCTGTTTTTGACAATGCGCCAAATTTACCAAAACCATCTGCAGAAAATAAAATCTTTTCCTTACTCTCATAAGAAACCATAACTTCCGGCCAATGAACCATTGGAGCCATTACGAATGTCAGCGTATGTTCCCCCAAAGAAAGCGTATCGCCTTCTTTTACTGTCAGCATATGTCCTTCCAGCGGAATGTCAAAAAACTGCGGCAGCATTGAAAATGTCTTTGCATTCCCCACCAGCGTTACCTCCGGGAAAAGTTCCACCAGCCTTGCAATACTTCCTGCATGGTCTGGCTCCAAATGCTGTACTACCAGATAATCAACCTTCCGGCCGTCTAAAGCAGCCAGCAGGTTCTTTTCCCACTGTTCCATTCCACGCTTATCAACAGTATCCATAACTGCTGTCTTTTCATCCAAAATAATATATGAATTATAGGATACTCCTTCTGGTACGACATACTGGCTCTCAAACAAATCAATTGCCGTGTCATCTACTCCAATATACTTTACTGCATCTGAAATCATTACATCCATTCTTATCTTCCTCCTTCGCTTTTCCAAAATTTATCACACTGGAAATTGGCACAGTTTCCTACCATAAAAAGAAAATGCCAACGCACTCTCCTGCCAAAAAGGAAACCACACCGCCTCTGCTGCCATCAAACAGCCACAAAAAGCATTGTAACATAACCCTCTGCACAAAACAAGTATTTCTATTCGCGAAAAACCAGCAACATATGCTTGCACCAGCCCCATGAATGTAGTAATATATTTCCAATAGAAAAAATCTAAAGGGGGTATATATGAGACATCTGATTAGTCCACTTGATTTATCCATTGAGGAACTGGAACATATCCTGTGCCTTGGGCAGGAAATTATGGAATCTCCCGAAAAATTTTCCCATATCTGTGAAGGGAAAAAATTAGCGACATTATTTTATGAACCAAGCACACGGACGCGCCTTAGTTTTGAAGCAGCAATGCTGAACTTAGGCGGTAAAGTGCTTGGTTTTTCTTCGGCAGACTCCAGTTCGGCGGCAAAAGGAGAAAGCGTTGCCGATACCATACGCGTAATATCTTCATATGCCGATATCTGTGCGATGCGCCACCCAAAAGAAGGTGCGCCAACTGTTGCAGCTATGTACTCTGAAATCCCTGTCATCAATGCCGGGGACGGCGGGCACAACCACCCTACCCAGACCCTGACTGATTTACTTACCATCAAAACCTTGATGGGACGCCTTGACAATATGACAATTGGCATGTGCGGGGACTTAAAATTTGGCCGTACAGTACATTCCCTGATTAATGCAATGGTACGTTATCCAAATATACGATTTGTACTGATTTCCCCGCAAGAATTAAAAATACCGGACTATCTGCGCAGGGAAGTCCTGGACCAGAAAAATATTGAATATATAGAAACAGACCAGTTAGAGCAGAATATGCCAAAACTGGACATCCTTTACATGACGCGCGTCCAGCGTGAACGTTTTTTCAATGAAGAAGACTATATCCGCTTAAAGGACAGCTTTATCCTGGATACCAATAAAATGAAGTATGCAAAAAAAGATATGTTTGTCCTGCATCCGCTTCCACGTGTAAACGAAATTGCTACAGAAGTAGACAACGACCCACGCGCTGTCTATTTTAAACAGGCAAAATATGGCGTTTATGTCCGTATGGCGCTGATTATGTCATTACTTGGGCTTGACAAAGCAAAACAATAGGAGGGAAAGGATATGTTAAATATAGGCGTTTTAAATGAAGGCATTGTAATCGACCACATCCAGGCAGGCGGCGCCATGAAAATATATGAGTATCTGAACCTGGAAAAGCTTGACTGCTCTGTGGCAATTATCAAAAATGCCCGCAGCAACAAAATGGGGAAAAAAGACATTATTAAAATCGAAGGCCCATTTGATATTGACTTAAATGTACTGGGCGTCCTGGATCATAAAATTACCATCAATATTATAAAAAATAACGAAATTGTGGAGAAAAAAGACCTTTCCCTTCCGGAACGCGTCACCAACATTATCCGCTGTAAAAATCCACGATGCATTACTTCCGTTGAACAGGAACTTCCCCATACTTTTAAATTGACAGACCGGGAAAACCGAATCTACCGCTGCATTTACTGCGAATCCAAATTTCGTGGGAAATAGCCCCTTCAAAAATGAATGCCAAAGATTCCAACTACGCTGCACATTAGGAGGATAAATATGTTCTTTCATCGGAAAAACCAAAAAGATTCTGCCAAGGAACTAGAGGAACAGCTTTCTTTAACCAAAAAGATTTTACAAAAAACAGAAGAGAAATTCTCTTTACTGGAAGATATTCTGCAGAAAACAGAAAAAGAAGCAGCAGAGCAGGCCAGACAGATGGAAACCATAAATCTAAATATTGCAGGCCTTCAGGCATCCATCCAAAAACATGATATGGCAATTGAAGATTTACTGGATGAATGGGCAGAAAAACGCTCTGCCAAAGAAATGGCACAAAAACAATTATCAGATTACAGCCAAAGGGAAAAACGGCTCCTGGAACTTTTTGAGGCCTACCAGGAACAGTTCTGGAACCTGAAACATTTTGCAGATTCTAAAGATGCTGCCTGGGCAGAACAAATTGCATTGATGGAAAAAAACCTGGAACATTTCCGTCAGTTATGCGGCATCTGCATTATTGGGGAATGCGGCACAGAAATCAACTACGACCTTCACGAAGCCATAAAAGCAGTCAGTACCACCGACCCCTCAAAAGACAAAACAGTTGCCGCTATTTACTCATGTGGTTATATTTATAAAGGTACTGTAAAAAAGAAAGCACAGGTCAGCGCTTATCGCTTAGAAACAGAAGAAATTTAAAAAACTATTGAAAAAGGACAGGTGAAACTTTGGATACAATTATTGGAATAGATTTGGGTACTTCTACAACAGAAGCAGCCGTTATGCAAGATGGAAAACCTGTAATGGTTCTCAATCTGGAAAATGAAATCATTACCCCATCGGCAATAGGAATTGACAGCGCCGGTAACAGCATTGTAGGGGAAAAAGTCCGCGCGCAGTATCTGCTGTCCCCGGAAAATACTGTAATTGAAGTAAAACGTAAAATTGGCACAGGTGAAAAAATCAAATTAGGAAAGCAGAGTTTTACCCCTGTGGACCTGTCAGCAAAACTTTTAGAATATGTCAAAACATACGCATCTGAATATTTAGGAAGGGAAATTACACATGCTGTTATTTCCGTCCCGGCATATTTTAATGATATCCAGCGGCAGGAAACCGTTGAAGCAGGCACAAAAGCAGGATTAAAGGTAGAACGTATTTTAAATGAGCCGACAGCAGCCGCATTAAGCTATGGTCTGGACCATATGGAGGAAGAAAGCCATATCCTTGTCTATGACCTTGGGGGAGGGACTTTTGACGTAACCCTCCTGGAGATGTTTGACGGGGTGATGGAAGTGAAGGCAAGCAGCGGCGACAACCAGCTTGGCGGGAAAGATTTTGACGAAAAACTGATGGACTGGCTCATCTCAGAGTTTATGAAAAAAAATTCCGTTGATTTAAGAAAAGATACCTTTGCAATGGTAAAATTAAAGGAAGAAGCAGAACGCTGCAAAAAAGCATTAAGCACAGAAGACTCTTACCATATCCTGATACCTATGGTTACGGAAAAAAAGGGAGTACCCCTCGCCCTGGATGAAACAGTGACAAGGAAACACTTTGAAGAAATAACGCAGGAACTTATTGAAAGAACGCACCACCCGATAGATGTTGTCCTTTCAGACAGCGGAATCCTGCCTGATGAAATTGACAAAGTAATTTTGGCAGGCGGCTCTACCAGGATGCCGCTTGTGACAAAGGATATCAGGGAATACCTTAATATAGAAGCAGCACAGAGTTTAAACCCTGATTTTGCTGTTGCAGAGGGCGCAGCGATTCAGGCCGGGATTATCCAGGGAGTCTTTTCCCAGGAAGACAGCCTCATTATTACTGATGTAAACCCTTACACACTGGGTATCAGGGTAACGGATGGAATCACAGATAACAGAATGGACGTCATTATTCCAAGGAATGCCACAATCCCTGTAACACGCAGCCAGACTTACTACACCTATGCGGATTATCAGACAAGTGCCAATATTGAGGTTTACCAGGGGGAAAGCATGCTGGCAGACAGCAATCACTTCCTGGGAGACTTCATGATACATGACATCCCGCCCAAACGGGCTGGTGTGGAAAAAATCAATGTACAGTTTTCATATAATTTAAACGGCATGCTGCATGTAACCGCATCCATTCCAAGCACTGGCGCAGACGCTTCCATTTCCATCAATATGATGAAAAACGAAGAAACAGAAGAAGATGTCAGCCGTTGGAAAGAAGCCCCTTCTGCAAAACAATTCCGAACAGTTATCCGCCGTGCAGAACGGATGCTGAAAAGCCTTGAGACAGGCTCCTTCCCGACACTTGAGGAAGATATCAATGAAAACCTATATTTATTGAAGAAAGCAATCCTTGATGAAGACATCAATGCTGCAAAAGGAGCAGAACAGGAACTTCTGGATATACTAAACGATTGAAAGGAATACAATGGATACATATTACAAAATTCTTGGAATAACCCCTGAGGCATCCCAGACCGAAATCAAAAAAGCATATTTTAAAATGATACGGCAATATTCACCAGAATCGGACCCAGAACAGTTCCAGAAAATCCGGGAAGCCTATGAATACCTGAAAAAAACAGATAATATATCTACCGGGCCTGCATTTCCTATGCTCAGCGATCCGTCTGCCCAATATATGGCAGACCAGATTACACGTTCCCTTCAGGCCGGTGACTCCAAAACAGCCCGCGATACCTGTGAAAAAGCCTGGAAACTGTTCCCAGACAATATACAATTCCTGTACTATCTGATCCTTGCCCAGCGGGAATGTGGAAATACTGGAAAAGCAGTAAAGAATGCGGAAAAGCTGGCAGAAAGAGAACCAGAAAATAAATGGTTCCAAAAGGAACTGGCTATTTCCTATATGGCGCGTGGATTTACCAATAAGGCATATTTTGCATGTGAAAAAGCATATAATCTTGGCTGCAGGGATATTGACTTTATTTTAATCTATGCTTCAGAATGTTTTGACTATGGGGAGTATGATACCATCCTGTCAATCCTGCTTGAGGTTTCCCGGCAGGATAAAAAATGGAGCAAAGAGGAGCTTCCGGAAATCTTTGAAACCTATTTAATGCTGGCTAAGGTAAGCCAGGATAGGACAGAATATCTCCCGGAAATTACTGAAAGGCTGGTTTTATTCCTAGAGCAATACCGCCTTTATATCCCGGAATATATCATGGAAATTTCCATAATATTCTCCAATATTTATATTAATTATATAGGGAATACAAAGTATTTTTCCAAATTAGGGCAGGTGTTCCCTACTTTGGAAAAAGCATGCAGGACGGAGGAAGAAAAAGAAATTGTCAGGCATCTGCTTTGGGAATATAACTTTTCTCTCGTAACAAATGATTCCCGCCTCGGCGCCACCATGAAACGTGCCTATGATGCATTTTACGGAATTTAAGGCCTCCATCCTGTTGTCCTTAAATTTGCACTGTTAGACACGAAACTCTGCATGATTGAGGAACGCCAGGAAATCCTAAAGCAGGCCAAAATAGTCAAAAAAGACTATCCTGACTTTTATGGAAAAATGCAGGATTTCTTCCAAACACTTGAATCAGGAAGCAACCTGCCCTACGTGAAAGAAAGCCTCTTAAAATCATACCGAAAAATTGAACCGGATTGCAGCGGCGGATTCTATTACAAAAACTATCCAAACGAAAGGCCAAAAGATAATGTCATCTATGGCGGGGACTATTTTGAACCTTATATACGCAACGCAAAAAAAATCGGCCGAAATGACCCCTGCCCTTGCGGCTCTGGAAAAAAATATAAACAATGCTGCATGAATAAATAAGGGCACCGCCTGCGCTGGTGCCCTATCAAAAAGCTTCGCTTTTTGTCGGAATACCACTACAATTACAGCAATTTCTTATAACTTAAATAAGGGCACCGCCTGCGCTGGTGCCCTATCAAAAAGCTTCGCTTTTTGTCGGAATACCACTACAATTACAGCAATTTCTTATAACTTAAATAAGGGCACCGCCTGCGCTGGTGCCCTATCAAAAAGCTTCGCTTTTTGTCGGAATACCACTACAATTACAGCAATTTCTTATAACTTAAATAAGGGCACCGCCTGCGCTGGTGCCCTCTATCCTTTAAGATAACCCTGTAATCTTTCCGGTATCATCTACATCAATCCGCTCTGCCGCAGGATGAAGCGGCAGCCCTGGCATCGTCATAACCGTTCCTGTAATCGCCACTACAAAACCGGCCCCTGCTGATACATACACCTCACGTATCGTAACCGTAAAATCGGTCGGCCTTCCAAGCCTTTTCGGGTCGTCAGAAAGCGAATACTGGTTCTTTGCCATACAAACCGGGGTATTGCCATAGCCAAGCTTTTCTAAGCGTGCAATTTCCTGCCCTGCCGTCGGGGCATACACTACTTCTGCCGCCCCATAGATTTCTTTTGCAATTGTTTCTATCTTTTCCTTTATGGACAAGCTGGTATCATACAATGGCTCAAACCGGCTTTCTTTCTGTTCCAATGTAGAAAGTACTTTATTAGCCAGCTCAATGCCGCCCTCTCCACCTTTTTCCCATACTTCTGAAAGGGCGAACTCACATCCGCGGCTTTCACAAAACTCCTTTACAAAAGCAAGCTCTGCATCACTGTCAGACACAAATCGGTTTAACGTAACGACACATGGGACTTTGTATTTTGCTACATTTTCTATATGCTTTTCCAAATTTACAATCCCTTTTTCCAACGCTTCCAGATTTTCAGCATTCAGCTCTTCTTTTGCCACGCCCCCATTGTACTTTAAGGCACGGACCGTTGCCACTAACACAATGGCGTCCGGCTTTAAACCTCCAATGCGGCATTTAATGTCCAAAAACTTCTCCGCCCCCAAATCTGCGCCAAACCCTGCCTCTGTAATTACATAGTCCGCAAGCTTTAACGCTGTTTTTGTAGCGCGGACACTGTTGCAGCCATGCGCAATATTGGCAAATGGGCCACCGTGTACAAATGCCGGCGTATTTTCCACTGTCTGGATTAAATTTGGCTTAATGGCATCCTTTAATAATGCAGCCATAGCCCCTGTTGCATTCAGCTGCCCTGCTGTCACCGGCTGCCCTTCAAAATCATAAGCTGCGATAATTTTAGAAAGACGTTCTTTTAAATCTTTCATATTTTCAGCCAGGCACAGAATCGCCATAATTTCAGACGCCACAGAAATAATAAAATGATCTTCCCTTACCACCCCGTCTGCTTCCCTTCCAAGCCCCACAACAATATTGCGCAGAACCCTGTCATTCATATCAACACAGCGCTTCCAGACAATATGGTTAGTATCAATATTTAACGCATTCCCCTGCTTAATATGGTTATCAAGCATTGCCGCAAGAAGATTATTTGCTGAAGTAATCGCATGGAAATCCCCCGTAAAATGAAGGTTTAAATCCTCCATTGGGACGACCTGTGCATAGCCGCCTCCGGCTGCCCCGCCTTTTATGCCAAAACACGGGCCAAGCGATGGCTCACGCAGCGCAATCGCCGCCTTTTTCCCCAGCTTTCCCATTGCTTCGCCAAGGCCGACTGTCGTCGTGGTCTTTCCTTCCCCGGCAGGAGTCGGGTTAATCGCCGTGACAAGGACTAATTTCCCGTCTTTGTTTTCTTTTACCTCTTCCCATAGTTCATCGGAAAGCTTCGCCTTATACTTTCCATAGTATTCCAAATCCTTTTCTTCAATCCCAAGCTGTTCCGCCACTTCACGGATAGGAAGAAGCTCTGCCTCCTGTGCAATCTCAATATCTGTTTTCATAATCCTCCTGCTCCTCCTTTTATTTTTCTGGTTAATTTTTCTGCCTGAGCGGTTAGTGGATAAATTATAGTTCCTCTTATAAGCCGCCAAAATAACTACGAATTATTCTTAACAGTTCCTTAGATGGTCAAAGAAAAACCCTGGTATAACCCAACTGGAATTTCCTCTCCAAAAGAATATTCTACCATATCATCCTGCTCAAAATTATACACTGTCACCGACTGCCGCTCACTATCCACCACCCAATATTCCCGGACTCCCGCAGAGCGGTATTTAAAAAGCTTTTTAAAGTAATCCATCGAACGGCTGGAAGGCGAAACAATTTCTATAATCCAGTCCGGCGCCCCGAAACACCCTCTGTCATCCAGCTTCCCCTTATCACAGACAACCGATATATCAGGCTCTACATAATTCTTGCTGTCCCTGTTTAAAAAAACTGCAAATGGCGCGATGTCCACCTCACATTCACCGCCATGAGAATCAATGTAATCCGCAATTTTCCGATAGACTGCCCCTAAAAGCTGCTGGTGCTTCCTGCCTGGAGCTGCCATATAATAAATCTGCCCATCAATCAGTTCCGCACGCTCCCCCTCTGGAAGGGCATATATATCTTCCACTGTATAGGCTGCGTCCTCCTGCAATGCATTCATATCATTCACCTGCTTTCGCTTCCATTCCAGTATTATAACCTATCCTTCTAAAAATTACCATATTATTATTAGGATTCGGCAACACTATTTGTAACTATTCAGCCTTGCGGCTTCATAGTTACACAGCAGCCACCTGACATAGTCCCTTACAACATTGCAGTCTGTAACCTGATACAACATCCGTGTTCCCACCATCTCTTCCAATTCATTAAAAATAAGCTTCCCATCCTTTCTTATGATAAAATCCAATCCGGCAAGCCCCAGTATTTCTTTTTTAAACGCCCGAAGGAATTGTTTTACATAGCCCAGTTCCTGCCCCGAAAATTTATAGCACGATGCCGAGCCGCCCAGTGAAAAATTAGATCGGAAATCATCCTTCCCCTGCCTGGCAACTGCCTGATACAGCTCTCCTCCTAAAATATAAACTCTGACGTCACGGCTGTCACTTTCTATTTTTTCCTGCAAAATACACTCTTTCCCCTGAAATAGTAACAGGGCATGATACAGTTCTTCCCAAGTCTCCTGCCCTTTCTTCCCGGCTCCTCCATATGGGCAGAACAGCTCCGTTACCTCGCTTCCACCATGCCCATCTACACTTTTTAAAATGCAGGAACCATCTCTTTTCCAAAAATCCTGCGCCTCGCAAAATATCCCCTTGTCCTGTGCAGCAGCCGCCCCTGTCCATTCAGCCAGCCGCTCCTTTGTAAGCAAGACAGAATCCGGCATCCACTTTTCTCTAAGAATCCCATCCGAAAGGTTTTCTTTAAGATACTGCAGCGTTTTCATCTTATGGTTGCCGATTTCTGTAATACAGGAACTATGCAATACCCTAACTCCCTTCCCTTCATACCAACGGCTGACCAAAGCATCCCTTGTACGGTTCAGCACGAAATCAGGAAGCCCTTTCTTTTGATAGCTATTATACGGGATATATTCAAAAGAAATGCTGCACTGCTTCCCTTCCTCATAAAACATCCTGATAAACTCCCGGTTCCTGGCAGCTTCTTCCTCCCGGTAAACCAAATATCCCTTCACAAATCCCTCCACCTAAAACATCTTAAAATATGGTTAAACACCTCATACCAGCCTGTCCTTGATATGCTCCATAATATATTCCGCTGTATTCACGCCAGTACAGGTATAAATATTTTTAAAATGCGCATTAGAATTTACTTCGCAGACCACATCAGCCTGTTCCCCGGTAAATAATAAATCCACCCCCGCAAAATCAAGCCCCAAAACCCTGGCAGTGCGCACCGCTAAAGAACACTCTTCCTCCGTTGGAAAATACTGCTCCATCTGCCCCCCATTCGAAATATTTGCCCGGAAATCACTTTCTGAAAAACGGTACATCGCCGCTATTACCTTATCCCCGACAACCTGCAGCCTTACATCCCGTCCGCTGCTTTCTTTCTGATACCACTGGTATAGAAACGGCTTCCCTGCCAGCTTTCTTGTAATCTTCCCTGCCTCTTCTTTTGTAGCTGCAAGATATACCTGCTGCCCAAAAGAACCATAGCATTCCTTTATAACGACAGGAAGCCCCAGGGCGGAAAGGACCGGGGCTAAAAAACCAATATCCGGATATCCGACATTCGGATAGGTCATTGGCGCTGCAATCGTGGGAAGGATTGGTATTTCCTCCCCCTCCGCACAGGACTGGTTCCACTCCCAAAGTTTTTGGTATGTCTCGTATTTATTGTCGCAAACTGCAATGGAATCCAGTGAATTAAAAACCGGGACATCCTGTTTCCTGCAGCAGACCTGCAGCATATTCCCCAATGGGATATCCTTGTCCCAATATATGACAAAGTCATTTTCCAAAGCAGCCGCTTCCACCCTTTGTTTCAGTTCTGCACCCACCGCTGCCCTTTTACTGCAAAGCGGGAAAAGCAAATCAGAATTGCTAAGCAGTGCCAAATCCATGCTGCATTTTTCTGCCGCCGTTTTCAGCCATTCATAGTGTTCCGTAAACTTCTCTGTCCTTAAAAAGGCATTTGCCACCAGCACGCCACGGTATTTTTTTTCCTGCATTATATCTCACCTGTTGCAACTGCTTCTGCTTCCATCTCCCGCACCATAGATTCCATCTCTTCCTCCGGGACTGCAGCGCCTCCTGAAAGCATCTGCTCAAACTCTTCCATTGTCATCAGTACTTTACGCGGTTTTGTCCCTTCTGCCGGCCCTACCACGCCCGCCTTATTTAACTGGTCAATAATCCGTCCGGCACGGTTAAACCCAATCGAAAAACGCCTCTGGAGCTGCCCAGCCGCCGCACGGTCCGACTCTATTACAAACCTTCCTGCATCCTCAAAATATTCATCATGGTCTGCCTGGCTTTTTTTCTCCTGAACCTCTTCTTCCTTTGGCTCCTCAATAATCTCTGTTACCGAATGGTTATATTCCGGAGTTTCGTTATTACTGCGCAAAAATTCAACAACATTGCTGACCTCATTATCTGACACAAATGCCCCCTGCACGCGCACTGGCTCTGAATAACCGGAAGGGAAAAACAACATGTCCCCTTTTCCAAGCAGCTTTTCTGCCCCGCCCTTATCCAGGATTGTCCTGGAATCAATAACAGAAGATACAGAAAAAGCAATACGGGAAGGAATGTTTGCCTTAATCACGCCGGTGATAACATTTACAGACGGCCTCTGCGTTGCAAGCACAAGATGGATGCCAGCCGCCCGTGCAAGCTGTGCCAGACGGCAGACTGCATCTTCCACTTCCTTTGAGGCTACCATCATTAAATCGGCAAACTCGTCCACAATTACAACAAGGTAAGGCATCTTTGCATAACCTGCCTCTGCTGCATTGTCAAAATCCTTAATTTTCTCATTATATCCGGCAATATTACGCACCCCAAGCTCTTTAAATTTATTATACCTGTCCATCATCTCCCTTACCGCCCAGTTCAAAGCAGCCGCAGCCTCTTTCGGGTCAGTCACGACAGGACAGAACAAATGAGGAATCCCATTATATACGCTTAACTCTACAACCTTCGGGTCAATCATAATCAGTTTCACATCTTTTGGATCCGCCTTATATAAAATGCTCATTATCAATGTATTGATACAGACAGATTTACCGGAACCTGTCGCCCCTGCAATCAAAAGATGCGGCATCTTTGCAATATCTGCCAGAATTACTTTTCCTGCGATATCTTTCCCAACAGCAAATGCCATAGCAGATTTGGAATTGCTAAATGTATCCCCTTCCAACAATTCACGGAAAAAAACAGGGCTTGGCACAGGATTTGGAATCTCAATCCCAACTGCTGCCTTTCCCGGAATGGGAGCTTCAATTCTGATACTTGCCGCTGCCAGGCTTAGCTTTAAATCATCTGCAAGATTTGTAATCTTATTCACGCGCACCCCCTGCTCTGGAAAAAGCTCATAACGTGTAACCGCAGGCCCGCAGGTAACCGCCCCCATATTTACGTTGACATTAAAACTTTTTAAAGTCTCCTGCAGTTTTAACGCTGTCGCGCGCAGCTCTTCATCACTGACGCTCCCCTGCGCAGACTTTGGAAGGGATAAAAGCTGCACAGATGGGAACTCATATGGTATGTCCTCTTCAACTGCAATCTTACTCTCATTTAACGCATTAAATGTATCCGAAGCAGAGACATAATTATCACCGCCAATTTTCCCTCCTGATGTGCGGACAGGACTGTCATGCAGAGTAACATCTGTTACCTCTTCTTTATGCACAAAAGAAGCCATTGGTTTTTGGGCAGGTTCTTCCTTTGTCTCTTCCACAACAGTTTCCGTTTCTTCATAATTCAGCATTGCCTCTTCTGCAAAAGACGGATTTGGCACAAAAATATCTTCTGCTTCTTCAGGTTCTGCAAAAAGCTGCGGTTTCTCTTCCTCCTTTGGAAATAACTCCGATACAGCTTCTGGCTTTTCTGCAATTTCGTCTGCCTCCGGCTTCTCTTCCTCCGGCGCCGGTTTCTCTATCTCCGGTTTCTCTTCTTCAAACGCCGGTTTCTCTATCTTTGGTTTCTCTGAAACAGACGCTTCCATCCTGCTTTCCAAAGATACTACAGAAGGTTTTTCTGCCTCTTCAAACACCTCTTCTGCAGATACAAGGGCAGCATTCCCGCTTTTTTTCTTTCTTCGGAATTTTTCATTTAACTCATTCCGGTAAATTGGGATTTCCCCCGCCTTGTTCTGCATTTCTTTCGTTGCAATCTGCTCCTGAACAGCTTCTGCTATACTATTTTCCAGCTGGGCGCCTGTCCCCTCCTGTTTTTCTTCCATTACCTGTTTCCCTGACGGCTTTGCCAGCCCCTCCCTGGTGGATTCTGCCTGTACAGGTTTTTCAGCCGTTTCCCGTAAATCCCTGCCAGACTCTGCCTGCGGTTTTTCCATTCCCTGCAGAAAAGACGGCTTTATGCGGGCGGTACTGCCCATCTTCCGCAAATCAAACGACTGTACCTTTGGCGCTTTTTTCATATCTCTTGGCTGAAAATGGCTGCGCCGTGCACCATGCCTTGTATTTGTAAAAACACGGTAGGAAGGCTCTTTATATTCCTCTTCCTGGCGGATTTCACCATATGCTTCCTCCATCTCCTGCTGATAAGCATTTCTTTTACGGATTTTGGCCATCATCTCAACACCGTAAAAAATATAAAGACAAAAAAACAACAGGGCAAAAAGTATAACAGACGCCCCAATCCTGCCAATAACTGTTGAAAAAACGGCTGCAACCGCCCTTCCACATAACCCTCCGTTAAATTTCCCTTTTGACATCACGTCTGAAAGGGTCAATTGCATACATTCAAAATAATTCCGATGCAGCACATGGTTGCTGGTATAATATTCTGTAATAATCTGCTTCCCAAACAGCAAATCTGTCAGCCCAAGCAAAGAAAGCATGATCCCGCCAAACCCAAACAGCTTGCGCGGAACACGCCTGTCACCTTTATTTACCGTATAAAACACATACCCAACCAGGCTGGCGAACGGTACAAACCAGGCAAACCAGCCAAATATACCAAAAAACAGGCCGCCCACTACTGTCCCAAAGCCCCCGGCAAGCCCAAAATAGCACAAATAAAGAAGCACTGACACAAGTAAAATTACACAAATAGCAACCCCTGTTTTAAAAGCCAGATGATCCTGATATTCATTTATTTCCTCTACAGACTTCTCTTTCCTTGAAGACAACTCTTTTTTTGCGGTTCCTTTGCCCTTTACACTTTTCCCGGACGCAGGCTTTTTTACGGCCTGACGCGACGCTGCCTTGTTTCCCTGCTTCGCCTGGTTTTCCTCCACCTTCCTTGCCGTTGATTTATTTGAAACAGCCATAACCACATAATCTCCTATTAGATAAAATAATAACCTACCGCTACTAATCCAATTATAATACAATAAATTGAAAAATATTTATACTTCTTTCCCCGAATCAGGCGCATCATAAAACAGATCGAAAGATAACCTACAATGGCAGAAATCACGGTGGCAATAATACAAGCCGTAATATCCTGATTGGAAAAATGAACCGACTCAAAATCCTTTAATTCTAAGACAACTGCCCCAAGCACCGCCGGAATTGACATAATAAACGAATATTTCACCGCAAACCGTTTTTCAAAACCACACAAAATGCAGGCTGTAATTGTTGTGCCGGAGCGTGAAATCCCCGGCATCGTTGCAAGCCCCTGTGCAAGCCCTACACAGCAGGCGTTCCCATAAGACGCTTCTTTGGGACGCTTTGTCCCTTCATCTGCAAAATCAGCAATGAAAAGGAACATTGCCGTAATCAACAGGCAGATTCCCGGAACCAGAACAATCCCATTTGCCATTTTAATCATATCAGACAACAAAATTCCAAGGAGTCCTGTTGGGACAGTAGAAACCAAAATCAGGACAACCATCTTCCGGTAAGAGCTCCTTACCACCTTCCTAAAATGGCATTCTTTCCTAAAACATTTCCGAAACAAAACTCCTATGTTATAAAATACATCCCCTACAATATGTATTCCTTCTACAATCAGCCGCTTAATATCTTTCCAAAATGCAACGAAAATAGCAAGCAGCGTACCCAGATGGAGCATTACGTCAAAAAACACGCCGCCGCTTCCTAAATCAACACCTAAAACTTCTTTTACAATAACTAAATGGCCGGAACTGCTGATTGGCAGAAATTCCGCCGCCCCCTGTATTACTCCCAGTATTACTGCTTTCCAAATTGGCATACTTAACACCCCTTTATTCTAATAAAACATACTCACCCGTCCGCATAGTAAGTTACCCTTCACAGTAACCCACAGCAAACCTATTATAGCCGTATTTGGAAAGAAATGCAAATCATTCAGGCAGGTTCCTGCTCCCTGCTGCCCTGCTCCCATCCTCATAACTGGTACGGAACGGCGCAAGTGGAATGCCATTTTTCCCAAATAAAGCCACTTCCTGATAATTCGTCCAACAATAACGTGCATATTTCGGCAAAGCGACCTTGTCTGACGAAAGGATAATCCTCCCTCCGTCTATCATAAAATCTGCAGGATAATACTTTTTGTCACTCCCCGCCAGCTCAAACCCCTGCACTTTTCCATCACAGACAAACCCTCCATCACAGTGGTCAAAAAGCAGCGTCATTTTATCTTCCTCAATAAAATAATCACGGTATACCGGGCCGAAAACCTCCCCTTCGCTGCATATGTGATACACATGGAAAAATGCCTGTAAAGCCAGCCTTTTCCCTACAGTTTCCTTTTTCGTCGGATGGATATTCCCAAACTCCCCCTGTTCCAGGATCACAGCAATCCCCGTATTTTTAATTGTCTGATACGCCCTCATCTGCGCTTCCCGGATAAGCGGCCAGTTCTTATAATCTGCCTCGCCTTCATTTTGGAATATCGGAAGCTGCACAAGCAGAAATGGCAGGGAATCTTCTTTCCAATCCATCCTCCACTGCTTTATCAGCGCGGAAAGCAATTCATAATATGTTTCTGGCTTATGGTCATCCTCTTCCCCCTGATAATACAAAAAGCCCCTTAACGAATATGGACATACACGGGAAAGCATCACTTCATATAAACCTGACGGGCGGTATTCTGAATACGGCCCCATCGGCCCAGGATATTTATTCTCCCCAAAAAGGCTAATTGCCTCATCCCATGTCGGGTGTTCGCATGTCTGGTAATAGTGTGATAAATTTTTGTCAAATTCTGCCTGGTATACAATATATTCCTCACGTTCTTTGATATATTCTTCCAAATCCTGGTTTTCTACTATTTTATCATATTCTTCTATATAGGAAGAAATCACCTTATTCTGCTCCATCATCCTGCGGCCTATCCAGCACGAAGCCGAAGTCCCTCCCCAGTTGCAGCCGATAACCCCAACCGTCACGCCAAGCTTTTCAGAGACCTCTTTCGCAAAATGGTACGCTACTGCAGACCACTTTGCTGCCGCCTCCTTCCCTGCACGCTCCCATGTACTCTTTTCCTCTGCTTCTATAAGTTCATCGCAAAAATAACCCACCTTTGGGACATAATAATAACGGACATTTGATGACTGTATCCTTCCCAGCTCCTTTTCCCCTTCAAAACTGTTCTGAAGCTCCAGCTCCATATTGGACTGTCCGCCGGCAAGCCAGACTTCACCCACCATTACATCCTCAAATATAACCTTCTCTGTCCCATCCGTTATTTCCATGCAGTACGGACCCCCTTCTGCCATTGGCGGAAGCTCTGCGAAAAATCTCCCTTCCTTCCCTTCTGCTGAAACTGCACATCCATTCATGGAAACCGTAACCTTCCCCTGGTCTGCCTTTCCCCATACTGCAATCCTTTTGTTCCTCTGTAATACCATATGATTTGAAAATACTGGTGCTGGTTTTAACATAACTCCTCCTTCTGGCGGCAGCACTCATACGCACTGCTGTCACCCTGTACTTAGGAACTGTATCACTTATTATTCTACAGTCCCTTAACATTTTTAACAGTAACATTGTAATACAAATACCGCCAGAGAAAAAGAGCCATTTTAAAATATTTTACCGTTCCTTACTCTGCAGACAATACTCATGGAGGACTCCAAGCGCTTCCCGTATCCCGCCTACCTGCTGGTACAATCCAGCCTTTACCGCCTCTTCCCCTACGAAAATTGTCCCGAGGTCACGGCTTAAAATCCCCGGAGCCACCATCCATTCCTGGAGCTGTTCTTTTGACACAGAAGAATGTTTTGCGATAAACTGCGTAATCCGCTCCTGAATCAGATGAAAATATTCATATGTCTGCGGCGCACCCAGGACAGGGCCATTCATCCGCACCGGATGGATAATAACTGTTGCGCTTGGCGCAATCACTGTATAATCTGCCGCAACAGAAAGTGGAACGCCAATCGAATGGCTGTCCCCAATCACCAATGCAACCGTCGGTTTACTAAGGGAAGCGATAAACTCCGCAAGCGCCAGCCCGCACGACACATCGCCTCCCACTGTATTAATCAGAAAAAGCACCCCGTCAATTTCCTCCGTCTCCTCAATCTTCGTCAGAATTGGCAAAAGATGCTCATATTTTGTTGTTTTTACACGTTCCTGAGCCGTTTCATGCCCTTCCACTTCCCCAATTATCGAAATCATCCAGATACTGTGCCCCTCCTGCCTGCTTTTTAACACAGTAATCCCATATTCTTTAATATCTTCCTCAACCATCTGCCAACTGCTCCTTCCCATGCTGCTTTTCATTATAAACATGCTATAGGAAATAGTTTGTACAGCAGCCCTAAAATTATACGCAATGAAAGAATTTTCAAACACGCTCTAAAACAGCCCATGCAGGCGCTTTGTAAGGATTCCCCCTATAAACCCAATACATGCCCCGGCAATGCATCCTGCAGCCAGCAGAACTGGCAGATAGGATATCAAAAGGCCTGTCTGCAAAACAAGCGCTGCAACAGCAATCTGCCCAATATTATGTGAAACCCCGCCGGCAATGCTCACCCCATAAACTGAAAAACCATTGCTTTTTTTCAACAAAAACATTACCAGAAAACTAAGCATTCCCCCTGCAAGGCTGTAAATCATAGTTGAAAAGTTCCCAAAAGTCAGCCCGCTTAACACAATACGGACAAGCGCAATCCCAAACGCCTCTTTGGCCGTCCCCTCATACAGACAGAGCAGCACCACAATATTAGAAAGGCCAAGCTTAATCCCCGGTATCCCAAAGGAAATTGGCAAAAGCGACTCCACATACCCCAGCACAAATGCCACTGCCACAAGCATGCCAATCTGTGCTGTTTTCCTTGTCCCCATTTTTCCCCCTTTCCTAGATCTCCTTTTTATCTGTTTCTTTTTTCCCAAAAATATAATTAGAACACATATAATCCGAGGTATAGAACAGAAGGCACTTGTCATCAATTGTATGGTAAAATATAATACGCATCTTCATAGTTTCGTATGCCATCATCTGCTCATCTATAATAACCGGCTCCCCATAGGCATTTTCCAGCTTTTCCAGCACCGCCTTTGTCCCTGACGGCTCCAGCAGATAAATCCCCATATTCACAAAACCCTTGAAGAAGTAATAATAGATGCTATGTACCCCGTTCCCCTTACTGTTCTGCCCAAAAATCAGGCTCTTTGTATTTTTCTCATAAGCCAGTATCATCGGCTTCTCTTCGAGGAAAACCGAATTATCAAATGTCTCGCCCCAGTCATACTGCATAAAGCCGTTTTTCCTCAAAAAGTCAATTTCCGACGCCATCTTACTTGGAATCGGGTATTCAATCGAAAGGTATTCCTTATATTTTTCATAGAAATCCTGTACGATTTTCACCGCTTTATCTGTATTTGGATTCCGCTTTTTCCCCGCAGCCTTTTCATCCACCGGAGGTATCCAGCCTGGCGACGCCATATGTTTGATAAAAACATTGGCAATCTCCGTGTCAAACTCCGTTCCCCTTCCCTGGTAAATAATGGTTAATGCCCTGTCTATTTCCCAGGCGTCCTTATATTGCCGTTTACTCGTCAGCGCATCAAAAACATCAGCAATTTTTATAATTTTTGCAAAAAGATGCAGTTCATCCCCCTTCAGCCCATCCGGATAGCCTTTCCCATCAGTCCGCTCATGATGGTGGCGGACGCCGTCAATAATCTCCTCGCTGATTCCTACCTCAGATAACATTTCTGCTCCCCGGATTGTATGGTATTTCATCTGCTCAAAATCACTTTTTGTATATACACTCTGCTTGTTTAGCACATAATCTGATACGCCAATCTTCCCAATATCATGGAGCAGGGCAGTAAACTCCAAGTCAAACTGCTCACTTTTGCTTAAATCCAGCCAAATCCCAATATCTTTAGAAATACTTGCAACGCGCTGTGAATGCCCCGCGGTAACCGGATCTTTTGCGTCAATTACAGAAATCATCAGAGAAAGCATGGAAAAATACATCCTTTGGTGCTCCCCTCTTTCATGCTGGGCTTTAAAATATATATACATAGAAAAAAGCATCATTGAAATATAGGAAGCCTTCTGCGGCTTTAACTTTTTCTTTAAGCCTATTACCGTATATGTTGTCAGCTCAGATTCCACATCAAATACCGGGAGGGGTACAAAAGCAAGATATTTCTGTCCCGGAAACAACCCTGACCGCACCTGCATAACCGATGTGCTGCCTGCATTGTCAGTATTTCCCCAAAATTCTGTTTCTACAAACCGCTTATTCCCATAGTTCTCCGAAGCAAGTTCTTTCAGCAGGAATGATTCTTTGTCCATCACCGGCAAAAGCAGGGAAGCCGAAATATCCTCTTCTATTTCATTTCTGTTTTTCATAAGATATTCTGAATAAGAAACAGAATGTTCAATACTTACAATCGTATTTGTAAAACGGATTACCGCATCAATTGGCAGGTTCTTTGCATCCATCCTGTTTAAAAGCCGTTTCAGGCATAAAAGTACGGCAAACATCGCTGTAACAACTACAAAAAAATCCATTAGCGGCAGGTACAATGTCTTATGCTGCAAAAATAAAAGATTTGCAAAAAACATACATGTTATTTCACATAAATACACAATCCCGCTTATCCATGCCCGTAAAAAAATCACAGCAAGCCCAATAATAAGCACTCCAAAAACAATCAGGCAAAGCCTTGCCTGTATGCCTGGAAATGGAATGGTTGCTTCATTCTGTATCGTACCCAAAACATCTATATAATAGTCTGCCAAATCACGTGTCCGGCTTCCTCCCTCTACATAATCAGACAGATGGTTTTTACTTTGGATAAAAATAACCGCATCCTTATATTTCCCTGGATTATTATCGCGTACTGCTTCTTCATATATAGCATCCAGCGCCGAATAAGAAACATTGTATTTGGAAGTTGAATGAAGACGTACTGCACCATTCTCCATTGCATATAATGTACTCTTCTTCCCCGACTTATCTTTTATCCGGTAACGCTGTCCCGCTTTATCGTACTCCACTGTTCCTCCGCCCATCGTCATCATATAATATGGAAGGAAATGCCTGTCATACTTCCCCATGCCAAGCACTTCAAAATAACGTTCCCCGGCATAGGATTTGTCAACAAACTTAACCTGCCCACAATTATCATCTTCATGATAATAGCTGATATTCCGGGAATTAAAATGCCAAAAAACATTTTCTGACTTACGGAATACCGGCAAAAGCCTGCGTTCATTTGCCGGCAGGGAAAAAAGCTCATTATCCAGCAGATAGACCCCCTGCGCCGAAACAAACGTCTTTTCCAGCAGATAACGAAGTTCCCTGATTTGCTGGCTGATCATCTTACTTTCCTCTATAGAAGTCATGGAGTCATCCTGGACAGAAGGAATTGTCACTACATATACTTCACTCTTCAAATGAAGTTCAGATTCTTTTCCAACTAATTTAGAAAAAATAACTTCTTCCGCTTCCGGCCCCCACGAACCATACAGCCCTAATGCCAGAAAAATACTGAGAAAAAGGCATATAACAAGCGCTGCAAACATTTTATAATTGCTTTTCAAAATTTTTTTCATCGATTCTCCTTCAGTACATCTAATTTCCCTGTTGGCATATACAATATCTATTTCTTATAGAACATTATACAAATGCCAAAAAAGGCAGCCCACTTTAATATAATAACATGGTCTGCCTTTCCTGAAAAGCATTTCTTTAATTTATTTACAGTTCCTTACTTTGCATCCTTAATACTAAAACTCATCCTGCCCATTTTATCCTTGCCAAGGCAAACCACTTTTACATGATCTCCCAATGTCAGCACATCCTCAATACGGTTAATTCTTTCATTTGCAATTTTAGAGATATGGACCATTCCCTCTTTTCCTGGGGCAAATTCAATAAACGCACCAAATTCTTTAATATTGATTACCGTTCCTTCCAAAATCTGACCCTCATAAAAATCGGTTGTAATAATCTCAATCAGGCGGACCGCTTCCTGCATTTTCTCCTGGTCCTCCCCACAAATAGAAACTGCGCCCTCATCTGTAATATCAATCCTTACATTTGTACGCTCAATCAATGTATTAATTGTTTTCCCACGCTGTCCAACCACATCGCCAATCTTCTGCGGGTCAATCTGCATCTGGATAATCTTAGGGGCATACCTGCCAACCTCTTTCCTTGGCTCACCGATAGCCGGAAGCATCACCTCATCTAAGATATACATCCTAGCCTCCCTTGTCCGGCGGATTGCTTCCTCCACAATCGGCCTGGTCAGCCCATGAATCTTAATATCCATCTGGATTGCCGTAATGCCATCCTTTGTACCTGCCACTTTAAAATCCATATCGCCAAAGAAATCTTCCAGCCCCTGGATATCCGTCAGCACAAGATAATCATCATCTGTTTCCCCTGTCACAAGCCCACAGGAAATCCCGGCAACCGGCTTCTTAATCGGAACGCCTGCTGCCATCAGAGACATCGTTGATGCACAGATACTTGCCTGGGAAGTAGAACCATTTGACTCAAATGTCTCTGATACGGTACGGATTGCATACGGAAATTCCTCTTCACTCGGAAGAACTGGAATCAATGCCCGCTCAGCCAAAGCCCCATGCCCTATCTCACGCCTTCCCGGACCACGGCTTGGCTTTGTCTCCCCAACAGAATAGGAAGGGAAATTGTAATGGTGCATATACCGCTTTGCCGTCTTATTCACATCCAGGCCGTCCACCTTCTGCTGCTCTGAAAGCGGCGCCAAAGTTGTAATCGTACAAATCTGCGTCTGCCCACGTGTAAACATCGCTGAACCATGTACCCTTGGAATCAAATCCACTTCTGCGGCCAGCGGGCGGATTTGTGTAATCTCACGGCCATCCGGGCGCTTATGGTCTTTTAAAATCATCTTCCGGACTGTCTTTTTCTGGTACTGGTAAACAGCCTCATCTAAAATCTCAAGCCAGTCTTCTTTTTCTTCAAATGCCTCTGCAAGCTTTTCTGTCACCTTACGGACATTTTCTTCCCTTGTCTGCTTGTCATCAGAAAAAACAGCCTCTTCCATCTCAGCAGGAGGAACAACCTCTTTGATGGCTTCAAACATCTCCTCTGGAATAGCGCAGCTTGTATACTCGTGCTTTGGCCTGCCAGCCTCTGCAACAATTGTATCAATAAAAGAAATCACAGACTGGTTTACCTCATGGCAGCGGTAAATAGCATCTAACATTTTATCTTCCGGGATTTCATTTGCCCCCGCTTCAATCATAATTACCTTTTCCCTGGTTGAAGCGACTGTCAGGCGCAAATCGCCATGATCCCACTGTTCCTGGTTCGGGTTTACAACAAACTCACCATCCACAATCCCCATCTGCGTCGTAGCGCATGGCCCGTCAAATGGAATATCAGATATGCTTGTTGCAATCGCAGAACCAAGCATGGCAACAAGTTCCGGCCTGCATTCCGGATCCACGGAAAGCACCAGATTATTTAAAGAACAGTCGTTGCGGTAATCTTTCGGAAACAGCGGGCGCATCGGACGGTCAATCACACGCGCAGTCAAAACTGCATTCTCAGACGCCTTCCCTTCCCTTTTGTTAAATCCTCCCGGTATTTTCCCAACCGAATACATCTTTTCCTCAAACTCTACCGAAAGCGGGAAGAAATCAATCCCTTCCCTTGGCTTCTCGGAAGCTGTTGCTGTTGAAAGTACCGTCGTGTCGCCGTAATGCATTAATACAGCGCCATTTGCCTGCTTTGCTACCCGTCCGACATCAATCGTCAATGTCCTGCCTGCAAGCTCCATCGAATATGATTTGTATGACATGAATAACTCCTTTCCAAGGTATTTTCTACCCCTGTGCCTGTACACATTTTTCCTATAGAAATGCAGACATACACCGAAACTACTGAAAAAACCACCAGAAATGCTTCCCTGCCTGACAGATGGGCTTTTCAGAAGTCCCGGAACGAATCTGCACACTATCTTATTAATATACCACGAAATAAATCACTACGCAAGTCATAAAAAAATTTTTCCACCTGTGCGATTGCAATTCGTTGTTACTGATATTCACGGCCATATTTCTCCAGGGCTTTACACCTATTGCATAATTCGTTATAATTAAGAACAAGGGCAGGGGGAAAGAAATGTCTTACTCTGAGCAAAGTTCATCAACGCTGAACGGAAGGAGGAGTTTGAGATGATTGCTACAAAAGACCCTTATATTGCAAGTGCTTACCAAAAACTGCAGGTTATCAGCCAGGATAAACAGCTTTACTGGGGCAATAACAAACTTATAATAGACTTTATCCCTTCCTTATGGTACACTATACATAACAAGTTGAGTATTTCTATAATCATGGGGGTGATGATATGCCGGCTACAAATTTAGAAATTGCTAAAATTGCTATTGATGATTTCAAAGAGATTCAACGGTATATGCTTTTAGCAAAAAAAGAAAATGCTGTGGAAACATATGCAGAACTGAAAAAGAAATATCTATCATTAAAAGCAGTTTTAAATGTTGCAGGTGTAAATTTAACAGATATTGATGAAATTAAAGAATAATTAAATAATAAGCATTATCATGGCGCAAGTCTATTATATAGCTTTCACCCTGATTTTATAAAAGACCCGGCATCCTGCCGTTTGAAGCAGGATGCCAGAGTACATTTATATCATCCAAACATAAAATGTTACTATTCACGCCCGTTCTCAACAACATACATAAAACACTGAAAGAAAGGCGGTGCTAATCCAAAATTGTGTACATTATCAGATTTGAATAACATTTTATCTTTTTTAAAGGAAGAATACCAAAAGGCATATCCCGATACACTTGTAAGGCTTTATTTATATGGTTCCTACGCCCGGGGTGATTATACGGATGATTCGGATATTGATATCGCCGCAATCGTAAAAGGAGAACGAAAAAACCTACAGGATAAGCTAAAAGATATCTGGGACTTTTCTGCCAATATGGAACTGGATTATAATGTAATCATTTCCCCAACTGTCATACCATATGATGAATTTGAGCGCTATAAAGAAATATTACCCTACTATAAAAACATCGCTCAGGAAGGGGTGGATTTCCTTGCCTGATTTTCGTTTTGAATTAATGACTTACCGATTAAATAACGCCAAAGAAAAACTTCATTCCTCAAAGCTTCTCTTTGACAGCAAAGAATATAAAGATTCCATTAACCGTTCCTACTATGGAATATTCTCTGCTATACGTGCAATTTTGGCATTGGACTGCATAGATTACTCTAAACACGCAGGAGTAATCTCCTATTTCCAAAAAGAATACGTTAAAACTGGAATATTTGATAAAAAGTATTCTAAATACGTCAGCAATGCTTTTCAAATACGAAATAACTGCGATTATACAGACTTTTTCCTTGTATCCAAAGAAGATGCCGAAGAACAACTCTGTCATGCGGAACCGCTTCCCCTGTTTGAAGATCAATTGCAGCTAATAATGAAAGAGTGCCTAAACGTTTGTATTCGTAATCCCTGCTGATGGCCGGATGCCTTTCGTCCGGCATTAAATCATCTGATGTTGCTGCAGCAGCCTGTATTCCCGGCTTTTCATCATAAGACAGCACATGTACAGGTGAACCATCAGATACAATAAGTTCCCCGGATTCATTAAACTGCATTTCAAGCTGCTTATACACAAGCAGTACATTATGCATTTTGGAATCAAAATCAGGATCTCTGTTCTCACAATAATAAGTTATTTTATGCGGTTTTATATCCGCCTCGTCAAGAATCGTATTTACCGTACTTTTATGAATGGTGGAAAGTCTTGTGTATCCAGCTGCTTCAGCAGTTTTATTAATATGTGAGGTCAGCTTTGCATAAGTCCAGGTTTCAGCAGCATATCCAAAATCAACCGGCTTCTGGCAGGCGGTGTTAATGATCCAGGCTTTTTCTTCGTCTGTAATCTCAGCGTTTCTTCCACGGCCAGGAGCATCAAAGAGTGCGTTTTCAATGCCTCCTTCTTTAAATTTTTTAAGGCAAAGCATAACGCTGCAGCGGTTGAGACCTACTTTGTCAGCAATCGCATCTATTGATATGGCATCCGCACGTAATAATAAAATTCGTGCTCTTGTAACGGTTTGAGCCTGAATTGTTCTGGCACGGGTTTGAAGTTCCAGATATTCTCTTTCTTCATTGCTAAGTTCTATTGATGACGCTTTTTTGCCCATGTAAATGTCCTCCAAAATCTTTATAAGGACATTATAGCACAGGTTTCAAATATAGTCGAGTTATTAAAAAGATATTACACTAGTACATCTAAATAATATGATATTCAACATAAAGCTGTTGACGATACTCTTTATCCTGTGATACCCTGACAACATCTGATAACCGGCCATCTTCATTTAGCAGAATTATCAATTGAGCCATTTTTTCTTCTCCACGCTTTTCCCCACGCTTTTCCCCTATTTCCTGATTTTCCTGATCCCGCATTAATAATGTCATATACTCATGCCTCCATTCTCTATTCCTCTTTGCTTTTTTTACTGCTTCTTCCAGTTCCTCCACATAAGAATCCTCTGTTTCTTTCCCTGCCACATAATCCAGAAACGCCTTCAGCTCTTTACTAACATCATCCTGTGTCCCTTGTGTATTCAGGAATATCTTCACTGCCCCATCTCCCATTGATATACTATTGTCCTCTTTACAAATATTTTCTACCTGTGCGGTTGCAATTCAACAGTTTGCCTGCATGCAATTTATTGCAATACAGGCAAGCTGTTGGATTAGCAACCGCACAGGTGAAATATTTTCAAAAGTATAGATATGCCTCCCTTTCCCAAAGACATCAAACGGACAGATAAATATAATATAACTTCTGTTCAATTTTTTGTAACGCTGTCCCTTATCAATAAGCTGCAAATCAATCATCCCTTGATAATAACGGCTTCTTTTAGGAAGTTCCTTTGTATCACTTACCTGCATTTCAATATCATAAATTATTTCATCATTATCCTTTACATACACATCCAGCCTTACGCCATGTGCATCCATACCTGGCTCAATGCTTTTCTGCAATTGGGGATATTCAATACGAGCTATATCCAAGTCTGGCAAAATCCTTTGCAATAAACCCTTACACAACTCTGGATTCTGCATAACCTTCCCAAACAAAAAATCATTAGTCATGTTATCTTTGGTTTTATTATATTACGAATGCAATCAAATATCAATGGATTTTATAGGAACTCTGTGACCAACTCCTTCAGCATATCCATTTTTGAAACAACAACTGCCTTATCTTTTGTTGACCTGCCCTTGTCTATTTCATCAAACAGCATCCCATCTGCATTCCTCCTGACATCCCTCAGATGATATTTAAATTCTTTCAGGAATGCCGCAAACTTCAAATCATCTGCCCCAAGCTTTGTAAACCAGTCAAATAACGCAAGAAACAAAAAAGAATCCTTACTGTTAAAAATATCTTTGACCTCATTTGTAATAACCTTTTCCAGCCTGTGCAGATTATCTTCCAATTTTTCAAACTCCTCTTTGGACGCCTTTTCATTTAAATATTTACAGGCAGACTTTGTCTGTTTTTTCCATTCCTTTAAGTGGTTACTGCACATAACTGTTTCGACAACCACCCGTTCCACAACGCCCTTTAGCTTTTCTGTCTCCGTATAATTACTGTAATCAAGGAAAAACCTGCAGTCAAGGATTTTCCTGGTACATCCGGCAAAATTATCCAAAAAGGTAAACGCCTTCTGGCTGGCATTCATAGAGGTATGGTTATTATATCTTTTAATATACTTTGAAATCCTATGGCAGTCACAATGTTCATGGATTACTGTTTCAATCTGGTATTCGTCAAACTTCTTTTTCAGTTCCTTTGGAAGCTTTCCGTATGTTTTGTTTCTAATATCAAAAACTGCATCCACCCAGACGATATTCCCATCCTCGCCTTTCACCTTCTTCTTATAAGGAATCACTGAATCCTCGACAGAAGATGTTATTTTATAATTCCCATGCCGGAATTGGTTTAACGCAGAACTTCTCTGCCCGCCGTCAGCAATACATAGCTGTGAATCCTCTTCCTCCCCCAGAATAACCGGTGGAATATATTCCCCTGTCAAAACTGTTACCACAAGCTCATTGATTTGTTCCTTTGTCCAGACAAAACGCCTCTGGACATCTGCGTTATTGCTAATATCACCATCTTTAATTTTGTTTAAATACATATCTAACGTGTAAATCTGTTTTCTTGGTCCCGCCATAATACATCCCTCCTATTTACCTCTTTCAAAATAACACTGACGTATTTCTATAAGAATGGATTGCCGCACAGCAATCCTGATACTGCCTTCCGTCCATTTGCAGCATTTTTTTGATTTCCTCTGGAAGGTAACCATCTGCCATTAGCTTTAACACATCCCTTTGCTGCCTGGAAAGCCTGTCCAGATACTTTACTATTTTATTGCTGTAATACCCGTCCTTCCTTTCAAAAACCTCCTCCTCCAATGTCCATCTCCCGGCAATAACATCTAAAAGAGCCAGGTTTTCATCTTCTTCAACAATGATATCAATAGAAATAGATATCTTGTCCATTTTACGCTTCTCCCGGTTTCTTTTTGTCATTTCTGTTTTTATTTTATTAGACAGGCATGCATACAAAAAACCGTCAAAAGGCTGGGAAGCATCATATCTCCCAGCAATATCCGCAAACACCTCATTTGCCAATGAATAAAAATCATCCTTATCCTTCTCTGATATCCCCCCAAACCTTAGTAAAATCCTGTCAACCGTCCCATGTAATTTTTTTGCGTTATCCGCATAATAATATTGTAAAATCTGTTCCATTCTTGCCACCTCACATATTCATATTATACTATTTTCTCTGAAAATTTTCAGCAAATTCTTGACTTTTCTGTAAATATCTTATAAAATAACAGCATAATTTGCAGATAAAGATTTAATTCGCAGAATCATTTCAGCGCATCTCTTATTATACTGATTATTTTCTGCATGTCAATACATTTACCGAAAATTTTCTGCAAAGTCAGGAGGATTCTTTATGGCATTATTAAACCGCATCAAAGAACTATGCAAGGCCAAAGGCGTATCACAGCGCAAAATGGAACAGGACATTGGCATCAGCAACGGCGCCTCTTCAAAATGGGAAAACAGCTCTCCCAGCATAGAAATTATCCAAAAATTATCGGCCTACTTTAATGTATCCATTGATTATTTAATGACAGGAGGAGCAAATTCTGATATAATCCCATTAAACACAAAAGATGAAACGGATATTGCCAAAAGGCTTGAAAATACGCTTTCTGTCCTGGATACACAGGAAGCGCTTATGTTTTCTGGCGAACCGCTTGACGATACAACAAGGGAGCTTTTAAAAGTCAGCCTGGAAAACAGCATCCGGATTGCAAAAGTGAATGCAAAACAAAAATTTACTCCAAAAAAATATAGAAAAAACAAAGAATAGGGTGTGATTCATATTAAAATTGATGAAATTGTTCTTAAATTAACAAAAAAATATAAAACGTCCAATCCTTTTGAATTAGCAGAGCACTTAAAAATTTCTGTCTTTTATGAAAACTTAGGGACAATTAACGGATACTACAACAAACCGTTACGAATGAAACAGATACACATTAACTGCTGTCTGGAGGAACAGGAAGCAAAATATACCTGCGCCCATGAACTAGGGCATGCCGTCCTCCATCCAAATGCCTCTACTCCTTTCCTTCGTTCTAACACAATGATTTCAGTAGAAAAAATGGAGACGGAGGCAAATACATTCGCAGTCAACCTTCTGATACCTGATGAAACCATTGTAGAAAATGCCGGTTATACAACAGAACAGCTTTCGAGGCTTCTTGGATATAACCAGAAACTAATAGAATTACGTTTAAAAACTTTTCATTAAAATATCCGCCGCTACGCAAGTAGGGGCGGATATTTTTTAACGGATCTTATGTGCAGGCACAACGATTTTAACCTTTTTAGCAGTAATCATTATTCTTTAATTCTATCAATATCTGTCAAATTAATACCAAATGCCTGGAGAATTGCTTTTAAATCTAAATAACGTTTCAACATTGTTTTATATGCTTTAGCATCTTTCCCATCTTCAATCATATAATCCTGCAGCCTGGAAAATTCTTCTATATTTTTTTGTATCATTTCCTTTTCTGTCATATAACCACCACCTTTCACAAACGATTACGGCATAGCTGCTATCTATATTTTAACTGATTATGTAATTCGTGTAAAGCCTGCCTTAATACTAATTTCTGTTTCCAAAAGGAGAAGTATTAAGTAGTACTGTTACTATTCACGGTCGGTTTTTAAAAAGGCTGAAAACGATGGGCTTGCACATAAGTTTTTAGCTCTTTTCTAAAAATCGACTGTAAAGGCTGTTCTTTTTCATAAGATAGACAAAGCTGCATAGCAGCGGTGCTAGACATCCAGTGGATGTCTGTTCAGCACGGACCGAAACGGAGTGTAGACCTATGACGAAGGCAGAGGGTCTATCGCAGGAAAAAGAATGGCCGTGAATAGCAACCCACTTATCACAGGAAAGGAGGATTTCACTATGGAATCTAAAAAAACAGGATACTCTTACGGAAACTGCAACTCCCATTTTGGAGGGACAATCTATCTTTCAGACTTCAACACCAGCTATTCAGGAAGCCGCAATATTGCCCGGCGTATTGTGTCCGACTGGCAATTTGATGAACACTGCCGGAAAAATGAAATAGTACGGGAAATCAGGGAAAAAGCAGGCAATAAGGAATGCATAAATTAACCTATTACATAACATCGGATATTCTGCCTGATGAAAAGCTGCCAAAACTCATTTTGAAGATAAGGAGGAAAAAATGGAGAAAAAACAAAACAATATTTATCCAGAATATTCTGCCAATGGAAACGGAACAGCAATTATCGAAATCTTAAATATTGGTTTTGAACCTTTGCTTACCCAAAAGGAATATAAAATATATCAGGAAATTGGCTCTTTAAAAGAAACTTTATCTGTCCTGAAACACAGCATCTCATTTCTAGAATCAAAATTAATTTATTTAGACGATACGGAATGTTATTTTAACTGGCTAAACAGGAAACTTCAAAAAGCAAAACTCAAAAAAACATTTTATGAAGAAAAACAAAAATACAAAGAGGACTTATTTAAAAAAATGTTGTCCAAAAACATCCATAAAACACGAAAACTTTATGATAACAGGGCATTTAAAAAAGAAGAACAATTCCGAAATATCGCAATATTTGAAAGTGAACTGACAAGATGCTTTGGATGCAATGATATGGAACACTGTGAAGATATTATCAGCGTAGTCACTTTCTACACTGCCATCTTCCAATCCATTATGCACAATGGCTTTACTTACAAGGACAAGCATTTTGTCTTCTTTACAGCAGGCGCAGGACAGACAAGATGCAAAAAAAGCACGTTTGTATCAGAAGATAAGCTGAAACAAAACTTCCAGCGCCTGTTTTGCGGGTTAACGCCAGAAGAAATCAACCGTCAGGGCGGAATGAATACAAATAAATATCTGGCGTATACAAGCCTTTGCCAGACAAACAGCGAAATATGGCAGGATTTTGATATTGACAGGGCAATTGTCGTCGATGACATTAAATATAAAATCCCAAACCAGACCGTGCGCTACATCTACACGGAAAGCCCGGAAGACAAGAAGAAATTAGAAAGGTTAAAAGAAAAACTGCTTTCTGTCAAAGCCAGGCTGCATACAATAAAAATCCACAAAAAAAGCGCCCCAAAAGGCTGTAAAAGAGAAAAATCTGAAATCACACATGAAAAAGAATTACGGGAAGAAAAAAAACAGCTTCAGGACGAAATCGCCCTGCTATACGCAAAGTACCATAAAGCTTCCATCCAAAACATGGATATCACAATCCCTTTTACAGATGGTTTTGGAATCTCTTTAAAAAAGCTCCCCTCTTCCATGATACGCCTGCCGTTTATAAAAGGGTTAATTGCATACTGCCCAAGAAGGGCATTTACCGGCTGGTGCAGGGAGCACCATATAAAAATCCATAAAATCACTGATATTTACGGAAAAACATATTCCCTCTCAGAAGTAGACTACATTTTTACAAAATCACAATTTAAAATGTGGCGCTATTTTAAGAATGAATTTAATGAAACAGCCGGGAAATCCAGAACTGGATGGGAAATCTACAAAGAGAACTTTAAAAAATATGGTTGTACCGCCTGCAAATGCAATGTTGAAAATAACGTAAAGCTGAATGCAAAAACAAACTACCAGATTTTACAGACACTAACTACAGAAATGACGGATAAAGATATCCATGATTTAGCAAGCTATGACATCAATACCCTGAATGGAATCGGGCGCAATGTACAATGCATGTTAAATGTTTTAGGCGCAAATGAACAAAAAAACAACAGGATGAACTGGCTGCAAAAATCATTGCTGCTCTACCCCGAAATGCTGAAAGACTCTTATGTAAAAACACTCTTAAAAAATACAAAAGACAGCATGATAAAAAAATTCAGGAGCGGAAAATTTAACATCAACGGCTCTTATGTATTTGCAATTCCCGACCCACTCGCCTGCCTCCAGTGGTGGTTTACAGATTTGGACAAAAACAACCTAGACGCATTTGGCTTTGTAAAAGGAGATTCTGTCTCCTGTAACTTATTCCAGGATAAGGAAGAAATAGACTGCCTGCGCTCTCCCCATCTGGACCATGCACATTGTATCAGGAAAAACCAATTAAAAGAGACGGATAAAAAATGGCTGAAATCAAACGGAGCCTATATCAGCATAAAAGATACGATGAGTAAAATCCTGATGTATGATAATGACGGAGACAAATTGCTGCTGCACAACAATAAAACCATCATAAAATGCGCAAAACAGTTCCAGAAAAAATACGGAATGATACCAAATTATTATGATATGCCAAAAGCCAGCCCGGAACAAATCAACTGTACTTCTTTATTTAATGGGATTGTCAATGCATACCACCACGGAAATATCGGCACGCCGAGCAATGAAATCACAAAAATCTGGACGTCCCTAAACCCGGAAAGCACGAAAGAAGAAATTGAAAAAGCAATGGAAGTAATCGCTTTACGGTGTGCAGATGTAAATTTTACCATTGATTACGCCAAAACTTTGTATAAACCGGAAATACCAGAACACATTTTAAAAGAATATAAACGATACAGCGGGAAAAAAGTCCCTTACTTCTTTTTATACGCAAAAAACAAATCAAAAAAACAAGTGGAAAAGCCTGGAAAATGCAATATTGACCGAATATCCGGTATTGTCAGGAGCAGCCGGATTGTATTTAAAGATTTATTAGGAAAATACTCCTGCAAAATTCTGATGGATAATCCTGACGTCAATGCAAAAGAAGAAAAGGCCGAAAAAATCCTTTCTTTATATAAAGAACTGGAAAAAGCAAATTTAAGGAGGCTGTCCCATACAGACTTTTCGGTTCTTGACATTGACGAAAGGAAACGGGCAATGTTCCAGCTTGAACTTGATACCCGGAAACAAAGAAGAATGTTTTCTGAAATTATCGGTGAACCAGAAGAATATATTGCCGACGTACTTGTCATCCAACTGCAAAACGATACAAACAAAGATACTTTGTGGCGTTTATTTGGCGAAGTACTCTATAGTAATATTGAAAGAAACCTGAAAGGGACAAAACTTTGCAAAAACTGCGGCAAAAGATATCAGGCAAAAGAAAAAGATTTTTCAAGCAGCTATTGCCCGGAATGCAAAGCAGGCATCGAAAAAGAAAGAGGGAAAGAGCGGGTCAGAAAGTACAGGAAAAGCAAACAAATTTTCCAGCCCCCGTTACATAAAACTTTGCCGGAAAACGTACAAGCACTGTAAAATTAATGGATTTCAGCCTTTCCTTCTTTTTTTCCAACAAACAGAAAACAGCATAAAGGGGAACGGACACAGATGAAATCCATCATGTCCGTCTCATACTTCTTTTTCTTCTTTTTGCTGCAGTACTGCTTTCTGTTTTGGAGCGTGCCTGAAAACCAATTTCAGGCGCGCCCTGTTTCTTCATCCAGAGTATAGTTACTGCCTATAGCAAACTGTATCACAATCCTAATACGAGGGGGTATTTCCTGTATGGAAAATAAAAAAAGCTGGCTAAACCTTTCAGCCGTTGATATCATCCCAAACCTGTCTGTAAGAATACCAACTGTAGGAGAAATACTGGACAATGAATTTTCTTATTACAGCATTATCTCGGCGCTTACTGCCAGCCCGTTCCAATACATGGTGCAATTAGACGATATCGGCATTGACTATACTAAACTGGACGGCTTTGGGCTATTTAAAATGCTTTTTCCAATCTATGCCAAATCTGATTTATCTTTATTATTTGGCAGCCTGGATACATCAGATTTTAACATCTATACAGACCCAGAAAATAATACAGAAATCATTTACAGCCCCAGAAACGAAATTATCATTAATGAATTTATCTACCATGATTTAACGGACGCTATCCGTAAAATCAACTTGCTGGAAAAAGTGCAGTCAAAGCCCGGCAATGAATCTACCCGTAAATACCTGCTGGAACGGGAACGCCGAAAACAAAAACGCAGCGCTAAAAAAAGGCAGGAACCCTATTTGGAAAAGTTAGTCATTGCCTTAGTAAACACGGCCGAATTTCCCTATAACTATGACTCCTGCATGGATTTATCTATTTACCGCTTTCACCAGAGCCTAAAACAAATCCAGCATAAAATTGCATTTGATAATACAATGGCAGGCGTGTACAGCGGAACGGTTGATACTTCTAAATTAAGCAAAGACTGCCTGACATGGATTCCAATGTCACATTCCTAATTCCACCAAAAAAGATATTAAGGCTGCAATCAGCCTTTCTATAAATAACAAACAAAAAGGAGGAACAATCAATGAATATTGATAAGTTTACAATCACATCTTACGACCAGCTTACTGGTTTTGACAGAACAAATGGAAGCCTGGATTTAATCCTGGATGAATTAAGCGATTTCAAATTAGCACAGGAAGAAGAAAAAACAGACATCACAGGCAAAGCCGGAAGGACAATCGGCTCACTTAAGAAAAACAAAAAGGTTACCGGAAGCGGCACAAACGGAATGCTTGCAGGCGGCGCACTCGCAGCAATGACAGGCTCTGATATTGAAGACGGCGAATATCTTATCCGCTATACCGATACGATTTCTGTTACCAACAATGCCGGAACAACAACGGAAACGGCGATTGGCACAACTGGTAATGAAATCGGCACAATCTATGTCAGGGATGCCAACAACGCCTATATTTCGGGCGGGAAAAAATTAACACAGACCAGCGCAGCACCTGCTGCCGGAGAATTTTCTTATGACCCTGCTACAAAAGCTGTCACATTCTTTGCCGGCGACGTACCAGACGGCACAGAAGTAATCGCCTTCTATGACGCGAAAGTGACCGGCAAAAAAATTACAAACGATAATGGCACATACAGCAAGACTCTGCAGGTATTTATTGACGTAACCTGCGAAGATGGCTGCGACAACCTGTTCCATGGCCAGTTTATTATTAACAGGGCTGACTTTAGCGGAACATTTGAAATCCAGGGAGGTTCTGAATCATCCGCACAGAACTTTGAATTTACGTCCCTTCCTGACCTGTGTACCGGAAAAAGCGACCTTTGGACATTCGTATTATTTGATTAAAAACTGCTATGGCAGCAAAACAAAAAATCCCCTGCCGTGTCTGTGGGACGCTGTTTGAGCCATGTGCATTTTGCAAATCACATGCAGATATCTTCCGATGGCGTAATTTTGCCTGCTCAAGAGAATGTGCGGCAAAATACATAAACGATACCGTCGCTTACCGTGAGTCCATAAAAGATACAAAAAACAGCCCTGCAGACAGCGCAGCCAAATAATCTCAGCCTACTCCAAAAGCTGGCTGTAAACAGTAACAAGCAGCCAAAATCCATAACTGTTAAAAGGCAGTGTAAGCCAAAAAACTTACACTGCCTTTTTAATTTTGCATATATTACTACCATAACCACAATGAGGATAATCCATGAAAGAAATCATCGACCTTCTTCCAGTTCTTCTGGTTGCAATCCTAATGAATATAATAGCAGGTACATATTTTAATATCTGCTCAGAGAATATAGATTTTAGCTGGAAAAAACTAACATCCGGCATTGTAAAGGCAGTTATCGCAAGCGGTATGTTCCTTGGCACAGCATATTGCTTTGAAAAAACAGACCTGTCTTCCATCGGCATAACGCCAAGCTTTGTCATGTCATCAGCCATATCCCTTTATGTAGGGAAAGCATTGATTTCATTAAGTAAAATCTTAGGAATTGATATTAAAACAAAATAAAAATAGTAACAGAAATGGAGGAACTATATGAAAATTGCATTAACTGTTGGGCACTCTATCTTAAAAAACGGAAATACTACAAGCGCAGACGGAAAAAGGTATGGCGGCTGCAATGAATATAAATGGTGCAAATCATTTTCAAAACAGGTGGCGTCTGCCTTAAAAAAGAATGGGCATACCGTCAAAAAAATTGTCTGCCCTGAAAAAAAATTCACCTCTTCCAAACAAGAAAAACCATATAAATTAAACCAGATTAATTCCGGTAATTATGATTTAGTAATTGAACTGCATTTAAATTCAGCCGCCCCTTCTGCAAAAGGAACCGAAGTATTGTACACCTCATCTGCCGGCAAAAAATATGCCAAAAAAGTACAAAAGCAGCTTTCCGCAGTTTTCCATGACAGAGGCATCAAACGGCGTGATGATTTATATATTTTAAACGGGACAAAGCCCCCTGCAATCCTGATTGAAACCTTTTTCTGCACCAATAAAAATGACTATAAAAAAGCTAAAGGCGTTTTAAACAGACAGAAGCTGGCAAGGCGGATTGCAAAAGGAATCGGGTAAAAACCAGTGTCATTTTTATTACTAAGGCGCACCACCACTCTTATGCATCCATAACACCATAACGCATTCTTTCCAACTTAATATCATTATTTAACACCTTTAAATACAGGGATTCCTGCCATTGTCCGTCAGCCTTTTCTTCCATTCGCTTTTGAAATTCTTTATTCAGTGCTGTCAATTCCTGTATCTTTTTATCTTGTTGTATTACTTTTTCTTCTAATTCCTTCAAGATTTTTTCTTTGTCATAATGCCGTATCTTTTCTTTTGTCAAATCATCCTGAAATTCTTCTTCAATCTTCTGTATCTGCTGCCGTATCTCAAAAAAAGCCTGTTTTCCTAAATCCTTCTTTATTACATATACTGCATTATTTCCACGCCACTTCCATGGGAGCTGTACATTTTTCTGTATTTTATGAAAATTCCTTTCCTCTTTAAAATGTACCATATTCAGCATTTTATCAAAATATTGTTTCGTTCCGGCAGATACATGATTTGTCCAGTTCTCTTTACCACTGCTTCCTTGGCTTAACCAAAACCTCCATATTTTTTTTTGCACTGCATCATCCGGGACAATCCCTCTGCCGGCTAATGAAATACCGTGTTTGTAGTGCAGCAAAACTGTGGGAGCTTTAACCCTAAAACGACGGGTGCCACGCTTCGCGAGACCACTTGGGTTCGCTGATGCGCTCAAATACCTTGCAGGCAAGTTCGCAGGTATTCTCTCTTTACCTTCGTGTAAATTATGATAAGCTGCCATAATCTTTCGGTTTTGCAGCACATTATGTATTCTTCTGCCTATAAATACTTCCTGTAACGGAAGGCTTTCCCTTCCCTGCAAAAACACGTTCCGTTCTAGGATACACTCCCTTGGAAACTGCACATAAGATTTCCATTCCATGATACGCTCCCTTGAAAACTGCACACCATATCTTTGCTCTACTCTGTCCTTTTTTATGTATTGTACAGAGAAACCCTGTGTTACCCTTTTCTTCTCCAGAATCTGCACATCAATATTTTGTGTTATAATTTTCTCCACTGGAAATTGCATTTGCAATTTCTGTCCTTCTGTTTGTATTTTCAAAAATTGCACACGAGATTTCTGTTCTATAATACGCTTCCT
>RAYE01000002.1 GCA_003612285.1 bacterium D16-51 | reverse complement strand
GAAATTTCACATGCAATTTCTGTCCTTCTGTTTGTATTTTCAAAAATTGCACACGAGATTTCTGTTCTATGTTACGCTTCCTTAGAAACTGCACATAGGATTTCTGTTCTATAATACGCTTCCCTGGAAACTGCACACCATATCTTTGTTTTACTTCATGTCTTTTTATAGATTGTACAAAAAAAACCTGCGTTACCCTCTTCCTCTCCAGAACTTGCACATCAAAATCCTGTGTTATATTTTGCTCCATCGGAAATTTCACATGCAATTTCTGTCCTACTGTTTGTATTTTCAAAAAATGCATACGAGATTTCTGTTCTATGATATGCTTTCCTGGAAACTGCACACCATATCTTTGTTTTATTTCATGTCTTTTTATAGATTGTACAGAAAAACCCTGTGTTACCCTATTCTTCTCCAGAGTCTGCACATCAATATCCTGTGTTATATTTTGCTCCATCGGAAATTTCACATGCAATTTCTGTCCTTCTGTTTGTATTTTCAAAAATTGCACACGAGATTTCTGTTCTATAATACGCTTCCTTAGAAACTGCACATAGGATTTCCGTTTTATGATACGCTCCCTTGGAAATTGCACATAAGATTCCCGTTTTATGATATGTTTTCCTGGAAACTGCACACCATATCTTTGCTCTACTCCGTCCTTTTTTATAGATTGTACAGAGAACCCCTGCGCTACCCTATTCTTCTCCAGAGTCTGCACATCAATATCCTGTGTTATATTTTGCTCCATCGGAAATTTCACATGCAATTTCTGTCCTTCTGTTTGTATTTTCAAAAATTGCACACGAGATTTCTGTTCTAGGATACGCTCCCTTGGAAACCGCACATCATATTTCTGTTCTAGGATATGCTTTCCTGGAAACTGCATATAGAAATACTGTTCTATTGTCCGCAGCACGAAAAGCGATTGATAAAAATTCTGTATTTCCCTACTGCCTCCCCTTCCTTTCCCTGGCATATCCAAAAACACCATATTGCCAAACAACTCATAATACTCTGCATCCCCAAAATAATATTTAAAAATTCTATTCAAAAATTTTATATTAGAAAAACACATATAAGACATCCGACTTATATGTGTTTTTTGAATTTCACCGGACAGAGTAATTTTTTTTGAATAGAATGTCATTTTCTTGGACAATAAATGCTTCTTCATGTTTATACCCCGTCTTTCACTGCCTTATTACCAGAGCGTGTCTGCCTTATAGCGGAATTTCAACAATCCCGGTATGCTGCATTTCCATTGTCTTTATAATAATCTCACCTCTCATGGCATCCAAATCCGAATACGCAATTTTTGTAAGAATGCCCTGTTCGATATAGAATATTTTTTCAATGCCGCCTCCCTTCTTTACTAATATCATAATATCATTTACCTTTAGACCCTGTACCAGCCACGACATAACCATAGCGTTTAGCCCCTTGGACAGCCCCTTGCTAAAAGTAATGGTATCAGGTCTGCGTTTTGGTTTTTCAAAGAAAAACATTCTGTCCGTATTCCCGCCATCCGAAATCACTTCAACTTCCCCCTCTGAAGCAATATTAGAAATCCTGGAAAAACTTATTTTAATGACAAGGCCCAGCTGAACCTCAAAACTATAGTTTGAAACATAGCTGTCCTTCAGACGGCCATTTTCCGCCATATTTTGCCCCCCTCCTCCTTCCTATTTCCATACAGTTCCTTAGAAACTGTATGGAAATAGCTTTTACACCTTAAACACATTCTCCGGCTCCTGATTCAATTTACTGTTTATCTTTGAAATTTCATCACACCAGCGCAAACGTTCCCTGTGGCTCATCGCCATAATATCATCATGTCCCCAGTGCACATAATACGCAATAAATGCAGCTTCCTCATATATTTTTTCTGCCGGATATGTCTTTATTGGCCGGCCTCCATAAAATTTACCGGAATTTCTACAGGCTGGTTACAATGCGGGCATACCCCCTTATAAACCGGCATATCCATCGTATTTATTTTTTCATATAAATCCTGAAGATACGCCAAATCCATTGTATACAGGTTTTCTATTATCCTGGTATCTACGGCAGGCAGGCTTCCCAGCCTGACAATTACCCTGGACAGCAATATAATAGACAAATATCCCGGGTTCTGCTGCACCCTCGGATCCCGTAATGGCAATATTTCATCCCCTGCATTTGCCAGCCTCATTACACCTTCACGGTGGAGATTCCCATCTATATCAAGATAACCTCTCGGTAACGTAAATTGAAATTCTGTTTGAAACGCCATAACTTAACTCTCCTCGCTTTCCTAAAGATTATGACACTCTTGTCATGCCTTCATGTGCAATCTCCAATGTTTCGATAGCAACCTCAGAAGATGTGGCATTGAAATCAGGCGCCGTATATTTTGAAGGCCATGCATTAATTACCTGCCATGATGCCGCCGGGGCTTCTTCTTCGTCCAGCAATGTAATAGTAATTGTCTTCCTCTCAACAGCACCATTGACGCCTGTTATCATCCAGTCATAAAGAACCATCGAGTCAACAAGCCCCTGTTTTAAAGTGATATTTCCATACTTTTTAAGCCCCGGTATTTTCATTGGTGTCTGTACCATATCGCCCTCCCGGTATTCAATAACATCAATAGAAGCATCGAAACCGGAAACCTCCGAAAAACCGCCTGCATCCAGACCATCAATCTCAACTTTATATCTAAATTTCCCATGTGGATAGCCAGCCATTTATCTTCCCTCCTCTCTTTTATTCTGCTGATTCGCTGGTTTTCTGTGTAATTCTGAAAATAACAAATTCTGCCGGCTTAACCGGTGCAACGCCTATCACGCAAATCAGCCTTCCGTTATCTATATCATCCTGGCTCATCGTATCCCTTCCGATATTAACAAAAAATGCCTCTTCAGGAGATGAACCCATCAGGGAGCCATTTCTCCAAAGGTTCGTGAGAAATACACTGATTGTCCTCTGCACACGGACCCACAAAGCCGTATCATTTGGCTCAAATACAGCCCAGCTTGTATTTGCTTTTATGGATTCCTCGATAAAAATAAACAGGCGGCGTACATTGACATATTTCCAGCTTGGATCACTTGAAACAGTCCTGGCGCCCCAGACACGGATTCCCTGCCCTGGGAAAGAACGAATCAAATTAACCCCCTTTGGATTTAAGATATCCTGCTCTCCCTTATTAAACTGGCAGTCCAAACCAACACAGGAACGGACTACTTCATTTGCCGGAGCCTTATGTACTCCCCTTGTGTTATCACTCCTTGCATAAATCCCCATCATTGCCCCGGACGGCGGTATTGCAATGTTTTTCTTATCCAGGGGATCAAAGACCTCCAGCCATGGATGATACATAGCCGCATATTGTGAATCAAAGATATCCCGATGCGCCAAAACATCCTGCACCTTCTTTGCATCCCTGGGAATATCCAGCACGGCAAAACGGCTGGCAAGGTTTTCGCAATGTGCAGTCAGCGTAAGCTGCACATTGGGGTTTGTCACGCCCGGCACTGCTATAATAGATACCACATCATTATCCACAAAAGACTGGATACCCGTGCGTTTCCCTGCGCCATTATCTGTACCTATGAAATCTGCCGCTGAAATATTTCCAACAGAACCATTGCTTCCACCAGACAAAACTACTGTCTCTGCGCCAGCTTCAACAATTGGCGGAATGATTCCGCTGGCGTCCACTGCCGCCGGCGCTGATGGCGCAGGCTCTTCCTTTGCTTTTTTCGTATCTTTCTTATCTGCTGCCGGTACAGGCTCTGCTGCCTTTGCCCGCTTCTGATAGGAAACAACAAGTAAATCGGATTTTGCTGTCATTTTTTCAATAAAATTGAAAGCAGAGATATTAAAGGAAACATTCTCATAGGTTTCAACAATATCCTGATACCGTACCTCCAACGTAAATTCACAGGTAGTGATTACCTTCGCCGGCAGGAGATTTGTATCAACAATGCTGTCCGGGTAATCCTTTTCAAAGGTTAAAACATTGTCCTGGTTTTTCACAACCCTGTTATAAACTGTTGTTCCCCTGTCTGTATATGCCACGACATCGCCTGCATTAAAACCGGAGCTGTTCTTTGCACGGTACTTCCTGCCTTCTGATGTGTTCAGCACCTCAAGGATCTGCGTCTTTGCCTTGCTGGATTCCCTAAGCAGAATGTTTATATCATCTCCCCATGTGCCTGGGTTTTTTGCAGAAAAAACCAGTGCTGCATTTTCTTTCGCCGGTGCATAGCCCTTAGAACACTTTGCATCTGACGGAGCTACACGCGTTACATAACAACGGGCTCCTCCATTTGTAAAAAAGCTTTCTACCGCATAAGCTAAAAAACGGTACTCCCCAAACTCATTCTGCGACAGGTATCCCCCATAAGTCCTACTGAAATCAGAAAAATTAGTAATTAGTTGCGGCACTCCCTCAACCGGCCCTTTCTGTGCCAATCCAACAAAGCCCGCTGTACTGGTTCCTACGCCTTCCATCGGTTTTGCCCCCGACTCAAACTCTTCGACGTATACCCCTGGTGATAAATATTCAGCCATATACTCCCGGTTTCATCCCTTCCAAGTATGAAACCAGATTCCTCCCTTCTTTAGGTATTATTATCTTTTTTTAAAACATTAAATAATCCTCAATATTCTATTAACGTCTGTTCTGCCCCTGTCCATTCCCAAGTGGTGGCAACAATGTCCCATCAAGATTCACCATATTACAATGGACATTTGGAAGCCGCGGCAGCCGGGTCTGAACCACTCTAGGCAGCCGCACCGGCCGGGTCGAAGGCACTCTAGTCTGCTGCGGCGGCCGGGGCTGAGCCACTCTGGGCTGCGGCGGCTGGCCCAAAGCCACTCTAGGCAGCCGCACCGGTGCGTGCCGCACAGAAGATCGGAGTCCTGTAACCTGAGCTGCACTATGCGCCGAAGCCTGAACATTTAAAGGCGGAAGTCTTTCAGACTGGCTTTGTCTTGGCTGTTGTGTACCTTTTGGTAATTCCCCTGTATTCACCAAACATGTCAATTCGGCAACTTCTCTTGCAACATCCTTCCATTTTTCTACAGGTACATTCCTCTGCATATTTCTGATTTCAATTAACATTCCCTCCACTCTTTCCAATGTCCCTGACGAATCCTCATCATATCCTATGTCTGTTGAGCGGCTCATTCCGGCATATAGCCTGTAAGCACCTGTTCGTTCCCCAAACAATTCTGATACGGCATTGAAATTTCTTGCCAAAATGTCACTACTTATAATCGGAGAGGTTCGTCCAATATCTGGTAATCCCGAAAGCCACTGCCTTAAAGTGACAATCTTTGGTACACCCCCCTCATCATCAGGAGTTTCTGCAGCAATAATTATGTTTAAAATATTTTCAGGGCTTACATCATCAACTTTTATTTCACCCCCTATCATCCGTGCTGATGGAATATTTGAAATAAAGTCTGCCAGGTGTGTCCTCGGCACTGCATTATAATTACCTAAGACAGCCGCTATTTTTTCTCTTTCCTCTGAAGACAACTTCAAAAATACATCATACAAGGAGGTTCTGGGCATAAGAGGCATTGCAGATTTAGCATTTATGGGATACTCCTCTTTTTCTTTGTAGTATCCATACATTCCCTGAATCATAGCAGCCAGGATGCTAAGGAAACCGGCTTCAGCATCTGTTACATCAGCGTCCCGTGCTTTGTACTGACTTTGCTGCTCTAGTGTAGTGGATAGAAGGCTATCCTGTTGTGCTTTCAATTTCTTTTTTGTGCCGCCATTGGATAAATAGGACAATCCTGGAGCTTTTTTTGCTTTCTCTATATACTTTTCAACAAAAGTCCCCAATTTATCAACCCTTATTCCGACAGTTGCCTGTGGGTGGGCGCTATTCACCGTTGGCTGCGGCAGCCAGAATTGTCTTCTATTAATAAAATATGGCCAATAGCCTGCTTTTCTATCTCTTGTTTTACTCCAGTCCGGCTTCAGTTCTCTCCACAAACCTCTATGTTTGACGGCCATATCACTGCACGCCTCTTCCAGTCTTCTAATTTCGTCCTCGCTGCGCTCATCCACGGGATCTGTGACATATTCATAATCCCCCATATCTGCCGTAATCTTGTATCCCACCTCCTTTTTAAGTTCTATGCCATGGCCACATTCCTTCCCATTCTTCATTAATATCTTCTTTCTATTGCCCATCACCTGAAATTCCAGTCCAACTTTTCTTTGGATTGCTTTTGTCACACTGCGGCTATATCCTGTCTCTATATTTTCCCTCTCTTTCCATTCACGCATATATTCTCCCCTCCATCTAAATATATAGCTCTTCAAGCCCTCTAACTCTCATTTTCTGTGGTTTTCAACCCTGTTATATAAAAGCCCCGCTTTTTTACCAAAATACTTGACATATAAAACAGTTTTCTTATTTTCCATCCAACCCTATAACCCACCTATGAACTTATTTTTAAGTTCCGCCTCTCCATCCCCCAATCCATATACCCACTGTCTGCAGACCGGACAAGGAGGCAGAAGCTCCCCGCCATGGTTCACATTACTGAATTGAAGTGTATATAAAAAACTTTTTAAAGCTCCTTTTTCTCTTCCCTGCCCATAAGAAGCATCCTCTACTGCCTGCTTCCTTTCAGCATACACATCTTCTCCTTCCTGCCACTTTATAGTCCCCTGAATTCTTTCCAAAAAATTCTTACGTTTTTCTTGATATAAAGGCATTATCTTCTTTAATGCATGCGGCTCCGCACAATAATACTGATTTCTGCTTTTTCTAGGGAAATGTATCCCTAAATCATTTGCATACCCTACACATCTCCCATATGCTTTCGTTCCTTCCCACACATTTTTTGAATACCCTTTCATTCCTGCCAAATCCTTCTTCGCCTCCTCTATAGTACCCTTCTTACTTTTTGCTTTTTTTCCTCCAATTCCCCATATCGCATCATATAAATTTTTTACATCCACATAAGAACAAGAGTGAAAAGCCTGAAATTTCCCATCTATTGGCGCACAGGTAAATGAGTATGCAGCGGCCCTTTCATCATCTCCTCCTGCACTTTCCCCAGTTACACTTATCTCCTCCCCTTGTACTTTCCCTGTTAACGTCGCTGACGCCATCTGGATGGCTTCTCCCACCTCTTTCGTTTTCCCTGTGTTTTCCCCAAAGGAAACATGCCCCATCCCAATCGCATCCGCCTGCCTCTCCAGCCTGCTGTCATCATTAATAGCGTAACCATTTTCATATCTGGTCGGCCTTACCATCCCCATTTTCTGCTGCACTACATGGCCCAGTTCATGCGGCAGATACTTTTCCTGGGCTGCCCCCATATACACCTGGTTTCCCTGTGTAAAAGCCAGTGCACCCACAAGCCCCGGCCTGTCCGAATCGTAATGCACCCTGACATCATCCAGGCTGACGCCTGACGTCCTCTCAATTCTTTCTTTGATTCCGTCAGGAATATTCGTCCTGTTCTCCCTTTTTACCTTTTTCTTTTCTGCTTCTGCATATTCTGCCATAGGCTCTCCCCCTTTCCATCATTAAAAACACTTAATTTTCTGATACCATCTAAGGAACTGTAGGAAAATAACTTTTACAGATTGCGCAGGATATTTCTTCGGATGTGCAGGTCAAAAAACAGTCCCTAACCTCCAAGGTAGCCAAAATCTTCTCCAGTAAGCGCTTTCCCGGATTTTTCAAAATTCAGCCTGACTGCCCCAACAATATCTTCATTGCGCATCCCCCTTCCTTTTGCCGCCGCACAAAAGGCAGCGTTTACCAATATTTCTTTAATAGCGCTGCCGGAAAGCTCAAATTTCTCTGCAAAGAAATCAAAATCAATCTCCTCTTCCAGAGGAAGTTCCTTTGGCAGGACCGTTTCCCAAAGCCTGCGCCTCACCTCCTGTGCCGGCAATACAAAATTCACCATAAACTTAATACGCCGTTTAAATGCATCATCAATATTTTGGATGAAATTCGTTGCCAAAATAGTAATGCCATCATAGTCTTCCAGCCTTTGAAGCAGATACGCCGTCTCTGCATTTGCATTGCGGTCGTGGGAATCCCCCACTTTGGAACGTTTTGCAAACAGGGAATCCGCCTCATCAAAAAACAGCAGGGCATTGGTATTCTCAGCACAGCAAAACAGTCTTGAAATATTTTTCTGTGTTTCACCAATATATTTGCTGACCACCTGTGACAAATCAACCCGGTAAAGCTGCAGTCCAAGTTCATTTGCGATTACCTGGGCCGCCATCGTCTTTCCTGTCCCCGGCGCCCCATAAAACATAGCGCAGACGCCCCTGCCATAGGGAATCTTTTGATAAAACCCCCATTCTTCACCTACTACGCTCCGGTATCTCACCTGATTGCATATCATTTCCATCTGTTCTCTCTGCTTATGGCCAATCACTAAGTCATCCCATGTATAAACCGCCGGAACCAGCGCTGCCAGCCCTCCAAACCGAATGCTTACCTGCCTTGCAGCAGCCGCTCTGATATCATCTTTATTAATTTCCCTTCCGGCATACGCAGCATGTATTCCTGCATCCCATAAAACCTCTTTGATTCCCCGTATGGTAACAATATGTTGATCCGCATGCAGCCAGGCGTCTGCCCCTTCTTGAAAAGAGAACTCTTTGGCGTATTTTTCCCACAAACAGGCGCTTTCCCCTGCCGTCAGCACAGGCAGCCCCAAATACAGAAGATGCAGCCTATGATGTAACAAAAAATCTGCCTTTTCTTCACTCATCCAAACTGAAACCTTATACTTTTCCCTGATTTCCTCTAACAAAAAACCAAGCCCCTCCGATTCTATGCCTTTGGATTCCCCTTCACTTACAGGCCGGTATCCCGTAAAACAGACAACAGCCCCAAGAAGCAGGCTTTCCAGCATAATACTGCACAGTAAAGCACAAATTTCTGCAGGATTTCCCTGCAAAAGCTTTGGCACATCTACAAACAGGAGGTTGGTTTCCAATTCCTTTGCCACAGAACAAAGCAGGCAGCGCTTCCCAATCCCTTCTATCCCATATATCTGAATCACATTTCCCATGCCTTTCGGATTTTGGATGCACTGCCGGATATAGCTGGATAACATCTCTTTTTTATCCTGGCGGATAAGCATCGGCTCCAATGGCTCAGAAAAATAATATACTTTCACCATATAGGATAAAGCCTCCCCCGGTTCATCCTGGCCATACAAAAATGCACAGACCCTGCTGTTTAGCACCATCCGAAAGGACATCGGGTTATAGTCCTCTGCTTCAAATATTTCCATAAAATACTGAAACAGCAGCCCCTTCTTTTGGACTGCCCTGGCAATTTCTTCCACCGAAAGGCTGTTTCCCTTCTGATACAGCAAAACCGCCAGGCGCAGTGTGGGCAGTGCCATTCTTTCACTCCCCTGAAGCCTGGAAAATACCCTTTCATATTTTGCGTCATAGCATACAGAAAATGCCAGCAAAAATACAAAACACTCCCAATCTGTAAAGCCCATCCACTCCACCAGATACTGATAGCGGAATATCCTGTCCTTTGGGGAACAAAGCAGCCGGTCCTTAATATGCAGCCTGGCACAGGCCAGGGAATCCATAGCAGTTTCTCCTAAAATCCCCTCCTGCTTCTGTCCTCCTTCTGTGTCCGCAAGCATAAGAAGCATATCCAAACAGGAAAATAAATCTTCCCAAAATTCCCCCTCATGTGCATAAGGTAATTCTCTGTCCTGCTCCCTAAAAAACTCTGTATACAAATTCTCTGCCGTAACATCACCCCCTCTGCCGTCCCGCCTATTTCCCAAAATAACGGAACAACAGCATAGTACTGTCCTTCTTTTGTTCCATTCCGGCAGAAAACCTCTGCAAATCCCCCTGGACACTGTCTGCAATATCCTGAAACCTATATTTATGCTTTACGATAGTATTAAGATATTCATACAAATACTCCTGTGTATATTCATTTCCTTTGGCGTCTGCCATTTCAGCAACCCCGCGGGTATATAAAAACAGCATATCCCCCTGGGCCAGACGGACGGCCTGTTTCCAATATGGTACATTTTCCATATTGGCAAGGGCAAAGCAGTTTTTAGCCTCCAAAAACGCAAAATCCTTTCCTGAATGCTTCCACAATGGCGCCATCTGCCCGGCATTGCTGTATTGGAAATCACCTGTCTGCAAATCCACAATCCCAACAAATACAGATACCGTCAGCCCTGCTTCATTCCTATAGCTTAACTGGTTATTGGTTTCTGCCAGTATTCTGTCCGGCTGGTAACCAAGCTGTGCATAATTTTTAATATGGGTTTTCGTAATTACCGCAAATAGCGTAGCCGGTACCCCCATTCCCTCCACATCCCCGATTGCCAGGCAGAAATACCTTTTATCTACCATAAAAAAATCATAAAAACTGCCGCCTCCGGCCGCTGCCGGCTTCACCACTGCATAAATATCAAACTCATGCCTGTCAGGAAATGCAGGGAACTTATCAGGGAGCATATTCATCTGAATCTGCTTTGCAACATTTAACTCCGCTGCCATCCGCTCCTGGTTCGCAGCCATATTCTGCAGATTCCCCATATAATCTTTTAACTCCACTGTCATCCTTTGAAATGCCCCTGCAAGCTGGCCAATTTCATTATCTGACCTGACAGCCGCCACCTGGTCCAGATCCCCTGCACCAACTGCCTTCACCTGCAGCATAAGCTGCCTGATGGGACGCACAAAACCAGCAGCAAGAAAATTTGTTACAACCACCACAAGAACCGCCCCAGCCGCCATACAGATTACAAAAATCGTAATAATCCTCTGAATGCTGTCCTGTACAATCCCCGTAACCTCCTCTGCATTGCCCTCCACATCGGCCTGGAGCTTTTGTGTTGTCTGTCTTGCCGTCTCCTGGTTTAGCACCAGGCAAATCGTCCAGCCCGTCTCCTCCAATGATGCATAGGAATACACCTCATCCCCCATGCTTACTACTTCTTTTTTCCCCAGGTACTCTTTTGCCTGCTTTGTATTCTGATAGTCATTCGTTGCATACATTAACTCCCCCGACTTATCAAAGAAAATAACGGAAATAATCTGCTCCTCATGAAACTCCTCAATCATTTCCTGAAAAGCATCCACTGTCATATCCCCCGCAACGCACCCTTTGAACTCCCCGCCCCTGCCATAAACAGGCATGGAACAAATCACCTTAATTTTTCCAGTAACTTTTCCCTTAAAAATTCCTGACCAATACGTTTTCCCATTTTTTTTCGTTTCCTTATACCAGGCCTCTTTCCTCAAATCTGCATAGTTATTCCCCAAAGCAGTTTCTGTTCCATCCAGGCACATGCCGCTTTCCGACACAACATATAAATCCAGACGCCTGGTATCTTTCGGATTATATTCCGGCAGATATTTAATAAACTTACGAATCGGGGAAACCGCGCCAAACTCTTTGGAAACATCCATAGCGGATACCCCCTTTACCAGACCGGTCTTTTCATCTACCGCCCCATAATATCCGCCTTCCCTGTACAGGGCAGACAGATTTTTCCTGACTGCTCCCACATGCCTGCGGATGCCTGCAAACCTCATATTAAAATACTTTGTGCATGAACTGGAAAAATCTTTTGCTGTCTGCTCATTCATCCGGCTTAACGTGCCGCCGGTTTCCTTTGACAAGATCCCTGCCTCCCGCTGCCCCTGCTCCTGAATCCTGTTTTTCTGGATAACGAGCTGGGACAGCATTACAGCAGCGATTACCAGGCCAAATCCAAATACTACACCCAAAATTGCCATAAATAACTGTTTCTTAATCGACTTCATCCCTGCCCTACACCTCCAGCTCCTTTTTCCTGAACAGACATAAAAACATAAGGGCCGCGGCTGCATAACAGATTCCAAAAACCAGCAGATACCCTGTCCCCCCGTCAGGCTGAATCAGCATATTATACAGTACAGGGCACATAATCTGCACTGCGCTTCCCACACTGTTAAAAACAGTCAGCATACCGGCAGTATCCGCCCGCTGAACCTGGGGCAGGCTTGTAAAAAAACTGGTAATTGTCGGCGTCCCATAGCCATCAAACAATCCCATAATCCCTGCTGACAGCATAACAATGCCAACATTGGAACCCAGGACAAGTATTAAAATCCCAGAAGCCCCCAAAAACAAAGCCACCACGCAGGAAACCTTCTTGGAAAGCCTTTTTAACCTCTCCATCATGGCAACCCCCAAATAAACCCCTGTCAGGCCATTCACCAAATATGCATAACTTGCAGCTACCGTTGGGTGTCCGATATTATTCATATACACCGGTAAAAATGCCACAACATACATTAACCCGATATTCAGGGGGATATCCCCCAGGACAACCGCCTTAAAGGAAGTCTTATTTTTCAGCACATTTATCATCCTGACAGGCTGCGCCCCTGCATTTTCTGCAGAACGCCCCCTTCTTCTATTAAGCATCCCCCAAGGCATGGCAAAAGCAGAAAAAACGAAAGCCAAAGCACACAAAACCGCCGTAAAAAAGTAATTAAACTGATATCCCAAGGACTGTGCCAGAATAGAACCTAAAGACGCCCCTGCTGTAATTCCCCCAAGCAGCCCTGCATTGAGCTGTGCATAATTTCTGCCCACCGCCTCCGAATCCCTGGAACCCGCCGATACAATGGCGTTTAGCCAGTATTTTAAGAACCCAAAGCCTATTCCGCAGAATGCCCGTAAAAAAAGCAGGACATACGGTGAGGATGCGGTGATGCATGCTGCATTCCCCAATATCAGAAAAGCAAAGGCAAATAACATAATATGGGTTAAATCCATGTCTTTAAAAACCCTCTGGATGATAACGGAACAAACCATAATGCCCAAAAGCTCTATGGTAAGCGGCAAAGAAGCGCTGACTGCCCTGGAAAGCCCAAAGACAGAGGCATCCCAGTTCCTCATAATAACTGCTGTATATGACATGCTGGTATAAATTGCCGTATACGCCAGAAAGGACAGCAGTTTCACCTGCCCGCCAACCGCTTCCATCTGCCCTGCCGTCTCCTGGTTAAACTCCCTGCTTACCCGGACAGAAATAATTTCTGCCAGATGCGTCAGCTCATAGGTAATCATCAGGCAGACAACAAATATTGCGCCAAAAGTCAAAGTCATCATAAAAATCTTATCCTCAATATAGGACTGGCTGACTACTACATTTAGCTGTGCCTGCCCATCCAGCAGATCCAGATTTAATATGGCATTGTTACTGCCTTCTGCCGGCTCAGCGGTATTATAATAACTCTTTACAACAGCAATGCTTTCAATGGCGGCATTGCTCTCTGCCTTCTGTTTCAGATAACCGGATACCTTATCAATCTCTTCCACCGGAAGCCCCTTTTTCAGCAAATCATTTGCAGAAGCTTGGATATATACTGCCGCCGACTCTGCGTTGCGGCTTACCAGCACAGAATATTTCTCCCCATAGGCCCGGTACATAAAAAAAATATTAACAGACATGCCAAACATAATCACAATAACTGGCATATATCTGACGTGCCATCCCTCCTGCTCCCTGTCTTTTTTGCAAAATAAGAATACTGCCATAAACAGGCTGGCACTTATCCAGATAATCCATTTCTTCTGCTCCAATCCAGAAAAATCATTTTCCTCCAGCAGCTCCTTTTGCCGGTATACTACCAGTAAATGCCCCACCAGTTCCTTTTGTTCCTTGTATATAGGGAATACCATGCTGTCCTGCCCGCCCAGGCTGATTTTTTCCCCTGCAATGCCCCCGCTTCCCACCCCTGCAGCCGCCTCCTGGTAATCCTTTGTATAAACATACGACAGCAGCCGCTTATTTTTCTTGCTTCCCTGGAAAGACAGATACAGCGGCTCCCCCGCCCCATCTAATACAATGGCCTCTAAATTTCCTTCCGAAATCCTGCAGACTCTTTCCAAAATCCCATCCATTCCGTAATAATTCTGAAGTTCCTTGCCAAAGTTTACAGAATTTTCAATGGTATCTATAACCTCCCTTACTTCTGTCCCAATATACTGCTCCTGAAGCTCAATGCAGGTATTTTCAAATGCCATCTGGCTAATCCAGGCAACAAACTGCAGACTCCCAAATGCAAGTGCCGCAAACACAACAAAAGTAAGCAATTTATTTTTCATCCTTTCCTTCATCTGCCCATCCTTTCTATAGCATCGTCCGAGCTGTCTGCCCCCGCCTCCTGCGTTCTCCCATAAAGCTTTTCTGCCGAAAGCAAAATTCCCTCCCCTACTTCATATCCCAGCCTTTCTGCCGTCTCCAGGTTAACGCTCAGATACGGCGAAGGCACAAATTTCTGATATATATTTCCAGGCGCCTCCCCATGAAAAATAGATGCCATGGCCTCCACTGCAAATGGCGCCTGTATCTTTGAATCACTGGCTGTTACTACCATTAATGCACCATCTTTCACATAATACTCTCCATTTTGTACAAATACCGGTATCTTCTTTTGGTAGAAAATCTCCAGCAGGTCTTTTATCCTTGCCTCATCCTTAATAATATCCGTGCTCAGCAAAAAAGCATCTACCTTGTCTACATTCACTAAATCAGAAAATACACGGGCAAGCTCGTCATAATACTTTTTAACCTGTCTGCCATCTGAGGCATTGGACAATGTGCTAATCTTCTTTTCAGCTATCTTAAACCCAATTTCTTCGGCAGCCCTGCGGTATGCAGACATTGCCGCCACAGATTCACTGTAATATACCATGCCGATATTCTCAAAAGGGCAGTTTTTATAATAAAACTGCATTTGATTGGAATAAACCTCTGTGCTGGTATGGCACCATACATTTTCCTGTCCGGAATACTCTTCTTCCTTTGAAATCCCCGCCCCAACCGGGTCCACACTAAAATACACCATAACCGGCACATCGGTTACCCGCATTTCTTTCATGACCATCTTCCCTGGACTGGTACCCATACAAAAAATTAAGTCAATTTTCCCTTCCTCTATCTGCCGCTTTAAACTCCTTTTGCACTCCCCCTTATCCTCTACCGCAATATAATAATTGGCATCATTGGTAAATTGGATATATTTTCCCAAATCCAGGCCCGCCAGGTACTGAATCAGCTTTTTGGCGTCCGTGTCCGCCGGATCAAACGGCAGCCCGCCATCATAGTCAATCCATCCTGCTTCTTTTAACTCTTCAACAAAATAATACAGCATTTCCCCTGACGCCGGATATGGATCGATATCCACATATGCTATTGTAAATTTTGTCCCATCCTCTTTTGTACATGGCTCTATGGAAGTTACTGTACTGCTAAAATACTTCTGCGCTTTCTCCTGATCTTTTTTCTGCACTTTTCCCTCTCCAGACAGAATAAGGACAGAGACAGGAAATATCATCAGGCAGACGAATGCTGCAATTAAAATTTTCTTTGCCATATTTCTGCACTCCCCCCTTCCACTAAATTTTATCTATTTTATTCAAATGAAAAACCATACTGCGCCATGCAGAATCTACATAAACTTTCTGCCCTGCCTCCTGGACCTGTACGGTAACAGCCCCTTCCTTCCTCTGCCCATTTTCCTGATAGGACAAAATCTTGTCCACATAAATCCGTGAATGGCCATATTGGAAAAAAGCCCCATGATGCATGCTTCTTGCTAAAACCTTTCTTTTTATCTGTTCCCTTGTATCTGCCGGAAGCAAAATTTCATAATCGGCATAGCCCATCACCCTGCGGTACCCGCCACTCTCTACCACCTCCTCACAATCCGGCTGCCCTGTCAGGTACTGGTACAGTGCATCCAAAAGGACAGGAATCTGATCCTCCGCATGATTTAACACATCCCCCGCACTGTCATCCTCCGATACTTCCACGTCCACTGATTTTATGATTTCTCCTGTATCAATCGTTTCATTTACAGAATGCATGACAATTTTAGTCTGTCGTTCCCCCAAAAGCACAGTCCAGCAGTGCGGCTGATGCCCACGGTTATAATGCAAATCCCCTGGATGAATGTTAAACACCCTCATTTTTGAGAGAACCTCATGGTTTAAAATAATCGGACAGGCATTCATCAAAAAACAGTCCACATCAAAAATCTGTGCAAAACGCGCTGCAAGCTGCCCATTATTATCCATCGTTTCCATAGTAAGGCAGTTTTTATATTTCTCCTGTGCGTCATATACATCCTGGCAAAGCCTTTCCGTCGGTACAAAAAAATACTTCACATCATACAGCGGATGCTCCATCAGGCTGTCCAGCGCCCTTGTCCCATAGCCCAAAAAACCTATCTTTATTTGTCCCATATTATGTACCTTCTTTCCTCCCATTAGGAACTGTAAATCAAATAATTTACGGTTCCTTAATAGCTCTCTATGTAAATACCTGTTTTGGCTGCCTGCTCGGTAGACATACCTCCATACCTGTCACATAAAAAAACATATTCCCTTGCCGCCCTGTCATCGCGGTCCGCTTTTAACACTTCAATAAAATATCCCCTGGCTTCCGCAAACTGCCTGTCAATAAACAGCCCTGCCCCTCTTTCAAACAGCATCCTGGTTTTCCTTTTCCGGTTTCGGACGCCTGCCTCATCCCCATCGAAAACATCAAATATTTTCTCTGCACTGTCAATGTCCCTGATATAAAAAAGCCCAAGAAAACGGTGATTATAATTTTTCTCAAATCCCTCCACCTTCTCCAAATAGCTTCCCGCTGCCAAAATCCTTGCATAATATTTGGGGGCGCTTTTTTGCAGGAAGCTCCCCAGCCCTGTATACGTTGACAAGGTCAGGACGGACAGCTTTGTACCATAGCCTACTACTCCCAATGACACCCTGCCATAACACAGGCCGATAGTAAAATTTTTATATTTTTCCCATTCGCCAAGCTTTATCATTTCCTCACAAATGCTAATGGCAGCATCCAGGCCTTCTTCCATCCTGTTTGTAAACAATGCTTCTATCCCTGCATCCTGGAAGCGGCTAATCATGCCATTCTTCTCAAACACCACCGGGATGCTAAAGGCGAGGGACTGGTTCACCAGCCGGTAAACTTCCCTGGTTTCCATATCATGTATCAGCTCCTGAAAGCCGGCGATATTCCCATTTAATATCACTGCCTGCAGTTCCTTCTGCCCCTCCAGAATATCTGACGGCTGCGCCAATGAATCCTGTATTCCCATCATCTCCAAAAGCTCTGCTGGAAGAAACCGCTGAAACGTGCTTTCTAATGCCGCCGCCGTCTCCTGCCAAAGTCCTGTCTTTTCCAAAAGCTCCTGTTTCCTTAACCATTCCTGTCTTCTCCTTTTCTTTCTTACAGTTGTTGCACAAAGAATCACATTAAGCAAAAGCAGGCCTGCTAAAGCCGCTAATATCCAACATTCCATCCGATACACCCTCTCCCTTCCACAATTCAGGGCACTTGAATATTTGCCGTTCCCGGGTTCACAATCTGTATCACGCCTCCCCAGCTGCATATCAGCTTTGACGTCTGATTCAGCGCTGGCTTCCCGCCAACTAAAACGGAAGGGCTCCCCGGCGTCCATGGCACCGATATCACCGGAAGGCACGGCATGGGTGTCAGCGCCCCCAAAGCCGCCGCTGTCGCCGCCGCTACCTGGGGGTTTGACAGGGAACTGCACATCCCAAAAGGCAGAATGTTCACCAGTGGTTTGTTATTATCAACCGTTGCAACCGGCATATTGCTAAAGACCTTTTTTTCCGGCGTTACCATTAACACAGACGGAGCCATTCCAAAAGGGCATTTAAGCGTTGCCCCGCCACACACGCACAAGCTCATTTTTATCCTCTCCCTTCTTATAACGTAACCACATTATTCTTTTGCGCCAGCAGTTCAAACCTCTTTTCTTCCTCCTCGTCCTCCGCCAGGCAGGCCAGTTCTATTTTCTGGCCATCTCCCCCGGCAACCGGTAAAAAAAAGTTCCCTTCTTTATCTGCAAATATTTCATATACTGGTATAACTGCCGTTCCAATCTTTTTATAATCCCTGGACAATACCCTGTCCATGCGGTAATGCTGCCCTGACTTTCCCACAATGGTAAAAAACTCCTTCTCCCCCTTACAGCAGATAAAAAAGGACTTTCCCTCCACCGCCTTATTATCCGGGTTAAAGACAGCAATCAAATTCCCCCCTTCCCTTTCCTGGCAGCGGTAATCATGCAGAAGCCTGTATCCTTTTCCCTCCCCGCTCCAGAACAGCAGACGCCTTCCCGGCTGTGTTTTTCCGGAAACACAGGTGGCATTTGCCGGCATCGGATAACTGGCATTTGGCTGCAGCCTGATAATTAAGACCTCATTCTCCGTCTCCCCTGCCAGTTCCACCTGCTCTGCTCGCCGCTCATAAATCCTGCTTTCGCACAAAACCGTCACGGATGGCTCCGTCACATTTACAAAAACATAATAGCCATCCCCTTTCACAACAGGAGACATTTTTCCCGATATCGACACCCTGACATTACTGCCCGCTACAGGCCTTCCCGTAAAATCATCAATGACAAGCACTACCATAGAAGCACGGAATGCAATCCTGTCTTCTCCCGCCTGAAAAGTAACATCTCTGACTCTGGCAACCTGCCTTGTTTTTAACGAAGGAATTTCAACTGGCCGTACCCTGTAAAATAAAGAAAGCTTATAAGGGACGTTAGGAAAATTCCACATACGCAGTTTTTCATATCTGTCCATCCTTTGCAGTTCAATCTTTGCTGTCATGGAAGCGCCATCCCCAAGAACCTCCTCCGATAATACACTGTTATCCCGAAGCGCCTGTATAACCTTCCCAAGAATCCTCTGTTCTTCTGCCGCCCGGAATTTCATGTCACTCCCGGAATATGCCGTAATCATATAGTGTAAATCCAGGTAAGTAGATGGATATGACTGCCTTGTTGTCCCCATGCTCTTCATTCCCGCCGCTAAAACATCCTCATTTTCACTCACATCATATAAATAGATTCCCAGATTCAAATCGCCATGCTCCTCCGGGCTGCACAGCCCAATGTTATTTCCATGCAGGATTACTTCAGGAACCAGCTCCCGGCAAAGAATCCCAACCAGCAAATTGCCTATGTCCGATAAAATCCCATATCCCATCTCTTACTTCTCCTCTTTTAATATCAGCTCTCCATCCTTAAAAACCCCTTCCTGCTTTATTTCCCCAGTAGAGGCGCTGTATAAAACACCATTGCCGCTGTAATTCCCTTTCAAAAAACCACCCTCGTACTGTAGCATCCCATTCTTTCTGTACAATTTTCCTTCCCCCTCGTACATCCCCTGATGAAACCCTCCCTCATAAACCAAAATTTCCCTCGCAGGATTATACAGCTTACCCGTACCTTCATACTGCCCCTGGTAAAATTCCCCATCATACAGTAAACTGCCACTCTTCCCATCAAATAATTTCCCAATTCCTTCATACCTGTTCTGAACAAAATTGCCATCATATACCAGAATCTGATTCTCGTTATATTCCTTTCCGGAGCCGGAACGCATTCCTTCTGCAAATTCACCATCATATACCACTACGCCTTCTTTATACTCTTTTCCTTTCCCTTCATACTGTCCTGACAAAAACTCACCACTGTATACAAGCCGTCCTGCATAATCATGCAGTTCGCCTTTCCCTTCATATTTTCCCTGTACAAATTCGCCGGTATAGACCTTCTTTTTACCTGCGTAAATGGTTCCTTTTCCTTCATAAGCACCCGCCGCAAATTCTCCCTTATAAATAACCTTTCCATCATCCCCATACAGCCTGCCTCTTCCCTCATATTTCCCCTCACTAAAAGTTCCGTTATACAAAAGCTTTCCTGACCGGTACAGCTTTCCCTCCCCCTGGTACTTCCCATCCTTGATTCCCCCACTGTATTTTACCCTCCCTTTTTTATCATATAAAAGAACTGTTCCTTCCACAATTTCATCCTCTTTAAAACTGCCCGCATAAAGCACCTCCCCATCCCTGTATAAGACTCCTTCTCCATTTTTCCTGCCAGCCGCAAATTCTCCCTTATATACAAGCCCGCCTTCTTCGTCATACAGGCTGCCCCTGCCATTATATTGATTCTCTGCAAATTCCCCTTTATATTTTAACGTTCCGTCCCTATAGTATAATTTGCCGCTTCCGTTATACATTCCCTGCACATACTCCCCGACAAAGCTTACCTCTCCATTGGGAAAATATCCTGTTCCCTGTCCTTCATAAAAGTTCTGGACAAACTGTCCTTCATATCTGACCCCGCCGCCTTGGTAATACAAAGTCCCCTTACCATCATATTTATTTGCGCTAAACTCCCCCTTATAGCAAGTCTGTCCGCTACTGTAAAAGGTTTCCCCGCTGCCATCATACATCTCCATCAGAAAATTCCCCTGATACAGCTTGTTTCCATGATAATCATATAGAACCCCCTCGCCGTTTATCCTCCCATCCTCCATGCGCCCAATAAATAATACATTTCGTTCTGTTTTGTTATCTAAAAGCCGCACCCTGCCAGTATAGCCCTGCATTTTTTCCGAATTTACCACAAATGTTTTTGTAAAAAATTTAGCCTGTACCCAGGGCAGCCCAGCCATAATAAAAAACGCAGTTACAACGGTGGCCAAAAACGCTGCCAAATAGACAATCTTTTTTGCAACATAATGTTTCCCTATCAGGTAATACTCCTCCAGGGAGGCCGGCTTCTTCCTGATATCCTTTACCTCAACCTTGATATCTTCCGACATCTTCCCAACAATGCTTGCAGGGCTGACCATACGTATTACTTTTTGATATGCCAATTGTATTGGCGCTGCAAAAATCCTCTTCACTTTTTTGGTAAACAGCCGAAATGCCCTAAGTAAATCAAAGTGTCCGGAAAACTTCATATAGTCCGCCTCCTTTTCACAATTACCGTATTTCCAATGTCCCTATGTACTTAAATGATTTCTTCTCCCCGCCTTCCTGCATTGATTCGTGCACCGTATAAATCAGAAAAGCAGCTGCCAGTAACATCAATACTATGGCACATATCCTTTTAAAAACCGGAATACGCCTTTTTATCCTGTCCCACAAACGAAAATCCCATGTACGGGGCAGAATTTTTCTGCTGTCCGAAAGCTCCTGTATCTCCCTGCACATCCCGTCATATGCCGTATAGATTTCCAGAACATCCCGGTATCCTCCCTTTCTCAGCAAATCACAAAAACGGATAGACGGCGGCAGCATCTTCTTTTTCATCTCCTGTCCAAATAACATCTGAAAAATTTTCAATAGAGAATTCTGTACCTGCCAGAACTGAACCCGGCTATAATCGCCGATGTTTCGCAATTCATATCGAAAACCGGCATCAAGGCCCGCCGACAGAATAATATGTTCTGCTTTCAGGCAATCCTTCAAAAAATAGTCCGGCATATCTAATATCAATATTTCTTTCAGAATCCCCTTCCCGATTGCCAGCCGCTCTTCCAAAGGGGAACTTTCATTTTTCAGCTTTTCTTCCAATGAAATCCCCTCTGCATACCTCATCACCACATAAAGGCATTCCTCACTAAAAAAGCAGGAAACAAAGTCTGTAAAATGGGCGTTCTCTTTCTGGTGCATAAGAAATTCCACTACCCCTGCAATCCACAGCCTGTTCTTTATCCGTACAACCGTATATCTTTTGCTGCCCGTTTCCTCCTGACAGATATAACGTTCTACATTGCTATCTGAGAAACTATATTTGATTACAATATAGTTCTTCTCCAGTGATTGTATCAGCATAATCCGCTTTCATGCCTCCTTCCCCTGCAAAATTACACATTATCCCTGACTACCACAAAAATAGACGCCCTGATTTCCGGGAAGGCCACACTCTGGGCTACGGCCTCGTATACTCCTGAGGTATTTGGCGCAGTATATAAACCATTCTCATCAATGAAGCCCCCTTTATCCTTTACGCTCCAGGAAACTGCCTTTTCTACCATATTTTCACATACCGCCTCCAGATAATGGGACTGCCGTACTGTTAATTCCAGCAAATTTGGTTTAATAAATATCCTCTTTTCATTTCTTTCAGAGGCGATATCTTCTTTATCCTTGAAAGCTGTCCAGTGCACATGAATCTTTCCTCCCAACACAGCGGATAACAGACGGACGCCCACCACAAAACTTCCATTATCTTCATCCACACATGCCGCAAGCTCTGCATCAACCCCCTTCTCCTTATCCTCTTCAAAAATCTCAGAAGAACCATAGACTACTTTGCCGGATTCCCTTTCCATCCCAAGAATTACTGTTACTTTACCAAGCCCCAGGCCGTGTACAATCTCAGAAGAAAAAAACTTATCTCCCCTTTGTCCGCCTGTCAGGTAAATATCCGTTACGCCTTGGGCAATTTTCATTCCCTCCCCTTTTTCCCGAACCCTGTCCGCCTCAATACCATCCTGTCTGCCTCCCCTGTCTTCCAATACCATAAGCTCCTTTTGCATCATCTGGTACAATGCAGCTTCTATCACATGATTAGATACATATTGGCCAAAAGGGACATTTTCTATCCTTTCAATAATATATGTATCCGCTGCACTGACCACCTGGAGTCTGGCAAGATATACCGGCTGTTTATACCCCGTCCTGATAATTTTTCCCATGGAAGAACGGTAGTACTCCTTTTGCATTGCCTCCTTTTCATCCTGTGCCACGATATTCGTTGTCATCTTTGCTTCCATATGAACTTCCTGCACAATCCCAGACAAACGTAAGGATACCGTTTCCGGATCAATTACCGCATCCCCTTCTTCTAAAACTGTATCAGAAGCCTGAATCGGATATGCTATTTCATAACGTCCTGTTCTTTCAAACAACACTTCATCAAAACTCACCCTGATTTTTGCTTTGCCATCAGACAAAAGACAATTTAAAACCAAATCATAGGAAAAGGACACATTACTTCTTCCCCTGTTTTCCACCTGTATCTTTATCTGTGCAGTCCCCCCTGCACGGATATACCGCGGCATAACCTGCGTAATACGAATATCCCCCTCCTGATAAATAGTCTGGGAAACCTGATACCATCCGGAAGGCGATACTGTGTCCCCCTCCGGCTCTCTGTTCGTTAAAAACAGACGATACCCCTCCCTTATTTTACGGAAAGAACCGCCTCCCTGTCCCTGGCCTGTCTCATTTCCAGCAATATTGTGGACTCTGTCTGTCTCGTTTTCATCATATTCCAAACACAAATAAACGTCCTTTGCATCTCCAATATTACATTCCCCAAACCCTTCTATCAGAGAAAGCTTCTTAATCACAGGCACATCTACAACAATCTCCCTCCCCCAGGAGTCTAACGCAAAGCCCGCCTCCACAGAAACAGTCTGTTCATCCGTCCGTACTACATAAAGGCCTGCCACAACCCCTGAGCCCAAAATAAAACGGTTAAGCATCCGCCTTTTATCATTCATATATTTCTGCTCTAACTCAAAATCATCTACCGACAGCAGCTTTCCATAAAAATATTTATTTCTCTCAAATGGAAAAAAATTAGAATTTTTCATAATCTTCCTCATTCCTGCGCCGCTCTTTTCGCATAATACTATGTGTTTGTGCCGCAGCGCAGGCACAAACTTCTGCCTGCCTTGCCACCACACAAGACCCCTGCAATGCCACAAAAGGAATTGCAGAATGACCGTCCAAAGCCATAGCGCTATATTTGCCAAGTACACTGTTAATCCCTATGTAAGAAAACAAGCCCGCGAAAATATATGGTTTAATCATAACAAGCTGCCAGTCCATCTGCACCGGCTTAATATCATCTATGATTTTTATTAATGTCTTCTGCTGCCATATAGAATGAAACACTTCCTCCCTGACCAAAACAGTAAAGGAATAGGGATTGCTTCCATAAAGCTTTTGCAGGTTTTCCAAATATGCACCGTCCTTTTTAAAACGCCTAATCTGATGGTTTTCTACAATAAAGGGCGGCTCTCCCGTATAAAGTGTTACGAAATCAATAATCCCCTGCCGTGTTCCCCGCCTTTTATACAGGGACACTCCGTTTTTTAAAAGTACCCTTAACTGATTTTCCGGCCAGATATAACTTTCTTCAATATCCAGCCACTCTGCCAGCCATGCCAGGTGCTCCCCCTTGGCTGACTCCATATCAAGCTTTTGTGGAACCTGCCGTATTTCCTCATTAAAATCTTCATAGATTGTCTGAAAAATCCCCAGGTATCTTTCCAAAAAAGAATCCTTATCTTCCTTTTGATAAATCTCCGGCAAGTATCCCATCCATGACTGTTTTGGAAAATATACCTGAATATCATAAAGTTTCCCTGCTTCCTGCTGCCGGTATATTTCTAAAAGAAACCACAAATACCTTCCCGTCACCCCATGAAGCAATATATCATCCTGTCCCGTCACCTGCTTTTGCAGCCAGGGCAGCATACATTGCAGCTTTTCCTCAAACGCTATATCCCCACGGCAGACAAACTGGCCCAAATCTGTCTCCCCGCCCCGAAAGACAAAGCTTTTCTGGTTTCCTGCATATATAGATACTCTGAAAGCGGCCTGTCTCTTTTCATCCCTCCTGATACATAAACGGTGCCACTCCATTTCTACCTCCCGGCTGTCCAGAATCCGGGATAGAAACAAGCCCCTTTCCACAGAATCTCTTTCCACCTGAAGCCCGCCACCTTCCACCGTCATATTCAAAAGGCAGCCCCTCCTGTAATCCGATTCTTTATTAAAAATAAAATAGTTTAATTTCCCATCCATTACTACCCATCTCCTTACCCTGTTAACCTGCCGTCAATACCGCCTTTACCTCTTTCAAAACGGCAATTCCATAAGGGGACAGCACAATATCCCCATCTGCGCTTCTTTTTACGCTATTTCCCCTGCAATCCATGCTAAGGGAACGGATGCCCAAAATGAACTCCTGCCTGTCAAGATAACCATACAGTTTGCTATAGGCAATTACGCTTCCAAAAGTCTCCTGATAGCTGCCAAAAAAACTGTAAACCGCCTGTTTCACCCTTTCTCCCACATGAAGGTACTGCGGCTTAACAACTACCTCTGTATATACCTCAAGCTCCACATACTCCGGGAAAAAAATAAACACCTGGCTGCCAGCCATCCGGTAACGCTCCAGATAATTTTTAATATTTTGTACATAAATATCCTCTATCCGGCTGCCCTTTTTCCATCCATACGGTTTTACCACCAGATAAGCCGTCATTTCATCAACATTTTGGATAAACTGCCTGACATGGTCTAGATGCAGTATCTTGCAGCTTTCAATCATCAGCCCCGGTGTTTTCATGACATATTCTTCATAATCCCGCCCTGTAACGGCACATTCCGCCCTTTTCAGGCTCTGCCCTGCCCGAAAGAAACTATCCTCTAACGTTTCTTCATCGCATCCCCCGGTTCCGTCGCATATATTGGAAAGATTCAGCCCCTCCAGCCCCTGCATACGGAAACGGTTGATTTTTCCTGCTTTCACATTCCCATCACTCCCCATGGTCCTCACATATCCTGCCAGTAAAATTTCCCCTTCAGGCGCCATCCCATGAATACAATCCCCAAACCGAATCATCCCCCTGTCGGAATCAAATATGTAATGCCTGTCCTCCGGGGATGATCTTGCAAAATCCTCTACTTTCTCCCAAAGGCAGAAACCGTCTTTCTTTTCCACATCCTGTATCAATATTTCCAAACCATCATATAAAACCTGCAAATCCTCCAGATTAATTTCCTGGCCGGGAAACCCATTTCCCACACCAGCTCTCCTTTTGTGAAGATATGATAGATCCCTGTTAAGTACCATCACACAATCTGCGCTGTCAAGCCTATCATCCTCAATATCAAATCTCACTGCGCCCTCATCTTCACAAATATCTTTTGTAAAGTCTTCCACGGGATAAAAAATCCCATCTTTTCCGATATAAATCTCACTCCTGCCCAGGACGCAAAGTTCTGTACTAATTTTGATGCTGCTTTGTATTTCTTCCTGTATCAGACATTCCACCAGCGTTTCACGTTGTATTACGCGGCATATATTCATGCTGATTCTTGTTATGGCGGGGGCTGCATCATATTCCCCTTCCCTAAGCACTGCACGGATAAAATACCCCTGCCGCCCCATAACTTCTGCCCGCTTCATAGGACATTCCAACACAAACCGAATAAAACCATCAAAAAGAAATGCACAGGTTTCATCCTGAAGCTTTTCTAACTCCTTCCATCCCTGTTCCGTATAATACTGCCACTGCAGCTGCACTAACGGCACAAAACCGGCTTCCGGTGGATTTCTTTTCACACTATAGCCTTTATATACTTCTACAAATAAATCTAACAGCGTCTTCTCTGGAAGTCTTTCCCCAAAACAAATATACATGGTATTTCCCTGTGCCGGCTTCTTCCCAAAACTCCAAAAACGCAGAATACCACTAAACTCCATCTGCCTGCGGCTGATAAAATCCTCTATTTTCCCCTCACTCACTGCCATGCAGCCACAAACATCCTCCCCGGCCAGCTGCTTTTTATGCGCAGTCTCAAAGCAAAGGCCTTCTGCCTCCAGCCTGTGCCCATAAAGAAGCCCATAGTTCCCATCTGCCTTAATATGAACCAGGCTTTCTGCAGGCTGTTTCGTTTTTCTTTGCATTCCCAGCAATTTCAAGTACTTTTTCCTATTTTCTTCACCAATCCTGCCTGCAAAAAACTGCTGGCTTTCCTTTAACACAGCGAAAAGTTCCAGCATGGTAATTCCCGGATCATGCTCATTAAAATCTGTCCATCCAGGATACTTGCTAATCACCATGTTTATCGCTTCATCCAGTATTTCATCATAGCTTTTTTCATCCAAACTGATGTCTGGCAACACATATACCACCCCTTTTCCTACAGAACCTTTCCCTTTATCAGGCAATCATAGCTGCGGTCTTTTCCCTTCTATATATACCTTTTTTTATCCCACATGAATGATAATTTCATGTTCCCCATTCACCGGAAGAACATACCGGTGTTTCCTTACCTTTTCAACATCTACCTCCTCCTGCCTGACAGGATTCGCAGTGTAAGTGCTCATCATAATATTGCGGATATAAATAATTCCCCTGATATCACTAATTGCATTTTGTATCTGCATTATATTAGGAAAATTCCCTATCTCCCATCCTTCCTCTGCCCCCTGCCGCCCTGCAGGGCTCAAAAACTTTTCTAAACGTTCCAGAATTTCTTTTTTTACCCGAAACACCTCATTAAAATTTCCCACACTTAACTCTATGTAAAGCCTTATTTCAATAAACTCCGGATGCACCACAAAAAATTTTTGGCTGTTCTGCAGAAAAACGCTCACCCTGTCTTTCATATATTGCAGCACTTTTTCCTTTAGAGGCGCAAAATCCATCTGCCCCTTACGGAACTGTTTTGGCAGTACCACCAAGGTTACTGCGCCACCAGAGCGTCTCCCCAAAGCATCATACCCTGCAAAACATTTCGCCAATTGAATCTCCCTTGACGCACACATGGCAAGTTCCTCATAATCTTTCGCCGAAACGGCCCTGTTTTGGTGCCGTATCGCCGCCGACTCCCTTTTCACTGCTTCCTCCAGAGTCTCTGCATTACAGCCGCCGGACATTGCCACAGGGTTTGTCACCCCGCTAATATATCCAATGGCCCTATCTAATCTGCCAATTTTCCCTTCCTTCAGGTTTGTATACGCCCCGCCCCCGCAGCAATAATCAATGCGAATGTTTTCCATCCTGGAAATAGCAGGAATCCTCCCATGCCTTCCATCCCCAAATACCAATTCGCCACGGAAAGCATACAGAACAAAATGCCGGTCCGTAGAACCCGATTCTGAAAAATCAGGCACCCGCTTCCATTCCACCCATATCCTTTCTGGCATTCCGTTATCATCTGCCTCAATCGAAATAAGCCCTTCCACTTTCAGATTTTCCAACTCCTGTTCTGACAGATACCCAGTCTCATCTACAAACACCCTTGCAGCATATACATTACCTTCCAGAAGCCTAAACCGCTGTCCTTTCCGAAATATCTCCATCCTGAAATATTCCCGTTCTCTTTTGTATATATTTTGCAGCGTTGTTGTGTTCATATATATCCTTTGAAGTACTGGCAAATCCACTTTAGCCTCTTCTGAAAAATAGGAATCTCCGATATCCCGAATCCGAAACCAATATCGCTCTTTTCCAAAGAGTCTCTTTTTTTCCATATCTGTATTTCCCGCAAATGTAATAATCCCTGTCTTGGAAAGATAATCTGTTTCATCTGCCGGATTCACATTTTTCCAGCCTTTCCTTGTCCAGTATTCCCAAAGCAGCGGCTGCCGGCTGCGATTTCTGTCATTTGCAATACAAAACAGCATCTTTACCGGATTTCCCATTGGCGCCGCTTCAAACCCAAAATAGACGCCTGTATTCTCCGTGTCCGTCTGGCAAAACGGCAAAAAAGGTTCTTTTTCCCTGATATCCCTCCCATATATTAAGCTGTTCATCAGATTATTATGAAAAATATATGCTAATGGCTCCGCCCCTTCCTCGGGATATCGGTAACAAAAGGAAGTATTCTCCAGGCATGGAACTACATAATGCCCTTTCAGCTTATACAGATTGTTTATTTTCATAATACGGGCACGTATATAGTAAGTCTCTGCCGCATTTACTATCGTTTTTTCTATATCTTCCGGACAGATAAACTGCAATGACCTGTACTGTCCTCCGGTTCCGTCTGTAACAGAGAAAATACGGTGATACCGGTCATCCGCAAAAAGCCTTGTCCACCCAAAACCGTTATAATACTCCCAAATAACCGATTCTACCGTAACGTCAAACGATACATCCTGCTTAAAGTCGCTTTGCTTCATAATCCATTCCCAATGCAGTTCATCCCCGCTATTTGTTTCAAGAGGAATTTTTGCAAAACGAATCCCAAAAGAAAGCGTCACCTGCGCCCCTTTTTTTGACAGTATCTCCTCTGATCCAAAGTAAACTTCCTGATACAGCCCAAGCCTTTCCCCAAATGGAAAATACCGGTTCAGGTTACTCTCCCCTTCCGTACCGAAAACGATATCAGGCAGCATATCCCGGCTCTGCGCCGAAAGACGCACACAGGATAAACTCATCTTAGAAAACAATGCAAAGTCCAGAATCCTCAATCGAATCCAGTAACCCTCTTTTCCTTCCAGTTCCTTTTTTGTAAATTGTGGCTGAGATTTATTTTTATGGAAAGCTAAACCTTTTCCTGTCTTTTCCACCTCGTCAAATGCCGCCCACCCCTCCGCTGTATAATATTCAAAGGCAGCTTTTTTAGAATCCGCTAACAAATTTATATATTCTGCGTTTAGCTCCATACCACCCCAGCTAAGCCAGCGAAAATCAATATGTGCCTCTGTGCGGATATACAAAAGGCTATCATAACAAAAATACATTTCATGCTTTTGTAAATTTATGCCGCCAAAACCAAACATGGAAAAAGGGTTCCATTCCATTTCCTGCCTGTCATAAAGCCTGTAAATCAAATCCCGCCTGTCACATACCTGATAAATATCCGATACTGCAGCCGGCGTCACAAAGATATCATCCCTGGTTTCAAAGGCAGCCTGCCCGTCCGGCAGGTTATCATCATTGGCAGTCACTGTTGTGCCTGTTTCCACTTCAGCGCCTTCCACCTCTTCATTAATAAGAGAAAACTGTATATACCCATGGGATGGGACTGCCGGCAATATGTCAGCATCCAGTCCATTCAAAAAAGCTATTCGGTTTTTAAGCATAACCTTAGAAAACGCCTTAACAGTTCCTGCCATCATTTCTGCATAGACAACCGCCAGTGCAGAACCAATATCTAAACTTTCTGGCTGAAAACGCCACTCCGGAGTATAACTCTCTGCCCGTTTGTGGATATTCCGCTGTATCCCCTGACTGATTCCCTCTTCCATCTATCATCCTCCAAAGCCTTCATTAATATAGTATGGGAATACCAAATTAAATGGATTATTCGTACTTCTAACTACATATCCTATTTCAATCAAAAGAACGCCTTCCTCCTGCCTGGCATCAACCGCCACCTCTATATTCTCAATCCGGGGCTCCCACAAAACCAACGCCATTTCTACCTCGTGCTTCACCGCGCTCATTGTCGTATCATCCAACGCCTCAAAGGCATAATCATAGATTCCACATCCAAAGTGTGGATTACGGATTCTCTCACCTTTTCTGGTAGAAAGAATAATGCGAATTGCCTCCTGAATATCTTCTTCATAAGAAGACTCCTTAATCCGTCCTGTATTTTTATCTGCCTGGATCGGAAACTTAACCCCCACCCCCAGGAACGCCTTCGGATCACTCTGTTCCATAAATATCCCCCATTCCCTTAGAAACTGTCCCAGCAACAGGATGCCAGCCCAATACTTAATTAATCTTAACTGAAGCACCCTTAATTTGTGCCATTCCACCGGACTGCACAGATAACTGGCTCTTCCCCTTAATGTCCATCTGTGTTCCCTCTAATTGCACATTCTGCCCCTTTAATGTATAGGATCTGGCTGCTTCTCCTTTCACCTCATCTGCCTTAACTTCCAAAGATTTTTTACTCCCATCCAATACCACCATTGCTTTCCCGCCCGCCTCAAAAGTTATTTTCTTATCTGCAAAAAGTTTTATGCTTCCTTCCTTTGCGTCAATCAATACACCATTTTTCTTTTCTTTATCCTGTATCGCTACTGTCTGGTTCTCATCCTCCATCCGAAGTTTCAAATCAGCCGGCGTATGAACCTCAATGACTTCTTTTCCTTTTTCCTCTTCAAATACTACCTCACAGCCTCCCTTTGTCTTAAAGCGCTTAATTTTATTGCCCTCTGCCGCAGTATCCCCCATCAGCTTATTTTTCCGGTTCCAGAGGCATCCAATGGCAATCGGGCAGTTCCTGTCCCCCATATTAAAAGCAACAACTACCTCTGAACCTATTTCCGGCAGCATATACATTCCACAGTTATCATATGCATAAGGAACTGCTACAGGAAGCCATCCGGTCACATTTTTTCCCTGCGTCCCAAGAAAATACTCTACTTTCACCATCCCCGGATGCCCATCATCCCAATTATTTTTCACAAGCCCGGTCGTGACGCTGCAAATCCTTTCATCGGCACCACTGATAATCCAGTCGCCAATCATTCCCATTACTCCCAGCCTCCAATCTCAAAGGTTGTCCGAAAACTCTCATTATCAATTGTATGGACAACGCTCTCAATATAATATTCATGGTCGCCATAGTCCTTTTCCAGGGCTTCTACCTTAACAAAACGCCCCGGCACCAGTTCCGGAAGCCCCATGGTAACTCCCCGTCCGCTGCGCGCTTTCCATTCCTTCTCTTTTGCAATAACACTTGCCTTTTCATTTGCCTTTTTCTGCGTATTAACCGCAGGATCTGCCACAGTAAATACCTGTGCAGAAGAAAAAAGCTTCTTTTGGTTCTTATTTTTCTTAACTGCTGCGCTTCCGGCTACAACATTTTGCGCCTGGCCATCATAACCTATTACCTCTACTTTTAAATCCTGGTATTCTTCATCTATCTTCAGCGCCAAAAGTTCACGCCCATACTGCAATGTCATAATAGGCTGCTTCACCCTCCTGGGCTTTCGGAAATACACCTTACTCCCCAGCACAAAAAATTCCCTGTCAACTTTTCCATTCTTAACCAGCTCCTTCGTCACAAAAAGATAATCATTCTGCGTCTGTGACAAGGGTCTTTCCAGGCTGTCATCCGTAGCATCAATTTCCGGCGAACAAAGCTTAGAATATTTTGCAATAATTGTTTTAAATGCATCAGAGTAATTCACCACCTCATGGAGCATATATTGGCTTCCGCTTAACATCATCAGCCTTCTGGCATCCATCAGGGTAACTACCAAAAACGGCGCCCGGCTAAATTCTGCCCCAAGCATTGCTACAAACCCTTTAAAAATTTTGCATGTATGGGACAAATAACCAAGTTCCACTTCCATAATACTTCCCAGTGCAAAGTAACTCTTTATCTTTTTATCAAAAGAGTGGCTTTTTGCATCATACAATCCTCCAAGCTTAAATAACACCATACCTGCAGCATGAAGCGATAAAGTTACTTTGATATCCACAACAGACAATTTCAAAGCCGAAACCAGCTCTGTGCCATTCATCCTAATTCTAATCAGCGGGACACAAAAATTTCCATATTTTGATGCTAATGCTTCAAAAGTATATGTCCCTGTCATCAAATCCGGCATATCCTACCTCACTTCCGGCAATGCCGGGACTTTTAACTGTGTCCCGGCCGAAACCTCTAACGGATTCAGTATATTATTTTCCTCAGCTATATCCTTCCAATGAGACGCATCACCATACTCTTTTTCCGCTATATCCCATAGACTGCTGTCCGAAGTCATGGTAACACACTTCGTACCGGCCGAAGGCTCTTTTGCTTTTAATTTTACCGTATCCAGCGGTTTTAATTTTGCAGAAACAATATTCAAGGATACTTCTGCACGAACCGGTATCCCTCCTTTTTCAAACATAGTGTAATTTACATCTACATTCTCCACAAGCCCGCTAAACAGAAGAGATCCCCATGAAAATGTCACTAAAGGCGGCCGGCACGCCTTTCCCTCAATGCGTACCAAAGACATCAGTGTCTCAGTATAGACAGACACATCCTGTGCTTTTTCCTTCTTGGGCTTTCTAAAACCCATTCCCGTCTTAATTTCATAGGACGTACTCGTATCAAAAAATAATTTCAAATCCAAAACAGAGCTGCTTCCCCCCATAAACTGAACAATTGGGGAATCTTCTCCCTGCCGTTCTATTTTATTTAGTTTACCTTTTACATTAATATGATACTGATCCGGGTTAAATTGGCACACAAAAGTACTGCTCTCCCCTGTTGCCCTTTCAATCCTTAGCAAAGCATTCCCATCCCGCTTCCTCATTGTATTTCTCGGAATTGATAAAATAGATGGCATAATTCCCCTCCCTGCTTCAAAATATTGCCCTACAACATAATGATTATTATGATGTTGGCATTTAAACAAAATTCCATGCCAAAATTCCCGGAATTTAGTTATTTCATGAACACCAACTGTAAAAAGAGGAAATAATAGAAATAACAGAAAAAAACTTGAAATGCAAAGACTTTCATGTTACAATAGCATATGTATTTGGATAACATAATAATCATTATGTTGTAAAAACTGTATGCAGGCAGCGTACAGTTTTTTTCTTTCCACAATTATAGCCTCCGCTGCAAGCAAGCCTGCGTTTGGCCCGTTGTGCACGCGAACATAAATACTATACTTTATCTTTGCACCGCCATGTCAGATTTACGCTGTAGCACAGCATACCGGCACAAGTTTCATCCGGTTAAGCTGCTTTTTGTGTTCCCTGCCGGTCATTTTAATATAAATCCTTGTTGTTTCAATACTGCTATGCCCGAGAATATCCGCCAATTTTGCAATATCTTTTTTAATTGCATAAAACACAGTGGCAAACAAATGGCGCAGGTTATGCGGAAATACCTTCTCTTCATTAATATCTGCCACTTTGCAGAGGGCTTTCATCTCCCTCCAGATATTGCTTCGGTCCACTGCCTTCCCTGAAGCGGTACAAAACACTGCCCCTTTTTGTATTCCGTTCCTCCCTATATAGTAAAGCAGTTCCTTTCTTAGTTCATCCGGCAAAAGGATTGCCCTTATTTTCCCTTTATTATGGATAACCACCGAATTACTCCGCACAGAAGAAACAGTAACGGCCGCCAGCTCGCTGACACGGATGCCTGTAGCGCAGATTGTCTGTAAAATCATTGCAAGCCGTATCTTACCCATTTTCTTTGCCGCCTCTACAAGCCGGTAATATTCTTCTTTTGAAAGGCATTTATTTTCCGGGCAGAACGTTTCCTGCTGTATCTTATAAGCCTTAACCTTCAAATCATGCCAGCCCATATATTCCAGAAAACAGTTTGCAGCCGCCAAAAAAGAATTAACACTTCTAACCTTGTACTCATCTTTGTTTAAAAGCTTATCTTTATAATTAATCATCAGTTCCTTGCTAATCTCCCTTCCGCCTGCATATTCTATCAGCTTCCGCAAATCACACAGATACTTGCTGATGGTAGCCTTGCTCTTTTCCGCTTTTTTCAGGTAACTTTCAAAATTCCCTAACATTTTCTCTTTAATAATCCGTTTCATAACTTTCTCCTCTCAGATTGCTGAATTTACCACAAAACTATTCTAAGCCGGTCAAATATCAGTAAATTTACGCAGAATACTCAGGTAAAAACACTGCTATTTAACCACTTTAGTAACATTATACTGCATCTTCAGGAATTGTTAAAAAAATAACTGCATAAAAGGCAGCATTATTTTTTAACCGCTTCTTACAATTAATTCTTTCACAAAAGCATAAAAGCAATTCACAAAAAACTGCTTTTATATAAAAACCAGCCAATCAGCAGCACCTAATATTACTAAGGCGGTTAAATATCGAATGGATTTTACGCAGAATAAATTTCTATCTGCAAGGCGAAAGATTGAGCTGTAGCGAGTGCTACAGCGATTGATGGTGCTAGATGTCCGGTGGACATCTGTTAAGCACGGACCGTAGCGGAGCGTAGACCAACGCAGCAGATAAAAATTTAGGCAAGTAAAAACATCGACATTTAACCGCCTTAGTAATAAAATAAGCCCACAACAAGTTAAGGATAATCCTTATCCTTTTACCTGTCATGAACCTATGCATGTGTCCAAAATATTTTGTTTCTATAGGGAATTTGCATCAAACTTTTTTAAAGTTACTATACCATTACTACACCAATTTGGCATAAAGATATATAGATTTACATGGAAATATTGCTAAGGCGGTTAAATGCCGAATGAATTTTACGCAGAATAAATATCTTCTGCTATATTCATATTTTCCATACATGATGCTATATTATAGAACACAACTCCGAAACTTATCCTTCCTTATTGTACTAGTACAGCTACACCACCATTTCTATAATACCTTTCCACAATATCTTCGCTGCTAAATCCATTTGCTGCACCATTATAACGAATTTTTAACGCTGCAAATATCTCTGCACGAGTTAAGGCTTCTACTGCTGAGTATCCTTTCATGTAATAATTAATAAAACATGAAAATAATGCATCTCCTGCACCAAGAGTATTCACAACATCACCTACATGAGCAGCCTCCAATCTGTATATTTTATCTTTAGAACGTTCATATAACAGTGCTCCCTTCTGGCCAAGTCCGATTACTATAATTTTCGATAAATATTTTTCTTTCATTTCAAAAAGAAATCGTTCTGCACTACTCGGCAATTGCTCATCACTCAAAAATAAAATATCTGCATATTCCATAAATTCCTTATTATATTCATCATCAATGTCACTTAACACATGAACATCACTAGCAATCAATCTCCCAGCCTCCCTTACTTTTTTTAATAATGAGCGGTTGAAATTAGTATTGCATAAAACAACCAAATCACTATTTCTTATTGTTGCTTCTAATCTATCAAAATCCATATTTTTTTCCTGAATGTCCTTCAAATCACAATATATTTGTCTTTTTCCTTCCTCATCATACAATGCTATTGTAACGGGCGTTTCTTTTAATTCACGATAAATAAACTGATTTCCTATTCTTTCATCTTGTAAATTTAATAAAATTCGCTCTCCTTCTTCATCTTCACCAATAAAAGATGTTATTTGTATATCATTTCCCAATGTCAAAAGAGCTTTTCCAACATTATAAGCCACACCTGAAACACCTGATTTTATACCAAAAAAAGGGTAATCAATTGGATAATAATCAATTGGAAACTTTCTAACTTTTAGTGTTGTTTCAATATTAATTAATCCCGATACTATTACTCTCATTTTCTGCCTCATCTTTCTGCTTTATTTCAAAAGCTGTTTTTAAATACAAATTGTTATTATATATTTCTTTAATCTGTCATCAGCGCCATCTCCCATCTGGTGTAAGTCCGGCTAATCATAGATTACACCAGCTAAGTTTACAGTGACAGCTTGGGAGGCGGCCGCCCCGTCGAAGGGCTTTTTCGTATGAAAATTTTAACATATCTTATACGCTCATTCAAGAAAGACCTGAGTAAGATTTTATTTTCTTGCATATAGCACCCTTTGCTCTTAATATCCTTTTATATGATTTAAGTATTGATTTAGGTACTTTGATATTGACTCTGGAGTAAATCCCCTTAAATGCTTTATTTCCGACCTTTTTAGTCTGCAATTATTTAGTCTTAATAACTCAACTTTCCCATAAGGATTTCAACCTGAAATCCTTATAAATCTTAATATATTTAAGACAAAAAATGCCCTGTTGATATAGAAAAAAGCATCTGCCTCTGGTATCATAAAGTTAACCCATAAACTCAAAAAAACGAGAGGAGATGCTAACTTTATGATACTACAAAACAGTCCAACATATGTAAAGCCAGCCGTTCCAGGAATGGGGATGGCGGGAAGAAGCGTACCGCGTTTGAAATCTTCCAGTTCCTCCTCATGCTGGTGTTCCAAGGTACAAACCTGTTCCGGTTTCCTGGTTCAAAAAGCAGGACACCGCGTGTGCGAAAAGTACATATTACCATTTCCTGTCCAACTGCCATTACAGCTGGAGACGGTTTGTGCTGTTGCTAAACCATGCAAACGAATCTATTGACAGGCGGACCAATGGCGCAAAAGCGCGGGAAGATGCCATAATGAAGAAGCCGGAGGCTGCAGCTGCCCTGATCCACAGTGCGCTTGAAGCGGGCATTGAAGCATCCTGTGTACTGATGGATACGTGGTTCACCAGCGAACCTTTCATCCATGCTGTCCCCAGAGGAGGCCTTGACGTCATCGGGATGGCCAAAGACAATAAACAGCAGTACAGCGCTTGTATTCACGCGCTTTATCCTTCTTATAAGAATATGTATCCAACAATTCCAAAGCATGGCTTATCTGCGCTTTGGAATATTTTTTCGGCCTTCCCTCCCGAAAATCAGGATTCTGCTTCGCTATACTCTTACCCTCCTGCGTACGTTCCACGATCATATCCCTCTCAAACTCAGCAAAAGCGAGGAAGATATTCCGGATCAGCTTTCCTGTCGGTGAATGATCCATCATGCCGATATTCAGTACATGGATAATCACACCTTTATCCACCAGAGCCTCGATCAGTTCAATCCCCTGCATGGTGCTCCTGGCGATACGGTCTAATTTTGTAACGATCAGCATGTCTCCGTCCTGAATATCGTTCAGCAGCTTATCCAGTTCCGGCCTGTGTGATTTGGTTCCGGTAAATGCATCCATATATATGATTTCCGCCCCTGCATCTTTCAAGGCGTGTTCCTGATACTCCAAGCTGTTGCCGTCTTTCGCCTGTCCTTTGGTGCTCACTCTCGCATATCCGTATTTCATGTTCCACCTTCTTTCCTATGTTCCGTTACCGCTGTTCTTTCTCCACTGAAAAAATATCTCCGAAAGAAGCAATCCGCCATCTTTCGGAGATATCATGGTCAAAACTTAATAGTTTTGATGTGATTTGAATAACTGCGGAAAATCAAGGGGTTTGGCATGGTCATATCTTATATCCATAAGTCCATGCGGCTATGCCCCTACACAGCGCCGCCCTTCGCCGCAGCCACACCACGAAGGAAGCCCTGCGTGAAAAACTCCTTTGACATTTCCACAAGGCGGTTTGACATTTCGCCGTCAATCTCTTTATACGTCTTTGCATCCATGTGCTCTGCTGCCAATGTGCTTATGCTGTCAAGCTTAAAGTTCATCACACCGATTACAACGGCTGAAAATTCGTTATCAATGATTTCTTTTAAACATCCCATCCCATTACCCCCGCTTATTTCCTGCACTCTGCAGTTTCCGCATACTTCTTCTGTTCTTCTAACAGTGCACTGTGCATTTCTTCGATATCCTCCCATCTGCTGTATCTGAGGTACTCATACTTTATGTAGAGCTGGTAGAGTGTCTCAATAACATTCTCATACATAAGGCACGCATTTATATGTTCCTTCTCAATATTTTCCGCATATTGGAAGAATTCATAGATAAACACGGAAACAGAGATCATCACCGCCAGCCCTTCCATGCACTTCCACAAAATCGGGCGTCGGTATCACGTCCGTTACATATTCCATGCCAAAAGCATAATCATCCGCAGCTCTCTTGCTTTCAAAATAGAGAAGCTCTTTTCCTGATTCCCAATAAAAACATTTTTTGGGGTAGTTCTCTATTTTAGTAACATAGGCAATCCCTTCCGCAAAGAGTAGCCCGATTGCCCACCTGCAGTCTATTTTTGTAGTATTTTTATGCGTTTTTACAGACATATTCATCCCCCGTTCTCATAGATTCTTTCTTTCCTTGTCGCATTATCCCTGACAATGACTTTGTTGTATTTCATCAGCAGTTCGTCCTTTCTTTTCAGAGCCGCTTTCATTGTCCCGCAGGAATATCCCCATTTGCTTTTCTCCCCTGATTCCTCAATCACATGGACATCTACGCCTCTCCGTTCCACTCCGGTCGGCGCAGAACCGACATCCCCCGGATGCCGTGCGCCCCATGTGAAGTCATCTAAATTCGCGTTGACATAAGCATACTCCTCTATGATGAAATCCGCTAACAGGGCTGCCATAATATGCATAGCCTTGTCATCCGTCCGCAAAGTCTTGAAAGTACCAAGACCACTTACGCATCTTTTCCCGTCTGCAGTATATTCAATCCACATATCCAGATAGGTCTCCGCTCCGCTTCGGTCCGCGCAAAGCCAACGTCCACCGGACGTTGTGCGCCCTTCATTTCCTCCGTAATCAAGCTTATTTTTCAATCCATACTCATAGTTTGTGATTGGTACAGGACTGTGCGTTGCCAGTCCGTAATCCAGAATATCCGGCAGCCTGCCCTTCTCCTTCAAAATACCATTTATCCTGTTGAAAAGTTCTTCCGTTGTCATCGGTCTTTTCCTTGCCATGTCCGCATCCTCCTTCCTATTACCACACAATTCGTTCCGGCTCAAAGGCAACCGCCACACCCCGGTATTTCTCCAAATACTTCATGTCTGTGTCCGGCTCACCGTCAAATTCATTATTTACCGAAGTACATAAATTCGGTTTTATTCCTGCTCTCGGATCTACATCTTTCCATAGCGTTCCACCATCATCCTTATACGCAGGCCTGTCCCACGAATCCATTCCTACAAATTTCAAATACAGCACCTTAGAATCACACATATAAATCTCCTTCCTTTTGATTTCTGCATAAAATCAGGGCATCCCATATAGCTTCATGGAATGCCCCAGATATGTTTTCAATAATAATCAAAAACCTTCCTCTTTTAAGTGTTCTTTATAACCTGGATGCATAATCTCCATCGTCTTCCTACCATTTGGCACGATTACATTACCATCCGAATCTGTGAATATATATTCAGATTTTTCGTCTGAATCAGTTAGGCTTGAAATTTCATCCATCCGATTTGATGGTTCTTTTCCCTTCTTTTTGGATTTCCGAAATCTGCAAAATCTTTTCCACCATCCTTCTTTTCCGTTTTTCATAGACTGTCTGACCTCCTTTCATTTTGAGCTGCTATCAAAAAGCATGATATTTCTCCAATCTTTTTGTTCTCCTTCTC
>RAYE01000030.1 GCA_003612285.1 bacterium D16-51 | reverse complement strand
AGCCTACCAATTATGTGCTTGTCATTGTATAATAAGTTTGTCATATGGGATCACTTCTTTCGTGTAATTTTGTGTGCAAACTTATTATACACCTAAGTATCCCATATGGCATTTTTTATTCAAAAACTTGTAAAGTGGTGTAAAGGAAGAAAAACCGATTAAAAAATGTACAATTTATTACCCGAAAGAACTAGAAAAAAGTGATAAAAAATATCCAACGGTATTAATTGATATTGATAATATAGGCATTATCCCTATGATTCTTCAGATGTAAAAATCCCTATCTTTATTCTTGCAGGAGCAAGCGGAGATTTTGAAATTGAAATAGTAATTCCGTTTGACGAATATTAAAAGATGTATGATGAAATTACTTCTCCAAAGATTCAGGCAAGAAGAATCAGGAACTTCAACTTCCATTTTCGGCCGGACAGTTGGTCTGTTTTTTCCACTGCTTTTCGCTGCATGATAGGATATCGCTACAGTCCCTCGGGATCATTATCTGGATTCCTGGCAACATAAATTATTTCACAATTTTCTTCTGATTGCATAAGGGGTTCACAACAGAATGAGGGTGCTTCACAACATGGCACTTTATTTGTACAAATGATAATTCGATAAAATTAATAGAAATTAGGATTTTGCGAATATGGAGGTTAGGCTGGATGCTCCATGGAGCGTCCAGCCGCACAGGTGGAATTTTTTTCAAGGAGGACACTACTATGAAAATTAACAGCTTTAACGACTATGCAAGCAGGTATAACGCCAATATGGATTATTCCACGTTGTTTGGCGGCGGCGCGCCCTATATTGACAGCGGCATGGACGGGATTAACGTATCTGATTATGCCATGATTAAAAACGGCAGTTATGGAAAGTTAATGAAAGCGTATTTTGCAAAGCAGGATGCGGATAAGCTGTCTCAGACAGGGGATTCTTCCAAGACACTGACGTTAATGCGTTCCAGTGCGGATGCACTGAAAAAGTCTGTAGATGCATTGGGCAATGCTTCTCTTTATGAAAAGAAGAAATTTAAGAAAAAAGACGAGGAAACCGGAGAAGAAACAGAAGTCTGGGATTACGACTGGAATGCCATCACAAAGGCAGTCAAATCATTTGTCGACGATTACAATGCCGTGGTGGAGCAGGCGGGAAATTCAGAAACGAAGAATGTGCTGCGCAATGCAGCCTGGATGACCAGCATAACGGAAAAGACTGGCAGCCTGCTCTCAAAAGCAGGCATCACTGTCGGAAAAGGCAATAAACTGGAGTTTGACGAGGATGCCTTGAAGAAAAAGACAACGATAGGGAAAAGCGGGATTGAGCTTGACAACATTTCTACTTTAAAATCCCTGTTTACCGGATTTGGTTCCTTTGGCAGCCAAATTTCTCAGAAGGCATCCGCTATTTCCAATGCGGCGGCGAGGACAAAAGGCGTTGATAAGACCTATAACAAAAACGGCGCTTATTCCAACTCAATCTCAAAGCTGTTCCAAAGCACGATTGATGAAAGAGTGGGCAACAAAAAAGAGGAGAAAGATAAGGTAACGGATAAATCTTATTGGGACAAGAAGCGAAAGGAAGAGAAATGAAATCAGGAGGATGAAGTTATGGCAATGGAAATTAACAGTGCTTACAATAATGTGTATGAAAGTGCATATGCGGCGCAAAAACAAGACACAACAAAGAAGCAGGCTGCATCAGGAAAGGAAACGCCAGAATCGGTGTCTACACAGAAAAATCCCACTGCCGGAAATGACAAGGCGAAAAGTACTGAAGCCTATGCAAGGGAACTGGCGAAACTTGCTCCTAGTGTAGAATTTAAGATTGGAAATTTTTACTCAACAGCGAAAAGTGGTAAAACGCTAACGGTCAATCCGCGGCTTTTGGAGAAAATGCAGAATGACCCAGAAACAGAGAAGGATATGAAAGACTTGATAAAAGGTGTTGAATCAGCGACGAAGCTGATGGAAGGTATCTATAAAGCCAGTGGCTGGTCTGTTGTATACCGTCATAGTTTTATAGATGAAAATGGAAAGTATAGTGCTATTGCCTGTGTCAGAAATGATTTTATGCTGAATATGAGTGACAAACTCCGGCAGGAAAGACGAGAAAATTCTGAAAAGCTGATTGAAGGGACAAAAGAGAAAGTGGCAGAAAAACAGGAAGAATTACAGGAAGCGTTAGAGGGAAATAAAACTGAAACAAATGATAAGAAAACAAACGGCGAACAGGAAAAGCCAGGCATTATTGTTGTCAAGGAAAATACGCCGATGGAAAAAGCGGAACAGATGCTTTTAGAGAAATTGGAAAATTCCGAAAACGGAGAAATTCACCTTGATGATGACGATATGCAGAAAGTTATTGAAGCAGCAAGAGAACAGGAAACAGAGCAGGCGGGTAAAAAGCAAGGCAATTATGCAGATGCAGTTGGCGCAAATATGGATTTGCAGATATAAGATAAGGCATGGGTATGGCCTTAAAAGCATAACAGGAAAGGAATTTCAAATTATAAGCCCAAAGAAAAACATATACTTTAGAAGGCGTACTGCATTTCGTTATAAATGGTGCGATTGCAGTGCGCCTTTTCATAATCATCAACTACTATTAGACTTGTTGTTTGCTTATTACAGCCTGACGGGCATTTAGCTCCGCTTCCATTATTGTTATTAAATCTTCTCTGGGAACAGCATCAGATTTATACTTACCTCTGTACTATGCCTTTTGTTAATTGTTTCTATGACATTCCATTATATTACCTCCGCAAATACCGATTTTGTTCAATCGGGATTTGTTGCTACTTTTTAGCTTTAAGAAACACCCCTTTGCCCTTTCTATAAACCTGTACGGTTTTATATCCAGAATTATAAAAAATAACCTCTAACTCCTTTTTGCTATATATCCTCACATCTCCACTTTTTGAGAAAGGCAGCCAAAATTTATTTGCGAGAAATCTAAGTATTGCTCCAACGTTAGGGTCAGCTATATACACTGTACCGCTTCTCTTTAAAACTCTTTTACATTCATATACAAATCCTTGAGGATTATCAAAATGATGGAATGCACAACATATCGTTATAATATCAATACTTTCATCTTTCCATTCAAGCGGATAACAAGACTTTACCTCAAAATTCATATTAGGATAACGCATTTTTGCAGCATGAATCATGTTTTCTGATACATCTATTCCATTTGCTTGTATTTTTGCTTTTTTCGATAATTCCCTCAAAAGAGTTCCATTTCCACATGCAACATCAAGAACAATATCACCTTCGCTCAAATCTATTATATTAGATAGTTCGTTAATGTGAAAACTGGTATATTGTCCTTCTCTTGATGTATCATACTCAAATGCTATTTTATTGTACGCAATTCTTGATTCTTCTGTTTTCTTATCCATGTCATTTCCCCAAATTTCGATTTCCCAAGTTTGACTCTTTTCCTAAATTATATATGAAAACATGGGATTTTTCAATTCACAAACTCATTTTCAACCATTTCTCTTACTCACACCAGAATATTATTCATCTTTTGAATTCATAAGAATTGATTTTCGGATTTCAATTGTTCTGTCCCTTCTGAACCTGTGCGGTTGTTTATTCAAAAACAGCTGTGCCGCATAACACTGTGGCATGACTGTACAATCCACAATGTCAACCTTATAACGCTTGCCAGCATACTTATATAATCAACATGGCGGCTGGCTGCTCCTGCTCACGAAAGTCGCAAAACAGCACCTTGCTGTCTTAAATTTTCTTTTCATACTCCATACCACAAATATAGCTTTATCGGAAATATTGAAGGAGCTAAAGCCACATCTCAAAAATATGCTCTATTATCTGTTCCTGCGTGATTATTCCGCAACAGAATATGCAGAGAGCATCGGACAATCAGATTGGAATATCCGGGGTATCAGGGAAACTGCACTGAAAAAAATACGCAAACTTTACGGCGGCATATCCTCGACTTACCGCATTGTGTTGGAAAAGGATGCGCCCGTTATTGTATGGGATTTCCATTCGCTGCTGATTATGGTGCAGATGTGCTTTTCATTCATGCTCACGGACAAGGACAGTGATATGCGTATGTGCAAGCATTGTAAAAAAGCCTTTGTTGCAAGCCGGAAAGGGAATGAATTTTGCAGCCAGAAGTATAAGAACCAGTTTAATGTCTACAAATCAAGGGAAAAAAAGCGGAACAAATCGGATAACCGCTAAAAAATGCTTGCGGCACGTTGGAGATTGTGGTATATTGAACATAAAGAAGGACATCTGCGTCAACAGATGCCCACCAGGAACTACCGATAGACGGTTAGCCCGATTATTTAGTCACAAAATAGCCGTAACCTTTGGTCGGGTGGGCGGCTATTTTTGTGTCTTATTATTATCTTTGCTACCGATGCCATATCCGAGACTGAAACAGGTCAGACATAAGCCAAGTACTGAAATCAACCCTTCTATCGTCAACATTCGCATCAGCCCTCCTTTCTCAGATTCCCTTGCGGGTTTCTATGTATCGAAGATACATTGTAATCGGAGGGTCACATCCCTCCGCAGAGGGCTAACCGCCTACCATCTTGGTATTCCCAAAGAAATACTACCATAATTTGACAGGATATTCAATCTGATTTTCCCCTATGCGAAAATTTCCCAGCGCTAAAAGGACATCATCGTCTGTGCCATCAAGACAAAATAAGTATGAAGTTGAGACTTAATAATTTCCACTCAGAATATCCCTCCATTCGATCCCTTTCGTATTGTTCGGCAATATATTTTTTTATTGTTTCCTCTTATGTTAAAATGGTTTAAGGGCGGGAGCATTTTATGCCACCGCCCTTAATTACTTTATACGAACTGTAATATAGATACTAAAGTGAATATATCGAATCATGTAACACAACTTCTTCTGCCCTGCTTCTGATACTTTTGATCTTCTAAAGCCAGCAGAGCCAGTCCTCGGATTTTAGCTGTTCTGTCACACCCTCATTTTTTACCATCTGCCCCACAAGCCTGTCCATCATCTCATTGTATTCTTCTTCAATTTCCGCAAAATGCTTCCATAAGGTTTCCGACAAAAGCATATGCGAATAAACGCCCCTATGATTTTCTTCTAAAAAACGCTTTCTCATCCGTCCATACTTCCCGAACTGATATTCCGTTGTATCCGAAAGTTTGAGATCGGGAATCAGATAATCTCCTTCTTCCTTGTGTTACAACATCTGCAAGTTTCCATTCACCACAAATAAGCCAGCCGCATATGTTATATTTTAGCAGATGTCCATTTCCGCTAAAATACTGCGTTTGTTGGAAATGTTTACATCTACAATTCACAACATATCACATCCGTTACCAGCTGAAAAAATATATCCATTGCCAATGCGTCTATTTATCTCCTTATGTGGTGACAGCCTTTGCGGTTTTTCTTTTGTCCTTTTTTATCGGAATGTGCCGTAAATCGGTTTCCGCTGCTGGCTGTCGTTCACCGCCTATCCAATCTGGATTTTTGCATCTTCAAAAATTCAGTTAAAATAGTGTCATTTTCCGTAAAAGTATTGCTTTTTATCAGCGAATATTTTATCATACAGCCACAAAGGTTACCAGTGTTTACTTTTTTTGTGATGTGTCTCTAAAGGACAGACAGGAGAGGAGAGAAATTATGTTATCATATATCTGGTTATTTCCGTTGCTATTTATATTTCATGATATGGAAGAAATAATAGGCTTTATTCCGTGGCTGAATCATAATCAAAAATTTCTTAGGGAAAGGTATCCTAAAATTATAAGACAATACGAGCAGACATCTTCAGAGGGCTTTGCTCTTGCTGTATTTGAAGAATTACTGTTATGTATTTCACTTTGCCTAATATCCTTATTTACAAATTGGTATGGATTATGGATAGGAGGATTTGTTGGCTGCACACTTCACTTTCTAATACATATTGTGCAATCTATCGTGATAAGGAAGTATATACCCTGTTTCATCACAAGTATCATCGCTTTACCTATAAGCGTGTATGTGATTTACTAAAGCGTATATTTACTTGAATATTCGTTTTATCAAGTGCTCTCTTACAGCTTTATAGGAATTTGTGTCATTGTATTTAATCTTGCTTTTGCACATATGCTGATGAGAAACTTTTCAGAATATTTAAAGAGGTACAACAACGAAGACGGAACATCTTAGAATTTCGGACAGACTGCCTATCATGCTGTACTAGTATATCGTTCGCTAATTAACTACACCATATTTTTGCCTAAAATACTGATAAATACGGCATTCTTTGGGTGTAGTTAATTTAAAAACGCTGTACTAGCAGTATCTTTCAAAAAGGCAAGCGCAGAGGTGTTATAGTGTGCAGATTATCCTAAAAGGAAAATACCCACTTCCTGTATTTGAAAATTATCTGACTAATAAAGTTCAAGCCCTATATTAAAACAGTCATCGAGAGAATGCAATTTATAATATTTCTCTGCTTCATTTTTTACAAGTTTAAGACTGTCTTTTTCGGGGATTACTTTTGACAAATAATCCATATATTCATTCATTTTCTATATCTCCAATCCTAAATTGAAAAGCGGCTCTCTGATACCTGTCAAAACCGATTTACGCCTGCTTGATGAAACATCTAAATTGGATTATGTATAGATAACACAGAAAAAGTTAATTGGATAAACCAAGAAAATCATTCCGTTTTCTTCTGCCTGTATTCATTTGGACTCATATGATAATGCTGCCTAAACTTCCGGCAAAAATAGCCAGAGCTTGTAAAACCTGTTTCTTTTGCAATGGAAGAAACGGTTTTTTGAGTAGCATAGAGCTGTTCGGCAGCCTGGGCCAGCCTGTATTGGATAAGATATGCCACTGGAGAAATATGGATACCCGACTGAAAAATGTGTAAAGCCCCACTTTTGCTGATAGATGCAGATGCTGCAATCATCTCAAGTGTAATTTCTTCCATGTAGTGGTCATGAATGTACTGCATCATAGCTTGTAACCTTGCCTGTTTGTGATTTAAACGATGAATACCGCAAGAATCGGAATCCAGGTCTAAATTTTTCAACAAAATGTTCCAAAGCTGAAACAGAAGTTGTATTGTACGTAATTCATTATCCTGTTCTGTTTCCTGAAGGGTAAAAATTTGTGATAAGAGTTGCAAAGTATCATTCTCCCATGTTGTGTACGGACTAAAAATCTGATATGAAACAGAGGAGTTTATAACAGGCAGGATATACTTCTCGTAAATAAGACTTTTTTCGGGTGCTAACAAAGTTGGCGAAAAAACAATATTCGGGGTAAATGTGCTGCATTGTGCTTCAAAACGGTGTAGAATGCCGCTGTTGATAAAAATGCCACTGCCTTTATGCAATTCTATTTTGTTTGTTCCTACAAGGCAAAGTGCAGTGCCTTCAGCAACAAATAGGAATTCCAGTTCATGATGCCAGTGCCAGTCAATGCGGTGGAAATCAAATTGCCAGATATTTTCCGGGTAATATGCAAAGGGATAATTGCTATTGCCATGCTGAATGGTTTCACGCAATGTTTCATCTGTAGTTATCTTATAAATATCCATAGGGTATCTCCTCTCGAAATCAAAATCCAATTTGTTATATTGTACCATAAATATGTGATTTTGTGTAATGACCAAATATGAATTATGCGATATAATCTCATTTGTTAGGAGGAAATGGCATGGAAAACCAATATAATAAAACAATTGCTGCCTGCTTCGTGGGATATGTCGTACAGGCGGTAGTCAATAATTTTACACCTCTGTTGTTTTTATTTTTTCAGAAAAGTTACCATATTCCGCTTTCTCAGATTACGCTGCTGGTGACTTTTAATTTTGGAATCCAATTACTGATTGATTTTCTTTCTGTCGGATTTATTGATAAAATAGGGTATCGTGCATCAATGATAATAGCTCACACATTATCAGCCGTAGGTATTATTCTTCTTACAGTCTTACCGAAGATTTTACCAGCACCCTTTATGGGTATTTTACTTGCTGTAATGATTTATGCGATTGGTGGTGGGCTTTTGGAAGTTCTCGTTAGTCCGGTTGTAGAGGCTTGCCCTTCTGACAATAAGGAGAAGGCAATGAGTATGCTCCATTCTTTTTATTGCTGGGGGCATGCCGGGGTTGTACTTATTTCAACACTGTTTTTTTATGTGTTCGGCATAGATAATTGGAAGATTTTAGCGATTGTTTGGGCGGTTATTCCAATTGCAAATGCTTTTGCCTTTGCCAAAGTTCCTATTGTTCCTTTGATTGAGGACGGTGAGTCTGGACTGGAATTAAAAGAACTCTTTCAGATAAAAACTTTTTGGATTTTACTGGTAATGATGGTATGTGCAGGGGCAAGTGAACAGGCGGTAAGCCAGTGGGCTTCCGCCTTTGCAGAAAAAGGACTTGGGATTTCCAAGGCAGCGGGTGATTTAGCGGGACCAATGGCGTTTGCAGTTTTAATGGGGACGTCAAGATTGTTTTATGGCAAATATGGCGACCGTATTCATTTGGATCACTTTATGATTTATAGCAGTTTACTATGTATTTTGTCTTATCTGGGAATTTCCCTTTTCCCTGTTCCACTGATTAGCCTGATTGCCTGTGCTGTCTGTGGGCTGTCCGTTGGAATCATGTGGCCGGGAACTTTCAGCAAGGCATCAGCGGCTTTGCCAAAAGGTGGAACAGCTATGTTTGCGTTATTGGCTTTAGGCGGAGATATAGGGTGTTCAGGGGGACCTACATTGGTTGGAATGGTATCAGGAGCATTAGGGGATAACCTAAAAATGGGTATTTTGGCAGGCATTATTTTTCCAATACTGCTGCTCATGGGAATTGTTCTTTGTAGGAAAGCAAAAGAAGAACTTTCATAACGGAGTGAAAAAGGGCACCGCCAGCGCTGGTGCCCTAGCAAGAATTGCTTCGCAATTCTTATCGGCAACCACTACGTCACAGCAAAATTTCCTATAACATGAAAAATAGGTGTTAAAATAATCACCTATGACAATAAAAAGAAAGAGAGGAAAAAAGATGGATTTTTTGAAATGCAGTCCGAAATGGACACGTCAACCGAAACAGGTACAGATTGGTGAAAACAATATCGTAATTATTACGGAAAGTGGAACTGACTTATGGGCACGCACTTATTATGGTTTTCAAAATGATAATGCTCCAGTGTTTCAGATTGAAACAACTGATATGTATTTTTCATTTATTGTAAAGACAGAGTTTGAAAGTACCTGCCGTTTTGACCAATGCGGTGTGGTCATGTATTTAGATAGCGATAACTGGTTTAAGGCATCTATAGAATATGAAGATGCAAAAATACAACGCCTGGGAAGCGTTGTCACGAATCATGGATATTCTGACTGGGCAACAACAGATATATCCTCTAATATTAAAAGTATGTGGTACCGCTTTTCGCGCAGAAACAGCGACTATTGCATTGAATGCAGCGAGGATGGCAGAAATTTCAGACAGATGCGGATTTTCCATATGTGGGAGGGGGCAGAAAAAATTACATATGGAATATATGCCTGCAGCCCAACAGAAGGTTCATACAAAGCAACATTTTCAGATATGCAGATTACAGAATGCCAGTGGGAATCAGATGCGGATTGGCGTGACTAATGTAATTTTATATAGGAAGGAGTCGATTTGCGATGGAATTTAAATGGCTTAATGAAAGCACAATTAAAAAAACGGGAGATAGGTGGGAGATAACTGCTCCAAGTAAGAGTGACTTTTTTTGTAATAATGGTACAGTCGGAGAAGAAGGCATTACTCCGGAATCGTTAAGCAATGCCCCATTTTATTATACGGAAATTATTGGAGACTTTGTTATGCGAGTAAAAGTATCGCTTGATTTCAAAGATACTTATGATTCTTCCTCGATTATGGTCATGCAGGATAGCAGGAATTGGGCGAAAGCCTGTTTTGAACTTACAGATTTCAATACACATGCGGTTGTCAGCGTTGTTACAAAAGAGCAATCGGATGACGCCAATGGTTGTAATATCGAAAATGACTTTGTTTGGTTACAGTTGTGCCGGGTAGGACAATCATTTGCCTTTCATTATTCAACAGATGGGGAAAGGTTCTATATGATGAGGTTTTTCAACCTGCCTGCCGAAAAAAATATGAAAGTGGGACTTTTAGCACAAGCACCAACTGGAAATGGTGGAATCCGAGTTTATGAAAACCTAACGATAGAAAGCCGGACTGTCAAAAACATACGTATAGGAGAATAACTAATGCAGATTAATGAAAAAGTGTAAATTCCTGTTAAATCTATTAATGAGTGGTTATATTCTGATAATAAAGAACTACCTATCTGAAGAAATTTAATAAATACCACTAGTACAGAAGCATAATAAAAAAATATTGTGTTATGGGGGGCTGTGCCTGGTACACAGCTCCATTTTTAACATAATGGAGTCTATCTGTCCGTTCCTTGTTACAAAGATAAAACTAAATACAAATACAGGTGTAGAAATTGCATAATGAAACAAAATATGTTATTATAAACACATGTTCAGACTAGTTTAAAATTGAGATATAATTTTAAAAAGTGTATAGATAAAAATATATATCATCATATGTCATCTTTAAAAAGAGGTGTTTCCATCATGACTGCAAAGGTTTTTCAAAATGGGGGATACCAGACTGTAAGTCTGCCAAAGAAATATAATTTTGAACAGGATGCAGTTACTATTAATAAAATAGGTGATGTAGTATTTTTAATGCCAAAAGACAGTAAATGGCATGGATTACTACAAAGCCTGGGATTATTTTCCAGTGATTGTATGTCAGAAAGGGAACAGGGGATATTACAAGAAAGGGAAAAATTATGAAATATATGTTAGATACTAATACATGTATATTTGCAATGAAACAAAAAGGAATACCTATTGGACCTATGGATATGCTGATTGCTTCACATGCAAAGGCACTGGGTATTACCATAGTTACAAATAATACAAATGAATTTAAGCGGGTAAGTGGTCTTAAATTAGAAGACTGGTTATAAATTCACTTTAGAAAATAATTTAATCTCATTAAGCAAGCAATGCCTGCTTGCCTGCAATCTTTGGTTGCTTGCAATGCGGATTGCGGATATTGGCTTGACAAAATTTCTGGTATAGGATGCAACTAAAGGCACAATACAAAATTCTGGTAAACATTGGCTTTTTGAAATTGTCTGGAACACATAATATTTGTATGAAATACCAAAATAACATAAGGCAATCAAATCAGGGGTTAATAATAGAAAATATTTGATAAGGATCTTCGCATAGTTTTAATCCACCAGCCACATAGGGAAGCCTATATTTTGTTTTCTCCGCATCATCCATTATGCTTAGTGATGCTTGTTGCCTCGAAATTTCTAAGTCCTTATAAATATCTTCCCATGATTTTGGTGGCAGAAATCTACCAACATCTTCGTCAGCTTTTTCAAGTTCATCTAGTACATCCGGCAGAAATTACAGTCTTTCCTTGCCTGGTATCAGGATGAACCATGCAGGGCAGAGCTGTAATTACCGCCCAGATAGTTTTTAAAGCACTGATGGATACAGCCTGGCCAGTTTTATCCTTGCTAATGCAGAGCGTGAATTGGCAGATTCTAAATCCGCATTTCATTACTATAAGCATCTGATTGAATTAAGACACAGTATAAAAATTGTAGTATATGGAAATTTTGAAATGATTATGAAGGAAAATGAGCAAATTTTTGCTTATAAACGCAGCATGGATAGACAGACATTATATGTTATCTGTAATGAAATTCCAAAGAATGGGAATCTTTTAATCAGCAATTATACAGAAGGGCATTCAGAGAAATTAAGACCGTATGAAGCGGTTGTTTATGAAATAAGGGCATGAATCAGCATGACATTGCCGATACAGTTGAAGATATATACGCGATTAATATTTCCCATGAGACCATCTCAACGATTACGGACAGGGTGATCGGGACAGCAGAAGAATGCCCAGAGGGGCAGACTATGGCGAACCGCCCGCTGAAAAAATTTATACAAAGTATATGGGGCGCTCACTAAAATATTGTTGTAAAATATGCTGTTGAATTTCACATCAAATCAGGGTATACTAAGGGGCAGGAAAGGAGAATGTAATTATGCCGAATATCAAACCAATCTCTGATTTGAGGAATTACAGTGATGTGCTCCGTGACGTATCTGTGGGCGCACCGGTCTTTCTCACCAAAAACGGACGCGGGCGCTATGCAATCATTGACATGCAGGACTACGAAAAAACACAGGCCACCCTGAAACTCATGGACGAGCTTGCAAAAGGGAAAAAATCTGGAGAGGAAAAGGGATGGCTTTCGTCCTCGGATGTGAGAGCACATTTCCGAACAAAGGCAAATGAAGAATAACATCCACTACTCCCCGGAATCCCGGAACGACTTGGACAAAATCTGGGAGTATATTACCTTTGAATTATGTAATCCGCAAGCCGCTGAAAACACCGTAAACAAAATCATGGACACGGTTGACGAACTGGAAAATTTTTCAGAAATTGGCACTTCGCTGTCCTTTGTGACAGATATAGAAAGTGACTACCGATTCCTCGCCAGTGGAAATTACATGGTTTTCTACCGTGTGAACGGGCAGGATGTGTACATTGACCGTGTTCTCTACGGCAGACGGGATTATCTTCGGATTCTGTTTCCTGATCTGCCGCAGAATGACAGCGAAGGGTAAAACAAAATATAGTAACTATGGAACCGCTGGCTGACGCTGGCGGTTTTTTGTTGCCCTGTGCCAACCTAACCCGAAGTCTGGAAGGAGGGATACCATACCAGGACGGGGCCATCATACCCAAGCTTGGCATTTTCAAAAACCGCCAATATTATGCCATGCGAAGGGAATAGACAGAAATTCCCTCTCATTCATAGTTACTATTCATACTTATTTTTACAATTTGTTCTACACTTATCCTTGACAAAGCGACACGAATGACGCATAATAAAAAGTGACATAAGTGTCGCAAAAGAGAAGAGGTGATAATGTGAGCTTGAGAGGCGATAAGACAAAACAGGACATTCGAGAAAAGGCATATCAACTATTTGCTGAAAAGGGATTTAAAAATGTAACTATGAAAGATATTTGCGAGTTGACAGGACTTAGCCGTGGAGGACTGTACCGCCATTATGAAAGCACCGAACAGATATTTTTGGAGATAGTTAATGCTTTTTCCAATAAGCAAAAAAGTGTAGTATTTACTAAAATCGGGCAGCGCATTCCAGCTACCACGATATTAGAGGAACTCCTTTCAAGATATGCAAATGAAATGATTGATTATGAAAATTCTATAAGCCTTGCTATTTATGAATTTTATAGTAATCCAGCGATTTCTAAAGAAGAGAATTCTGTAAAAAAACAGTACGAAATTTCAAAATCAACATGGATAGAGCTTATCAACTATGGAATAGGTACAAAAGAATTTAATTCCGTGAACCCAGAATCAATTTTCAATGTAATTATATTTGCATATCAAGGAGTACGAATGTACAACTTCATATATCTGTTGAGAAAGAAAATGCAGCGTCAGTAAAAGTTATACAAAAAAATGGCGGCGTGTATGAACGGAGCTTTTCTTTTGAAAACGAAGCAGCAGATATTTATAAAATTATATTATAAATTTTTGAGTTTAGCGGGGGCGGCAGCTTGAGTGCTATTGCCCTCTGAATTATAAAAAAGTAACAGTAAACCATGTATCGCCCTATGTGGGAGAAAGAAGGAATATACGAATGGAGAGAAAATATTATATAGATAATTTAAGATGTTTGGCAATCCTGTTTCTTTTTCCATTCCATGCGGCACAGATTTGGAGCGGAGGCGAATACAGTGGATTTTACATATGGTCACACACAAACACTGCTCTTTATGTGTTTTCAACTGCTATGTATCCGTGGTATATGACCGTTTTGTTTGCTATTGCAGGCATGAGTTGTAAATATTCTCTTCTAAAAAGGACAAACAAACAATTTGTTGTGGAGCGAATAAAAAAATTAGTCATTCCATTTTTCTTTGGACTGTTTACACTTGTTCCTATAATGACCTATACTGCAGAAATGTTTTTTAATGGGTATACAGGAACTTACTGGCAGCAGTATAAACTGTTTTTTACAAAGACAACCGATTTAACAGGATATCATGGGGGTTTTACTCCTGCACATCTTTGGTTTTTACTTTATTTGTTTGCTATTTCTTTGACAGCGCTACTAATTGTTCGCTTGCAAAAGAAGTTTTTACCGAAATTTAGAGTTGGCAGCCTGTCATATTTTTTTATTATTTTGCTATTTGTACCAGAGTGGTTTTGCCTATATGTCCTGAATATTGGCGGGAAAAGCTTAGGGCAATTTATGATACTGTTTTTGTTCGGATACTATATTCTTTCAGAAGAAAGTATTCTGCAAAAACTACAGCAATACCAGTTTGTAAGCCTGGCAATTTGCATCCTGTCGGGCAGCCTATACACCTATCTGTACTGTTTTGAAAATATCCGGAATGTCTGGATGACTATACTCTATATTTTTTTCGGCTGGATGGCAATTATTATGTTACTTGGCACAGGGCAGTCAAAGCTAAACTTTCATAACCGGGCCAGCATTTATTTAACTCAGATGTCTTTCCCTGTTTACATTCTCCATATGCCAATTCTGGTCGTGGTAGGTTTTTTCGCCCTGAAATTACCTATTAGTGTTGCAGGGCAATATTTATTGATTGCTTTAATTTCGTTTATTGTAACATTTTTAATATGTGAAATCGTAAAGAGAATACCTGTTTTACGATTTTTTCTCGGAATGAAGAAATTACCGGATTACCGAGGAGCATGACTGCCTTTCTTAGCGCCTTTTTCCATCGTGAATGGAAAGCTGATATTTTATCCAATGATTGGGTGGGTCTATTTCGCAAGACACAAATATACTGTCCTCTGAAAATCCATCTACGCAAATACCATCTACCGCAATTCTTTCTGTTTGCCACAGCAATTCGCAGGCAGAATTAAAACAAAGTAATTGGGAATTTGAAGCTACATATAACCTGTCTTTATAGATATAAAAATAACCAAAATATAGGTCACATAAGACTATTTTTACCTCTTTTGTTTGCAAATTTATGAAGTAGGCTTCATTTCCGCTGCCAATACAAAAATGTTCCTGGAAAAAACATTCAGCATTAAAAGGATTCCAAGATTCAGAGGAAATTTCTATTTCTAAATAAGGGCTTCCATCTTTGTCAATAGAGTATATTTTCCCGCCACTTTTAATAGTCAACCGAGGGATAGTTTTTCTATATTGATTGGATTGGGACGATATTGTAAACATAGAAATACACCTCTTTTCCTATTGACCGTGAATAGCAACGGAATGTTACTGCTTAAAAACTGCTAAAAAATAACCATAAAACAAATCCTGTCCTCTCCAATATATTCAGCAATAATTGTCCCATTATTTGCTTCCGCAATCGAACGCGCCACGGAAAGCCCTATCCCATACCCGCCGTTTTTCTGTGTACGCGCGCTGTCTGCCCGGTAAAAACGGTCAAACAACTTTTCTGCCGGGACGTCAGGCAATTGTTCACAGGTGTTTTGTATTTTCAAAACAGTCTGCTTCCCATTCTTTTTTAAACATACCCCTATTTCCCCACCTTCGTTTGTGTACTTTACTGCATTATCCATCAAAACAGAAGCCATCTGTTCCATATGGCTTTTGTCAGCACAAATATTAATATCCGGCTGGATTGATAACTCTAAATCTATTTTTTTCGTTTCTATCAACTGGGAAAATTCCTGCACAATCCCGAAAAGCAGTTCACTATATGAAAAATCAACGAAGCTGCCTTTTGCTCCCCCTTCCTCCATACGGGCAAGCAGCAAAAGATTCTTCATCAAGCCATCCAGCCGTACTGCCTGCGCCTTAATATTCCTGCTCCACTTATTTTCCCCCTGGTACAGTTCCATCGCCTCTGTATTGGACTGGATAATGGCAAGCGGGGTTTTAATTTCATGCCCTGCATTTGTCACAAACTGCTTCTGCCTTTCCATACTCTCAGCAATCGGACGGATTGCCTTTTTTGATAACGATACGACAAAAATCAGCATCATCCCCCAGCAAGCCAGCCCAACCGCCCCGGACAGAAGCATAACACGCAGATAGGAAAACTGCTCTCCCGAAGTATCCAGGAAAACGGCTAATTTCCCACTTCCAATGCGGGCATCTTGCAGAAGATAACGGAACCGCCCCTCCTTCCCATTTGCCCTGCCGTTAAAATATGCTTTCACAGCAAGTTTTTCCGCTTCCTCTTTTGTAACCGAGGAAGTCCGGCTAATATCGCTGCCAATAACCTCCCCGTTACCATCCAACTGCACAAGGAAGAAATTAGAAGACAGAAATGTATCATAATCATTTTTGGGCGGTTTCATCCAAAAACCGGGCGCAGCAGAATCAGGGACAGGGCGCGCTGCATCCATTTTCCCATTCTTTCCGGCTATCATATGCAGCGTCCTGTCTGTTTCATTTCTGACTGATACAATATTTGCAATATTAATTGCCCCTAACAACAATAAAATCAAAACAGTAATAGCAATCATTGCCGTAGTAACAAATTTTTTCTGAAGAACCTGAATCATCCCTTTACCTCCAGGGTATACCCCACATTGCGTTTTCCAACAATCGCCACATCGGCTTCAAGTGCGAGAAGACGTTTGCGCAGATAGGAAATATATACCCAGACCGTCCCAACTTCTGCTTCTGTTTCATATCCCCATACCCTGACTAAGAGTTCCTCTGTAGAAAGGTAACTTCCCCTGTTCAGCAAAAAAAGCTCCATAAGCTGATATTCCAGCTTAGGCAAAATAAAAGAATGACCGCCACTGGAAAGTTCATAGCTCTGCCGGTTCAGGGATAAAGAGCCGCACCTCAATATATCTGGGGTAAACTCTTCCCTGCGCCGGAGCATGGCACGGATACGGGCAAGCAAAAGCTCCATCGGAAACGGCTTTGGCAGATAGTCATCCGCCCCCAAATCCAGCCCCTGGACCTGGTCTTCAATTTCTGCTTTCGCCGTAAGCAAAAGGATTGGCGTCCTGCATCCCCCACTCCTCAGTTTCTTCAATACGGAAAGGCCGTCTAACTTTGGAAGCATAATATCCAGGACAATACCATCATATTGCCCCGCCTGTGCATATTCCAACGCCTCCTCCCCGTCATATACGGCGTCCACAATATATTTGTGGTACGTCAGTATATCTACAATTGCCTCTGACATAGCAATCTCGTCCTCTGCATATAATAATTTCATGGAATTGCCCTTTCATAAATATAACTATCAGCTTCCTCTCTTGCCTTAAAAATCACAATCTCCTTGCTTTCCTTATATTTATCAAGCAAACCATATATCTGTGGAAGCTTTTCCTTTGGAAATGCAATAATATCCTTCCTGAATTCCTCATCAAACTCTGTTTCAACCCAGGGCAGTTCTTCCCGCTTATGTCCAACCCTGGCTGCTGCGCCCGCAAGGCAGACCTCTAACGGAAAATCCATAAGAAATACTGTGTCACACTCTTTCATACGCAGTTCCATCGTACGCTGATAATTTCCATCAATAATCCACCTATCTTTTTTTATAATTTCCTTCAGGCTGGTATCAAACTCCTCCCTTGTATAATTTGTTCGGTCTGGTTTATGCCACAGCATATCCAGATAATATAGCGGGATTCCTGTTACGTCCCTTAACTTCCTTGCAAAAGTGCTTTTCCCTGACCCAGGGCTTCCTATAATAATTATTTTATCCATCTTCCCTCCTCATCCGGGCACAGCCTCCACTTCCAAGGCTGGATGCTCCTTATTTGCTTTTCCACTTTAAAATCTCCTCAAGGCGTTCTTTCACCTCTTTTTCCTTCCCCTGCCCTGTAGGAAGGTAATACCTTCTCCCAGACAATGCCTCTGGCAGACATTCCATCTTTGCCATTTTTTCTTCCGTATCATGGGCATAAATATAGCCCTTCCCATAATCCAATTCCCTCATAAGACTGGTAGGCGCATTACAGATATGCAAAGGGACTGGCTCTGCCGGAAGTTCCTTAATATCTGCCTTGCAGTTTTCACAAGCCTGGTAAAGCGCATTCGATTTAGGCGCCATAGAAAGATATACAACCGCATGTGCCAGATGCACATCACATTCCGGCATCCCTAAAAAATGACATGCCTGGAACACTGCTATTGCTACCTGTAATGCATTAGAATCTGCCATCCCCACATCCTCACTGGCAAACCTCACCAGCCTCCTCGCAATATAGAGAGGCTCTTCCCCTCCATCCAGCATACGGTACATCCAATATACCGCCGCATCCGGGTCGCTGTTGCGCATTGATTTGTGCAAAGCAGAAATCAGATTATAATGCTCTTCCCCTTTCTTATCGTAAAGCAGGGAACGGCGGTCTGTACACTGTGACAAAACCTCCCCATCCACACGTAAAACCGCATTTTCATCCATTTTCCCATTAAAAACTGCCATTTCCAGCGTGTTTAGTGCCGTCCTTGCATCCCCGTTTGCAAAGCGCGCAATTGCAGACAATAAGGAATCCTCTATTTCAATCTGCATATTCCCTAACCCTTTCGGGCTTTTCAGCGCATGTTCCAGAAGTTCCTTTAAATCCTGTTCCTCTAACGCTTTTAAAATAAATACCTTACAGCGGGACAGCAAAGCCGAATTAATCTCAAAGGATGGGTTTTCCGTTGTTGCCCCTACCAAAATAATACTGCCTTTCTCTACAAAAGGAAGAAAGGCGTCCTGCTGCGCCTTATTAAAACGGTGGATTTCATCTGCAAACAGCAGCGTCCGAATTCCCATCTTCCTGTTCTGCTCTGCCTGCACCATCACCTCTTTAATTTCTTTTATCCCGCTGCTCACTGCGCTGAACTCTATAAACTCTGCCTTCGTATAATCGGCGATTATCCTTGCCAATGTCGTTTTGCCCACACCCGGCGGTCCCCAGAAAATCATTGAAGAAATCTGGTCCTCTTCCATTAGCCGCCGTAAAATCTTCCCCTTCCCAACCAGATGCTTCTGCCCCACATAATCTTCCAAAGTATTTGGCCGAATCCTGCTTGCAAGAGGAGCTGTTTCTTCCCTGCTGTCAAACAGACTTAACTGCTCCATAATTTCCACCAAGCTTCAAGCAAAAATGCTTGCATTTTACCCTTTCCTCTTTTTTCTTTCGCCCTTCTTATCAATATAGACTGAATAGCAACTACTCCATAATATATTAAAAGCTAATCCACAATTTTGCAACCACATGTTACTATTCACGGTCAATTTCTGAAAAAGGGCTAAAATCGTTGTGCTTGCACATAAGATTTTAGCCCTTTTTCAGAAATCGACTGTAAAGGCTGTTCTTTTTACAAGGAACTGCCCTATATATAGGCAGTTCCTTTAAGATAGACAGAGCTGCATAGCAGCGGTGCTAGACATCCAGTGGATGTCTGTTCAGCACGGACCGAAACGGAGTGTAGAACTATGCCGAAGGCAGAGGGTCTATCACATGAAAAAAGAATGGCCGTGAATAGTAACAACCACACAGGTGGAAAAATTGCTTTTTACAGGGAAAATTGACAACAGCAATACGCTGTGCTATCTTAAACAAAAGAAAGCCTTTCAAAACACCGAAACAGTCCAGGGGGTGAATCTATGGCAAAAACAGTCAGCATTGGCATACAGGATTTTGAAAAAATAATAGAGCGTGATGTTTTTTATATTGACAAAACAATATTTATAAAAGAATGGTGGGAAAGCGGCGATGATGTAACATTAATCACCCGCCCCCGCCGCTTTGGCAAAACGCTGACTATAAGCATGACAGAATATTTCTTTTCAAACAAATATTCAGGCAAAAAACAATTATTTCAAAACTTCGGCATTTGGAAAAACGAAAAATTCAGGCAATTCAGGGAAAATATCCTGTTATCAGCCTGACATTCGCAAATGTAAAAGAAAATTCTTTTTCTAATGCATACCAGCGAATCTGCCAGATTATCACAAACCTCTATTCAGATTATTTTTTCCTTCGAGACAGCACTGCCCTGACAGAAAAAGACCGTGAATTTTTCGACAGGGTTTCTTATGATATGAAACCAGGCGACGCCGCCTTTGCCCTGTATCAATTATCAAATTACCTATACCATTATTATGGAAAGAAGGTAATTATACTATTAGATGAATATGACACCCCCATGCAGGAAGCATATATCAATGGCTACTGGGAAGAAATCACCCAATTTACCCGCAGCCTTTTTAACTCCACATTTAAAACAAACCCTTATCTTGAACGCGCCCTGTTAACCGGAATTACACGTATCAGCAGGGAAAGCCTTTTTTCCGATTTAAACCATCTGGAAATCATAACAACTACATCAAATAAATATGAAAAGATATTTGGCTTTACAGAAGAAGAAGTTTTCCATGCAATGGATGAAATGGGGCTGCGTAATAAAAATGAAGTCAGGGAATGGTACGACGGCTTTATCTTTGGAGAAACACATGGCATATACAATCCCTGGTCTATTATTAATTTTCTGTCAAAAAGAAAACTGAAACCCTATTGGGCAAATACCAGCAGCAACAACTTAGCCGGGGCATTAATACAATCCGGCGAAATGGAAATCAAACAGAAATTTGAACAACTGCTGCAAGGCAAATCAATACAGAGTGAAATTGATGAAGAAATTATTTACAGCCAGTTAAAAGACAGTACATCCGCTATCTGGAGCCTTCTTCTGGCAAGCGGTTACCTGAAAGTCTTAGCAGCAGATAATGATATATATGAACTAACCCTGACAAACCACGAAGTAGAGCATATGTTTCGCAGCATTATAAAAAACTGGTTTAAGAACACTTCTGCCTACAACGGTTTTATTAAGGCGCTTCTTCTTGGGGACATCAAAGCAATGAACCATTATATGAACAATGTTGCACTAAATACTTTCAGCTATTTTGACACTGGCAGCCGCCCTTCCGGTGAGGAACCAGAACGGTTTTATCATGGATTTGTATTGGGGCTTTTAGTGGAACTTTCCGACCGTTACACCCTTACCTCTAACCGTGAAAGTGGTTTTGGACGGTATGACGTAATGCTGGAACCCATACAAAAAAAGGATGACGGCATCATCCTTGAATTTAAAGTACATGACCCGGAAGAAGAAAAAGCATTGCAAGATACAGTAAAAGCAGCATTGCAGCAAATTGAGAATAGAAAATATGTGCAACTGCTGACTAATAAAGGTATCCCAGAAAACAAAATCCGTAAATATGGTTTTGCTTTTAAAGGGAAAACTGCGTTGATTGGATGAAAACTTTACTCCCTGATAATTGAATAGACTTTACTCCCTGAGCATGATATAATACAGTTACTTTATAAATCATCACCAAAACGGAGCGTGATAAAATGACCGATAATGAATTACTATTAGCCATATCTGATATGATGGACAAGAAGTTGAACCATATCACCAAGGATGTACAGAAAATCAAAAAAGATATGAAGGAACTCAAAACCAAAGTGGATAAGATTGATATCAGGGTTAAAAATATTGAAGCCAGGGTTGATCATATCGAGGCCAAAGTTGATAAGATTGAGGCCAAAGTTGATAAGATCGAGGCCAGAGTTGATAAGATTGAAGCCAAAGTTGATAAGATCGAGGTCAAAGTTAATAGTATTGAAGCCAGAGTTGATAAGATTGAAACCAAAGTTGATAATACTGTCATCAGAGTTAAAAATATTGAATTAAACCAAGAAAACAAAGTTCTTCCGCGATTGAATACTATAGAATCCTGCTATACTTCAACATTTGACAGATATAAAGATAGTGTTGGGGATTATGAAGAAATAAAACAGGATATATCTATTATGAAAAAAGTAATTCAAGAGCACAGCCAAAAGCTGCAAAACATATCATAACCACGGCAGCAAATTAAAAAAGGGCACCGCCAACGCTGGTGCCCTTTTTTAATTTTCCTCAAACTCCTGCAATGCTTTTACCTTTTTCCCCCGCAGCCGGCTGCTAATCAGCTTATTTATCAGATAAGCGACCACAGCAACAACCGGAACGCCAACAAACATACCAAGCACGCCAAAATATGCGCCGCCTACTGTAATTGCAAAAATAACCCAGATTGGGCTTAGCCCGGTTGACTGTCCCAGAAGGCGCGGTCCCAGAATCAGCCCGTCAAACTGCTGGAGGACCAATATCATAATGGCAAAAATCAACGCCAGTTCCCAGTCAGTACAAAGATAAATTAAAACACCCGGAACTGCGCCAATAAACGGGCCAAAATATGGAATCATATTCGTAATCCCGACAATCACGCTTAAAAGCACAGAATATGGAAGCCCGATAATATTCATGGCGACACAGCAGATACACCCAATAATCAGTGAATCAATCGCTTTGCTAATTAGAAATGCGCCGAATATATTATTGCATTCCCGCAGTGTGGTACAGATTGCATCCCCTTTTTCTTCTGAAAAAACTGCATATACAATCCGTTTCCCCTGATAACGGAAATTTTCTTTGCTGTATATCATATAAATCGAAATCATTACCCCCAGCAGCAGGTTGATTGCCATTTTCACAATGGAAACAGACAGGGAATATACCACCGGAAGCAGGCTTCCCATCAAATCCGTCCCATAGTTAATCAGGTTTGGCATCACCTCTTCCAACTGGTCATAAGCAAATTCCAAATCAATATCAGGGTAACGTCTCTGCAGCCCTGCCAGCTCCCGCATTACTGTACGGTACATGTATGGTATCTTCTCTGTAAGCTCCTGGATACTCTGCCCCATCTGTGGGATGACAAAGACAAAAGCAATTGCTATAAACCCAATTACCAGCAGATATGCAAGGAAAATGGCAACACTCTTTGTAACTTTCTCATACTTCCCTTTTGTAATAAATTTCTGTAAAAGCCCCTGAATCTTTGCCACCAGGGGAATCAGAAAATATGCCATCAATACGCCAATCAGAAAAGGCGACAACACACTAAACAAATTTGAAATTGACTTCTTCGTTTCTCCCCAATGGGAAATAATAATATAAATCAGGATTGCCGCAACAATCACAAACAGGGAATACCGGCAGACTGACATATATCTCTGGTTAATATGCAGCCAGTGGATTGGCTTTCCACCAGCCTCCCCTTCTTTTGGCGCCCCTTTCTTTGCCAGCCCCTTTTCCTCCTTCAGCCCTTTTCCAGACTTTTCCCCTGCCTTATCCTCTCTGATATCCTCTTTCCCTTCCTTCTTTTTCACAATATGTTCTTTCATACGCCCTCTTCCCCCGCTCTTTCCTGCAATATCAAAAACTTTAGAAAAAAGTATAACGCATTTTCGGATATTTGAAAATAAGAACAGAAAAATTTAAGGTTTTGTTTATCTTTCTTGCTGCTGATATTTTGCAATCGCCATGCTGATTCCTGCCATAGCAATTAAAAACAGAACCTGTATCCCAATTCCCTGCCATACCTTCTGGCTGACTTCCCCTGTAATCTCTGCATGTTCTATCAGCAGGTTATTTACCTTTTCATACCAATGTACCGGCAAAAAAGAAGCAACTGTCTGCACAGAACCTGAAAGGACCTGCTGTGGCACAAAGACGCCGCACAAAAAGCAGATTCCAAGGGAAAGCGGCGTAATAATCATATCCACCCTCTTCTCTTCTTTTACAAGCAGCCCGACAATAAACGCAAATTCCAACGCAGCCAGCATATCTACATAACTGTTTAAAAGATAATATCCTATGTTAGGCGCAGAAAGTAAATCCTTCCCATAAATTATGAGTGCTATCGCAGCCGTTAAAATATACAGCAAACTTCCAATAATCCAAAAGCCAAAAAGAATCTGCACATTCTGCCGGAGCAGAGAAAAGGAAGACGCCATCATACGGTTTTTAATCCTTTTATCACGGAATATCACTAAAACCTTCCCAAGTACAACACCTAATGCAGCAATAAAAAGATATGGTATAAACCCAAAGAAATAGGAAAATGCTGGTGTTTTCCCACCATTTCCATTCTCATCATCCAAGGTAACCCTGCATTCTTTGCGCCCCATCACCCGCTTGCAGCCCTCAGGAATACTATACCCAAAAGAGTGGTATGACAAAACATCTCCCAAAAACTGTTCTATTTGCTGTGAAATATATACTCCATTATAAGAACCTGGGCGCTGTGTCATGTGCACTCCATTTTTCCCTTCCAGAACCGCTTCTGAAAATCCTTTATTAATTTGCAGTACAATATCCCTTTTCTCATAGTATAATTCTTCTGCAAGCCTCGCTTTGTCATTCTCTGCCACCACCACATGATGTTTTTCTTTAAGGAATTTTATCAGCTGCCCCGAAAACTCACTTTGGTCTAAATCAACCACTGCTATCTCTGCTTTTTCTGCTGAAAAATCCCCTGTACTGCCCTTATCCCCTGCAATGCTCATTGCAACCGCAATTCCAATAAAAATCCCAAAATACAGCAGCAACCGGCCATAATTTCTTTTAACCATCAGCAGATAACTCTTAAATACTGTCATAACGCACCCTCCTTACCATCAGGAAACTTCCCGCCAAGAAAATAACTGCCAAAACCGCCATCGTAACTACATCCCGGATATAGCGGCTGCCATCCTGATAAATTGCCACGCTATAAAATGCATCCGAAATAAGCGACGCAGGGTTAATTCGGTTTATAATCGGGCATCTTTCCTCAATCAATCCCTTAATCCCACTAATCATCAAGCCCGATAAGAAACTGCTCCCAAGGCTGACACTAAGCATAACTGCAATTTTCGTCCCTTCCTTCCATTTTCCAATGCTTCCAACTAAAATCCCTAATGCAACGCCAACAAGGCAGCCCAGGAAAGCAATCAAAAGATTTTTCCCCCAGTCATTTCCCATATCAAGCTTTAACACTTTTGTCATATAAGCAAACAGCACCAGCGTTTCTATATAATTCACAATGCAGATTAATAAAAAATCAATTATTAAAAGCTTAAATTTACTTACAGCCCCTACACAGCGCCTTGCCCCAACCGGGCTGATATTAGCCTGCAGCGTCATAACGGAATCAAATCCCAAAAAGCAGCCAAACATGCAGGTCATGCCAATCAGTGAAAAGAAATATTGAATCATGCCGTCTGTCTTTTTCCCACCCAGCGAAGTTTCCTCTACAAATTCCTCCTGCATTGCCTGAGAACTTATTTTATCAGAAATCTCAGAATAAATTTCATCTGCATCAGCCTGTCCAGCCATGCCCAAAAGCTCTTCCGGCTTTTCCTTTAAAACATCCTGAACCACCTGGCATCTTCCCATATAAGATTCCAGCACAGCCTGCAGCACACTTTCTTCAATGCCGCTGCCTGCTACAAAAAGTTCTGGTTCTGTATCAACATAAAAAATACCTGAAATCTTCCCATCTTTTAACTTTTCCTTTGCTTCCTTCTCCTCCATCCATTCTACTGCAAACAAATCTTCCCCGGAATCTTCCACAACCTTTAAAAAAGCTTCAAAAGCCTTCGCCTCCGTAGTATCATTCCTGACAACTGCCGCTGTATTAATACACTCCAGCGTACTGTCAATATCTCCAAATGTAACATAAAATAATGTACACAAAATCAGTGGAAAGACAAATCCCCAAAACATTGTAGTCTTCTCCCGCAATATGCTAAAAAAACGATATTTAATAAGATGCAGCATGACACCAGCCTCCTTTCTCCTTCACTTTTTTCAATCACGCAGTTCTTTTCCGGTAATTTCCAAAAAAACATCATTTAAGGTTGGCATTTCAGAAAAAATCTTCCCAAAAACAATTTCTTCTTCCTCCAAATAATGCAAAACCCTCATTAAATTCTTTTTCGCCGCACTGCAGCAAATTACCAAACGCTGGTTGTCATATTCTGTCTGGAACACATGCGGCAGCTCCCTGACAGCCGCTATCTGCCCTTCTGTCACTTGAATCCCTTCTACCGTAATCCGCTCCCCCATTTTAATCATGCGCTTCAATTCCTCCTTCGTCCCCGTTGCAATGCTCCTGCCATGATCAAGTATGGAAATTCTGGTACAGATTTGCTCTACCTCTTCCATATAATGTGATGTATAGATTATTGTCGCCCCCTCCCTGTTCAGACGCTGGATTCCTTCTAATATATGGTTCCGGCTCTGTGGGTCTACTGCAACAGTCGGTTCATCCATAATAATCAATTTGGGTTTATGGGCAATTCCACAGGCAATATTCAGACGACGCAAAAGCCCGCCGGAAAGCTGATGTGGGCGCATTTTCTGATATCCCTCCAACCCGGTAAACGCAATAGCTTCCTCTACACATTTTTTACGCTGTATTTTATCCGCCACATACAGCCCACAAAAATACTCAATATTTTCCCTTACGGACAATTCAGGAAACACAGCAACATCCTGTGGCACAATCCCAATTTTCCGTTTTATCCCATAACTGTCCGGCCTCATTTCTTCCCCAAATATTCTGATTGTCCCCTTATCAAATTTTAATAATGCCAGCAGACAGCTTATCGCCGTTGTCTTCCCACAGCCATTGGGACCAAGAAGGCCAAAAACCTCCCCTTCATATACTTCCAAATTCAAATGGTCCAGTGCAACCAAATCACCATATCTCTTTACCAAATTTTCAATACGAATCATAACTATTCCCTCTTCCTTTCCTGCAATGCATCCTATAACACAAACCTGTCTTAATCTGGTTTATAACCATTATAAAAACAAATCCCCTCCGCTCCAAGTGTCAGTTGTCAGTTCCTGCATGTGACAAATGTCATATTCCATGGTAAACTACTGTTAAATTAAAAAACAGAAAGGAGCAACTACTGTATATGAATGTATTCCTGTCCCATTTAATCATCCTGTCCTACTGCCTGGGAGGGATATACTTCCAAGGCTTTTCAAAACAAACCATTGTCAGCTTCCTTTTATCTGTAACAGCAGCGGCCTTTTTTTATTATTTCCAGGATAAAAAACTTTCCAGGGCAGCCCTTTCTTTCTATGCGGCAGCTATACCTTTCTTTCCGGGCTTTTTCCTTTTTATCCCGCTTTTCACAATAGAAGCCAGCCGCATCCGCTTCTATCTGGTTATATTGGTTTTTTTTGCAGAAAACTTCTTGTCCTTTGCGCAATCAGACATCCCTTTTTTCCTGTTTCTGCTTTTTGGGACAATCCTTGCCCTTTTCCTGGAATATTTGACAAAAAGCTATAATATCCTGGCAGAAAAATATAAGCATATGCGGGATGACAGCACAGAACGGAATCTGCTGCTCAAAGCACGCAACCAAACACTTCTTGAAAACCAGGATTATGAAATCCACAACGCCACCTTACAGGAAAGAAACCGAATTGCCCGGGAAATCCATGACAATGTCGGGCATATGCTTTCTCGCAGCATCCTGATGACAGGAGCCCTCCAGGCGATTAACCAGGACGATAACTGCAGCGAACCCCTGCAGCTTTTACAGGATACCCTTTCCCAGGCAATGGATAATATCAGGGCAAGCGTCCACAACCTGCATGATGATTCCATCAATTTACAAAAAAGCATAGAAAACCTTATTAGAAACTTTACATTCTGCCCAGCCCACCTGGAATATGACATCCAAAACGATGTGCCAAGCACTGTACGTTATGCTTTTATTTCCATTATAAAGGAAGCCCTGACAAATATTTCAAAACACAGCAACGCAACGCTTGTCAATATTACATTGCGGGAACACCCGTCAATGTACCAGCTTATCATCCATGACAATGGAAAAACAGCTTCTACAAAAACATTTTCTTTGGATAACATTGAAGAAGAAAGCAACGGAATCGGGCTTGTCAACATCGCAGACCGCGTCCGGCTGCTCAAAGGAATACTGCAAATTTCACAAAAAAATGGATTTCAGATATTTGTCTCTATTCCGGTACATTTGAACTAAGCATTGTATTATGATAGAATCTAGTACAGCGTTTCTTAGGCACTAAGTATATGGGGATTAAGGAAACGCTGTACTAGTTACTTTTCGCACCCACAAACTTCTAACTGATTAAAGGGGATATTTATGAATATTATTATCGTAGACGACGATTTTTTAGTTACTGCTGCCTTAAAAACAATTTTAGAAGCCAGCAAAAAAGTTACTGTCCTTGCTACAGGGACAGATGGGGAAGATGCAGTTTCCCTTTACTGGAAACACCAGCCCGATATTTTATTGACGGATATTCAGATGAAAAAGAAAAGCGGGCTAGAAGCAACAGAAGAAATCCTGTCAGATTTTCCTGACGCCAAAATCCTGCTGTTAACAACATTCTCGGATGATGAATATATTGTCAAGGCATTGAAACTTGGCGCCAAGGGTTATCTCCTCAAGCAGGACTATGAAAGCATCCTGCCCGCCCTGGAAGCGGTTGGAAGCGGCCAAAGCGTCTTCGGGACAGAGATTGTCTCGAAAATCCCAGAACTTTTGCAACCCTCCTCTTCTTTTGATTATTCTGTATATGGTATTAACGAAAAAGAACTTGGAATTATCCAATTCGTTGCAGACGGATACAGCAACAAAGAAATTGCCTCCAAGCTTTTTCTAAGCGAAGGCACTGTCCGTAATTACCTGAGTACAATATTAGAAAAATTAGAACTCCGCGACCGTACACAACTCGCTGTATTTTATTACCAGCACCGCCGCAGCTATACTCCTCCCTGTTAATTCTGCAATGTTGCAGAAAAATTCCCCGCTGCCTTAAAAGGGGATGCATCAGCATCCCCATATCTGTTAAGAATTTACTAATTCCTGCAGGCTCTCTTTTACTACATCGGAAGAAGACAGGATCATCTCTGCTGAAGCAGCAATCTCCTCCGTCACTGCAGCAAGGCTTTCTGTCCTCGAATTTACCTCCCCAATTACGTTTAACAGCCGCTCCGTATCACTCAAAATGCCTTCAATAGAGCTGACGATCTTATCCTGCGCCACACTGCTCTTTGACGCTGTATCCCTGGAATCTGTTGCGAGATGATTGATTTCATCTGCCACTACAGCAAATCCCTTTCCTGCCTCCCCGGCACGCGCCGCCTCAATAGAAGCATTTAGCGCAAGAAGGTTTGTCTGGGACGCAATTGATACAATCTCTGCATTGTTTTCCGTCAACTCATGGATAAACTCATTAATCTCATGGATAGATGAATCCAATTGTTTACAAAATTCCCTTACATTAACCATGCTATTGGAAATATCAGTACATTCCTCGGCGCTGCTGTTATTCCCTTCTGCCAAATCACCAACTGCCTTATATACTGCTTCAAACTGGTCGTTAATCTCTGCAACGGTGTCAACGATTTTCTGCCGCTGCCCATTGATAATGTCTTTTTCATTCTCCACCTGTTTTGCCAGATCAAGAGCATTATTCCTTTCAATTTCCACCTGCGCTTTTACATAATGAATACAATTTTCCTTATGGTTAAAACCATTGTGGATTGCATGCGCCATTTTTTCACAGGTATCATAACCGCAGCAGGAACAGTTAATTTCCCTGGACTCACGGGTAGTCTTCCCCATATCATTATAGATTGTATTTAATTCAGAGTCTGTTGGAACTGCATAAGTGCACATGTCTGACATATCAGTATATGTACAAAGATAATCGTTCAAATCCAGTTTTGCGAACTGCCTGTTCAGCTTCCTAAGCCGTTGCTTTGGCGATAATTTCCGTGACCATGTATGCGCCGGTTTATTATTTTTACTCATTTCACGAATCCGCATTAACTCCATCAGCGTATCATCTTTCCCATTCTTTTCCGGTTCCGTCCCTGGTCCATAGATACAGCCTTCGCCACAATTTAAGGCGTCAATAAACAAATATGGCGTCTGCCCTTTCATGATTCTGTCCTTATTCGCCTCCAAATAGTGATACATATGTTTTTCGCCTTCCATCTGGCGGATAAAGACATCTTCTCCAAGGAACCAATACACATTTTCTTTCAGCCCTCCTGGCGTTGGATAAATAGAACCAAGGCCATATTCAATCTCATCCTTGCAGGACGGTCCAGAAATATGATGCTCCCTGACATAATCCATCAAATGGTCAAATGTTACATTATAAGAAATAAGCCCTTTTCCACGTTCCGACTCCATTTCCATCTTTTTTGCAATACATGGGCTGATAAAAGCCAGCTTGTCTGTTACTCCCATCATTTTCCTTACATAAATCGCACCGCACATCATCGGGCTTTGTACCGGAAACAGCTTTGGAATCATCTCCGGGATATACCGCTCAATATAACCGACTACTGCAGGGCAGGGCTGTGAAATCCCCCCTGTAAAATTATTTTTCTGTATATAATTCAAATACGCCCATGTTGTGATATCAGCGCCAAAAGAAATACTAATCAGACGGTTCACCCCCATCTTTTTCAAGCCCCCAAGCACGCTCCCATATTCCCTTGGATAATTGGCAAGAAAAGCAGGTGCAATTAACAGGGAAATCTTCTCCCCACGCTTTAACGCTTCAAAAAACTTCTCTGTATCATCAATATACTCCCTCGCATTATGTTCACAGGCATCAAAACACGCACCACATGCAATACATTTATCCCCATCTACGTCAATAATATTCTTTCCGTCCGACGTCTCATTTGCAATTGTTGCTCCGATACAACTGCAGACACTGATACATTTGTTACATCCTACACATTTATCGTTCGTTTTGACCAATTGAAGTAAATTACTTTGAGCCATGTCTTTTCCCTCTCTTTTTCTGTATTATTTTTTTATGCTGCCCTCCTTCCAAGACTATAAATAAGAATTATGTAAGACTATCCTCTTATGTATATTCATTAGCTTAATTATAACATCCATAGGAATAAATTCCAATAAACGCTACTTTTCCATGGTAATTTTCTCTTTTCTGCACAATATCTGACTTCTGTTTTTGTTATTTCTGCACAAATTTAAGCATTTTTCTGACAACTTTTTCCATGCATAGAATCCGCCTGTTACGACCATAATACTCCTGTTACCAATAACCAATGCGGTCTATCCACAGGCCGCAGACAACAACGTGTATTGAACACAGAAAAGAGGACACTATGAAAGAATCAAATTATTTAAACCGTTACTCAAGCAGCAATACTTCTAATGACACTACTAACAGCTCAAACCAGAGCAACAAGTCAGGAAGCAGCCGCAGCCAGAATAAAACCGGCAACACTACAGGAAACTCAACGAACAGCAGTAATTCCTCAAACAGCAGCAACGCTTCTAACAAAAGCAGCAACAAGTCTTCTAACAGCAGCAATTCTTCTAACTGCCGTTAGTAACCCTGTTCCTGTGTAGCATTTAAATGCTCCCACACTGGCAGCTATATTAAGAGAAACTGTTTTTTCTTAATATAGCTGCCTTTCGTACATATTTCAGCCCATCCGCATAAAATAGAATAAGACACTTCAGGAAGGAAGCATATATCATGCAATTACAAATTATTTCCTGTGAAATGCTGGAAAAATACTTAATGCGGAACGACATTCTTATACTCGATTTACGCAGCAAAGAGGAATATGAAAAAGACCACATCCCAAACGCCGTCTGGGCAGACTGGGAAACCCTTGAGGAAACAATCCCCTCCTATCTTGCTGCACTTCCTTTTCAGCCAAAATGGATTATCCTTTATTGCGACCACGGCAATACAAGCCTCCTGACTGCCCGTGACCTTGCCAGAAATGGCTATCCTGTCATCAGCCTAAATGGAGGATATGCATACTGGAATTCATATAAAAGGCATACTTGAACCAAAAGTCTTCCTGTGCTAAAATGTAATATTTAGAAAGTCATTAATTATGCTTGTGCCAAACAGTGGAGCTGCAAAGCAACAGTTGGCACAGGCAAGAACGGGGGATTTTATGAATCAATTAACAGAAACTATATCAGGCATTTTAAGTGCTGTAGATGATTTCGTCTGGGGTCCTGTAATGCTGATTCTCCTTGTGGGAACCGGTGCTTTTCTTACATTACGCACCAGGGCTCTTTGCTGGCGCAACCTGCCATACGCATTAAAAAGCGTTTTAAGCAAAGAAGCCAGGACAAAAAAGGGAGCTGGCGATGTTTCCCCCTTTTCTGCATTGACAACTGCGCTTGCTGCAACGATTGGTACAGGAAATATCGTGGGCGTTGCAACTGCAATGGTTTCCGGGGGACCTGGCGCCATTGTCTGGATGTGGATATCTGCTGCTTTTGGCATCACCTCCAAATTCAGCGAATGTATGCTTGCCATTAAGTACCGCGAAGTTAATGAGCGTGGCGAGATGTCTGGCGGCCCTATGTATACTATGAAAAAAGCTTTCAAACATAAAAAGCTGGGTGCAGCCCTCGGATGGTTCTTTGCACTATTTGCAGTGTTTGCTTCTTTTGGCATCGGAAACCTGACGCAGGCAAACTCTATTTCAACTGCCGTAACCGCAACATACAATATACCATCTTATATTACAGGAATTATTATTACAGTCCTTGCACTCCTTATTATTATAGGAGGCATTAAATCTATCTCAAAAGTATCCCAGGTAGTTGTGCCACTAATGGCTGTTTTTTATGTAATTGCAGGCATTGTTGTTATTGTTGGAAATATTTCAAATGTTCCATCCGGACTTGCTATGATATTTAAAATGGCATTCTCTGTAAAAGCAGTCAGCGGCGGACTTTGCGGAAGCATTGTTGCATCCATGATGCAGGCGCTCCGCTTTGGCGTCGCACGTGGCGTATTCTCAAATGAAGCCGGCATGGGTTCCGCTGCTATCACTGCTGCCGCTGCCACCACTACAGACCCAGTCCGCCAGGGTTATATCAATATGACCGGAACCTTCTGGGACACTATAGTTGTTTGTACAATTACCGGACTTTGCATTGCCAGTTCCGGGGCATTAGGCAGCACAGAGCTTGCAGCAAACGGAAATTACTCCTGGCAGGAAGAACAACAGCTTGTCATCTCTTCTTCAAAAACTGACAGTGAACAGACTACTGTAACAAATTATTCCGTTAAATCAGATAAAGAAAACCTGATCCTGGTGCCAAACGGCAACAAGGAAGAAATGCTGACGCTGACGCAAAAAGATAAAAAGATAGATGCTGCCTTAAAAAGCGTTCCCTTTGATATCAACGGAACCTGGTCGGATACATCTGGCAATGAATACATATTTAACACGGATTCCAGCTATGAATACCATCATGTCATAGAAGGATCTGCCTTGACAATCCGTGCTTTTGAAACTGTTCTTGGCAGCGCGGGCGGCGCGCTAATAACAATTTCCATTGCATTATTCGCCTTTTCTACAATCCTTGGCTGGGAGTATCATGGTGAAAAAGCGCTTGAATATCTTCTTGGCACGCACCGTTTTAATATGATTTACCGAATTGCCTTTTCACTGTTAGCTTTCGTAGGCGCTACTACAACATTAGAAATAGCATGGACATTTTCCGATATCGCCAATGCTTTAATGGCAATTCCGAATCTAATCTGTATGCTGGCATTAAGCGGTGTAATTAAAGAGGAACTAGAGCGTTACCAGCCAATCCTTATGGAGGAAAAACGGCAGAAGAAATTAACAAAGTGAGACGATTATGGATAGTTTTATTTACAGCCTGAACGCAACCGTTCCAATTTTTCTGGTAATGGTTATCGGAAACTTTTTAAACAGAATTGGATTGATTAACAGGCAGTTTTCAAATATTGCTGACAAGCTTGTTTTTAAAATCTGCCTGCCCTGTATGCTCTTTTTAAATTTGTCAGAGACAAATATACGGAAAGAATTTGACGCTTCCTATATTGGATACTGCTCTGCTGTTACATTGCTTTCTATCTTATCCATCTGGTTTGCCGCAAAACGCCTTATGAAAGATAAAAGCATGGTAGGGGCCTTTGTACAAGGCTCCTACCGCAGCAGCGCCGCAATCCTCGGACTGGCGTTTATCGAAAATATTTATGGCACTTCCGGAATGGCGCCTTTAATGATGATTGGCTCAGTCCCACTATACAACATCTTTGCAGTTGTCGTGCTTACGCTGGAAAACACCCAGACGGAAAGCCAAAATATCACATTACAGCTTCGCAAAGTTTTTTTCAGCATCATGAAAAACCCAATTATTATAGGAATATTCCTTGGCCTTGCCGCATCTTTTTTCAACCTTTCCCTGCCGCATATGATTGAAAAAACTGTTGCAAACCTTGGGACAATCGCTTCTCCCCTTGCCCTCCTGTCAATCGGGGCATCTTTTGAAGGACGAAAAGCAATCTCAAAAATCAAACCAACTGCTATTGCTTCTTTCCTAAAGCTTATTGGCCTGACAGCACTCTTTCTGCCTGTAGCAATCTGGCTGGGATTCCGCGACCAGAAACTAATCGCCATCATTATTATGCTGGCCTCGCCTTGTACGCCTACTTCCTATATTATGGCTAAAAATATGGGCGGCGACGCCTCCCTTGCCTCCAGTATCGTCGTTACTACCACCCTTTTATCCTCTGTCACATTAACAGGCTGGATTTTCCTCGCCCGCCTATTAGATTTAATCCAATAACAAGCGCATCAGAGCAAAAGGGGAATGCTAATGCATCCCCCTTGTTGATTACTGCTTTTCAGCATCTGGTTTCTTTTTCCGCAGCAAAGTCAGCAATACTGTCATAATTTCTGCCAGTTTTCTGATACTTGACTGCATTTCACCCTGTTTCTGCTTTAATTCGTCTTCACTTTTCATTACAGCCTGAATATCACTCTGCATCTGGCCAAGTTCCGGTATTTCAGGCCTGCTTTCCAAACGTCTCTGGATAGCCCTTTGTACCTTAACAAATTCTTTCTGGAGTTCAAACAGCTTCCTGACATCTTCCTGCCTCTGCTCTAAAGCAGTCCTGTCTGCCAGTGCTGACTGGATATCTGCCTGCACCCGCTCTATTGCATCCTGTTTATCTACAAGCGACTGCATTTCTGACTGTACCTTATCCTGCATTTGCCCTATAACCGCTTTGCCTTCCAGAAGTTCCTGCAGGCCAGCCTGTATCTGCTGCATAACTGCTTTGCTTTCCAGGAGTTCCTGCAGGCTGCCCTGTGTCTGTTCCATAACTGCTTTGCCCTCTAAAAGCTCCTGTAGGCTGTGTTGTATCTGCTCCATATCAGCTTTATTTCCAAAAAGTTCCTGTAAGCTGTCCTGCATCTGCCCTATAACTGCTTTGCCCTCCAAAACAGCCTGTATATCTTCCTGCATCTGTTTTAAAACATCCTTTTCTCCTAAAAGAACCTGTATCTCTTCTTTTATTTGATCCAATACTTCCTGGCTTCCCGCCATATCCTGCAAGTCATTTTTATTCTGCTCAAACAACGCTCTTGTTTCATCCATATTGCTGTTAACATACTTAGAAACAATCTTTGCCGTAGTCGTAGTATGTTCATTTACAGATGCTTCCAGACGGTTCAGGCGCTCTTCCAAAGCCCCTATAGAAATACTATCCGCCCTGCCTGCCTCTTCACTTTCCTGCATCAGGACATGTACTTCTTTATATATTGCCTTTTCAAACTGAAGCTGTTCATTTAAGATTGCATACAATTTCTGGTCATATTCTTCCCGGCGCTTCTTATCCATTTCACGCTCTGCTGTTAGAAAAGAACAGAATCCATCATAGAAAAAATATGCCAGCGCTATAATAACAACTGCCAGTAAAACACTTAATACAACGCCAAATGCAGATTTTGCCAGCACATCACGAAACATAACTTCCGCAAGGATTCCCGCAATACATACTAAAAATGATAGTAATGTTGTTTTCCTGATTTCCATGACTTCCTCCATTCCTTACTTTACTTCAACTCATTACAGGGACGAACTGCTTAAATACTCTTTCTGGAATGGTGTTAACTCATCAATTTCTTTTCCCAGGAAACGAAGTTTGCGTTTTGCAACCTCCATGTCAACTTCGCGAGGTACAACAATTAATTTTTCACTCAGCTTCCCTTCATTTTCTACAAGATATTTTGCACTTAATGCCTGAATTGCAAAGCTCATATCCATAATTTCAGCCGGATGCCCGTCTCCTGCGGCAAGATTTACAAGGCGTCCTTCGGCAAGTATATAAATCCGTACGCCATTCGGAAGCGTATACCCCATGATATTGTTACGCATCTCCTCAGTCTCTGTTGCAATCTCACGAAGCCGCTTCATGTCAATTTCCACATCAAAATGCCCTGCATTGCAAAGAATCGCCCCATCTTTCATTTCCATAAAGTCTTCTTCATCAATAACTCCAGCACAGCCTGTTACTGTTACAAAGAAATCACCATATTTTGCTGCTTCCTTCATCGGCATTACTTCAAAGCCATCCATTACTGCCTCAATTGCCTTGATTGGGTCAATCTCTGTTACAATAACACGGGCTCCCAGAGCCTTTGCACGCATTGATACGCCCTTTCCACACCAGCCATAACCTGCTACAACTACAATCTTCCCTGCCACAATCAGGTTTGTTGTACGGTTAATTCCATCCCATACAGACTGGCCTGTACCATAACGGTTATCAAAAAGATGCTTACAGTCAGCGTCATTTACCATAACCATTGGAAATGCAAGCTGATCTGCAGCCGCCATAGCCTGAAGGCGGATAATGCCTGTCGTTGTTTCTTCACAGCCGCCAATTACATATTGAAGCTGATCCTTCTTTGTAGTATGAAGCATATGGACTAAATCACCGCCATCATCAATTATAATATTTGCCTGATGGGAAAGCGTTTCTGAAATATGCGCTTCATATTCTTCATCTGTAGAACCATGCCAAGCAAAAACATTCAGCCCTGCCTCTACCAATGCTGCGGCAACATCATCCTGTGTAGAAAGCGGGTTACTTCCTGTAATAAACATTTCCGCGCCGCCTGCAGCCAGCACTTTGCAAAGATATGCCGTCTTTGCTTCCAGATGGATTGACAAAGCAATCTTCTTACCGGCAAAAGGCTTCTCCTTTGAAAAATCTTCCTCCAGGCTGCGAAGGAGCGGGCAGTTCCTGCGCACCCATTCAATTTTATGCGCACCAGACGGTGCAAGGCTAATATCTCTAATCTGACTCATATCATTCCTCCATTTTCTTATCAAATTGCATAGCAATCCTGTAAATATGCATTGCTATCTTCTTTTGCCCCTGACATCATAACATTAAGATTATATCACATCTATTTGGAAACGCAACCAAAAAAGGGTTAAAATCCACCCGCCAAGGCATATTTTCCTGCTAAAGAACCAAAATCAATCCTAAACACATCCTGGAGCTTTTCCAGCAAAGGCACTATATCCAGTTCTGACTGATATGCCTCCATATCCTCTGCATCAGAGGTTTCATACACTTTATCACTGCCGGACGGCATTTCCACGTCCACATCCACATCACTTTCAACCTTCATATCAATTGTGGCAAATTCCTCTTTTCCAGCTAAAATACTGATTGTGCCTTTTGCCTCCTTTTTGTCCCCTTCCATCTCAACCCTGAGGGAATAATTTGCAAGCTCTGCCACTGCTTCTGTAGAATATATAATTGTCCCGCTTGCTTCTCCTTTGTCCAGTTTTGAAATATCATAATCCTCCAGAGCCACCATCAGTACATTTTTTGAAAGCACATCTTCGTCTGTTTCTGAAAGCACGGTATCTATTGCTATATCTCCGTTAATAACACCGCCTTTTTCTGTACCTTTCCCATGAAGATGGAAATACTCTTTACCATCCACTTCTACAGATACCTCGCAGGCAAACTTCTCACCATCCCTTGGATACAAGGTGCGGATAACAACTTCTTCCCCTGTGCCATCCTCCAGTTTAATATTGCGCCCTATAATCTTTTCATCATTGCCAGCCTGCACTTCCATAATGCCAGAAAAACCCTCTGTATCCACGCTTTTCTCAAGGTCTTCTATCGCATCTGAAAGCTCTTCTTCATATTCAGCACATTTTTCTTCATCAATCCTTTTAATGATACCCTTAATTTCATTATCATCCTTTAACTGCTTTAAAAATTCTCCAGCCAGGGACACGGCTTCCTTCCCGTCCATGGTAACAGTATATACATCAGCTTTTTGAGAAATGCCCTCTGCCTCGCAGTCAGACTGTTTCTCTGCCTTTTCAACATTCTTGGCATTTTCAATCACAATTCCTGTATACCGTTCATAAATCTTTTTTAAATCCTCTGCTTCTGGAACTATTTTTCCAAAATTAGCTGCAGATAATATTGCATTGCCTTCTCCATCAAAAGCCTCTGCAGAAGTATGGAGATATGCCTTTGATAATTCCGGAATCTGCACATATCCTTCCTGTCTGCCAAAATCAGACTGCGCCTTTAAAGTAATCAGCTCCTGCCCATTGCCGCCTGCTTTCATAATTGTGGAATATGTATCCCCTTCCTTTTTTGCTGCAATATCAAGTTCTATATCCTTCACTCCTGAAAGATCCACGCCATATAAAGAAACTAACGATTTAACAGTATCAGAAACCGCTATCTTCATATTTATCTTTTTACCTTGCTGCTCCTTTGCAAGCCCTCCATAAACACTGTCATAATAATCCGCCAATGCCTTGGCATGCCTATCCCTGTTTTTCATCTCCAAAGATTGGTAATATTCTGCATCCGACATATTGGCTCTCTTGATGACACTTACAACTTTTGCGCCTGCTGCAACACCCAATGCAAGAATACAGACAACAGCTATTGCAATTTTCATCTTACTTCCAAAAAATTTCTTCTTTTCCGGCGCTGTCTTTGCATCCGGTATATCCTGGATGCGCGGCACGTCTCCATTCACCGGCTGCCCACATACTGCACAGAACTTCTCTCCCTCATTTAATTCTGTACCACAATTATTACACTTCATAGATACCCTCCTTCTTAAAAACTGTTTCTGTTGCATTGCACTAATTCATTGCTGCTATTCACGACTATCCTAAATAATATACGATATTTTACATAAGGTCAATAACCCAAATCATACCACACAAAACGGCATATTGTTAATGCTGTGAAAGTATGGTACACTGTTTCCGTAAATAACATCATATCACAAAATATATAATGAAACGGAGGCTTCCTTCTATGGAACAGTCCACTACCAGCAAGGAACTCACCCTGGAAATACAACACCTAAAAAAAAGTTTCCACCATGGAAAAAAGAAAGTATTGCAGGATATCTGCCTGGAAGCCCATAAAGGGGAATGTATCGGGATTTTGGGGGCAAACGGCTGCGGCAAATCAACACTGCTTTCCATCCTGGCCGGAATCCAGGCAGCAAGCTCAGGCAGCATCCTGCTAAATGGCGATGGCCTTTTTAATAAACACAAAAAAGAATATATTTCCCTAATTGGCTATGTCCCACAGGAATGCCCACTAATGGAAGAACTCAACGCATATGATAATTTAAAGCTTTGGTATTGCGACAGTCCGCTTTCCTTAAAAGATGAATTGGAACAGGGCTTTCTTGCCATGCTCGGAATCCCTGAATTTTTAAAAATCCCGGTAAAAAACATGTCCGGCGGCATGAAAAAACGGCTTAGCATTGGCTGCGCAGTTGCCGGCAATCCCTGTATCCTTCTATTAGATGAGCCAGGCGCAGCGTTAGATTTAATCTGCAAAGAAAGAATTGAAGTCTATCTGAAAAATTTTAAAAAACAAGGAAATATCATTCTAATTGCCACACACGAAGAACGTGAAATTAACTTTTGTGACCGCCTGTTCGTGTTAAAAAATGGTATTTTAGAAGATTTCCAATACAACGGAAACATCCACCAGCTCGCTGGGAAACTGGCCGAATCCGAAAGGAGCCAATAAGCATGAAAACCTGGAAACAATATATCCTGCTCGAAACCAAACGTATGTTAAAAAGCCTTCCTGGCGTCTGTTTGGGAAGCCTTTTATTAACTGCCTGCCTGATTGGCATATTTACTCTTTTCCAGTTAAACAGCAGCCGCCAAGAATCCAAAAGCAGCCCTGTAGACATCGGAATTGTAGCAAAAAAAGACGAACCATTTATAGACTGGATGATTACTACAGCCGAAAAAATCGACAATGCAAAATACACCTGCCGTTTTCAGCGTCTGGAGGAAAAGGCTGCTGATGCAAAGCTAAAATCCGGCAAAATCGACATGGTATTTTTGATACCGGAAAATTATATTGCTTCTATTATAAATGGTGAAAATAAACATCTGACCATCCGTTTTGGAAACAGCCAGTCCACCATTGTCAGCTTTTTATTCCGGGAACTATCCCATGCAGCCTCTGCCTTTATCCTTGATACAGAAGCGGGCATATATTCCATGCAGGAATATTATGAGAAACACCGCCTGCCTGACAAGGCAGAAGATGAACTTGACCTGAACCTGCAATATATTAAAGAAATTGTTTCCCTGGAGAAAGGAATCCAGACAGAAGAAATTGCAACAGAAGATACAACGCCTTTATTCCAGCAATACCTTGTCTCTGCCCTCGTGCTTTTTCTTTTTTTCCGCGGCCTGGCCTGCAGCAAAATACTGGCTGTACAAAACAGAGCCTTCCAGGATAAACTTGCACAAAAAGGAATTGGATATCCCCAGCAGATTTTAGCAAGGGGAATTGCATTTTTCATTACGGCACTTGCCAGCTATCTGTTCCTGTTTATCCTTGCAGGAACTATAATGGCTGTATCCCCTCTTTCAATCCCTAATACCATCTGCACGACAGTCAGGGGAGTATGGGAGTTTGCTTTCCGCTGCATCCCAATTTTACTGTTAAGCACTTCCTTTATCCAGCTGGCATATGAAATAACAGAAGATTCTATGGGTGGTATCCTGTTCTTATTTTTCAGCATATTGGCAATGGGACTTTGTTCTGGCTGTTTTTACCCTAGAAGTTACCTCCCACAGGCATTACAGGCTGCCGCTCCACTCTTTCCAGTCTGGCAGGCATGCCGTTACGGCCTGTCCGCCCTGCAGGGTTCCTTTCATGCACCATCTTTCCTATACATGGCTGGATGTTTGGCACTTTGCTTCTTCTTTATGGCTTTACGCCGCCGATATTGCGCCCATATCCAAACCCATATATGAAACCGAAAACTTTTCGGACTTACTCATATAATTTTTCGTGAAAAACCATACAGAAATGAGGCTATATATGAAAAAATTTAGAACCTGCTTTATTATTTACAGCAAACGGCTATTTTTAAAACCACTTTTTGTCTTTACGCTTCTGCTGCTGCCAATCTCCGTTCTTTTCTTACAAAACTGCCAGGCAAAAACAGACGCAGTAATTCAGGTTGCTCTTTATGCACCAGATAAAACTTCTGACCCTATAACCAAAAAACTTTTAGAGGAAATGATATCCCTTTCCAATACTGCGGTGACTTTCTACAAAACGCCCTCTGAACAAAAACTCCGGCAGGACGTTTCAGATGGAAAAGCAGCCTGTGGTTATATTTTCCCGGAAAATTTAGAAAAAAACTTAAAAGTGTATGCAGATAAAAAAGAACCTTATATTGTAGCAGTCCGTGCCGAAGATGACATGCGCACGCGGATTGTAGACGAAATTGTATTAAGCAGGCTTTACCATCCTGTATCTTTCCATATTCTTTCTTCTTTCATTGAGAAGAAAACAAAAAATACGCCAGATATGGAACTTCTCACGGAATCCTTCCAAAAATACAGCAGCGACGAACTCCTCTTCCAGTTTGAATATGCAAACGGGGACAATAATACTTTTTTAAATGACTCACAGGCAAATTATATGCTTCTTCCGATACGCGGGGTTATTTCTGTCATGATTTTATTGTCCTGCATGGCTGGCGGACTTCTCTGGTATTCTGATGCAAATAATGCCCTCTTTTCTATGGACAGCCGGAAACGGCAGCTATGCAGCCTTTTTTCCCTGCTGCTTCCCGGGCTGTATGCATCCCTGGCCGGCCTCTTTACCATGAAAATAACCGGTATTTTAGAAAAGCCGGCTAACGAACTGCTGTCTATGCTTTTCTTTTTGTCTGCCAGCCTGTCGCTCATCCATTTCCTGCACACTGTCCTGCCCAAAAAAGAACTTTTCCTCGCCGCTATACCAGTAATAATAATCGGCTCCCTATTGCTCTGCCCGATTTTTATCAGCCTGCAGACAATCGCCCCTGCCCTTTCATCCTTTAGCTGTATTTTCCCATCCACCTGGTACCTAACCTCACTGCATGATAAAAGAGACCTTCTCTGCCTTTTCCTTTATTCCTGCATTCTTTTTACCGCTGCTTTTTGCTATAAGAAACTATTCCGCCATTTCCGCTAAAACATTTGAATATTCAATCCGCAGAAGACGAAGTCCCTTTGCTGGGGCGGTCGGCCCTGCCTGCGCCCTGTCACAGGAAGCAATTATCCTGCCAATATCGTCAGGTAATACCATCCCCTTTCCCACTTCCAATAGCGTTCCCACAATTATCCTAACCATATTATATAAAAAACCATTCCCCTGCACCCTGATACAGATTTTCCCCTCTTCATCCATTTCCAGAATCTCCAGGGAATAAATTGTCCGGACAGTCGACTGTACCTGTGCTCCTGCCGAGCAAAAACCTGCAAAATCGTGCTTTCCAAGAAATACTTCCGCTGCTTTCCTCATCTTCCCCAAATCCAACTTTCCATAGTAAAAATATGCTGTATTCCGATACTCCGGCAATGGAAATTTCCTGTTTACAATTGTATATTCATATGTCTTCCTGCAGTCACAATGCCTTGGATGGAATGTATCAGAAACCTGAAAGGATTCCTGTATTACAATATCATCTGGAAGCCGCTGGTTTAATGCATAAGAAAACTTTTCAGGCGGAATCCTGGACTCTGTATCAAATACAGCTACATTCCCCAAAGCATGCACCCCTGCATCTGTCCGGCTTGCACCTGCCACCTGGATACTTTCCCCTGTCAGCCTGCTAATTGCCTCATTCAGCACCCCCTCTACTGTAACCGCGGAAGGCTGCACCTGCCATCCATGATAATTTGTCCCATCATACGACACTATCAACATCACACGTTTCATTCCTAATCCTCCAGATTCCTAAAGCACCGGCAAATATGTCACGGAAGCATACAAAAGTACACAATAGGCAATACACAATAAATATGCTGCAAAATCCCTTCCCTGATACCTAAGCGGATGCATCTTCGTCCGTCCGCTTCCCCCATGATAGCACCTTGCATCCATTGCCAGCGCTAAATCATTTGCCCTGCGGACAGCCGAAACAAAAAGAGGCACCAAAATTGGCAGCATATTACGCAGCCTCTGTATTACATTTCCAGATTCAAAATCCGCTCCCCTGGCCATCTGCGCCTTCATAATCCTATCTGTTTCCTCTACCAGAATCGGGATAAAACGCAATGCAATAGACATCATCATCGCAATTTCATGCACCGGGACATGAAGATGGCATAGCGGCGCCAAAAGTTTCTCTAATGCATTGGTCAGTTGATTTGGCGTTGTTGTAAGCGTCATAAGGGAAGAACCTAAGATCAGAAAAATCAGGCGTACCGACAAAAAAAACGCTTTCCGAAGCCCCTCCCATGTAAGCTCAACCGGTCCAAGCTGAAAAAAAACAGTTCCCGGCGTCCAAAACAAATTCAATAAAGCTGTAAAAACCAACATAAAAAAAACAGGCTTCAATCCTCTGACGATATAAGAAAACGGTACTTTTGACACAACTGTTACCGCACAAAAGCACCCAGCCGCCACAGCATAGCCCCAAAAATTATTAAATAAAAACAAGGAAACAATATACACCAACGTCCCAATCACTTTAACCCGGGGGTCAAGCCGGTGAACCACAGAATCTGCTGCATAATATTGCCCTATTGTAATATTACGAATCATAAACTACCTCATCTTATTAAACTTTCATCATGCCGCCAAAAACATGGGATCAGAAAATGGCACAAATCATTTCAGCCATTTCAAGATTGCTGAAATACTTTCCTGCACTGTCAGGCAGTCATCCTCTACCGCCACGCCCTGCTCTGCCAGAAAATGCATCAAGCTGGTTGCCTGCGGAACGCCAAGCCCAATCTTGCTTAACTCCTTTTCATAACGGAATACTTTCCGCGGCTCCCCATCTAAAACAATCTGCCCCTGATTCATTACAATCACACGGCTGGCATACTCTGCCACATCCTCCATACTGTGGGAAACAAGAAGTACTGTAATCTTCCTTTCACGATGGAGTTTTTTTAATAACTCAAATATTTCCTTTCTGCTTGCCGGGTCAAGCCCTGCCATTGGCTCATCTAACACAAGGATTTCTGGCTCCATTGCCAGAACGCCCGCAATCGCGACACGCCTTTTCTGCCCCCCTGACAATGCCAAAGGCGAAACATCAAAAAGCTCCTCCCCAATTCCAACATCTTTTAAAGCCCCAAATGTGCTCAATTCAACTTTAAGCTGCTCCCATCCCATATTGGATGGGCCAAACGCAACATCTTTGACAACCGTCGACTCAAACAACTGATGCTCTGGATACTGGAATACAAGCCCCACCTTGCTCCTTAACATCTTCATCGAAAAATCTTTGTCATATATGTTTTTCCCATGGAAAAAAATTTCTCCGCTTTCCGCTTTTTCCAGCCCATTCAGAAGCTGGATCAGTGTAGATTTCCCGGAACCGGTATGCCCTACAACTGCTGCGAACTCATTTTGCCTGATTTCCAAGTTAATATCCCTTAACGCCAGCTTCTCTTCACTGCTGCCTTTTCCATAAATATAACTGACATTCTTTAATAAAACTGACATTGCCTCACCTCTTTTTTGCAAGCTCCAATAGTTCTTTAGCCAGCCCTTCTATCGTAAAAACCCCTTGTGTCAGCGGAATCCCAGCCTTTTGAAGCCCCTGTGCAATCTGTGTAATCTGCGGCGCCTCAAGGCGGCATTCCCTTAACATGCCGACATTTTGGAATACCTCTCCCGGCGTCCCGGAATATGCAACCTTTCCCTGTTTCATAACATAAACATAATCCGCAAGTGTCACCTCTTCCATATAGTGGGTAATCAAAATCACTGTAATATGTTCCTTTTTATTCAGCCTTACAATCGTATCCAACACATTTTTACGCCCAGCCGGGTCTAACATAGCCGTCGCCTCATCCAATATGATACACTTTGGCCGCATCGCCAAAACGCCCGCAACCGCCACACGCTGCTTCTGCCCGCCCGATAAATGGTTTGGCGAATGCCGTCGGTAAGAATACATTCCTGTCTCCTTCAGGCACTCCTCTACCCTCTTTAAAATCTTATCGGTTGGCACTCCCATATTTTCCGGTCCAAACCCGACATCTTCCTCCACAATATTTGCAATAATCTGGTTATCCGGATTTTGAAAAACCATCCCGGCCGTCTGACGGACAGCCAGTGTGTTCTCCGAATCTGCCGTATCCATTCCATCAATATATAATGTTCCCTCTGTCGGAAACAAAAGTCCATTCAAATGCTTTGCAAAAGTAGATTTCCCTGAGCCATTAGCGCCTAAGACCGCCACAAAACTGCCCGCTTCAATCTGTACATCTATGCCATCTAACGCACGGACAATCCCCGTCACATCTCCGCTCTCGTCCCTCCGTGCATATTCATGCGCCAAATTTTCTGATTTAATTATCTTGTTCTTTATCCCCATTTTTATTTTCCGCCAATTTTATTAATTTTCTGAACCCATTTCACTATAGTTCCTCAATCTGCTCAAAAGACAGCCCCAAACAAAAACTGCCTCAGCCAGCCAATCCCCTTCTTTATGCAGTTCAACGAATTACTATAGTGAACTGCCACAAATCACACTCCAGCCGCACAAACGGATATTTTTTCATGCTAATATTATATACTTTTCATGCTAACCTTACAACACCAGAACTTACTTTTATACTGAAAGTCAAATATCCCGCAACAGAGCAACGGGGCATGACTTAGCTTCTCTTTAGCTTGTTCGCCCCAGAGGGGCGGGGTATTTGACCCGCGCGCAGTCGCCAAGTGCAAAGGAACTTTCAGTTCCTTGCAAGCATGCATTTGGCTCGTTGCATACGCGAGAATAAAGTAACAAAAGGAATACACCCCCTTAATTCCCTTTCCTTTCATGTGCTATATGGTACATTGTGTTTATAGCAAACCGTAATTATCATTTTGCCTAATATCAACATTTTAGAAGATGAAGAATTACCGAAATCTCGGCTAAGGAACTGTAAGTAAATCACTTAGTACATGTGCTTTGAAAGTGAGGTGCACTATGAAAGAACAAATTTACGGTATAGCAACTATCTTTAACTTTAATGTTCATGAAAAATTTATTCTTTGGAAAGAATACGAAATTGCAATTGACAGTATCTCCGTATTCTCTACAGGTGTCAGTACAAATTATTTCAAGAAACAAAAAGAACGGGGAAAATTTTCAAAATTTCTGTCAGCAAGCGGCGCAATGCTGACTACTGCCCTTCAGATGATAGACGAAGATACTGCCTCCGAACGGCTGGATACTTTAAAAGCTTCCCTAGACTTATATGTCAATGAAGTAAATTTACCCAGCATGAACTTTTGTTTATTTAACGGCATGACATTTGAAATTACATTTACAGACTTATTTACTTACCGTGATAGTGTAAAAGCCGTTAAAAACGCCCTTATTAATAATACAAACACTAACAACCTGCAAGTAAATAGTAACGAAATTGTTATTACAGAATCAAAATTTAATGGAAACATGCTTGTAATTGAAAAATAAGGAGGAAGAAAGCGATGAAAATTACTAAGTCAAAAATCGAAAAAATAATATCCATTGAAAACATTACTACAACAGAACTCGCAGAATTACGCCAGGCGCTTACACCTGAATTATCCAGAGAAAACCAAAAGCTTGCGGACGCACTCAACCAGCTTTCTGATTCCATTGAAAATGGAAATAAAAAGGACGCAAAGAAAAATGCCGCATCAATTATAAAAGAAATCAGCAGCAGTACTCTCACAAATGTATTAAGTAAAAGCGTATTTGAGTTTATTAAAGGGCTTGCTGAAAATTAAAACCGCCATCCATAGTTAATATTAACGAAACAACCACTTATTATTACTATTTATTGCCATACAGCTTAGGAACTGTAAACAATTAACTTGAAGAATTTGTTCAATTAATATATTACAGTTCCTTAGCCACTTGTGAATCAGCCCAGCTCCAAATACAAATCTTTGTACTGTTTTGCTGAATTATCCCATGACAGATTTTTTTCCATATCCCTTTGAACCATTTTATCCCAATACTCGCGGCCCGTAAAGTATAAAGTTTTTGCCCTGTTAATCGCATCTAATAACAGGCCAGCTTCATAACGGTCAAAGGTAAAGCCATTTCCTGTATTAGAATACATATTATATGGTTCCACCGTATCCTTTAATCCACCAGTTTCACGGACAATCGGCACTGTTCCATAATGCATCGCAATCAACTGCGTCAATCCGCAAGGCTCAAACTGGGAAGGCACCAAGAAAGCGTCCGCCCCCGCATAAATCCTATGAGCTCTTGTTTCATCATACATGATATTGGAACATACATTTCCTTTATAAGCATTTTCATAATACCGAAAAGAATTTTCATATTCGGAGTCTCCAGTGCCCAGTACAACAACCTGCGTATGCTCATCCATAATCTGTGACATAATAGAATTGACCAAATCCAGCCCCTTTTGATTCGTCAGCCTGGAAATCAGGCCTATGACAAACTTATGATCATCCTGAGCCAGTCCTAATTCTTCCTGTAAACTACGCTTATTCTCTTTTTTCTTATCCAGCACATCACTATTATCATAATTTACATATAGCCTGGAATCCGTTTTGGTATTCCAGATATCATAGTCAATGCCGTTTACGATTCCCCTTAATTTGCCAGAATGATATCTTAAATGGGCATCCAGCTTTTCTCCATAATACGGCGTCTGGATTTCCCCTGCGTATGTATGGCTAACTGTAGTAATAATATTACAATAAGTTAATCCACCTTTTAACATATTCGCATCCCGCTGTCCTTCTTTTAATGCGTCCTTGTTAAAAACATAATCCGGCAGCCCTGACCAATAACGAATTTTAGGAATATCGTAGATTCCCTGAAAACGTAAATTGTGTATCGTCAGAATCGTCTTCGCTCCAGACAGCTTCGTCTTCTCAAACATCGTCCTTAAAAATACAGGCGTTAACGCCGCCTGCCAGTCATGGCAATGAATGATATCAGGAACCCAATCCAAATAGTTCAAAGCCGCCAGTGCAGCTTTTGCAAAGAAACAATATTTAGGAATATCATCAACAAGGCTAATGTATGGATTCCCACTGCTGAAAAATTCTTCATTGTCAATGAAATCATACACAACACCATCCCAGACATATTCCATAATCCCTACATAAAAGGATCTGCCATCAGCGCATAAATCCATATTAAAGGAACCCTTATATACCATCTTTTTCTGATACTCTTCTGGAATACACTTATAACGTGGAATAATTACTTTTACATCACAATTCTGTTTTACCAGTGCCTTCGGAAGAGAATACATAACATCTCCCAAACCACCAGTCTTTACAAATGGATAACATTCTGAACCAATAAACACAACACTCTTCCTTGGAGTTGCGTACGCCTCTTTTGGTTCTTCTATTTTAACCGCTTTCGCAGCTCCTGGCTTCACTTTCTTGCTGACTGCTTTAACAGCCCTCTGTTTCACTTCTTTAGCTGTCTCTTTGTCTGCTTTAGCAGGCTCTGGCTTCACTTCCGTGGCTGTCTCTTTGCCTGCTTCAACAGCCTCTGGCTTCACTTCCGCGGCTGTCTCTTTACCTGCTTTAACAGCCTCTGGCTTCACTTCCGTGGCGGCCTCTTTGCCTGTTTCCACAGCCTCTGGCTTCACTTCCGCGGCTGTCTCTTTATCTGCTTTAACAGCCCCTGGCTTCACTTCCATGGCGGCCTCTTTGCCTGTTTCCACAGCCTCTGGCTTCACCTCTTTGGCTGCCTCCTTTTCAACAGTTACATTTGCTGCTGTCCTTTTTGACCTGCCTTTCGCAGGAATTTTTTCTTCCTTTGCCTTTTTTGTTACTTTTCTGCTTGCCATCCGACTCCTCCAAAATTAATCATTTTAATTATTGCCATATTTCCAATCGCTCCAAGAGACTTCCAATTAGTAGACAGCAATTCTCTGCTAACTGCTATGAAAGCATCCTGCCATCTCCTAAAGCAACCATAGCCTATATCTTAATTATGCAAATATCACCCGTTTTTGTCAAGTACCATGAACAACTTATAAAAATGGTTATCTATTCCTTTTCCCTTCAGGCAATTTATGATACACTATGTTTGTAGCAAAAAGAATAAAAAAGAAAAAGGATACTATACAAACACACACCTTCCCCCCTGTGTGTTTGCGACTCAAATGAAAATGCAGGCATTTTCGCTTGAGGCTTGGTGCAAAATATGAAAACAGCTATACATAAGAACCTAAACATAGTCATGGTAAAAGAACTAAACATGATAAAAGAACTGCTCGTAGATCTTTCAAAATACATAGAAATTGAAAACAGCAATGAAGAATATGCGATTAACAAAATTGCCGAAAACATCTTAATCGGAGTTTTCAATATCCTTTTTGACTGCGACCTAAAAAATATGGGATATATAAAGAAAAACTATCCGGCAATAGATTTAGCAGACTCTGCGAGAAAAATTTCAATTCAAGTAACAACAAGCAATAGATTTACAAAAATAGAACAAACCCTTGAAAAAATAAAAAAGCAGAAGCGCTACCTTGAATATAAGGACATATACATTTTTGTCATTACCAAAGAAAAAAGCTATCAATTAACACAAGAAAAAATAGACCGGATAACAGAACCAGAATATAATTTCCCGCTCAAAAATATTATTGATATAACAAATTTGTATACAATATTAAATCAAAATAACGATTTAGACCAGATAAAGGAAATACGGGAATATTTAGAAAAACATTTAAGGTTAGATCAAAACCAGCCTGAAAATGCTTCTAAAGAAAAAACAAGACAAAATGCAATCCATATATTCCTGTCTGGCAATAAAAAGCTGATAATTATAATTCTGTTCTTATCTATAATTACAGCCGGGATATTTCTGCAAAACAGAAAAAATGTACCCAACAAAACAGAAAATATTGTACCACCTGCCTCTGATATCAATACCGAATTTAATACACATTTGCTGTTGGAATTATCAAATGCAAACCATCAGTATGAAATGGGACTACAGGATTGGAGAAGGCTTGACTACAAACGCGCAGAAAAAAACATACTTGCCGCCCGTGATAATATCAGCAGCCAAATTGCACAGTCTGACCTTGAGCTGGCCAAAATCAACAACAGCCTGGGCTGCCTTTATCTGGATATGGGAAAATATGAATCTGCATATGATTTCCTGAATAGCGCCCTTGCTGCATTTCAACCTGCATATGACGCCAACAATATAGAAATAAGAGCTGTTAAGTTTTCCATTGCACAATATGATTACTATACAGGCAATTTTGAACGTGCCAGAAAGACAGCACAAGATATTATTGACAACTCAAACACCAAAACAGATAAAGTTGTTATTACATCAATCAGCCATTTTATCGCTATGATATATGACAGTTTAGGTAAATATGACTCCGCCATATCAATGTATAAGGACGTCCTTTCCTTATACGATGACATTGCAGAAGATAAAGAATTATCGAAAAATCTGGCTGACTATGCAAATGACCCTCACCTAAGCCAGGATGAAAAAGAGGACAAGACAAATGCAATCAAGTGGATTATCCTCACCTACAACAATATGGGGCAAGTCTATACCCACTTAAAAAAATATGATTCCGCATGCTCCGCCATTCAAACCGGCCTTGGCATAAGCCTGGATAATATTTACATCGGAAGGGAAAATCTTACAGCGTCCAAATTATACATGAACCTTGCTGTTGCAGAGGCAAACCTTGGAAACTTAAAAGAAGCCCTTGATAATATTGATTTAGCAATGCGCATCCAAAAAAAACTCTTTAATTACGAGGGATCTTATCCCGGCCTGGTTGAAGTGTACAATACATATGCCACATTGTTAATGAAAAATAATGACTATGCAAATGCAAAAAATTACCTAAAAAAAGAAATAGAGCTCGCAAAAACCACCTTTGGCGAAAACCATCCGCTGACTGCGGAAGCTTACAATACATTCAGCATTTATTGGTATAAATGTGGCAATTATGAGAAAGCAGTTTCTTCGGCCGATAAAGCAATTACAATCAGAAAAAACATTCTTGGAAAAGAGCATCCAGCTACTGTAAATTACTATATAAATCTTTCCAAAGCACAGACTCAGCTCAAAAAAGATACTGAAGCCTCTGCCAGCCTTGCTAAAGCAAAAGAAATCTGCGATAAACTTAAAATGACTGTGTCATTGCCTTGAGCATATCCGACAGCAAATTAAGTCTCCGTTTGAAAGCAACGGGATGATTTTATAGGAGAGAATGAAAGGATACCTATATGAATAACATGAATGATAACCATAACAAATCCGCTATTACGATATTCAAAAATATACTAATCAAGATAACAGTTTTTATCAACCATACATACAAATCAGCAATAATTGCCATTATTATCACTTTTGCCATAGCTATTGCCCTGCTGATTAAAAAATTTCACGACAATGGCTTCTCCCCTTTTGATAAAAAGACAGATATTAAAGTATCCAGCCAGTACTATGAAACTGGCATGGAATATTGGGAACAGGCTGATTATCTAAAAGCAGAAGAAAATCTTTTGCTAGCCCTAAAAGAAACTACAAAATCTAAAGGAAGCTCTTCCTTGGAGACAGCTGAAGTAAGCCAGAAACTGGGGGCCCTCTATCTAGAGATGGATAAATACGAAGAATGCTATGATTTTTTAAACAGTTCCTATGTTACATTCCGTAAAGAGCTTGGAAAAGAAGATGGCAATACGATTATTGCAAAATGCCAAATCAGTGTTTATGATATCAAAACCGGTAAAATTGAACGTGGATTCGCAGCGTTAAATGAGGCCTTTGACCAAACCAATTATTTTATGCATAAAATCCAAATCGCCCAGATGATTGCCCAATGCAATATATTCACCTGCAATTATACAAAAGCACTAAAGTGGTATGATACCCTTGAAAACCTCTATACTGAATTTGGGATTACGAATCTTGCAACAGTAAATTTCTACAATGATTATGCCATTCTATTTCTTGACCTCGGCCAATATGAGCAAGCGGTAAACAGCCTCCTCACTGCAATAACCTATTGGCAGTCACTAAATACTAAAGAAGATTCCACAATCTTAAATATTTATGCCAATCTGGCATATGCATACTCTGTGTCTAACCAATATGAAAAGGCAATTACAACAGGTGAGAAGGTAATATCCATCGGAAAGTCTTTCTATGGAGAAAACAATATCCATCTGGCCAGGGCATATGAATCAATAGCAGATGTATACGGCAATCTACAGATGCCAAAAAAGCAGTTAGATTATCTGGAACAGGCTAAAAGAACAGCACTGTCTGCCGTAGGGAAAAACCATGCCATAACAGCTGATATCTACAATGCTTTGGGACTTTATTACGACAGCCGAAACCAAAAACAGGACGCAATTAAAAGTTATAAAGAAGCCCTTGAAATCAGAAAAAACATTCTTGGAAAAAATCACCTGACTACTGCGGCTGTATACCAAAATCTGTCGGACTGCTACAATAATATGGGCCAGTTTGAAAAAAGTATCACAAATGCCCAGGAAGCTGTCAGCATTTGCGAAGCTATCTACGGCAAAGACAATATCAATACAGCCCAAGCATATACAACACTCGTCTGGCCTTATGCCAATATGGGAAAAATCAAGAATGCAGAAAATAGAATCAAGCTTGCCCTTGATATCTGCAACAAACAAGTAAATACAGCAAACGAAACCGTTGCATATATTTACCAAACCGCCGGCTATGTATATATGCGGAAAAGAAACTTTACAACCGCTGAACAATACTTGAAGCAGGCTCAGACACTATTTTCCAGTCTTTCAAAAGAAATTTCTGTCAATACAGCAGAAATTTACCGTTACCTTGGAGATATCTGCATGGAAAAAAGCAATTATCAAAACGCCTCTGATTATTACCAGAATGCATGGTCAATTTATCAGCAAGTATTCCAAAACGAGGATTCCTACGAATCCCGTTTTGGCAGCCAAATCAAGAACCTCTATAAAAACCTGAAACCAAAAGAAAGCTATGAAAATTGGTTAAAAAAGTGGAAAAGTGAAAGCAGGCTTACGTTTGACTCGTCGCGTACGCGGGAACATGTAAGAGATTAACTCTGGTATTTCCTTTTTGCGGCTGTCCTCCTGGTTACAGGATATGCAATATTTTGTCTCATTATAAAAACCAGATATATTATTACGCCTTCCTGAATTTATTTGCTATTACTAAGGCGGTTAAATATCGAATGGATTTTACGCAGAATAAATTTCTATCTGCAAGGCGGAAGATTGAGCTGTAGCGAGTGCTACAGCGATTGATGACAACGCAGCAGATAAAAATTTAGGCAAGTAAAAACATCGACATTTAACCGCCTTAGTAATACACCTTCATCTGTCCAATCCTACGCCAGCTATCCTGCTATTTCCCAATCCACCATTCCGGAGTCAAAGTTCCAAGCGTAACTACTTTTCCTATCTCATAGTCCATCATAATCTCAATACCCTGATAAGTTTTCGGCATAAGCTGCACCATTAACTCCCTGCATGCACCACAGGGTGCGCCCGTTTTCCCATCCGGCATAATAGCGATTACTTTCTGTATGATGCTCTCTCCATTTGTAATCATATTAAAAATAGCATTACGTTCCGCACAGATACCCAAAGTAGAACAGGTATCAATACAGACTCCAGTATAAATTTTACCGGAAGAAGAAAGAATAGCTGCTGCCACTCCGCCTGCATCTATGTAATCCGATATTTTCCTTTCGTTTTGCACCCGCTTTGCCGCCTCATATAAGTTATTCCAGACTGCTTCCATGTTTCTTCCCCTTTTATCATAAATGAAATATCATCTATCTTGATAGCAACACTGCACTTCCCTTAATGTTTCATATCTTCCCACTTAAGAACATTATACTTTTCAGGTTCTTTTAATATCGGTTTTATCTGTTCCATAAAATCATAAAACAATGTGGTTTCCACTTGCCCCTCTGGAGACACCGCATAATTTTTCACCGCTTTTTCCATATATTCCATATGCATTTCTATATTAGTCAAATACCCGGTATAATCACTCATTATAAACCTTTGATGCTGCGGTCTTGCTATCTCTACGCATTCTTTCCGCAATTTTCTAGCCTCATTAATAGTTTTTATACTATCCCCCTGAAACCATACAGCAGTAAAAAAACTATTTAAATACTGCTCATTATATTCTTCTGCCTCAGGAATATTTAAGCACAAATTATTGTCATATTGGTTCTTATACTGATCATAACCCCTGTTACAAATTCCATTTGCTGAATGATAAATAATGCCAGGCATATTTCTTTTCGTCATAATTTCCATTATTACCTGTGGCAAAATGTATTGTGGATACTTCGCCTTATCTTTTCTACATTCATCGCAAACTGGAAAAAGTAAAATCTGATAAAGAACAAACTCTGCAAGATATCTGTCTATATTTCTCTTTGAAAACGTTGAAAAGCCATTATCATACTTCATTTTACATCCTTGTCTTGCATCCATAAAAATTAAACTCAAATTTGTCTGCATAGAATTATTTATATTGTACGAAACACTCCTATAAAAGTCGCTAAACTTAGGTACAAACAACGCATAATTTGCCTCTTCAAATTTCAAATGTGTCTCATGCAATGTACCTTCAATTGTTTCGGAAAGATAGAGCATTGGCTTTTCTTTTGAACTAAAACGCTCATCTGACAATAAATCTGTTCTTGTAAATGGCACATGATATAATTCATGAATATGCCGCCCATATGTCCCTACCCTTCTTGCCCGAAACATAGGTTTTGCTAATTCCATAGCTCCTGAAACGGACCAGCTTGTACATCTTGTATTAAGGTACTTCTCAAGCTTATTTTTAGTCTCCAAGCTATTTTCATCATAATCTTTCAGCATACTAATTATATCGTCAAAACAATTTTCTAACCAATCTACCTTTTCATCTAAAATGTTCTGATACATATCTCTTTCAAAAATATCACAACATTCCGTACAATCTGACATAATTATATTATTACCTTCAGCACTTAACTCATCGAAAAAAAATTTCTTATAATCTTCAAGTGTTTTAAAATAATCTTCAAGCATACAAGCATCGTTATTTCGCGATGCCGCTCGTTTTTTAAGTGAATTCTGAAATTTATTTGTAAAAAAATCATGCATACTATCATACCTTCCTTACATACTTATTCTTATTTGATTCATAGCACATATTATGAAAAGCAAAAACAGCTTTTCATAATCAGATTTGCGGCACAAAAGCATATGCCTTTTATCAGAACAAAAAACAGTTCTGATAAGTTATATTATGAAAAGCAAAAACGGCTTTTCATAATCAGATTTGCGGCACAAAAACATGTGCCTTTTATCAGAAGAGAAACCATTTTCTGATAAGCTATATTGTCCCTACAATCTATTTTTTATCCTAAACTATCTACAAAAAAACCCTAACCAGAATTGACATTTTTCCTAACAGGCAGTATTATTTAATGTATTATATCACATTTCTACACCAATACACAACTGCCAGCCTCGTGGCGATTGTCTGGATATGTGCCAGGATGGAGAAGCCAGACGAAGTAACGCCCAAACAATGCCATGAAATCGGCTTAAAATCGGCAAGGGAAATACAGGGCAACAAGTACCAGATAATCCTTGCCACCCACCTTGACAAAGGACATCTCCATAATCATTTCTGTTTCAGCTCCGCTTCTTATCGGAATGGAAGTAAATACAATTTTTCAATACCGGAGCAGAAGACCCTTTATCTGAACGAAAAGAGCGGCAAACCGGCACGCTTTTTCTTCACATAAGTCAGTGTAATTATTATCAGTAATATGCTGATTCCCAAAAGCCATATTTTTGCCTCGAAATCATCTGCCTCCATAGAAAACAGCCAAAAAACATTCGTATCTGATATATATCCAAGATAGTTGAATAGGAAATATCCTATTGACACTAAATATCCTGCTATAACGGAATCACTTAGCACTGCAGCAAAACAGCCAACACTGCCTAAAGCCAGTTCACTGATTGCCGTCCCTATCACATAGCTCATATAGGGGAACGTACAGTTTTTCATTATCATAATCCCTGCAAATGTGCCCGTCAAAAACAGGAGTATTATAATTGCCATAATCGTTCTCATAAGCAAAATCATCCATTGCGGTATCTTTCTGGTAAATACTACTTCCTTTATTGCCGCCCCCTGCTCCGCTGCATGAAGCGGCACAATCAGTAGTATTCCAATGAGTATTACCGACTGTTCCAAACATTCGGCTGAATAGACCTCATTCAGATTTTCAATACTTCGAAGAACAGGAATAATCAGTAAATATAAAACCGCAAGCAAAAGATTATTTTGTATGGATAAACGAAAATTTGCTTTTAAAATTTCCCAAAACCTTACCATAGATATTTGCCACATTAATTTTTCCTTTCCTTTTCTGCTGTAATATCCATACAGAGAAAATAACAAGTAAAATACTGATGCCTGCCATCAACAATCTATTAATACAAATGTCATAAAAACCATCCTTTATCAGTTCATAGCCCCGCAGTGTATTATGCCGTATCATCAAAGTAATCATTTTTGTATCTCCAGATAATCCTGTCATTCCCCTGTCAATTATCCACCATAAAAATTGCAGGAGGATAGCAAACGGCGAATCCGTCAATAATGTGAAAAATATTCCTATTGCAGAAACCACCATGATAGTTGGCAGCAGCCACCATAAGATGTACTTGATATAAGCGAAACAGTCAATGGAAATACTGTGTTCGTTCCCAAAAGATATAAGCGGTATCAAAGATTCAAAGCTTAATAATATGACAGGGATAAGAACCATTGTAATGCCTGCAAAATATCTTGTTAAAACCAGCTTTATTGAAGATACTCTGCGGATATAAAGTAGCTCTGTCATATTATCCACGCGGTCTTTTAGCCACATAAACACAATAATAAAAATCGGATACAATCCTAAAGACAGCCCCATATAATCGCAGAATAGCCGGGCAAATCCACCTGTCACTTTATCACTTTTGATTGTCTGATCATACTCGGTACACGCTTCCTCATAGTCCATTTCTGACATACCAAAATAAGTAATCATCATTTCCGTTGAGTAATACGAACCTTCTTCTCCAATCATTGTTTCCATTTCATGCATCAATTCTTTAAAACGCCCATATGTGACTTGTGACATAAATTTTTTCGTTTTATCCATTTCCTCACTGCTGTCAGCAACCTTACCATCTTTGCCTGATATATGAAAATTGCCTTCCTCATCATAATCCACCCTGTCGGTTGAAATAATTGTACCTGTTACAGCAGGAAAATAACTCTTTGGCAAATTATTTAACTGTTCTTCTGTAAGCCCCGTCACCTCGCATAAAATTTCAAGAACCCGTGCCTGCTCTTTACCGTTAAGCGAAACCGCTTTATAATTTCTTAAAGGCAAAGGATAGGCAGCATAAACATTTTTCTTGTATTCCATTAATAATGCTCTGGTCACACCTGTCATAATTTCTTCTGGATTGTCTTCAGAAGTTATAGTGCCAAAATAATCATCATCTTTTTTCGGTTCTGCAAGCAACGGCCGGTCAAATCCGACAGCCTCTGATGCCGTGCCATTTGCCGAATTAATCTCTGTTTTCGTCACACCACGAAACTTTCCCCACCAACTAAAAGTAAGTACCGCAATAAAAAGAAAATATACAAAACTGGTCGCTATTCTATGACATTCCCTTAAATATAATTTCATGAACAGACACCTCCCTCCATCTGATACAGCAAATACATATATCCATCTTCCAAAGCAGGGGATTGTATCACTCCTTTTTCTTCGGGCGGAGTATCTGATAATATCCTGTACTGTACACCAGTACCCGTATTGCTCATATTTAAACAAACATATTTATCTTTGATATGCCTGTCCATTTCTTTTGATGCCGCAATTAGCCAGACCTTTCCCTCTGCCTGCTGAATCAATTCCCCCGTACTTCCATGAAATATTAACCTGCCCTCATTCAATACTGCAACTCCATCACAAGTAGATTCGATGTCCGATGCAATATGCGTTGATAAAAGCACAATCCTGTCATCTGCAAAATCACTTAATAAATTACGGAATCGTATGCGTTCTTCGGGGTCAAGCCCTGCCGTCGGTTCGTCCACAATAAGAATTTGCGGATTATGCAGTAATGCCTGTGCGATTCCCAACCGCCTTTTCATCCCACCCGACAAAGCCCTTACTTTTGTTCTCACATTCTCTTTCAGATTAACCCGTTCAAGCAATGCCAGTATCCTTTCCTTTCGGACTTTATCTGGAATGTTCGACAAGAGACCAAGATAATCCATCGCATCGTAAACGCTCATACTTTTGTAAAATGAAAAATCCTGCGGGAGATAGCCGACAATTTCTCTTATTTTACTTACATCTTTGATTGAAATACCATTTATGCTGACTTCACCGCTTGACGGTACAGAAAGCGTTGCCAAAATCCTCATCAGGCTTGTTTTCCCTGCGCCATTCCGTCCAAGAAGCCCATACATTCCAGAACGGATTGTAACAGATACATTTCCGAGAGCTTTCTTTTTCCCATAATTTTTACAAAGATTGTTGATTACAATTTCCATAATTAGAAAAACCTCCTTACCTGTGTTGTAAGGAGATATTATAATAGAAAAGACAATTTTCCGAAAAGGATTCTATAAAATTTTCAATTTGGCAATTACACACGCTCCTTTTACCTTGTTATTTGTAATAAGTAACCGTCCCCCATGTTTTTCGCAGAGTATTTTGCAAATACCAAGTCCTATTCCAAAATGCTCTTTTCCCCTATCCTTGCTATAAAACATAGTATCTGCCTTCTTTAAATCTGTTTCTGTAAAACCTTTTCCATCATCTTTTACTGTTAGAATGAGAAATTTATCATTCTGGGATATACTTATGTTTATCTGCTTCTCGGCATACCTTAATGCGTTTTGCAGGAGATTTTCTAAAATCCGAAATAATACGCTTTTGTCTATATTAACCTCATTAAATGATATACCATCCGAAAAAAAGATTTCTTTTTCCCCAGTCAATTGACTGATATTACTTTCAATTTCCTTTATCAGAAGTTTTACATTCTCAGGTTGCATTTTAATTTCAATGCTCTCGATTTTTTCGATATTCCGAACGCACTCTGCATATTGTTCCAATCGTATTACTGCTCCCTGCATGGATAACACCGTATCCAATAATTTATCTTCTGTGAGTTTATCCTGCGGAATCCCATCCTCCAAGTAATCTAAATACCCTTTTAGTACCGTAATTGGTGTTCTTAAATCATGTGCCATGGAAGCATTTAGTATTTTTCGTTGTTCCAAAGCTTCCCACAAGGCTTTATTATTTTGCCGAAGCTCTTTACGCATCTTTTCCATAGAATCACATAATTGTCCTAATTCATCACTGCCATTATATTCTATGCAAAAATCAAGGTCATTTTCTTGTATTCGCTTTATTCCATTTTGTAATTGTGCAATAGGAACCCGAAGCTTTCTCTTGTAATACACCAAAGTTGCAATTCCTATGCCGCCAACAATATAAACAACAGGTAATCCAATCATAGCGACATAAGAACCGTAGTATATCATCTTTTGTTTCGTACTTAATTCCTGCCACTCCCAGATATTCTGGTTTTCTGAAATATCTATTATATATCCGCCCGCAGCTTCATCCGTTGTAAATTTGGGATTTCTAATAATCGCAGGACGGTTTTTCAAAATTTCATGCTGTGCTTGATTTGCTGTGAAAACTGTAAGACCAGACAACACACCAATCACACATATCGTAATCAAAAATGTTACTGCCATCGACATTTTAAGTGATTTTGTTCTTATTTTGCCCATTTATATCCAACTCCCCATACCGTTTCAATATAATTTTTATCAGTATAAACCGACAGTTTATTTCGTATCTTCCGTATATGTTCCTTTACTACAATACTGTCACCCTCACTGTCATACCCCCAAAGTTTTTCATAAATTGTTTCCCTGTCAAAAACCATGCCTGCATTTTGAGAAAGAAATTTGATGATTTGAAACTCCTTGTTTGAAAAGTCTAACTGTTCTTTTCCATAAAATACTACCCGGCTATTATAATCAATAATCAATTCTTTATCAAATTTCAAATTTGCTGCCATGCCTTTTCTTTCTTCCCTCCGAAGATGTGCCGAAACTCTTGCCAATAACTCGTCCATGCTAAAAGGTTTTGTAATATAATCATCTCCACCGACAGACAATCCCTTTATCACATCCTGTTCCGTTACCCGTGCTGTCAAAAAAATAATAGGACAGGATACATGACCTCGGATAAGCTGGCACAATTCTAATCCATCCATTTCCGGCATATTAATATCTAATAACACAATGTCAGGCGTTTCTGTTAATAATTTTAATGCTTTTTTTGCACTGTCCGCTGTATATACAGAAAATTTTTCCTGCAAGCACTTTTTCATCATTGACAGTATCATTTCCTCATCATCAATAATTAATATCTTATACTTCATAAACATTGCTCCCTTCCTGATGCTATCCGTTTCATTATAAAAACGAAAAGACAACTTTTCGACAATTCAGAACCTGCGTTTTTCTTCTTATCACGCATAGCGGCAGGCCTTTCTCATGTGCATCAATATAGCTGTGGATTTCCTTATTTATTTTTACTTCCAATCCATAAACACCTCCTTTATAGCATAAAAAACCGCCACTCTATAATAAGTGACGATTCCCTTTCTGATTATTTCATTGTTACCGTATAAGCCACCCATAATCCTGCCTGCAATCCACTACATAATCTACGTAAACAATAATTTCATTGTAATTCTGCCTGATTACCGCTGACGGGCAAATATTCATAACAACACTTCCGTTTCCTAACTCCATCATATACGGAAGTGCTGAAATACTCAAACATACAAAATGGATTTATAAATATCAAAATCTTCCTGCTTGAAAACATTGAAAATGACCTTTTCTATCTGTGTATCCGTCTGTAAAAACTCTGAAACTGTCTGCACGGCAATTTCAGCCGCTTTTTTCTGTGGGAAATGAAATTCCCCCGTGGAAATGCAGCAGAAAGCAATGCTTTTTAGCCCATTGCTGGAGGCAAGCTCCATACATGACCGATAGCAGTCCGCAAGCTGCCTGCAATGCTGTTTTGTAAGCTGTCCATGCACAATCGGTCCGACTGTATGCAGAACATAACGGCATGGGAGATTGAAAGCAGGAGTAATCTTTGCTTTTCCCGTCGGCTCGTCATATCCCTGCTCTGTCATCAGCTCATCACAAGCCAAACGCAACTGGATACCGCTGACGCTGTGAATGATGTTATCCACGCAAGAGTGGCAAGGTACGAAACATCCCCTTAAAGCACTGTTAGCGGCATTTACAATTACATCTGCCTTTAACGTAGTAATATCCCCACGCCAAAGGATAAGTTTATGATTGACAGGAGATGCGGGCAGGGCATCACTGTCGGTAATCCCTTTTTCCCCAACCTCTGCACTTAGATATTCGTCCTGCACTTTTAAAAAATCCTTTCCAATCGGACGAGGGGAGCGTATGTTCATAAGACTCCTAAGAAGCCGTTTCTGTTCCTCTGTATCATCTGGAATTTCCATACTTCTATATTGCGGCAGCTCTGATAAAAGCTCCTTAATCAGATATAGCCTTTTTTCACTATGTGTCATGGCTCAATCCTCCTTTCTTTCAGAAGCCCTTTGAAACACTTCTGTTAATAATGTGTAATCCTGCCCCCTCTCAAACATCTTTTCCGCTGCCCCCATACATCCCCGCCCCGTCCTATTTATGCTGTAATTTATTCCACAATTTTATTGGTAATTGAAAATCTTCTGCCATAATTTACTTCATTTTCTTTCTCAAACCTTCTATTTCATTTCCACTAAGGCCAGTTCCCTTAGAAATTTCTGCTGTTCCAAGCCCCAGCTTAATGAAATTTTCTGCAACTTCAATTATACTTTCCCGTCTGCCCTCCCGTCTGCCCTCCCGTCTGCCCTCCTGCATTCCCTCACGCATTCCTTCACGTCTGCCCTCCTGCATTCCCCGCTCCCGCGCTTCTTTCATCATCTGGTTATGGTCCCGGACAGCTTTTTCCCGTGCTTCATACTCCAGCCTCTCTTCCTTATCCCTGCTGATGACCTGGAGATGCTGATAAGCGCTATTAATATAAGGACTTTTTTCTGCAAGCATATCAAATTCCTCCTTCCGTTCTGCATTTATAAACTTCGCCCAAAGCAGCAGGCTGTCATCCTCCTTTAGTTTCTCTGGCAGCTTTGGAAGTTCAATTACGTGAAATTCCATTTTGTCTGTATAAAGAAAGTTACGGCTGTCCTCACGAATATGAAAACAGGAGTCAAATACCCCTCTGCAAAGCAGCGAGGTATTTGACCCTCGCGGGCACGCTCGGATGATGCAAGCTTGCTTGCATCATCCTCACTTTGCCTTCGCGGGAATAAAACTCCGTTTCTTCCTCCTTAAAAAGCACAAAATCCAAAATACTAATGCTGACACACTTTTTCA
>RAYE01000029.1 GCA_003612285.1 bacterium D16-51 | reverse complement strand
GCAAAATGTGTACATCAACAGTGCTGAAAGCACTGCTGTGTAACTATGAAGCCGCAAGGCTGAATAGTTACGAACTTTTGACTTATCCACGGCCGCTCCCCTTTGTTATGCTATAACACACCATTCCAACAAACCATACTGATAACTATTATACATATTTCGCTTCTGCGATCTCTATAGATACGCCACCAAAAACCTTCTAAAAATTTCAAAATTCCTGTCAATTTTTACAATAAAGGTTTGTTTCTCTTTTTTTTGCTATGATATCCATATAAACAAAACAAGCAATTCTTGCTTCTGTTAAACCACAGAGAGCGGCAAATCAATTAAAAGTTAGGAGGGATTACTATGAGTAATTTAAAAAAATCAGGAATGTTTATTGTTTTCGCATTGGTGTGTATATTATTTGGTGGAAGCTTCACGCAAACAACAAAGGCAGCCGCAGCTTCTGTAGAATATCAGGCACATATTGAAAACGAGGGATGGAAGCCTTACCAACGGGATGGGGCAACAGCAGGAAGCACTGGAAAATCACTTTCCCTGCAAGCATTAAAAATCCGTTTAAAAAACGCATCTGGGGGCATTACATATCAGGCACATTTAAGCAACATCGGCTGGAGCTCCTGGGTATCTAATGATGCGCAGGCTGGGACAGTAGGGCAAAACCGTCCAATCGAAGCAATCCGCATTAAACTGACGGGTACAGCCGCACAGCAATATGATATATACTACAGAGTACATGTTGGCGGAATCGGCTGGCTTGGATGGGCTAAGAATGGGGCAGATGCCGGTTCTTCAGGATGCAGCCTGCGTATGGAAGCAATTCAGATTAAAATTCTTGCAAAAAATAATGGAATAGGCACTTCAAAAAGTTTTATTACAAAACCAACCCTAACAGTGCAGGCACATGTCGGGGGAGTTGGCTGGCAGAATCCAAAAGCCGAAAATGAAGTATCTGGGACAACAGGGGCAAGCAGGCGCATGGAAGCCATGATTCTCCGCTGTGCAGATTTCCTCGGCGGCAATGGCATCCAATACCGTGCCCATGTACAAAATATTGGATGGCAGGGCTGGTGTAATTCAGGGGACTGCAGCGGAACAACAGGGCGCTCCCTCCAAATGGAAGCTGTCCAAATCCGCCTGACAGGACTGCTTGGCTCTTTATATGACGTATATTACAGGGTGCATTGTGACTCTTACGGCTGGCTTGGATGGGCTTGTAACGGCGAAAGCGCAGGAACCAGCGGAGGCTCCATCAGAATGGAAGCAATCCAGGTTAAATTAATAAGAAAAGGAACTTCTGTTTCCAGAGAAGGCCGTGCACACCTAGAACTAACCGGAGGTACAGGTTATGCAAAACCAGTCAGCTATGCCGGGGCAAAATGGAGCGCTGGAAAAGAAGCCGGATGCCAGCATGACATCCAGGGCATGCCTATTGGGACACCTGTATACGCCATTGCCGATGGAACGATTAACTGCCAGCAGAAATTTGCTTATAGAAATGGAATAAAATATCTGGTATCCTATGGAAATGTAATTTATTTTACCTCTTCCGATGGAAAAACAACGGCAACATATGCACATCTTAATGGTTTTTCCAAGTGCAATGTCCAGATTCCAGCCAGCTACACATGGCAAAAAAGCGCAAATGCCGTAAAAACTTATACACTTGGCCTTGGTTCTTATTCAGTACGCAGAGGGGACTTAATTGGGTATGTCGGAACAACCGGGAATTCTACCGGGCCACATTTGCATTTTGAATTAAGGATAAATGGAAGCCGTGTGAATCCGCCATCCTATGTTGCAATCAAATAACCTGCTAAACACCGACAAATTGTGGAGTGTATGAAAATCACCTTTTCACACACTCCACAAAATCTCTTAATCACCACATCTACTATTTAATTGCGCCTTAGGCTCCATATGTTCAAACCTTTGATAGTTGAACAGATACTTATTATTCGCTGTACCAGTTATTACTTATGTTGCACAATCTCTTCTGTAGGCACACCGAGAGATTGTAGTTTTGCAAGAAGATATTTCTTTTGATATGCTATCTCATCATCCCTGTTAGCTGCATGTTCAACTCGTTCTAAATCGCTTAATTTATCCAGAAGGAAGTTTGCTAACTCTTTTTCAGTCATTTCTTCTACCATCCTTTCACCGCCTTTTTCTTAATTCCGTTATCCACATGTTGCAATTATTATAACGGATTTAGAATAGAGTGTAAAGTCATATATTTTCAGAATAGCATTTATAACCCCCTCTGACAATCCCCTTTTTGACACAGCATATATACTATGATAATATAACTAATACCGAAGGCTTGCAAACCAGAAGAAGACATATATGAGCGAGGAAGAAATGAAGATATGGTATATAAAGCAGCGATTTGCGATGATGACCAAACAGATGCTGGGTGTGTAGCAGAACTGCTTACAGATTGGGCAAAGAAACGGGGATATGTGGTATCAACAGAGTGGTTTCTATCAGCGGAAAGTTTTTTGTTTCATTATGCAGAGAATAAGGCCTATAACATCTTTTTGCTTGATATCAAAATGGGTGAGATGGACGGAGTGGCTTTAGCAAAGAAAGTACGGCAGGAAGACGAGAACATACAAATTGTGTTTATCTCTGGATATCCAGATTATATTGGAGAAGGATATGAAGTGGCAGCGCTACATTATCTGATGAAGCCGGTAGATAGAGAAAAACTGTTTATGGTACTAGACCGGGCGGTGCGCAATTTACAGAAACGCAAACAGGCGGTGGTGCTGCCTATAGATGGTGAGGCGGTTAAAGTGCCCGTGGAAGAGATTCAATATGTGGAGGCATTTTCCCATTATGTATCTGTAGTGACAACAAAGAGGATTTATAAACTTCGGAAGTCGCTTTCGGAGATGGAGGCTTTGCTTGGGGAAGGCTTTTTGCGCTGTCACCGCTCTTATCTGGTGGGGGTACATTTTGTCGCAAGCCTTTCAAAGACAAAGGTGACTTTAGATAATGGAACAGAACTTCCGCTGTCCCGCAGTGCGGCAGAAATGGTGCATAATGCATTTATTGAGTATTATACAGGAGATGGACATGAAACTGTTTGATTTTTTGTTTGGAAAGACAATAGACCGCCGGATTGCAGCGTATCAGAACGACTTGATAAGAAAACATTGTAACGAAGTAGAGAACATGTACCGTCAGGTGCGGGGGTGGCGCCACGATTACCATAACCACATTCAGACGATGCTGGCTTTGGTGGATAAACCGGAACAGATGCGTTCTTATTTGCTAACGTTAAATAAAGACCTTACCACGGTGGACACAGTAATAAAGACTGGAAATGTAATGTTAGATGCAGTTTTAAATAGTAAACTATCTTTGATAAAAACAAAGAATATTACAGTAAATGCCAAGGCAGTTGTTCCAGCTAATCTTTCAATTTCTGACGTCGATTTGTGTGTGATAATTGGGAATTTACTTGATAACGCTATGGAGGCTTGTGAAAAACAAAAAGAAATATCTGAGCGGTTTATCCGCATTTTTATTGGAGTTTTAAAGAAGCAGCTTTATATTAGCGTCATGAATTCTGCAGGAGGAGAATTAAAAAAAGAAGGAGGGCGATATGTTTCTACGAAAAACTTTGGAGGCCATGGCTTCGGGCTAATGCGTGTTGACAGAATTACAGAAAAAAACAATGGATATGTGAATCGCCAGAATGAACCAGGAGTATTTGCAACGGAAGTAATGCTGCCGCTTTAGGAAAATATTACCCGTAATTACCATTGGTCAATCGTATCAGGATAGAAATAAATAAAAAAATTTTTTTTATATTTTCTGTATTATGTAGTATGAAAAAATGATTTCTCTGGAATTTTCTGCAAAATAGCGAAAGTTTTATTTAACCTATAACTGACAAAAATTATAGAAGACATTGCTTTCTGGGCAATCCTACGCTCTTAAGAATTGCTAATGCTTTTTGCTTCCGGCCCTGATTAGCGCGCCACTGCCAAAACTCACCAGAAACAACGATTCCATGATATTTCGGGCGGGGCTTCAGAATGCGTTGGCACTTGTGGCTGTGATGAATGCAGGGCATCCATCACAGCCACTATGTACCACTACGCATTCTGTGCAGCGGAAGCGTACCGAACCGAAATATCTATGGAATCGTTGTTTCTGGTTCAGACAGTTGTCCGTGTGCGCGCATATGCCGGAAGCCTAAAAAGCAAAGCAATTCTAAAAGAGCTAAATTGTCCTGCAGAAAGCAATGTCTGTCTAAATTTTTGTCAGATTGTAATTTACAAAAAACTTTCGCTATTTTGCAGAAAAATAAAAGTTTTTACTTTTTCATACTACATAATACGAAAATATATACAGAAGGAAAATATTTTTTATTTGTTTCTGCAATTTCTGATACGATTGACCAAAATAGTATCTATCCGTGTCATATTTTGAACCATTCGCGTCATAACAGCGGATGGTTCAATTTGTTTTGGTATACTGCAATTGGAGGTGAGCACATGAAGGAAGAGAAAGAGGAGGATGTGCTTCTTGCGAAGCAATATGGAGTATTTGGGAATCTTTGTTTTGTTTTGAAACATACTATGAAATATCATCCGTCTTTGCTGCTTTTATGTATATTGTCGGCAGCGGTAGGCATTGTAATTCCGGTGGTGACAATTTTTTTGCCGAAGATAGTAATTGAATATATTTCAGCGTCCAAGGGAATAAAGGCAGTAATGATTGTTACGGTGGCAGGAACGGGAGTCCTCGCGCTTGGCGCAGGGTTAAAAGTATTTCTGGATAAACTGGTATTTTTTCATAAGCTTCAGATGAATACCCACTACACAGAACTGGTGGCAAGGAAGGGGATGACGGCAGATTATTGCTATCAGGAAACAGAACGGTTCCGAAAGCTTCAGTCGGAAAGTATAGCCGCCTGCAACGGAAATTTTTCGCCATTATCGCAAGTGTATGATGTGTGTATTGCACTTTGTACAAATGGCCTTGGATTTTTCCTGTATTTCGGAATTTTAGCGCAGCTAAATGTGTATCTGGTTTTATTTTTAGTTTTGATGAATTTAGCAGGTTACTTGTTGAATCACCGGGTAATCAGCTGGATGGAGAAAAATCAGGCAGAAAGGGCAGGGTATTTGCAAAAGATTGGATATCTGACACAAGTATCCGGCGACTTAAAATCAGCAAAAGATATTCGTTTGTACCGCATGGCAGGATGGCTTGGAGATATCTACCAAAAGAATTTAAAAGGGCTTGGTAATTGGTACAGACGGTATACGAAGCGGGTATTTGGTGTTGCAGCAGGAGAAAGTGGCTTGTCTTTGCTGCGGGAGATTGCTGCTTATACCTATTTAATCTATATGGTGGCAGCCGGAACTTTGGGTGTAGCGGATTTTGTTTTGTATTTTGGCGTGATAGCCGGATTCTCCGCATGGCTGTCCGATCTCTTTGGCCAGGTAAATTCACTTCAACGCATCAGCATGACAGTGGATTATCTTCGTACCTTTTTAGGCTATCAAAATACGTTTCTGCGAGATGGTGGAATTTGGTCAGAGGAATTAATGGCGGGTCCGAAAGAGATTTCGCTTTGTAATGTATGTTACCGCTATGAAGGTGCAGAACAGGATACGCTGTCTGGACTAAATCTGACGATTGCGCCAAAGGAGCATTTGGCGGTAGTAGGTTTAAATGGCGCTGGAAAAACAACCCTGGTAAAGCTTTTATGCGGGCTGACAGACCCAACGGAAGGTACGGTATGTTACGGTGGCAAGAATGTAAAAGAGTATAACAGAGACAAGTATTATGAATTATTTTCCGCAGTATTCCAACAATTTTCCCTGTTACCTGTGACTTTCGCGGAGGCAGTGGCAGAAGAAGAACCACCGCGGATTGACCGGAGAAAAGTAGAAACGTGCCTTCAAAAGGCCGGACTTTGGGAAAAGATTGCTTCTCTTGAAAATGGCATGGACAGCGAATACAGCAGGGAAGTAAATGATAACGGAACTGAACTTTCCGGTGGGCAGATTCAAAAATTGCTGCTTGCACGTGCATTATACCGAAATGCCCCGGTGATAATACTTGATGAGCCGACAGCAGCGCTAGATCCAATCGCAGAAAGTAATTTGTATGAAACCTATAATGAAGTGATGAAGGATTCTTCTGCAGTGTTTATTTCCCACCGTCTGGCTTCTACAAGGTTTTGTGACCGTATTGTATTGATGGAAAACAGAAGAATCATTGAGGAAGGAACCCATACAGAGCTCCTTGCAAAACAGGGAAGATATTATGAGCTGTATGCGACACAGGCAAAATATTATCAAGAACATCCGGGAGAAGGGGGTGCATCCGAATGAAGAAGCGGCTGACAATAACAGAGCGGATCAAAATTACGAAGAGGGGCATCGGTGTATTAAAACAATATTGTCCAGGGCTGGCAGGTGGAAAAGCGGTATCGGCACTATTGGCGGCAGTGCAGCCCCTGGTTTCCGTATGGCTTTCTGCCAAAATCATCAATGAACTGGACGGGGAGCGGCGAATGAAGCAGATTCTTTTTCTGGTGGCTGCCGTGGTACTTACGAATTTTATCGTGTTATTGGTTAAAAGCATTGTGGATCGGGTAACGGAAGAAAAAGAAGCCCAGATGTGGAACTTTTTTGGCAAGGTATTTGCAGATAAAACCATGGCTATGGATTATGCTGATTTGGAGGATGCTAAAATCCTGCAGCAGAAGCAGGCGGCATCACAAAATTTGTTTATGTTCGGTAACGGGCTGGGACAGTTAGTGTGGGGGCTGAACAGTTTGGTAAATGCGGCTGCAAATATCGTTCTTTCATTATCACTTACGATTACCTTATTTTTGTCAGATGCCGGAAGTAAAGCAGTGGATTCTCCGCTTTGGATTCTTGGAATTGGAATATGTGTGGTACTGGGAGGACTTGTAAATTCCAGGGCGACACAGGAAGAGAATGCTATCTTTGAGAAATGGTGTAATATCACAGTATGGTTTAACCGGGCATTTACATTTTTTGGCCAGGTGCTTTCTACGAGCCTGGAACGTGCAAAAGATGTACGTATATATAAACAGAATACTACAGCAGACAGAGCGTTTCAAAAGATGGAAGAACGGGATAAAGAGGCCAGGGCGCATGTGCTTCATATGGCAGCTTACCCTGCATTGGCAGCGGCAATTGCTAGTATAGGAAACATAGTATGCTGGGTATATGTGGTGCTTAAAGCTTACCTGGGTGCGTTTGGTGTGGGAAGCATTGTACAATATATCGGAGCATTGGGAAAGCTTGGCACAGGTGTTCAGGATATGATGTTTGTACTGATAGACAATGAGGTTTACTGCAGACACTTACAGGGGCTGTTTGACTATCTGGATATTCCGAATCATAAGTATGAAGGAACACTTCCTGTTGAAAAACGAGCTTTTTGCGACCGTGGGGACACAGACTATGAAATTGAGTTTTGTAATGTCAGTTTTCGCTATCCGGGAGCAGAGGCATATTCGCTACGAAATCTTTCCTTAAAATTTAAAATAGGAGAACGGTTAGCAGTAGTAGGTAAAAACGGTTCGGGAAAGACTACGTTTATTAAGCTTTTGTGCAGGTTATATGACCCAACAGAGGGAGAGATACGATTAAATGGAGTTGATATCAGAAAGTATGATTATGACGAGTACCTAAGTATTTTTTCTGTAGTTTTTCAGGATTTTAAGCTGTTTTCTTTTTCATTGGGGCAGAACGTAGCAACAGCTATGGAGTACGACAAGAAAAAGGCTGAGCAGTGCCTAAAAAAAGCCGGGCTTTCAGAGCGTTTAAAAACTATGCCTAATGGCACAGATACCATACTGTATAAGGACTTTGAGGCAGAGGGGGTGGAAATTTCCGGCGGTGAAGCCCAAAAGGTGGCTTTGGCAAGGGCTCTGTATAAAGATGTACCATTTATTGTCTTAGATGAACCGACTGCAGCCTTGGATCCGATTGCAGAAGCAGAGATTTACTTAAAGTTCAATGAATTGATAGGGCAGAAAACAGCTATTTATATCAGCCATAGGCTATCTTCCTGTAAGTTCTGTGATGAAATTGCGGTATTTGATAATGGTGCGGTGGTGCAGCGCGGCTGCCATGAGGAATTGATGCTGGAGAGAAACGGATTGTATCATGAGTTGTGGAGTACCCAGGCGCAATATTATGGAAATGCAGTATAAGTAATCCTGTGGTACGTTGACAGATTCGAAATATAAATATGCCCATTCAGCCCCCTGCAGGCATTGCGTTTGGCCCGTTGCATACGCGAGAATAAATCCTCCAAAGGTAATTTCTATGTATCGCTATGAATATTACCTTTGGAGGATTCTATTTCGAGCAATTTACCCTCTAATTTATAGAAACATAAGATGGTGGATTTACCCGGCTTCCATTAATCCGCAATTCAAAATGTAAATGTGGCCCAGTAGAATTTCCTGTTGTCCCAACATACCCAATCAGTTCCCCTCTGCGCACGGAGCAAGAGCCGAGGCCAAGCGTATAAGTTTTTACAGCACTTGCACTCTTCTGCCATGTACGGCTGGCCGGAATCTGGGCATTACATTTTGAAAACCCATTCAGATGGGCATATGTTGCCTTTGTCTTCCCATCGGAAGACGTAAAATAAATTACATTTCCATAAGATACCAGATATTTTGCACCATTTTTATAAGCATATTTCTGCTGACAGGTAATTGTTCCATCAGCGATTGCATATACCGGCGTCCCAGCCGGCACTCCCTGAATATCATGCTGGCAGCCACTTTCCCTGCCTGCACTCCATCTCGCATTAGCATAGCTGATTGGATTAGCATAAGAAGAGGACGAAGCAGCCGTACCAGGCATATACCTTGTTGTATTTGCATATCGGTTTTCTTTAATACCATACTGCAAATAATGTTTTAATAAAAACTTGCTGTCAAAAGACTTCAAATCTGCATTCTGTTTTCTATAATAATCCCCATTATAATATTTTGAAGATGGGCGGAACTCTGCATAACCATGCTCCAAAAAATGCTGATATCCTCCTGCATAATTTGTACTTCCATAAAAATTTCGTAAGTCTGTATTATTCGCCATATAATATTTTAAATCCAGTATTGGAGAAGCTCCCCGTCCCTCTTTTATGCCACATGTTTTCCAATGATTTAAAAGTTTCGCAGAATCATAGCCAAACGCCGCTTTTAAATCAGGATACGTATCCGCATAATACTTTGCATCAAAACACAGACCTTCAATTTCTGATTTTGTCCCATTATATACTACCGGGCTGTAACCGCCTGTACTTCCGTTATTTGTACTGATACTTCCTGAAATAAATCCCATCTTATACCCACCGGATACAGGGTATAGAATCTGCTGGTTTCCATTAGAACTCCCAATAATTAAAATAGAGTCACTGGAATACGTTGTTCCTAACTTATATGTCAGATTTGATTTTCCATAAACATCCCTGTTCTTAACCGGTTTAGTCTCTGCAACAGAAAAATTCGTATTAGCAAAAAAGTAACTTGAATAAGTATATGCTGTCTTCGTACCTCCTGAAATAGGATATCTTACACGGCACCAGCCGGAAGAATACACATTTAAAATGGTGCATTTGTCAGAAGAATAAATCGAACCAATTACCCTGCCATTTACCGCATTATATGTTTTAACTGTGCTGTAACCTTTTAAATATGCTGTGATTGGTACTTTAGACGTTTCTGTGGCTGCATATGTTTTTTTCATGCCAGCCATTACCCCAAACAAAACGGCCAATAAAATTGCTGCAAATGTAATTTTTTTCTGAATAAAATGTTTCATACTTCATTTCCCCTTTCTTTTTTGACATCAATATGCAGGTGATGCATAGCCATACACATAAGAATGGTTCTCTGTCCTCTTTGCATTCTTCGTAAACTTCTGCACCTTCCAATTTCCATCGGAACACCGGATATTCCCCTCTACCGTCTGCAAATATCCATTCACAGGTGCAGCGATAACCATTCCCACATGGCAAATACTCTTACTTGATGTATCATAGTAGAAAACAAGATCCCCTGCCTTAGGAGTATAATTTCCTCCATAAGATTTTGAATAATGGAACTGCCCCCTGTTTTTGTACCAGTTAACAGCCTGTGTACAGCTTGCAGTTTTTGGAACCGCTGTATTCAGCACCCCAAACTGATTTGCACTATATGCCTGAAATGCCATACACCAGGCATATCCAGAACCATTCACAGCTCTTCCGTAATACCATGTATTATAGGGAACATTATTATTTCCCTGATAATCACCCACCCCTACCTGTGAAAGCTCATAATTTACAATTTTCTGTGCCAGACCAGTGCTATCCGCTGCCTGCCCTCCATCCCCCTGAGAAACATTTCCCGTGCTTTCTATTTCTGCGGTTCTGATAAATCCCATCTTATAATTACCAGAGCCAATGCTGTAAATAATCTGTGTAAAGCCCCCAGAAACGCCAACTACAACAACCTCCTCATTCTGGATATATCCATACTGATTTTCTGCCGAAGCCCTCTTGTAAGTTATGATTTTATGGTTTGCATAAACAGTATATGGGCGGCTTCCTGAATCTGCCATAATATCTGACAGCTTAAAATACATACTTCTCCTTCCGCCAGACACAGGATAGGAAAGCAATACAGAGCCATATGCTATATTAACAGACTGCACATAAACCTCATCTGCTGCACAATCAATATAACGGCCACTATTTTTACTCCGTAATGCTGCGTCATCATATGCATATACCCTTCCAAAAGCCGCCAAAGTATAACATCTTACTTTACCAGAGCCATAACTTCCAAGTTTTGCACCAGAAGAATTACTGGAATACCCATTTCCTGCACTGTTCCCACTATTCTCCGATACTGCTATATAGGAGTTATAAGCGTCTGTCGTTATCCATCCCATTTTCATTGCAGCTCCAGCCGGGTAAATTACCTGGCTGTAAGAACCTGAAACTGCAACCCTCATCACCCAGTCTCCCTTAGAAATATACCCATAAGCACCAGAACCTGCACGCTTATAAGTAGCAATTTTTTCCCTTGCGGCTACCTGTACATGCGCCTGATTATTGGCAGTAATCACGCTTGTTGGAATATAGGCATATTTCCTGCCACCTGATACCGGGTAAGAAACATATGCATACGTATCGTTAATACTGTAAACATACAACTCGTCTGTTCCATAGATTGTTCCCTTCTTCGTTTTCAAATTCGATGAAGTGTACGCTGTAGTATTGTTCCCTGTACTGATTGTGTAACATTTCAGATATCTGCTGTTTGATACCGCAGGCCATGAGGATGCTTCTGCTTTTTTTGTATAAAGCACAAACCCCTGAAACAGTGACAATGCCATAGCTAACACAATAAACAGTGACATTCTTCTTTTTGCTTTGCTTTTCATAATAATCCTCATTTCTGCACACGTTTTTTGTGCATAACAAATTTGTGGCAAGTGTGCGCAGACACAAATTGCCAAACTCTTGCTACGCAAGAGTTGTGAAAAATGTATTTTTCACACTTACTCACCTTTCCTTTTTTGTAACCATCCACAGTAACTCTTTCTTTGGAACTGTAAATTCCGCAGTCCCTTATTGGCTGCATCATCTCTGTAACTATATGGTATTTTTTACAAAGATTACTCAAAATCCCCTGCTTATTTGACAAAATAAAAAGGATTTTGCTAACTGAACTCTTAACTTGAATACAGTTTAACAAAATCCTTCTTTTCATTTCTAACTTTGTCAAATTCAACAGGAAAAATGTAAAATTATGCGGCTAATATAATATTTCAACAGTTACTATTCACTCCGTGGCCAGTAACCAACATGTTGTTACTGAAATTTTACGCTACAATATATGATAGACTCTATTCCCTGATTATGGTATAGTATGATTAATAAATTAAGCGTAAAGAACTGTAAACAAATTGAATAAACAAGTGCCGCTGGTGCTTAGCACCGACCGAAGCAGAGACACGGCGAGCCTTTTTGATGCAGCAATCGAAAAAACAAGCAAGTAAGTTGTTCAGTTTAATTATTTACAGTTCCTAACTATAATATAGGAGGTGATTAGTATGCCTAATAATGCAGAAATTATCGAAAGAACTGTGCAGGATTTTCAAAAAGTACAAGCACATATGAAAAATGCAAACGAAGAGAATGCAACTAAAACGTATGAAGGACTGAAAAATGATTATCTTTCATTAAAAGCCGTTTTAACGTCTTTAGGCGTTAATCTAACAGATATTGACAGAATTAAAGAATAACTAAATAGTAAGCATAATCGGGGCGCAAGTCTATTATATAGCTTTCGCTCTGATTTTATATTATGTGGGAAGTAGTGGAAATTAATCCTCTTATGAGATATAACAGCTATAAATATCTTATGGGAAGTTTTTGTGATATGGGATTTTGGAGCAGTTTTATCCTCTTTTACTGCTTCCTCCATTTCTTTTTTATCGTACTTTCCAGCTCTCTTTTCCCCACCCAGATAATTATATCTTACTTTTTGCCAACTATGGCGGCAACAGTTACGAAGTATCATATTTTAAACATCATTGGTGGAATTTTTCTAAAATTGTTATATTTAATCCATATACATCGCTTTATGGCATTTCCTCCAAAACTTTTCCATAACGCTCCTGTACTGCCATGCCCATATGTTCAAATGCATGAATATAAACTTCTAATATCTCCTGTACTAACTGTCTGGCAGCTTCCTCATTATAAATATGGGTGGTGTCATTACGTTTCTGCAGCATACAAAGCCATGTCTCTTCATCCAAAAAATCAAAACAGGCATATGCTTCCTTAATAATATCCCGAGGTGAGCCGAAACGTGAAATCCCAATCCCTTCATACCGTAATAGCTGTTTTAATACTTTCCATCCTAACTCAAATTGAATAAAAAACTTATCAATAATACCACTGATAATAAACTCATTTTCAAATCTTCCTGATCGGCTCTTTGCAATACCTCTAAATGCCTTAAATACTGTTCAAACCGCTTCATATAATATCACCCCATCTCTCTCGATCTCATGGATTAATTCTTCCGACACGGATACCGCATTCATATCAATCAGATCCAGCCGCAATAACGACCATAACTCTTCCTCTAATTGACAGGAAAATTCAAAGAAATCCTGGCAATCATAGACTGCCAGGTCAATATCACTTTTCTCCTGATAATCTCCCCTTGCCCTGGAACCAAATAAAACTATTTTTTTCACCTGATGCTGTTTTGCAATGTCCCTAATTTGTGCATATATTTGTTCCATCTACACCTCTTACCTCAATTTATTTAAATTAGCATTTGTTTCTTTATACATCCTTATCCCCTTTGTGCCACTCATTTTCTTTAAATATTTATTATATTGCTTTTTGGGGACTTTTTTATCATCCACTCCTGCATAAAGAACAAATAATTCATCTGTTCCATCATTATTTATATCATAATATGCAAAAAACATATTTCCTCTCACATAGTCTATTGTGTTAATCTTTGATTTTAATGAACTAATTACTTGTTCATACACCATATGTACTTTCTTTTTGCTGGCAGCGTCCACTAAAATTGGTATCAATATTTCTTTACTGCATAGCAAAAAAGCAAGTACAAAAACAAAAATTATTCTTCTAATTTTATTTGTAAATATGTTACCACAATTCAACTGAAATATCTACTGGAAACCATCTTATCTTAGTACAACTCATTTTTCTCTGGAAAGTTTACACAAGTATAGAAAAAGGCATTCCAACTTTAGTATTCTGTCAGACCAATAGTGCAGCAGACTATATCTTCCCTACCATATACCAATAGTAATACAGCCAATACAAAAACATTGTAACAAGTTATGAAAAATGATATACTATATCCAAGGAAGAACCATAAATATAACAGTAAAGCTAAGGAACTGTAAATAAATTATTTTATCATTTTGCTTGCCTATTTCTTTGAGTGTGCATGCCAAAAATCCTCGCCGTAGCCCGCTACGCCTACGTTTTTTGGCATGCACACTCAAAGAAATATTCAGCGCAAACTGACAATTAATTTATTTACAGTTCCTAAATATCAAAAAAAGTTTTTAAAAGGGTATAAAACCTACCATGTTATAAACCATACATATATCTGTATATATGTATTTTCTCCACAAAAACCATATCCACTATGAAAACACGAATGAAAGGAGGAAGTGCAATGGAAAGGAGTATTATCATGTCAACATCTGCATATACACAACAGTTAGAAAGAATCAACCAGATATTGCAGGAAGAAATATCCCTGCTCCAGTCCCTGCCAAAAGAAGAAGCAGAAGTTTTAGCAAGGAAAAACCTTTCAGAACTTGGCCTAGCCGGCAACAAGACTGGCAGCACGATAGCTGTTGCACAAAAAGAAAACCATGTATCTTATGAGCAGCAGTTCAGTGACTACCTTGCAGCTGGGTTACAATTTCCTAAAATCAAGCTATAAAAAAACAAATACCCAGATGCCAGAAAACAGAAATGTGGGCATCAGCACTGGCCTTCTGCTAAGACCACTGGACTGTGCAGTAATTGAAAAAATACATTCCATAACAAATAATCCCAGATATGGGCTGGAACCATACGATTCTGTAAGGGGACTGTTTATTGAAGGAAATGAAGTGTATCCTGGTTCTGGTTTCAGGGAAAAAACACATGTCCAGATATGTGTGGTAAACCCAAACTGTATCAAAGGATACTTTATCCCAAGGGGAGCAGATACAACATACAGGATTCCATAAAAGGCTGACAGAGACCCGCAAAAAGGCCTCTGCTTTTCCATGAAACTGCATGCAAAGATATCCATGACCTGCTACACTATCCACCATCCGACAGCACATAATAATAAGGATACATTTATTGGTTATGCCTTCCTGATATCCTATTTATATCCTTCCCCATATTCTTTCTATGTGCAGAACATTCAGATATATTACTAAGGCGGTTAAATGTCGATGTTTTTACTTGCCTAAATTTTTATCTGCTGCGTTGGTCTACGCTCCGCTACGGTCCGTGCTTAACAGATGTCCACCGGACATCTAGCACCATCAATCGCTGTAGCACTCGCTACAGCTCAATCTTCCGCCTTGCAGATAGAAATTTATTCTGCGTAAAATCCATTCGATATTTAACCGCCTTAGTAATATAAAAAGTATTGGATAGCGCAAAAGTTAAATGCGTTTACTATATATATCAGGCAATTCCTATACCTCGTTAAAAGAAGCGGTGAATGTGTTGTCAAAATAAAACTACATTGTGGAAAATCTTCTTTTAAGCTGCTAATCAATCTGGATTGAATATTTACATGCAAAAACATTTCAATCTCATCAATCAAAAGTATACATGCTTTTCAAATAGATAACCATAAAATTCTTCTTTCTCCATACATGAAATGTCTATATTCCAAAACATCGCCCATATAATATTTAAATAGATATTTATAATATTCTCAATCCCATCACTCAACCTGCAATTAATATCTATAACATCTATTTCAAATATTTTTTTAACGGTCAGGCAAATAAAATCATATATTACATTGTTCGCAAACAGATAATCACGAATCCTCTTTAAATGCAAACTATAATCCTTGTATGCATCGTTTTGATAATTAAGAAATTCTTCCCAATCGTTTAAATTAGGGTGTACTGTTTTTGCCTCACTTGCAATTACTCTGTTTGTCGGGATATATACTGCGATTTCAGCAGACTGGGTTAAAACAAAATTAACCATAGCCTTACTGCGGAACACATTGTCTATCGCCCTTAGGAGAGTAGTTTTACCACTATTATTATATCCATAAATAATAGAAACATCTTTATCAAGTTCTACTTTTTGCTTTTTTACCATACCACTCTCTGGAATTTGAATTTCCATTTTCTAACCTCCACCTTTCTTAGACCCCCTTTAAAACAATCCCTGCCAATTCCCCAGGCTTCCTAATCAAGTATTCCGGATTCAGCCCCTTTAACATTTCCTCTTCCCGAAATCCCCAGGTCACAGACACACAGGCAAGCCCTGCATTTGCTGCAGTTTCCCGGTCCACATCCGAATCCCCAACATACACCGCCTGCCCCTTTTCTGCCCCAAGCAGCCGCATTGCTTCATACACAGAATCCGGCGCGGGTTTCTTCCGAATGCCTTCACGCTCCCCAATCGCCACGTCTATATAATCCGAAAAATAATATTTAGCAAGCTCCTTAACCGCCTCATCATTTTTATTTGATACGATTGCCATTTTAATCTTCTTCTGTTTTAAAAACTGCAGCAATTCCATAATGCCCTCGTATGGACATGTTTTAATACGGCAATGCGAAGTATAATAGGAACGGAACTCCCGAAAAACAGCCTCCCGCCTTTCCTCTTCTAACCCTTCTGGCACAGCGCGCTCTATCAATTTCCTAATTCCATTTCCAACAAAACGCCGCACTTCCTCTAAACTCCGTTCCTGATACCCCTGCATCCTAAGGGCATGGTTCACCCCATCCCGTAAATCCTCTAATGTATTTAATAACGTCCCATCCAAATCAAATATAACTGCCTGATACATAACAATCCCTCCAAACTTATGCGTTTCTCCATATCATCCAGCCAACTTCAGCCGAACACCCTATTATTTTAACACAAAATACAACTTTGACACAAAAATAAACTTTTTTTTGCAATTTTGCCACAAATCAGCCACCCATCCTGGCAAAATTCTGGTAAAATAAAAACTGCTATTACTAAGGCAGTTAAATATCGCATGAATTTTACGCAGAATAAATTATTATTCTGCAAGGCGGAAGATTGAGCTGTAGCGAGTGCTACAGCGATTGGTAACAACGTAGCAGATAAAAATTTAGTCAAGTAAAAACATCGATATTTAACCGCCTTAGTAATATTACTATCCACAAGAAAATATATAACAGAAAGGAAAAGGGGCATCTCACTTAATGCTGCCCTTAATACAATCATGAGAAAAAAAATACTTCATCTATTATTGACCGCTGCCCTTACTGCCAGCTTTTTAACAGCCCCGGCACAAAATAGCGCAGCATCCGTTTCAAAATCAGAGAATACAGCAGTAAACAATATCGCCGCTGTAGACGGCGACCCAGAGGCAGACAGACATCTCAACCAGCAGGAGGCTTCTGAAAATACAATGAAAAATTTCAGCAAACGCAGCTTAAAAGCATCCAGCCAATCCGCTAATCCCTATACCGGAATCAGCTATACCCATTCTGATGCTTTTGATGGAAAAAATATTTATAATGGGATTGATGTATCGAAATATCAGCCCACTGTTGATTGGAATAAAGTAAAAGCAGACGGAATCGACTTTGTCTTTGTCCGCGTTGGCTACCGTGGATATGGCGCAGCAGGCACGCTTGCCGCCGACGTATGCTTTGAAAAACATGTAGAGGGCGCCCTTGCCGCAGGCCTCCAGGTTGGCCTTTACTATTATACTGAGGCAATCAATGCCAGTGAAGCCAAGCAGGAAGCGCAATATTGTATAGAAAAAGCAAAAGCCTATGATATTACCCTTCCCATCGTATATGACTACGAAACGACAACTGTCGGCGGAGTAAAAACGGGCCGAAAGTATAATGCAAACCTGAGCAAGTCTGCCGCAACCAAAAACTGCATTGCCTTCTGTGACACCATTAAAGCAGCCGGCTATACCCCGATGGTCTATGCAAATAAAAGTGACCTTTCTACATTGATTAATGGTTCCGCACTTGCCAATTCCTACAAAATCTGGCTGGCTAATTATACCTCAAAAACTACATATTCCGGGGAATATGAATACTGGCAGTATTCCAGCTCTGGAAAAGTAGATGGCATTTCTGGCAATGTAGATTGTAATTTCTGGTATACTGACACAGAAATAAATGAAAATCCAGATGCCGTTACCCTCCAAACTGCCAAGTTTGCCTCTGTGGCAGCAAAAACTTATACAGGAAAGGAAATTGTCCCTTCCCCTAAGCTGACGCTTGATGGAAAGACCCTGAAAAAGGGGACAGACTACCGCCTGTCCTATTCTAACAACACAGATGTTGGAACCGCAACGATTACTGCTGCTGGCATTGGAAATTATAAAGGGACACTGAGCACCACGTTTAAAATCATTCCAAAAAAAGTAGCGTCCTTTAAAAAAGCCTCCGGCACAAAAGCCATTACGCTGTCCTGGGCAGAAGCCAGCCAGTCAAGCGGCTACCAGATTTTCCGAAAATCCACTTACAATGGAAAAACTTATACAAAAGTAAAAGGAATCCCAAATGGTTCTAAAACTTCATGGAAAAATACATCCTTAAAAGCCGACCGGGAATATTATTATTCCATCCGTACATTCCAAACAGTGGATGGCAAAAGGTATTATAGCGATTATACTTATTTAACCGCTTCTACCCTTCCTGGCAGTAAAAAAGCCGTTATAAAAACAAGTACAAAGCTCTATGAATCTCCTGACTTAACCGGAGAAGAACTGGCTTCCATCCCAAAGTCCGCCAAGATAACTTATATCGGGCGTACTTATGTAACTTCATCAAAAATTGTTTACCACATAAAATATTATAATGGCTCAGAAACTTTGGAAGGATATATTCCATCCACAGCAGCTTTTACCTTTTAATACTTAAAATTTATGAGTAAAAGTTTCCCATATGGCTAAATTTTCCAACGGATTCAGCCGATATAATAAATAAGATAGACGTTATTGAACGGATTATACTTTTATGTCCAGCTTTAAAGAGCAGACAGATTGGAGGGACGCCATATGGGAATTTCATTCAGTGTAAATAAACCTGCTAACAATATGATTACATCCGCAAATTATCGAAGATCAAATACTACAAAACAGCCTGATACTGCTTTTGAAAAAAAGATTGCTGCTGACAATGTTAGTTCTAATACAAAACCAGATGAAATAGAAAACGAACGTATGCTGAGAAAAATGAAGATGGCAAAAACCCGTCTGGATACGCTCGGTGAGTATTTTGGCGCGATGCAGAATGCGCAAAAAGAATCTGGTTCAAACGGTATTGTGATGTTCCGCCGTGTAAACCATTTAATGATTACTGAAGAGGATTACAAAAAGTCAAAAGAATACAAAAGTAAAAAAAATACAGATACTTTTATCAGTGACCAGGTCGACGCCATGAATGAAAAAATGGAGGAAATCATGGCATTGCGTGAAACACAGGCAACAGAGGAAAACCAGCAGGAAAACAGCCAGGATACAGAAAAGCCTGTTGATGATTACAGCATTACTGCTGTAGATGATACCCCTGTTAAAGCAGCTTCGGACAATACAAATACAAAGACTACGGCTGCTGTAAACAATACCGACACATCGCTAAAAGCAGCACAGACATATAAAAAGTTTGATTTGCCACTTAAAATAGAACAGAGCCTGAACAATTTTATTTAGAGATACCATTTAAAACGTGTTTGAAAACAATATTTTAACCGGTTCGTCACATGAACCGGTTATTCTTTTGGAGGGAGCGTGCAGCAAATCCCTCAGAAATGAGGATTTTTATGCAAAACCAAAACCCTTATCAGCAATATATGTACAGTTACCCACATAAGACAGCCTATTCCACACTAAGCAATATTCATTTACAAGATTATTTCCCTTATTTGGATGGGGCTAAAAACAGTCTTTATTTCCACATCCCATTCTGCCAGTATAAATGCGGTTACTGCAACCTGTTTTCTGTAACCGGACAGACAGAACATGCAATGGAGCAATATATCAATGCAATGAAACGGCATGCAAAACAGCTTTCGCAGTCCCTGCCAACAGGCACAAAATTTTGTGACCTTACTTTAGGCGGCGGCACCCCGCTTATTTTATCCATACCGCAGCTTCAAAAGGTTTTTTCCCTGGCTAAAAATTATTTTCAATTTGATAGTGGTAATTTCCCTATTGTAATTGAAACCTCACCAAACCAAACGACCCCTGAAAAACTGGAATTGCTTAAAGAGGAAGGCGTAACCCGTATAAGTATTGGCGTCCAAAGTTTCCAGGAAACAGAACTTGCCGTACTTCACCGCTTCCATCATGCAGCATCTGCCTGCAAGGCTCTGGATGCTATTAAAGATAAAGATTTTGACTGCTTAAATATTGATATAATTTATGGCATCCCCGGACAGACCACCAAAAGCCTTCTGGATTCCCTGAGCCAGGCTCTTGCTTTTGAACCAGAGGAACTCTTTGTTTATCCCTTATATATAAAACCAGGAACCGTCCTTTACCAAGAGAATTGTAGGTGCTCCACAAATGCAATGGAGATGTACCGCCAGGCACGGGATTTTTTAAAATCAGCCGGCTACCAGCCATGGTCTATGCGCCGTTTTGTAAAGACATCCACCCCATCCCTTCCAGAGTCCTCCTGCGGGTTTGGAAATACACTCTCTATTGGCTGCGGCGGAAGAAGCTATATCGGGAATTTGCATTTCTGTATGCCATATGCGGTAAAACAGGAAAACTGCCTTTCCATTTTAGAGACATACATTTTAGAAAAGGATTACTTAAAGATTTCCCATGGCTTCCTGCTGCCGCCAGAAGAACAAAAAAGAAGATATGTCATACGGCATATTCTTTTTGGAAAAGGAATCAGCCTTGCAGAATATAAAAACCACTTTTCAGAAGACGTACGCAAGGATTTTCCTATACTGTCAGAATGGGAAAAAAACAACTATGCCGCTGCAGCGGATGGATATATTACCCTTACAGAAGAAGGTTTTTGTCTTTCTGATTATCTGGGGCCACAGCTTATTTCACCTGATATACAGGAAAAAATGGACGCATTCGAAAGGAAGAAAAAATGAAACGGCAATGGTATTACCGGGGAAGCCTGAAATCCTGCAATTATTCCTGCAGCTACTGTCCTTTTTCCAATAAAAAAGGACAGCATACACCTGGATATGGCAATAACTGCCAAAACTGCAGCCTTTCCTCTGAGCTGCAAAAAGATAAAACCGCATTTTTCCATTTTATCAAAGAAGCCTGCGGCACAGAGGCTATTCAGGGAGCCGTACAAATTATTCCCTATGGGGAAGCGCTGATTCACCCATATTATTGGGAAGGGCTTGCAAAGTTGAGCCAAGCCCCCTCTCTGGATGCCGTAGGGGCACAGAGCAATTTCAGCTTTCCTGTAGAAAAAATGCTTTCCTGCTATAAAGAATGTGGGGGAGAATTTGGAAAACTGCGCCTGTGGGGAACGTTCCATCCCGAGATGGTTTCCGTTGAACGGTTCGTACAGCAATGCCACACGCTTACCGCCTTAAATATTTCATATTGTGCGGGAGTTGTCGGCGTCCCTGGGCATATTGAGATCATCCAGAAGCTCCGAAACTCCCTTCCACCATCTGCCTACCTATGGGTGAATAAGATGGATGGCCTGGGCAGGGCATATACCCTGTCAGAAAAAGAAGCATTTCTGGAAATAGACCCTTACTTTGGACTGGAGCTTTCCCACTATAAAGCAGATGTATCACTTTGCCCGGATAACCGCTTTGTAGAAGCGGACGGCACAATGCACCGATGTAACCTGGACAGGAAGGTTATTGGAAATTTTTATAACAGGGAGATACTATGTAAAACTCCTGCCTGCAGCAGAAAAGAATGCAGCTGCTATCTTTCCTATTGCAATCGGAAAGACAGCGCCCTCCATCCATTCCTGCCCTACCCTGCATTCCGCATCCCTTCTGGTTTTACCTTCCATATGCCTACTCCATCATAATTAACTCCCGTACCTCAACACAGCGTACTTTTCCTGACACCAGAAATGCAAACAGGAAGAAACAAACCGAAATAACTGCTGCCGGCACAATAACAGTTGGCAGCGTATATTGGACAGAAATGTTTGTAATCCCTACAACCCGAAGGACGCTGTTAAGCATTTTTCCTGAAAATAACAGGCTTAATACAGCGCCTACAATAGAACCGGCCAAAGAAACCATAAAAAAGCGGATTGCAAACTGCAGGCGGAGCTGAAGGGCATTAAAACCAACCGCCTTATAAATGCCAATATCTATTTTCTCCTGTAAAAATATTTTTGAACATATCATAACCACAACTACAAGCGCAAAAAGAATAGAAAAACCAAAAATAATACCTTTCATTGCATTGATTGCTGTTACATAAGAATCTTCCATTATATCATTCCCCGCTGAACTCTCTGCTTCAAGAATATCCCCAAAGGAACTATTTAGTGCTTTGGCAGCCTCTTTTGCTTTTTCCGGAATTGTAAGACTATACCCTGCAAAGGCAATTTCATGGATTCCAATCCTTTTTGCCCCATCTAATGATATCATAAAGGTCATTCCTGTATCATTCATACTTTGAAAAATACCTGAAATTACATATTTTTCCTTTTTATCAATTCCTGCAACTGTAACTTCATCCCCTATTTTCAAACTTAATTCTTCGCCAATCAGTTCCGTTATCGCAATTTCATTATCATAAAGTGGAACCCTTCCCTTTGTAGCTGCCATGACTTCTGGGTCTCTATACACCTGGCAGTGAATTTCTTCCCCATTCAAAGAGCAGTACAGCCCTGTCATATAATAACTTTTTTCTATTGGGGAATACTTTTTCACCACTTTTTCCATTGCTTCAAATGTTTTGTCATCTGGAATTTTCTTAAAACTAACATCGCACTCTGTGTAGATTGCCCCCATAGCTTCTACTGCCGACTTGGAATTCACAACATTTCCAAGTATAGTGACTGTCATCATAAAGAATACCAGAATTGAAACAATTACCATTGTGCCAATATATCTCCTTTTGCAAGAAGTAAGCTGCCGCAGGGCAAGACTTCCTAAAAGCCCCCTCTGGCAGACCGGCGCTTTTATCCGGCTGTCAAAATAAATATCACCGTGCCCTCCTGATATAGCCCGAACCGGGGAAATTTTATCCATCTTTTTCGTAATGAGAAAAATCACCAGCCCGGAAACCAGCCAAATTAAAAGGACTGCCAAAGCAATTTTTAAAAATGAGATATCACCGCCTGCCAAAAAGCCCATGAGAGGCTGGAATATATTTCCCATTTTCTGGATAAGCGGAACCGCAATAATCAGCCCTGCTGCCGTCCCTGTAAAGATTGCCAGAAAATACTGCAATTCCCATACCATCCTGATTTTGTTTTTCGTAAATCCCTGTGATTTTAAAATGCCAAGGTTAACATATTCCATTTCCATTCCTGTAGAAACACTGTGCCCCATAACAATCAATACAATTACAAACAAAAAGATTCCAAAAACCATTAGGACAGACATAATAATATCTGAATAAATATTTGTATAATGCATAGAAAGTTCTCTTGTTATAGAGCCGGAAGATTGGTCAGTAATGCCCGTGGCAAGGTTTAACTCCCTCCTGAACCGGCTGTCAGAAAGCGTACAGCCGGCTTTCTTATATATCTGGACAATCTGGAAATCGGCACACATGTCCTCTGTTTCTTTCTCCTTACAGGCCAGATAAATTTCCTCAAAATCTTCATCGCTGATAAAAAGCTGTTTCCAGCCAATCGTAGACGAACCAAGCAGCGGTTCTATGAAAACCCCCTTGATTTTAAACTCATATTTCCCACCAATGGTAGATAGCTTAACTTTGTCTCCTTTTTCACATTCTAACCTGGTCGAAACTCCCTGCGGGATATAAATTTCCCCCTTTTTCAAAGGCGGCATCTGTTTCTTATATGCCGTTAAATCCTCATTATACATTTGATAACCGCTGCGGCATTTTGTTAAGTACCAGGAATTACCATCCGAATTTTCCCCTGACTCTGCCTGGTCACTGACAATAGCGGCATAGTTTTCCGCCTTTTCCACAAGAGAATTGTTTTCCACAGACTGGAAAAGAGCGTCTGACAATCTTTTTGTCTTAATAAAAGCAGCCATGTCTCCTGTATTTGTTTCGTCCAGCATAGCTTTTTGGCTATTCCTGCAATTCTCTTTTACACTTAAAACAATTGCAAGCGACATAGAAATAATCATCATTAAAAAGACAATACTGATAAAAGAACCCTTTTTACCACGGATGTTTGCTTTAAGTAAAGTAAATATCTCCATACAGCACCTCACCATTCCATCGCTGAAAGCCAGGCATTCACCTGTGCTTCCCGACTTTTTTCTTCTTCCGGGGAATACTCTGGCAAAGGCAGTTCCCCTACAACTTTCCCATCCTCAAGATAAAGAAGCCTGGTGGCCCTTAATGCCGCCCTGATATCATGCGTCACCATTAAAATGCTCTGCCCTGACTGGTTCAAGCCCGTCAAAAGATCCAACACCTCCATTGTACTCCTTTTATTCAATGCCCCAGTCGGCTCATCTGCAAATAAAAGCTTTGGGTTATGGATAACTGCCCTTGCGATGGCACACCTTTGCTGTTCACCCCCGGAAACCTGTGATGGCAGGTGGGCTTTTAAATGGGCAATCCCCATCTGCCCCAGCAGTTCCTCTGCCCGTTCCCTTACCTGGAAAGCTGTCTTTTCTTTATTTAAGTATCCTGGCACTATGATGTTTTCAAATAGGGAAAGATTGCTGACAAGATGCATCTGCTGGAATATAAAGCCAAAATCACTGTGCCTGAGTGACGCCAGCCTCTTTTCCTTTGCATCCACAATATTTTCCCCACTATATAGTACCTGCCCGGCCGTCGCCCTGTCCATGCCGCTCAATGTATAAAGCAGCGTAGATTTCCCTGAACCGGACGCCCCCATGACAACTGTGAAATCTCCCTCATAAAGCTCTAAATCAATATGTGAAAGAACATGAATCTGGCCTCCATTATGTGCAAAGCTTTTACACAAACCATTGGCCGATAATATAACCTGTTTCATCATTTCTCCTTTCCAATATGCTTCTGCCAGTTATGGTTCACATTTCTAAAAAAAGCTGAAACCGCCGTGCTTACACACGAAATTTAGTCCTAAACTTCTGCAGCTCTGGCCATAACGTAACAATTAAGCATATCTCATTTACTTATCCATTCCTTTATGTAACAGGTATATTTTATGATAAAAGATATTAAGAAATCCTTAAGACCTATCCTCTTTTACTGGCAATTGAACCACTGCCTCTAAACCATCCCTGTAATTGTGCAGTAATACCTTCCCACCCATTTTCTCTGTTACATATTTTACAATATAAAGCCCAAGGCCGGAACCCTGCTCGCCGCTGCAATTTTTCCCACGGTAAAACTTATCAAAAATAAAAGGCATATCTTCATCCGGAATCCCATCCCCATAGTCGCGGAAATGAATTTCCGCTATATCGCCTTTGCATGACATTGAAATCTCAATCTCTGTTTTTGCATATTTCCTGGCATTGTTTATCAAATTTTCCATAACCTGGATCAGCCTGTTCCGGTCAGCGTCAACCCAAACCGTAAATCCTGGTTTTACAAAGCAGACATCGTTCTGTTCTGCAGCAAGTTCGCCTGCCGTTTCCTCTATTAAGCCGGACAGTTCCAGCGTTTCCAAGTTGATTTTAAGCTTATCTAAATCAGAAAGAGAATGCAGGAACAGGTCATTTGTCAGCCGGGACACCTCATCACATTTGCGCATAATTACGGAAAGATATTTCGCCCGTTTTTCGTGCGTCCCATCAAGGTTTGCTTCCAATCCTTCCGCATATGCCCGGATAGAAGAAATCGGCGTCTTAATGTCATGTGAAAGCGTGGCAATTACTGTTTTATTATTTTCCACCGCCTCTCGTTCACAGGAACGCGCTTTTGTAATTTCCCTGCGCATACTGTCAAAAGCCCATGTAAATTCCCCAAAATAATTAGAACGCTCATAGTCAAGCGGTATATCCAAATTACCCTGTGCTATTTTCTCCGCAAACAATTTCATTTTTTCAAAAGGACGCAGGATTGCAAAATAAACATAGGAAAAAACAGAACATAAGAAAATAAGGCTGATGCCACATATAACGGCAATCTGTCCATTCCAGCCCTCCCTTTTTACTTCTTCCCGGATCGTCTGCTGTAACTGTGCCGCCTTTTTTGCTGCCTCTTCTGTCTTTCCCATCCGGGAAAGCTGCTCTATTTCATTTGCCGCTACAATCTGCCCAGCCTGCATATCCTGCGGGCTGGCCTGCCTGTTTGAAAAGAAAAAACAGGCAGTTATAACAATAATAACTGCCGCAAAAAAAATAGTTATGCCCATTAATTTACCTTTCATGCCCCTACCTCCAAAATATAGCCTACTCCCCAGACTGTTTTAATATATTTCGGTTTTGCCGGGTTATCTTCCAGTTTTTCGCGCAGCCAGCGGATATGGACAGTCAGCGTCGAAGCTTCCACCATTGAAAATGCGCCCCATACTTCCGACAGCAGCTTGTCCTTTGCAAGCGCTGTATTTTTATGCTCACAAAGATATGCCAGCAAATCAAACTCCCGCAAAGAAAGCAGAACCTCCTCCCCTCCTTTTGTTACGGAACGGGCTGTTATATTCACGGAAACATCCCCAAATAATACTTTCTTCTCCTGCCCTTCAAAGCCATACGTGCGCCGGATTAAGGCATTCACCCTCGCAAGAAGTTCTTTCATAGAATATGGCTTGGGAAGGTAATCGTCACCCCCAATGTCAAACCCCATAATACGGTCTGTTTCATTAGTCCTAGCACTTGCAAAAATCACAGGTACCGTTGATACACGGCGAAGCTCCCTGCACAATTCAAATCCTGTTATATCTGGCAAATTGATATCCAGCAAAATAAGATGGTATATATTTTCAGAAAGAAGCTGAAATGCCGCCCCGCTGTCTGGCACGCTTGTAACAGCATAACCATAGCTTTCCAGCATGTCCGAAATAATAAAAGACAAATCTTCATCATCATCTATAATCAATATCTGTTTTTTCAATATTATACTCCCCATGAAAAAAATTAAAGAAACACGTTAGAAACGCATTTCTTTAATTTTTTAATATGTTTTAAAGCGTGTTTATATGCCAGGATTATGACATTTCATCTACCAGCTTCTGCACAGCCTTCACCATCTCATCTGACTTCTTTTCAGCGTCTTCCAATGATTCGCCTACTACGCCAAAGTAGAATTTAATTTTTGGTTCTGTGCCGGAAGGCCTTACGCACATCCATACATTATCTGTCATATCAAAATACAGTACATTAGATTTTGGAAGCCCTGTAGGCTTTACATCACCTGTTGCGATGTCTGTAACCGTATCTGCCTGATAGTCACGGAAGGATGTCACTTTATATCCACAAATTTCCTTTGGCGGATTTGTACGGAGTGCTGACATAATCTCCTGAATCTTAGCAAGCCCTTCAATCCCCTTCATTGTAACAGACTGCACGCCGTCCTTGTAATAACCGTAACGCTCATACATAGCAATCATAGCATCCCAGAGCGTCATATTTTTTGTCTTATAATATGCTGCCGCCTCACAAAGCGCCATTGTTGCCACAATCGCATCTTTGTCACGCGCATGCGTGCCAATGAGGCATCCATAGCTCTCTTCAAATCCAAACAGGTAACTTCCCTTCCCTGTTGTTTCAAACCCAAGAATCTGCTGCCCGATAAATTTAAACCCTGTCAATACTTCTATTAAATCAACGTTATAATACTCTGCAATCGCATCTGCAAGATTTGATGTAACAATTGTCTTAATCAGCTTGCCATCCTCTGGAAGCCCCTTTGTCTCTTTTATCTGGGAAATCTCATAATCAGCAAGGAGGCACCCTGACATATTTCCTGTTAATGTAATATATTCCCCGCTCTTTGTATCTTTTACATAAACGCCAAGCCTGTCTGCATCCGGGTCAGTTGCAAGCACAAGATCTGCGTCCTTTTCTTTTGCAAGCTTTAATGCTAATTCAAACGCTTCAGCCGCTTCCGGGTTTGGATAGCTTACCGTTGGGAACTCACCATCCGGAAGCTCCTGCTCTGGCACAACATATACATTTTCAAATCCCAGTTCTTTTAAGACACGCCTTGCCGGGATATTTCCTGTCCCATGCAGCGGTGTATAAACAATTTTTAAGTCTTTCCCAACTTCTTTAATGCTGTCCCAATGGATCACCTGCTTCTTTAACTCTTCAATATACTTATCGTCAATTTCTTTGCCAATCTGCTGATAAAACCCTTTTTCAACAGCCTCAGGCTTGTCCATTGTTTTCACTGCAGCGTAATCTGTTACTGCCTTTACTTCATCCATAATCCCGGTATCATGAGGCGGCGTAATCTGCGCCCCGTCTTCCCAGTATACCTTATATCCATTATACTCTGGCGGGTTATGGCTTGCTGTGATATTAATTCCGGCCACGCATTTGAGCTCCCTGACTGCATAAGACAATTCAGGCGTCGGTCTGAGCGATTCAAATACATATGCCTTAATGCCATTTGCTGCTAAGCAAAGCGCTGCCTCGTCTGCAAATTCCGGCGACATCCTTCTGGAATCAAAAGCGATTGCAACACCCTGGCTTCCTTTTCCCGCCTTATTAATATAATTTGCAAGTCCCTGTGTAGCCTTACGGACTGTGTAAATATTCATACGGTTTGTCCCTGCGCCAATTATCCCGCGGAGACCTGCCGTACCAAATTCCAGATCCGTATAAAAACGCTCTTTAATCTCATTGTCATCACCCGAAATTGATTTAAGCTCTTCTTTTGTCTTTTCATCAAAATACGGATTTGCCAGCCATGCTTCATAAATCTCTTTGTAGTCCATAAATAATTCCTCCTTTTATTTCCTCAGGAAATACAGCTATATAATTTCCTGCCTCTTTACTCTTCTTTGCTTTCTGTATCATCCTTTACCAAATCCCCAAAAGACAATTTCACATTTTTGCCGTCATCTAAGATATCAACCGGATAGCTTTTTGTGACATATCCCAAATCACTCAGGGTAATTGTCTGGGAACCAATTACTTTTGTAAACGTGCATGGCGCCAGCCCTTTATATACATTGTCAAGATAGACCTCTGCGCCCTCCGGTGCTGACACTGTAATGGTATGGCTGCTGTCAATCTTCTTTGTCACCTTATCATCATTTTCTGAAGATGGCGTCGCAGACGGTTTTGGAGTACTGCTGGAAGCAGATGCCTTTTCATCAATCAAATCAATATTTATTATCACAGTTGGTTTCGCAATTTCCAGCACACCAGTATAAGTTTCATATCCTGTAAGGGCGGCCGTAAGGTTATATTTCCCATAGTTCAACGTTACAGGTGTAGAATAATTTACTGCCGTGCCATTTAAATAAAGCTCTGCACCTTCTGGCTTTAAATTGAACGTGACTTCACTGATATTTTTTGTAACAACTTCCTTATAATCACTAAAATCTACTGTTACCTCTTTATCCTTTTTTACTTTTACCGTCTTTGTAGCAGACGCCCCTTTCTTACTAAGCGTCAGGCGGTAAGTCCCTTCTGCAGCCGTAATCAGCGTATTTTCCGAAACCGGCACAAATGTGCTCCCATTCAGTTCCGCCATGCCGCCAATAAAACTGCTGTGGTTTGCAAGCCGGATATACCCATGCCCGGCTGTCCTGACGACAGAATAAACATGGATTCCAATCCCGCGTACCGTGACAACATCCTGGTTTGTAAATTCCATCGGCTCAATTTCCATCCCATCTGCCGCAAAAAACGTCATACCTGAATATTGGTATTTTGAACCCGCTACGCGCATCATATTTTCATCACTGGAAAAAGAAAATTTCTGGACTTCCTGATATTCCCATACATCATCAGGAACTTCTGCCGATACCAGTTTTGCGTCTTTTCCACTGTAATTTGCCTGCAGAATCATACCGGCCTCAACTTCTTCTGCATACCGTTCTTCTTTATATTTATCCTGTATTACGGAGTCAACGCTGTATGCCAGCGTACTGATTACATTTGTCTCCAGCTCACGAATCTGAAGCTGCCTTTCTTCTGTATCATTTTGGATTACTACTCCTGTAACTGCCTGCGAAGCTGCTTCCGGGGAAGCTGCCGGGGTTTTCCCGCCGGTCCTCGTCCTCCTGATAGCACTGCAGGAAGTAAAAACAACTGCAAGCAGCATCACCAGCATGCAGCATATCATTCCTCTGTATCTTTTATAACCTTTTAACATCGTTTATTCCCTTCTGCCTCAAACCGTTTTATCATTTTCTATAGAACGTACCAATTGTCATTTTATCATAGAACCCTTTAAAATAAAAGCCTTTTTGCCTCCATCAGAAAATTTCTTCTTTTCTCCTCCTGGCTTTCTATTTTCAAAAGCTTATCATAATTTTTAACCGACATCCATGATTTTCTCCCATTATAGTAAAAATTAATCTGCTTCCAGAATTTTTCCGGAAAAAGCAATAATACATATAAAAGTTTTGCCTCACGTTTTTCAAGCGGACGGATTTTCTGGTAAGTATCTAATATCTCCACTCCCTGGGCAGTGTCCCATCCATTTTTTTCCATAATTTTTCGCATAAAATCATACAAATCTACTATCTGGATTCCCATATCCGCCCTGTCAAAATTTGTTGTAATAACCTGATTTTCCTGAAAAATAATATTATGGTAGTTATAGCTTCCATGATATACCCTTTTCTCACGGATGCACTGAGCAAACAGCGAATGATAATCTATTTCCGAAATATACATATTGGCAAAACCTGCCTGGTCATAAAATTTCTGGAAAAGATTCAGAATGCAGATCTCCATTTCATTCCGTTTCTTCTTCCCCCGGATATAATTATATACCCTTTTCATCTCCCGCATATGCCGCTCCAGCAAAACCTCCAAATTCTTTTCAGAAACAGCCTCGTCCTCCCATACCCCCTCTGAATCCCTCTCTGGGCAACGCATCAGCGTATGCAGCTTTGCTAAATGCCCTGTTGCCTGAACAATGTCAGTCCCTTCGCGGAGATTGCACTCCCTGCCAATATACCAGCGTTTCAAAAGCCAGCGGTTTCCCATTGAATCCTTTGTCAGAAGTTCCTGGCTGTTATTTGGAATCCCCTCATCTACAAACGGATATCCCTTCCGTATCAGCTCCTGTTTTACCTGTTCCTGAAATGCTAATTTCCTGTCCCCCTCTTTATAATGAACCAAGGTAAACAACCCTTCTTTTGCTTCTAACAGGATTGCACCGCGTATTCTCCTTTTTCCAATTAACTGAACAGGATATTGTTTCACTACTTCTTCAATTTTTTCCTCCATCTTACAACCCCCTTAAGAAGTCCTGACGATTATCGTTCCTTTCATCTTATGCGCAGACAGAGAAAAAAATGCAGGGCGGATGGTAAAACATTACGTTTTACTAGCTGCCCTGCTGCTATTACTATCATGCCTTCCTTTTCAGCCCAAAGGATGCGGCTGCCGCACTTTTTCTCGCGTATGCAACGAGCCAAACGCAAGCTTGCTTGCACTTGGCGACTGCGCGCGGGTCAAATACCCCGTTGCTCTGCGGCGGGGTATTTGACTCCATCATTTTGTATGGTAAATTGAAATAGTTACCGTCCCGTCCTCATTACGGTAATAGGTTTCAAAAATAAGGTCTTTCTCGCCATCCCCATTCGTTACATTATAGTGTTCACTCATGCCGGTCTGGCCTTTTTCAAACAGCGTCTCTTCTAAAACAGAGGCACTTCCTGCCTGGCCATTCCACTCCCAGTCATAGTTAAGCATTCCATCCTTATCTGCCTTAACCTTCTTTACACTGTCTTTTACCAGGACTGCTTCTTTTTGGATTCTATCAATATCCCACTTTTCGGCTTCCTCTTCAAAACCATCAAGCGGCTCACTGTCCTCTTCATCGCCCTCTGCATCCTTCTGCCATTTTTTCAGGAGCGCATCCGCCGCTGCTTCATCCGCCTTTGATTCATCCATCGGTACGGTAAAGAGTACATTCATCCCCTTATAATCTTTATTCTGGGTAATCTCCCCCGTCTCCTCATCAAAATCATATACCATGTTGTCCAGGAATACATTATCCAATACGCCAAGATATACCCCTCTTTTTGCAAATGCCTCAATATTATCCCACTCTGAAAGATAATACAAAATTCCATCCTTTACAAAAGAAGAAGAACCGCCATTCATATGATAAATATTGCACTGCCACGGTTTTTCCCCTTTAATGAGCGGCGTCACCAAAAAATTAGAGCCTGAAGACTCCATCGACATTGGAGAGCCATCCTTATATTCTATCGCCGTAACAACATAAGTACGATCCTCATATTTTCCATCATCACCTGACATATAATATTCTGTCAGGTTTTTCCCTGATGTAATGCCAATCAGCGTAACCTTATACTTACCATGTGTCTGGCTTTCATTGATACGGATGGCATCCCTGCCCTGAAATGCCTTTGCCAGTTTATCACCCTTAGTCTCCCGGGCAACCTCGTCCATGCTAAGGTATTTCCATGTTGCATAAGTGGTAACGCCTCCTGCCGCCAAAATAACTGCTGCCGCCGCCACCGCAAAACGTGCTGATTTATAAAATGGTTTCCTCATTGTGATATCCCCCTTCGCTATTTGAATAATTCGGTTATTAAGCCAGGCACTTGGTTCCTCAGACGGCGCAAGGGCATTTTTTAATAAATCATCCAATTTATCGCTCATATTCATCTACCTCCAGCATATTCCTTAATGATTCTCTCGCCTGATACAGCCTGCTTTTCACTGTTCCTTTTGGTATCTTCAATACACTGGCAATTTCCTGCAAAGGCAGCTCCTCCATATAATAAAGGTATACTGGCAGCCTGTGCTTATCATCTAACTGCCGCACTGCCCGCTGCACCTCAGAAGCCCGTTCCTTCGCAAGCACTTCTTCTTCCAGGGAATAACTGCCTGCCTTTTCGGCGTCCTCCATTTCCTCTGAAAGGCTTTCCATATCTGCAATCCGTTTCCTGCATGCGTATTTCTTTTTATGATTCTTCCAATTACGCAGTGCAATAGACAGCAGATAGCTTTTCGGATTTTCAGATGCATTTATTTTCTGCAAAAGTTCCATTGCCTTTAAAAAAGTATCCTGATACAACTCTTCAGCTTCCTGCCGGCTGTATGTAAGTTGCCTGCAAAATGCATAAATATCTTTTCCATACAGCTCAATGCATTTTTCCAATTCTGTTACATTCATAAATATTCTCCAAATGCGCATTTTCAAATATTATTAAATTGTTAAGAACTGTTAAGAATTAATTTGAACAGTTCCTAACTGATTTGCCCTTACATCTATACATTGTCATAACTTCGCAAAGGGTTCAAAAAAAAATCACTTTTTTTGCAGGCAGCTTATTTTATCTTTACTGTAACAGGTTTTTCCAGTTTTTTCATCGGTGCATAGAGCCATTCCGACTGATAATCCCCCTCCGTATAGTCCGGAATATAGTGCGTTTCTTCAAAAGACGGATTTTTTCCAATAGAAAGTTCCCTTCCGGTAATAACGCCATTTGTCTCATCCTCTGAAAGAACATGCCCCTCCTTTTCTCCATCACTGGATATCCCTCTGCCAGAAACGACAAGGTCTACATCAGGATCCCCTGCCTTTTCTTTCCCTATATATTCCCAGCGCATAATGTAAACCCATTTACCATCTGCTGCCGGAACATTTAATTCAATTTTCAGCCGTCCGTCTTTTTCCAGCGCCATTTTCTTCACAGACACTCCATCCGGCATATTATCAATCCGTTTGTCTTTATATGAAATCTTTCCATAACGTTTCCCCTCTGGTATCATTTCTACGCCGTCAATTACTGCGGTAATAGAATCTGTATCTGTAAAATAAGAACTTTCATACCATTTTGCAGCCAGGTTTCCATCCTCCCCATAGCTTCCTACTGTGCCGTTCCTGTTTTGCTTGTATTCCCTCCCTTTGTCATCATAAAGCGATACGGAAATATCATTCAGCCTTGCCGTATTCCCTTTATCAGATTGAAGAAGAAGCTTTGCCTGCGTTGGATAAATTTCCAGGCTTTCTATCCTAATTTTCTGCCCCTCCACATAAAAGCTTTTATTCACCTTGTATGTTTTCACTACTCTGGCATATTTCATATCAGGATACAATGTATAATCTGAATGGGATGCCATTTTTTCACCCCCATCCTTCCCTGCTTCATAATAGTTTATCCTGAATTTCAGCATTTCTGGTATTTTTTTATCCATAAAATCCATCCTGTATTCATATAAGTTTTCGGCATCCGTATTAATTACCATAGAAGTATACTCATAACTTCCAGGCTCTTCCTGAATACCCGCTTCAAAAACTTTCTGCCCATCCTCTCCACCGCCTGCCTTTCCCCGTTCTGGCACATCTGTCCGGAAAAATATTGACACTCTGCTAGCATCTACTACCATGCAGCAGACTTCTGATTCATCGCCATCTGCTGTTCTTCTCTTCTCCCCTACATACTGGGCATACTCTTTTTCCAGGCATACACGCATACTCTCATCCAATGTAACTGCCCTTGCCAAGTCTCCCAAAAAACTTATCCTGCTCACCGCATATGCCGTAGCCGGAAAACAATTTACCACCCCTGCAAATATAATTACAAAGACTGCTGCTGCTGCCGCTGCTACGCCGCCTCTGATTCCCCAATATACGACGGCAGGCTTGCGGCGGTATTTTTTCCCTAACGCTTCATTCAGATATTTTTCTTCCACTAAATCCATTGCCTCAAATCCAGACATATAAATCCCTCACTTTCTGTCAAATCATTGTAACTATTCAGCCTTGCGGCTTCATAGTTACACAGCAGTGCTTTCAGCACTGTTGATGTACACATTTTGCACAAAAAACGTGCAAAATGGCACCATAAAACTCATATTTTTGACAAAAGAAATGTCAAAAATCCTCGCATTTTATGGAATGCTGAACTGCTACAAATCGTTTACATTTCACATTCCAGATATTTCCGAAACTTCTCACGGGTTCTTGAAAGCCTCATCTTTACAGCGCTTTCCTTCATGTGGAACTGGCCTGCCAATTCACATATGCTTTCTGCCATCCAATAACGCCTGACAAAAAGTATCCTGTTTTTTTCATCTAATTTCCCTAAAAATGTATTGATGATTTCCTTTAGTTCCAGGGAATCATACCGGCTGTCGGCTTTCCCAAACATACTGTCAATTTCTTCTGCAATATATGCCATCTCACAGCCCCTGCCTTTTGAATGGTTTTTCCTATACATGTCAATTGCCAGATTCCGTGTGATTCTCGCTGCGTAATTTCTCAAAGACATCGGCCTCTCTGGCGGGATGCTGTTCCATAGCCTGAAATATGTGTCATTTACACATTCTTCCGCATCCTCCACAGAAAACGTAATATTTTTCGCAATCTTTTGCAGCAATGGGGCATATAAATGTTCTGTTTCCCGAATAGCCTGTTTGTCCCGCTGCCAGAATAGCTCAATAACCTGCTGCTCTTCCATATTGCCCTTTTCTCCTTCCTCGTTACTTCATTTGTTACCCTATTTATGGCCGCAACCATTATGCGTAACGCCTTGTTACTTATTATGACGAAAAAAGCAGGGAATTGGTCACATATTTTTATTTAACTATTGTAATTTGAATAAAAATATGCAAAAATAAAATTGCGCTTTAGATTTGCATAAAAATAGCACATAAGGCTTTAGATTTACATAAAAATAGCACATAAGGCTTTAGATTTACATAAAACTTAAATAATGCACTTTAGATTTGCATAAAAAGCAAAATATTACTTTATACTATTAAAAAGAAAAGAGCCTATAGTGTGAATAGCAATAAAAATACATTTTTCACAACTCTTGCGCAGCAAGAGTTTGGCAATTTGTGCCTGCGCACACTTGCCACAAATTTGTTATGCACAAAGAACGTGTGCAGAAATGAGGATTATTATGTATTATGAAAGAACAATAGAAACAGCCATCCAAAAAATAAGCGATACCTTCCCTGTAGTTATTGTAACAGGTCCACGGCAGATAGGCAAAACCACGCTGCTTAGTAAAATGGCTGATTCCAGCCGCAAAATAGTTTCATTAGACAACCCAACAATCCGCGCTTTCGCTAAAAACGAACCAGAACTGTTCCTGCAAAGATATGCACCGCCTGTGATGATTGATGAAGTCCAGTATGCACCTGAATTATTTGATTACATTAAAATTTACGCTGACCAGGATAAGCATATGGGAGATTTCTGGCTGACAGGTTCCCAGACCTTTCATATGATGAAAAAGGTAACGGAATCCCTTGCCGGACGCGCAGGCGTTCTTCGGATGTCCGGGCTAAGCAACAGCGAAATCAACGGAAACAGGCTGCCTGCATTCCAGCTTGATATTACCATGCTTTCAGAAAGAATGAACCAAATAAAACCTATGAAATTACAGGAATTATATGCCCGGATTTTCAAGGGCTCAATGCCGAGGCTTTATGAAAGTGAACTGGTAAACAAGGAACAATACTATGAATCCTATTTAGAAACCTACATTAGCCGTGACATTAAAGATTTGTCACAAGTAGCAGATGAAACGGCATTCCTTAACTTTATGAATGTAGTCGCTGCACGCACGGCAACCAATGTAAATTACGATACCATAGCAGGCGAAAGCGGCATTTCAGCCCCTACTGCAAAACACTGGCTCTCCATCCTTGTATCATCCGGCCTTATTGCGCTTATCCAGCCATATTCAAACAATGCACTAAAGCGTGTTATTAAATCGCCAAGAATGTATTTTTTAGATACCGGCTTATGCGCGCATCTTACAAAATGGACCAGCCCTGAAACACTGGAAGCAGGCGCAATGAATGGGGCAATTTTTGAAACATGGGTTGTTTCCGAAATATACAAAAGCTATCTAAACCAGGGGAAGCAGCCTCCACTATATTTTTATAGGGACAGCAATAAAAAAGAAATTGATTTAATTATTTACCAGGATGGCATATTAAACCCAATCGAAATAAAGAAAAGTTCTGCCCCCAAAAATGCAGCAAAAAACTTTTCTGTATTGTCTCCTGTGGAAAAAGAGCCTTCAAAGGAAAGTATACTAAATGGAACTGCACATCTAAAAGCAAATGTCGGGACAGGAGGCGTTATATGCATGCCGCCTGATTTACTGCCTGTTGACAAAAAAAACTGGTATATCCCTGCATGGATCATTTGAATGCAGAGTTAGGAACTTTGAATAGAAACAATACAAAGAGGCAATGGAAAAACCATTGCCTCTTTGCGCACACGAAAATCATTTATGCTCTATACATTATGCCAATGCATCAACAAGTTTCTTAATTGCTGCAAGCGCTTCATCCGGAAGCTTGTCATAGCCATCTTTCTTTGTAGCAAAACCCTCTACAGCTTCTACACGGTTCTGCATTGCATTCTTTAATGCAGTTTTATATTCTGCATCATTAAGGTCAGGCACAAAGCCTTCCCAATCCATAATCTCTACATCATCGAAGTTGCCCCACTTCTTGAATTCTGCCTTGCCTTCTACAATAGCTTCCAGAATTCCAAGCGTATCCTTAGGCTGTACCTTCTTGCCCATGAAATCACCAGTATTTACGATATAGCAGTCAACATCTTTTTCTTCTACTAACTTTTTAAACTTCTCATAGTCATTTGCCAATGGGTAAGTCCTGAACGGGTTAGCATATGGTACAATACGGAGTGCGTTCATATCAGTACCAGCAGCCACACGCTCTGCAGTTGACGTCTTTGTCGCAAGCGTAGCGCCCATAACAGATGCAAGTGCAGCACCCTTTAATTTTACAACAGGAGGAATGGTAGGATCCTTCATAATCCAGATAATGGAATTAACAGGGCTGTTAATCTTGTCTACACGGTTTGGAGACCACAGTTTAGACTTGATTGCACGTCCATTACCATTGCGGATATCCTCTGTAACAAGCTGGATTTTCCCTTCTTCGTCCATTGTAGCAGAGCAGTTCTGGGCAGAAAGAAGATACTTGTTATCCGGGCAGCCAGTAGGATAATCTGCTGTCTTGTCAAAATAAGTTGGCTCAAGAGCAATTGATGCACAAGTATCTGTATTAATAATAAATGCATCGTCATGAAGTACAGTAATTGCCTTATCGCCATACTTATTGTTATGCTTTGCATGCGTAAGGGTAGACTTTCCAGAACCAGAAAGGCCAAATACGGATGCAACATACTTCTTTCCATCTGGAAGTGTATATTCCTTCTGTCCGCCATGGCAGGATGCATATCCATTACGGTTTGCGATTGCCCATGCCATTGTAAGGGTTCCTTTTTTATGCTCGCCAAAATATTTCATGCCAAGGATTGCAGCACAGTTCTGGGCTGTATCAAAGTAGCAAAGTGTACGGTCATCACTCAGGCAGCTATAATCTACATCAGGACTTGGAGTTGGCTCCCACTGTGGATTAGAGAAGATATAAATATCTGCTTCCTTTCCATCTCCAACAGCTTTGGACTCTTTGTACATCTTTACATAGTCATCAGACATATACTGGAAGTTAATCATCCAGTTGTACATTAAGTTCTCTTCCCCTTCTGGAATCAAAAGATGCGCCTTTACCATAAATTCAGGGTCTAAGCCAACAAATACCTGTGCATGGTACAGCTTCTTAAAACGCGTTTTATAAACAGCATCCATAACCACCTTGTCCAGCTTGCCTGCATCAACGCCCGGCTCACCTTTGATACGGCGTGCAGCCGCATAACGGCCGGTTACGGCGCCATCATTGAAAAGCAAAACCTTTGCGTCTGAATCAAGTCCGAACTCTTCGCCCCTGTAAACAGGCATATCTGTTACAATTGTTCCTGGTGAATTCTTTGCTAAATTATATGCCTCCTTAAGAGTATTCACCTTTACGACATTGTTGCCATAAAAAGCTGCTTCAATAATAGCACGGGTATTTGATACAGCCTCTCCAGTTTTTGGGAAACCAACTTTACCAGCACCAATCTCATCCAATTTGTAATTAGCCTTTGTTGCCATGTAAAAATAACCTCCTAATCATGTATTTTGTCTCTGCCATCCAAAAAACTGTCAGCAGAATATTTGTTAACCACAAGCAGCAGAAAAAATCTGCCGCCCTGTGGAGGTAAACCTTGCCAATATCTCAACACTACTAGAAAGTATAGGGTTTTTTTGGAAAAAAGTCAACGATAAAGTAATAACTTTTCACTTTATTTCATCAATCCAGCCAGCAAGGCGGTCTTCAATCACTGCAAAAGGCGCGGGGCCAACCGACAAAAAGAACTCATGGAAATCCCTTAATACAAATTTATCCCCTAGTTTTTCCTTTGCCTTTTCTAACAAATTCTCAATTTCCAGATACCCCAGGGTATATTCCATATAAGCGCCCGGCTCGGCTACCATAGAATCAAAAATTGCACGGCTGTGGCTTTTTTTGTAACCAAAATCCGCCAGATACTCCTGTAGTTTTTTATTGTCCCATCCCAGATAGTTTACCCCAATATCTGCTTTTGCATAAATGCATAAAGTTGCCAGCGTGTTTTTTTTCAAAAGCTTAGCAACTTCCTTGTCAAGCCCTGCCAAATCATAACTGTACAGCTCTGCATATGTCCCCCAGCCTTCTGTGTATCCTCCTACATTAATAATACTTCTGATTGGAGCCGGATTCGTAGAATTAAAATAACAGGTTTGGTAAAGATGCCCTGGATACCCTTCGTGTCCTATAGTTGTAAATGCCTTTGTTAAATCATACCGTTCGCTGCGGTTAATATAAACAACATTATTTTTATAACTATCTATGGCGGGCGTCAGATAAAATGCCGGGCTCATGCTATCCTCCAGTGATTTGTCGACCTCTTTTATCTGACAGTTAATATCATCACCCAGTTTCGGAAAATCATTCTGGATAGCCTTTTTTAAATGTTCCATTGCTTCTTCCGGCTCCTCATAAGGATATTCCACATCTTGCGCATCATAATATACCTCTGGCGATTCTGCCATAATCTGCGCCATATCTTTTTTTAATTTTGTAATGTTTTCATCCAGCAAAGCATTAATTTCATCCAAAGAACGGTTTGAACCGGTTGTAGACTTTACAAGATATTCATAATATTCCTTTCCTTTTTCTAAATTGCACAGCCCATTTTTATTCTTCCCAGTCCCTTTTAACTCCGTAAGCCCTTCCACAAGACTGCTGTATGCCGGCACTACCCTCTCCAGGACCGCTTTCTTGTTTTCCTGGATAAACTGGCTCTGTTCTTTTTCTGTGAGCCCTTCTACTTCCTTTATTTTCTTTTCAAAAACCGCAATCAGATAATTTGACTCTGGCTCTTTTATAAATTCTGAACACTGCTCAATAATGGCCTGCGCTGTCGTATCGCTCATAAATATACCCTTTTCAGACTTCATTTTCTGAAAATCCAGAATCTGCCCAAAATAATCTGGCACCAGGTTAAGCAGCTTAATATATTTTTCTACATCCGCTTTCCCGTATAAGTTATATTCTGCAAAAAATACCGGAAGCTGTGCCTGAATCCCGGTTGTCGGCCCCAGGCATTCTGCATATTCCAGAAAATCCGCCGACTCAAGGTTCTGTTTCGACATTAAATAAACAATATCATAAATAAGCTTCTGCTCCTTCGTCAGCTTATTATAGTCAAATGTTTCCAATGTAGCCACCCTGTTTTCCGAAACCATCAAACCATTTCTTAGATCCTCCATAGAAAAACTTCCCAGCGTCGCTTCCTCTTCCTCAATGCCATAAGCTTTCTTATTTTTAATTGTATAATTTAATGTAATTGAATTATCTGTAATCTCTTCCTTAAAAATTTCATTCATCAAATTATCAAAATCACGCCGAGCTTCCTCCTCACTCCTGCTATCTTTTACAGTGGGATGGGCTAAAGTGCTCTGTGCAAACAATCCTGCCTGCTTCTGGTATACAACCATCCCTACAACCGCAGCCATGCAAACCAGCAGCGCTAAAAAGGCCAGCTTTTTCGGTTTCCTCTTCCTATATCTTTTTTCATAATCAATATATCCTAAATTCCTTTCCAATTCCTCACAACCTTTCTGTCCCAAAGCGTATATAAACACTTTTTTTAACACCAGTCTCTGTAATCATCTCATTTCATATAAAATTTGTCAAGATTGACACCTATTCCGTAGTTCTACATATATATGAATTAGCACCAAATATTATTCCAATTACTGAAAATGTGCATAGGGAACTGCCAATAATAATTGGAATAATCTGACTAGTTGATTTATCGGCAGTCCCAAAAGAAAAATCAAAAGAAAGGAAATATAGATATGAATAACATGAACCAGCGTTCCGGAAATTGCCAAACGCCCTGCAGCCAAATGCCTTCTGGCAGCATGAGGGACAGACAAGGCAGAGGCTGCATGAACAACAGCAATTCCGGCTGCAGAAGACAGTCTTCCATGCCAATGCCAACGCCTTGCAATCCATGCGACTGCAAAGATAATTCCAGCGCCCAGAATGACCCGCTGCGCGGAATGGCAGTCGGCATAGGATATGTCCCTTGGCAGCAATGGGAATGCGTATACAATGTGGAGGAAGGCCTGGCCAGGGGAACCATTTTCCCATCTCTTGACCTGCCATTTTATGGCTGCATCCCCCGCGGTTATTTTTGCAACAAAGGAGGTAGGGCATGAACCAGAAACAACTTTTAATGCATCTTTCCCAGGTAAGCTTTGCAGTAACTGAAGCTGTTTTGTACCTGGATACCCACCCTTGTGATAAAGAAGCAATGGAATATTACCAAAAAATGAAAAATCTGCGCCAGGAAGCGCTGGCCGAATATCAGAAAAAATTCGGCCCCCTGCAAAACGATTCTAATTATGATGAATGTTCCTGGGTATGGACAGAAACACCATGGCCATGGGAATGCTAATCGGCGAAATTTCCTATCGCTTTAAAATAAATTTGCGCCTGCGCTGCACCGCAAATTTATTTTAAAATCTGTAACAGAAAATCCCTGATAGCAGCGCAGAAATGAGGAGATCTATGTGGAATTATGAAAAACGGCTGGAATACCCAGTAAATATTACCCGGTGTAACCCAAAAGCGGCAATGGTAATTATGTCGCAGTACGGTGGTCTGTATTCGATAACCTGTATTCAGTATTGTTCTACTCCTTCTCCTTATGTACTTCCCTGACAAATTTATACCCCTTGGAAGTCATATAGCTATGAATCAGCCGAAAAGAGACTTCGTGGCAAACCTCTGACTTTAAATCCCCTGATAGTGAAGACAACGGCACTAATTCGCCATCAACATACACCATTATCAAATCTTCTACTGTTGACATGAGACTAATTCCTTTCCTTTCCATCTTTTTATAATATGCATCAAAATACTATGTGTTCCTAATCGCCCTGATACCAAAAGACGATTAACATATGATGAATCAGTCTCCATATTATAGTAAAACTATCAGATATAATAACAGCACATTTAAAAATAACTTCAAGAATCCCCTAAAATCCTTGAAGTTATAAAACCCTCTTAACCGATTACTTATCTTTGCTTTTTAGCAATCGGTTAATATTTATTGGCGGCAAGATTAATGGAGCCACATTTGCATTTGCCGTATATGTAGATATCAAAGCCCTTACATACGGAAAAAGTATGGCAACTGCATTAGGTTTAAAACGCTCCACATTTTCTTTTAAAGAACCTGTAATAGAAAAAATCCCTAATACCTCAATATCCATACTAAATGGATATTGCTTCACATTATCTTCTTTAAAAACATAAGCTTTAAGGATAACATCCATATTTCCTTTGCACTCATCAATACGATATTCTGCGTCCATATCAAATTTAATGTCAATCGCCATATCTTGGTCATATTCCATGTTATATTTGAAATGAATATCCTTAACTATATAATTCTCAAAACGCAAAATACTCTTTATTTCTTCATTCATTACGCAGCCACATCCCTTTTTATGTCATCACTATAATCTGTATATGCTACAAATTCACCATTCTTATCATTTGCCAATTTGGGTGTATAGGAATTGAACATATGCATCCCTTGGATTTCTCTAATTGCCTCAGTCGATAAAATCCTCTCAACACCACAATCTGCCATCATCGCCAAAAATTCTTCGTTGCTAATTGAATCAAAAAAAGCATCAATCTCATCTAACTCTTTTTTTAAATCCATAATCTTCCCTCCTTTAACCTTTATATATATTCCTTCTTGGTTTGTATTTAATAAGCCTGCCATTTCCTTTATCATTATAATGCTGAGCAAAAGAAAACATAGACAAATCATCCTCTGATATATTTATATCCCTTATATTTTCAATTATTCCTTTATTTATCACACAATACTGTGTTTCTGGAATATATGCTAATCTGGTTTTTGTTATAGAAATGTCATTATCTTCATGTATAAACATTGCTTTTATTAAATCGTACTTTTTATTAAATTCCATTTTATGAAACATAAAATTCAACACTGCACCATCTGTTATATTGATTTTATGATTTTTAATCTTTTCCAAGCTTCTAATATGTACTTTATCAAACTGTGCTTTATGCTCGTATTTAGTTAAGTCAAATATTCTTTCTTGTGCTACAATAATGTCAACTGCCAATACAGTATATTTTTTAAGGATGTTAACTATATCAGGTGTACACATTGGATATTTTTTACTATAACTTATATATATCCACCTGAATGCATAATTCTTTTCTTCATAAAAATAAATCCCATCGCCAAGCCAATGCTCGTCCCCTAAACTCTTTATAAAAGTCCTTGAAGCAATTATTCTACTCCCAATATCTCGTTCTGTTCCATGATATAAAGTCAACATTTTATCTGACGTCCCTATATAATTAATCTATGCTATTTTAAAGATAAACAACTATACTATATTATAACACACTTTGTCAAGCATTATACCGATACTTCAATACTTTTATAACTCATCCCAATACTATTGTTACTATTTACGTCTATTTTTTCGGCAAAAATTTAAACATCTATCATATATTACCAAAAATGGCATCAAAGAACGAAAGGAACTAACATGTCCGAAAAATTAAAAGAAGTATGTGCCTACATCCGTGTTTCCACCGATAAGCAGGAAGAGCTTTCCCCTGAATCGCAAACCCGGCTTATCAAGGAATATGCCCAGGCGCATGGGATGCTTTTAACCCACATATACATGGAAGAGCATGGGATATCCGGGAAAAAAGCAGATAAGCGGCCAGCGTTCCAGGATATGGTTGCGGCCTGTAAGGACAAATCCCACCCTTATGACGCAATCCTGCTTTGGAAGTTTTCCCGCTTCGCAAGGAATATTGATGAAAGCACTTACTACAAATCCATACTCCGCAAGAAGTGCAATGTGGATGTTATCAGCATATCAGAACCGATTATAGAAGGGATGTATGGCCGCCTGATTGAAATGGTAATAGAGTGGTCTGATGAATTTTACCTGTATAATTTATCCGGGGAAGTTATGCGCGGCATGACGCAAAAAGCCCTGCAAGGAGGATATAACTCAAATGTTCCACTTGGCTACACCAAGGAAAAAGGCAACGACAAAATCCCCCAAATCGAACCGGAAGGGGCTTTCATTGTAAAAAAGATATTTGACATGTATGTGAACGAAAAGCGCCCTTTATCTGATATAGCCACCCTGCTTAACAAAGACGGATGCAGGACTAAGCGCGGCGGCCTCTTTGAAACCCGTACTGTAGGCTATATACTGGAGAACCCATTTTATATAGGGAAAATCCGCTGGAATTACTATGACCGGCAAGCCAGCCAGAGGAAAAAAACAGATGACGTCATCATTTCAGACGGAAAGCATGAGCCGATTATCACGCCTGAAACTTTTGCTGCCGCCGGCGAAAGGCTGGCGCAGGAACGGCTGCGGAGCGGCTATGGGAAAAAACGCCCTGTGGCCGCTTCCAAGCACTGGCTTTCAGGAATGATAAAATGTTCCGAATGCGGCTGTTCCCTTGCATATGGGGCTGGCAGCCAGAAACAGAAAATCGCTCCTCATTTCCAGTGCTGGAAAAAGGGAAAAGGACTGTGTGATTCATATTGCGGCAACAGCATAAGCGAAGCGAAGGCCATTGAAGAAATCACCCGGATTTTAAAAGAGCTGCAAGAAGCCAATATCCACCTAGAATTTGACTTGTCTGTTATCAGGAATGAAAACGTTGAAAAATCCCTTATCAGAAAGGAACTGAAAAGCCTGGACGCCAAAGAACGGCGCATAAAAGACGCCTACATAAATGGCGTTGATTCCCTGGAAGAATATAAGGCAAACAAGGAAATGCTGTCGGCAAAACGCAAAGAACTGCACCAGAAGCTTGACAATGCCAATGTAACAACACTCCCTGCCTCTGTCCATAGGGAACTTGACTTTAAAAAGATAATCGACCTCCTCCAGAATGATAATGAGGATTACATTACAAAGGGCAATGCATTAAGGAGCATATTTGAGCATTTCGTGTGGGATAAGAAAAATAACGAAATGCGTTCTGTCCTTGACGTGCATATCAAATCCAGCAAACAGCCATAAATACGGCATCCCAGCCACCTACAGGTTATCGAGTACGGTGGTCCCGATGGTGAACTTGGTGCTTCCCTTCGCTATCTGTCACAACGTTATTCTATGAAAGATAGAAAAGTCATTGGTGTATTAACAGATATTGGTAGAGAAGCCCCTGAAATGTTCCTTTCAGGGGCTACCGCTTTTTTTGATGCTTTTGCAACTGTGTAGCTCCATTTGAGAGGAAGTAAATTCAAATACACATCTATATTCTCTCTATCATTGACGACCATCTTATCAAGTAGCTGCGTGTAAAATTCATCTTCATATTCAATACCGCTGATAAGTTCGTCAATCGCTTTCTTTATATCTTCCATTAACTCCTGTTGCTTCGCTATGACAATTTGCTGCTTTTCAATACTCTCTATCATAGACTTTAAGCTGTCTATTTCGGCATCGTATTTTACTCTGAGAGCAGAAAATTCATCACGGTCAATATCACCACTGGTATAAAGGTCAATCAAGTCGGTACGCTTTTTCTTTGCCGCTTCCATTTTCTCTGCCAAAACATTTGTGTCTGCACCTGTTACATCCATCGAAATAACCTTATTAATCATCTTGATTAAGTTATCGGATATTTTTTGGCGGTCAATGGTGAGCTGCTTGCAGACGAGAGACATAATGTGAATGGCTTCTTCATTGCGGATACTCATACCACAACAGCCTACTTGATTTCCTGCTTTATCAATATGAGGGCTTCCGTGATTTGCCGCTTCGTAACAACGCCATGCTTTATACCTGCTGCCGTCTTTTCGGTTTTTATATCTGGCGACATAGCTTGCGCCACATCTGCCGCACTTAATTTTCCCAGAAAATGGATAACGGTTGCTGTGTTTCGCTTTACCCTCCTGTGAAAGCGATTTTTCATCCAAAATGCGGTTTGCCTTATCGAAAAGCTCACGGGAGATAATCGGCTCATGATGGTCTTTGATAATCACAAATTCCTCTTGCCCTCGATTATACTTCTTTTCATGGGATAAAAAGTCTGGCGTATAGGTTTTCTTCTGCACCAAATCACCGCAGTATTTTTCATTGCGGATAACACGGAGAATGACTGTGTTCTGCCATTCTTTTACACGCATGGGCTTAATGCCCTCCTCCCGAAGTTCACGGGCAATCACATGAGTTCCTTTCCCCTCATTTACAAACTTATGGAAGATAAGACGGACAACTTTTGCCCCATCCTCATTAATATACATTTTGCCGTCTTTCACATCGTAGCCAAGCATACTCCGCCCAAAAACAACTCCCTGCTCCATCTGGCGTTTCTGCCCCCATTTCACACGCTCGGAAGTCTTACGGCTTTCCTCCTGTGCAATCGAGGACATAATGGCAAGGCGAAGCTCTGCATCGCCGTCTAAAGTGTTGATGTTATCATTCATAAAGATAACGCCCACGCCGTGCTTTTTGAGGTCACGGGTATAGAATATACTATCAAGGGTATTTCTCGCAAAACGGGAGATTTCTTTTGTTACAATCAAATCAAAATCACCGTTCTTTGCACACGCAATCATGCGGTTAAATTCTTTCCGTTTTTTTGTATTCGTACCAGAGATGCCTTCATCTGCGAACACTTCGTAAAGCTCCCAATCGGGATTACGTTCTATATATTGTCTGAAATAACGCTGCTGGCTTTCAAATGAATTTGCCTGGTCTTCGTTGTCCGTAGACACACGGCAGTATGCGGCAACCTTTCTCTTTGTGTGCTGTATCTTCCTTTCTTGGTTTAGGGTTTCGTATTTATCTATTGACATAAGAATATCTCCTTTCCCGACAATCCCTTGCCGTATTTTCAGTATAGTTAATTGAAAATGGTATGTCGAATGTGCAAATGCTTGAAGCAGTGCGAAAATATACATAAACAGACTGGTGAGAGTTTGCTCGCATAAGGATGTTTATGTATATTTTCATAGGGCGAAAGCCCGTCAGTGAGATGTAGCGAAGCGAAATCGAACTGCACTGCTTCTATTATTTCATATGACTATGTAAAAACGTCAAGCGGTTATGCCTGACGTTGCTTTTTTCTAATTTAGACGATATTGTTTTTCAAGCTCAAGCAAGCAGCGTTCCCGCTGTGATGCGGTCAACAGATTCCGTTTTTCTAATGATAAAAGGATTGACCTTTGAAAATTTATAAGAAATGCTGCGTGTTCCTGCTCATTCAATTCTGGAACAGGCTCGCCAACATACCTAAATTCTCTATGCTCCAATAGGCAGCACCTCCCTCATTCTCAATGTATGAGCGAATGATTGTACCATATAACGAGGGGGCTAATCCTTTTTTTGAACGCCGTCATCATGCAGCGAACAGCATTCATGAGCAGGCAAAGAATCCGAGAGCCTGCCCTGCTTCATTGGGCAATGCAAATATCCGTTTAATCCAATACTGATTGCCAATGCTTTGTCCATTGCAGGAAGAAAACGCTTGTCAAGAGTTCCCATATACTCCCGCAAACGTCGCTTATCAATCGTCCGTATCTGTTCAAGCAGGATGATAGAGTCCCTGTCAAGCCCCTCAACATCCTTTACTTCGGTATGTGTCGGTAATTTTGCCTTTGTCTGTGTTTTACCTGTTATGGCAGCGATAATGACTGTCGGGCTGTGGCTATTTCCTATATCATTAGAAATGATAAGTACGGGTCGTATGCCACCCTGCTCCGAACCGACGACGGGATTAAGCTCTGCGTAGTAGATGTCGCCACGCCTAATTGTTCTTTCCATATTCTTTAGAACCTCCTATCTGGATTTAGGCAGGAATACCCTGCCTATGTAACAGCCAGATAAAAGAAAGCATTTAAGGTCGGGAGAGTGTGACGGAACAGTTAAAGGCGGATAATCAGCTTGAATGGGTACAAAAAATGAACTGTATTCGCAATAGTGCAATGGAAATTGTAAATACAGATTTGATTTATAACTAATTGACAACAGCGGCAGGAAAAAAATCCTTGCCGCTGTTTTATAGCCAAATATCAACTCGCATTCTTGACAATCAGAACAAAATTTGCTATATTAACATTAGTCAATAAATTGACTGTACTGTAATTGACTTTATAGGAGGTGGATGATATAACGAAGGAAACCAAGAAAAACGCATATCTATATTGCAAATTTCGGGATGAGCAGCTTGCGTTGTATGATGAGTACGCAAAACGTCACGGAATGCTGATGAAAACACTATTAGTAGTCAATGTTTTATATTATGATGATTTCTACGATAAAGGCGGCGTAACACAGACAGAAATTTGTCAGCGCACCTTTCAGTCTAAACAAACAGTCAATCTGATTATACGAAATCTATTAAACGAGGCGTATGTAACTGTTGAAGAGCGAAAAGAAAATAAACGTGAAAAATTAGTACGGATAACCGAAGCAGGCAAGGCTTACTGTGAAAAAGTTGTCCGCCACATCACATGGGCGGAAGATACGGCAATGTCCATGTTTACACAGGAAGAACAAAAACAGTTCATTGATCTCTCACGAACATTTACAAAAAACCTGAAAGAGCTTATCAACCAAGAAACGGAGGATTGAATTATGGAACTTTACGAAGCAATTAACAAAAGGAAAACGACAAGGGAATTTTTAGATACAGAAGTTGATTTTGAGGTCATTAAAAGAGTTTTGGAAGCAGGAAACAAAGCCCCCACTTGGGACCATAACCGTAATTGGCAGTATATCGTTATAAGAACTGATGAAGAAAAAGAATATGCCTTTTCCGAAGCAAAAGCTGTTGCGGATAAATTCGATGCCGACAGGTATCTGAATATGCCCAGGCCTTATCCGATTACATTGGGGCAAAAAATGTACGGCTACGCTATGCCCAAACAATATACGATGCTGAAAGAAGCGCCGTATGTCATTATTCCTTTATTCAAATCAAAAGAATTAAACGGCGAATATGTTTCAAAATTAAATCCTTTCGCCACGATTTGGTGTGTGATAGAAAATATCTTTTTAGCGGCAACGGCAGAAGGTTTATCCTGTTCCATGCGTATTCCGCTGAACAAAGAACACGATATAGTCAAGAAAAAACTGAAAGTGCCGCCGACCTATATGATACCCGTATTTATCGGCATTGGTTACGCAAATCCCGAAGAAACGCAATTAGAACAATATAAACCTGATATAGACAAACAAATACGCTTTGGGAGATGGAAATGATTATAAATGAAATTGTAGCAAAAAATGTGATAACAAAATCCAACCTGCCCGTATGTGATTTTTCAGTAAACCCTTATACGGGCTGCTCCCACGCCTGCAAATATTGTTATGCTTCCTTCATGAAACGCTTCTCAAACCATCCCGAACCGTGGGGCGAATTTATAGATGTGAAGATTTGGAATAAAATCAAAAATCCGAAAAAATATGCGGGCAAGGAGCTTTTTATCGGCTCAGTCACAGACCCATATAACCCGCAGGAAGAACTCTATGGGCGTACAAGAGCCTTGCTGACCGAACTGCAAGGCAGCGGGGCGAAGCTCTCCATTGCAACAAAGTCGGATTTGATTTTGCGGGACTTGGATTTGATAAAAACCTTCCCTGACGCCCGTGTTTCATGGTCGGTCAACACGCTTGACGAAGCGTTCAAGGACGATATGGATAAGGCTGTATCAATCGAACGCCGATTGGCGGCAATGAAAGAGTTTCATAAAGCAGGCGTTCGCACCACCTGTTTTATCTCCCCGATTTTCCCCGGCATTACTGATGTAAAGGCGATTATTGAACGGGCGAAAAACCAATGCAATTTAATATGGCTTGAAAACCTAAATCTGCGTGGAAACTACAAGGCGGTCATTATGGACTATATCAAAGAGAAATATCCCGCTCTCCTGCCGCTGTATCAGGAAATCTATCACCGAGGCAGCCGCAGCTATTGGGAAGCTCTCGACACAGAACTAAAGGAGTATGCCGCCGAAGTCGGTCTTGACTATGTGACGAATGATGACAGTATAAGCCGTCCTTTTAACGATCCGCCTGTGATTGTTAATTATTTCTATCACAGCGAAATTAAAAAATCAGCACGAAAAGGTGGTATGTAGAATGCCTGAACTACCCGAAATCGAAACAATAAAAAGTGTAATCAAACCTCATATAAAGGGGCCTGCTATCGAAAATATAACTGTGGGCCGCTCGGAGGTCATCGCACAGCCAACCGCCGATAAATTTTGCGAAGCCGTTACAGGACAGATTATATCTTCCATGTCACGCAGAGGGAAGTTTTTAATCATCCATTCGAAAAATAAAAGCAGAATCATAATGCATTTGCGGATGACAGGCTGTTTGCTTGTTATTCCGTCTGACTATCCAATAGAAAAACACACGCATATCATTTTTCATTTAAGTAACAGAAAGAAATTGCGATTTTCAGATACCCGCCGTTTCGGGCGAAGATTTGCCCTGCTCGTCCAGCAGGCAGCTTAACGTCGGAAGAATGGAAACGCCTTGCCGAGATGATTCCCGAATGTTTGTTGTATTTTACCACAAAAAACCATATTACAACGGAAGAATACTTGAAAACCAGAGGACGAGACTATCGCATTTTCAAGTTGACCTATAATATGACACACAATCCAGTGAACTTGATACTCAAAACGATTATATGAACCAGAACCTGCCTGTTCCCTCTGTTCCAATTCAAGAACTTTACCCATTCTGTATCCCCCCTTTGTTCATCCGTTCCATTTCTGTTTGAAAGTCCAATTCTTCTTCCACTCTTCTTCATCCACTATCGCATCAAACACTGGCTCAAGAAATTTCTGCATCTCCTTAATAACCACCGCAAATTCCAACGTATCATCTTTAATATTTTTTAAAAAATATCTCCACCGCTTCTGCATATCTTCATCTTCGGAAAGTGCCAAAATACGCTTAAAGCTATCTCTATCATAAGGCGTTTCTCTTTTCTTCAATGTTTCAAAAATTGCCGCCCGCAGCTTCGCTCCCTCAAAATCGAATGTTCTTGCCAGATAATATATATCGTAAAAGTCTTTCATCCTGCCAGTCAATTCAAATCGCTGCAAGATAGCGTCAAATTTCTCTGCTATCGTACTTTCCAAAGAATACGTTTTTATCACTGGCTTTTCAAAATCTGGAAGCTGTGTATTGATTCTTCTTACCTCCGCCTTCGGCACAATAATATCTCCCACACCAATATCCACATTAAACGGCACACGGACATTTTTTATCTGACCGATAATTTGAGTGCTGATGCCGTGGTATTTCCTCTGTGGGGAAATTTCTTCAAATCCCTTTGCTGTCATGGAAATAAAATCATTTCCTGTTGATATCTCAATAATCTTACCAATCATACTTTTTACATCTTCTATGGAATTGGAAAATCCACGAAGCAGGAAATCAACATCTATCGTTGCCCGGCTTTCAAAATTGGTAAGCGTATAGATGAACAATCCGCCTTTCAGAATAAGATTGTCTTCATAACCAGATTTTGAAAGTTTCCGCAAAAATTCCTCCTGCATAAACAACTGCAAACACTGCTGATAGCTGATTCCAGAAATCTTAGCTTTGTTTTTCAATTTTGCAAGAACGGACGCCGCCTTATCTGTCATTACAACCACACTCCAATCAAATCCTTTACACGCTTTTGCACCCGCAAAGTCTTTGCGTACTGCATAAGGTTCGGAATATTTTTTTTCTGGTCTTTTACATAGCCCTGTATTGCCTTATTAAAAATCTCTTTATCCATCTTATTCATATTCCTCAGCACATCGCAAATGGTACGGTCACGGTCATAAATATGAACTTCCTGGAAGTCAATTTCTCCTTTTGTTTTTCCAATGGAAAGCAGCTCTGGCTCAACTCGATAAGCCTTAATGAAAGGATAATCAATATTTGTACGCTTTCTGGAAGTATTTTTGTCAATGGTAATATTCCATTCAGCGGGATTCCTGTCACTGTATCTATAATAGAAAAGGGCTGTTTCCATACAAAGAACTGCATCAGGGAACAGGCGGTTGACAATAACCACCTCACTCGTACCATAGTCATCCACCCAATGGTAACAGCCCCTTTTTATTCTTTCAATCAATCCTTGTTCCAGCATACGTTGAATATCTCTATAAAACAATTTTTCATTTGTAAGCTGTGCCGTTGTCATGACATAGCCATAATCAGAAAATATTTTGCTTAGTATTCTTATATCATTTTGTGTTAGCATTATTTCCTCCTTCTGACGCATTTACTGCGTCATTCAGATAGATTTGGGAGTTTACTTCTAAACTTTCACTTCTGCACTAAAATACGCATAAATTTTTTATCGCTTGTGTGCTTTACTACATTATATCTATTCAACGCAAAAAAATCAAGCGAATCAAATCGAACAACTTCAAATCTTATACTTGTGTGCTTTACTACATAAAATCAGACCTACTTGTCCACAATAAAACAAATAGGTCTGACACAATTTAACCTGCTATATCAAATCTTGTTGAAGCAATGCCATATATCGTTATCGTTCTTTCTGTATCTCTAACTTCGATAGAATAAGGCTTTCCGACATTCCCCGCATCCTCATTTTCATCATACTTCTTTATCCTTTCAAACGTCGAAAAGCTATGTATCGGAAATCCCACCGTGTCATGCCCGTCCCAAAATACAGTAAGTGGAACATTACCGCTGCTTCTCTGGGTACGGAAGAACTAGCACATCTTGAAATGGTTGGAACAATCATCCACCAGCTTACAAAAGATCTATCTCCAGAAGAAATCAAAGCTTCTGGTTTTGACAAATATTATATCGACCACACACTTAGCATTTGGCCACAATCAGCCGGCGGGGAACCTTTTAGCGCCAGCCAGTTCCAATCTACCGGCGATACGATTACCGACCTATACGAAGATATGGCGGCAGAGCAAAAAGCCCGCCTTACCTATGACAATATCCTGCGCATCGTAAAAGAGCCTGAAATCGCAGACCCAATCCGCTTCCTGAGAGAACGTGAAATTGTACATTTCCAGAGATTCGGTGAAGCCTTACGAAGGGTACAGGACGGTTTAGACAGCAGAAACTTCTATGCCTTTAATGGACAGATTGACACAAAAAGCTGCTAACCCCTATCCGCTGCCCCATATTAAAGTATCAACAACCGGGGAACGTTGATTCAGAACCTCTTTCCCCGATTATTATAGAAACGGTTAAAAGCGCACCGCCTGCACTGGTGCGCTTTTTCTTAGATCGCCTTCTGTCAAGTTTTATATTTCTCATAAATTTTCCTTGCCTGTTTTGCTACAATTTCTTTGAGATATGCAGGCTCTATAATGTCCACCTGCGTTCCGAAGGACAACAGATACCCTATTAGCCATTCATCTTCCGGCATTTCAGCAGATACAATTAAATCTCCATTTTCCCGCTTCCTTACCTGCGTTTTATCAAATTCATCATAAACCCGGTATGACATATTTTGCGGAAAACCCAATATCACTGTATTATAGGATTCACTGAGTTCTTCATCTGGTTCTGGAAATGGGATTTTGCGGAAACTTTCTGCAAGAACTTCCAAATCCACAATACGGGTCAGCTTAAAAATACGGTAATCCTGTTTTTCCGTGCAATACGCCTTTAAGTACCATGCCATAGACTTATATGACATTTTTAACGGCCAGACAATCCTTTCACTAATTTTCCCATTGGAATTTGCATAAGTCATTTTTACACATTTTTGTTTGATTACCGCCGATTTCAACAATTCAAATTTCTCATTGTCATTTCCTTTGTTTCCCCATCTGGAAAAATCTACTTCAAGCCAATTCTCCGAACTAAGGTTAAAGATTGCAGAAATCTTTTGTAACGTCTGGCTGCTTCTAATACTTTTTGTAAAATTTATACTTTGTAAGGCAGCTAAAATTTCCTGCTTTTCTTCTTCTGATAATACAGCCTTGTCTAAAACATACTCCTTCATCAAATGAATGCCGCCGTTTCGGCCTGCTTCTGCATAGACAGGAATGCCTGCTCCACTTAAAGCATCAATATCTCTATAAATAGTCCTTACAGACACCTCAAATTTTTCTGCTAATTCCGGAGCAGTAGCCTGTCCTTTATCAAGTAAATAATATACAATCTTAAATAATCTGCTTTCCTGCATTAGCAATCCCTCCTTAGAAATATGATAGTTCCCCCTTGTACAGACCTCCTATGCAATCCATTTTCCTGCTTCATACCGGCCCCCATGCTGTTAAATAGTTATTGACTTGCGGTTCATAACTATTTAACAATGAACCCATTACTTTTTCAATCATAAATTTGTGGCAAGGCAACAGCATTTACTTTTTGACAATCCATGGATAATCGTGAAAGCAAATGCTATTACCATGAAAACCATGGAAAGTTTACTTGACATTTCCATCGGCTATGTTATAATAAATGACAAGCAAGCTTTCCATAGAAAGGAGGCATATATGAAAAACCGACTTGAAGAACTAAGAAAACAACGGGGAATCAAGCAAGAAGACTTAGCCCTTACATTAAAAGTATCACGGCAAACAATTGGCTCTTTAGAAAATGGGCGCTACAATCCATCTATACAATTGGCATTCAAAATTGCCCGATACTTTAATATGAGTATTGAAGAAATTTTTATTTATGAGGAGGATTCATTATGAAAAAAGGGGGAGCACTTTTTATAACAATTACAGGCGTCATCATTCTGCTGGGAGGATTGCTAACATATGGTTTAGGGATACACAAGTTAATCCCTGTGCCACGTCCTGATTTAATCGTGACAGGAACCTCACTTATTGGAATCTTGCTTATTATTTCTGGAACCTGTGATTTATTCATCAAGAAGTCCAAAGAAATGGAAATTGAAGAGAATGATGAAAGAAATATAGCGCTTAGCAATGCAGCTATGGCAAGCGGTTTTAAAGTAATGAGTTTCACTACTGCAATTTCAATCTTTGGTTTAATTTTTACAGGATACATGACAGTGGTTCCTTGTTTCACCCTTATCGGTGCATACACTATTGGGCAAATTGTTTTTGTCATGCGGCTTTGGTATTTAAACAAAACCATGTAAATGAAATACTATCGCTTTAACCGTGAAAAGAAGAACACCAGCGCATTCCTCTTTTCACGGACATTACTATTACTATTTTCCCAATATGCCGTTATTATTGTATAACTATGTGCATTCACTGTAATGACAATGCCATTTACATTTACCTCCTGTGCATTCCATTACAAAAACGCCCCCATTAAAATAAATATCTTCGCCATTTCCATCTTTATAAAAAGACACCTTTTCCTCTCTAATTTTTCTAAATCCAAGGGAATCCAATAATCTAACCGACGGCAAATTATTCAAAGCGGTCCCTGCTGCAAATTGTTTGCTGCCATCCCTTGATAACCACTCCAGCAATGCCCGCATACTTTCTTTTGCATAGCCCATACCGTGAAATTTACCATGAAAGCAATATCCGCACTCGTAACCATCATTATCCTTATGAAAGTCGATATACCCAATCATCTCTTCTTGATGGCAGACAGCAAAAAACATGTGCTCTTTGCAGGGCGATACCTCTGCCCAGCGTTTCGTTTTTTCCCGCACTTCTGCTTCATCCAATGAATGTGGAATATCATACTTCGAGTATTCGGATTGATTAAAATCTTTCCAAATCTCAATCAAATTCTTCCAATCATCTGATTCAATATATCTTATTTCCAATCTTTGTGTTTTTAGCACCATACTGCCACCTCTATAAATTTACTTTACTCACTTCTTTATTGTCACACATCTCCCAAAGCAAAGAACCATCTTCTAGAGTGTGTTTGAATATTAAATATTGCACAAATTTACTGCCCTCGGCAATTCCAAAATTTTACCAATGGCACCCCGCTTGCGCTTGGATGGGAAACGCAGCGGTGCATAAAGCCTTAAAAAACAAGGCTCAAGCACCGGCGTCCCCATACAGCTGCCATATGGTAAAATTTTTGGAATTGCCGGGATAATATAATTTTTGTGCAATTTGACGGGTTAAAGGTAATATTCAAACACGCTCTAGAGCGTGTTTAAACATTATATGGAAGTCAAATCCCAAAGGCTTAGTTGCCTGGCAGCATTTTTTTCCTCAAAAGTGTGCAAGTAGCGGAATATCTCCTCATTATCATGGACAATCCCGCCCTCGCTGCATTTCTGATAAAACAGCTTCATTAAGCGGCTGCTGTTTGGGCTTTCTATAATATATTGATTTCCGTATTTCTGCATATATTTCTCTTTCAGCCGTGGAAACATGCAGTCCAGGTTCTGGTAAAAATACTCTCTGTTTCCTTCCCGGAGTGTCAGCCCCATGCCAAAACAAATAATGCCATAAACTTTTGCTTCAATACACATATCTAAAATGCCCGAAATATTTTCCTCCGTATCGTTAATAAACGGCAAAATCGGAGACAGCCATACAACAGTGGGTATTCCTGCCTCCCTGAACTGCTTTAATGCCTCAAAACGCTCCCCCGTTGTGCTTACATTTGGCTCTATTTTTTTGCACAAATCATCATCATAAGTTGTTAAGGTCATCTGCACAACACATTTTGTCTTTTCATTAATTTTTTGCAGCAGGCCCAAGTCCCGCAAAATCCGGCCTGACTTTGTAATTACTGTAAACCCAAACCCATGCTTATATATTAACTGCAAGGCTTTCCTGACATTTCCGATTTCCATTTCCAAAGGAATATAAGGGTCAGTCATAGCCCCTGTGCCTATCATACATTTTTTCCGCTTATGTAAAAGGGCGTGCTCTAACAAGTCAATCGCATTTTCCTTAACTTCAATATCTTCAAAAGCATGTTCCATATGGTAACATTTGCTCCTGGAATCGCAATAAATGCATCCGTGGGAGCAGCCGCGGTATAAATTCATTCCATTTTGGGAAGATAATATCCCTTTTGCCTTCACGAAATGCATTCCTTGTCCTCCTTCTCCTGCAAAGACGCCTGCCTAAGTTTCCATCTTACATAAAATCACTGTTATTTCTTACAATCCCTTACAATTTTTTTGTGCGCCTTTAGTTTTTTCATCGCCCAATCGTAATGGCTTGCCGTAGTGCTCACAAAATATGAACCCAATGTACTCCCGCCAACCCATTTAAAAACGCCCTTGGAAAATAACTCTTCATTAGAAAAAGTTTCTGCTAACTCCAACACCTCAGCATGGGATTTTTGAAGCATCTCCTTAGCATCCTCCAATAAAGTTTCCTGATGTTTTTCCCAAAATTCTTCGTTCATCTTCCCATAAGTTTTCCAATTATAAGGAGACAAAATAAACGGTTTATTTTCACCATTTTGGTTCGCATGTACCCAATTCAGCAAAAGCTGATGCCATTCATAGAGATGGATTAAAATATCCCGGAGATTTTTATCTCTTTTCCAATGAGCCTCTTTTTTCTTTACATCTCCAGAAAAATCAAAAGATGTTGATAGTTCCTGCTCCGTCAATCCAGAAATAAGAACATTTAGTTTTTCATAGTTGTCTGCTGCTGCAGTTAATAAATCCGTCTTTGTTGCTGGTCTGCCCATATCCATTTCCTTTCTGTGTAAGCTTGTGCTCTATTCCCCTGTCCTCGCAGACATCTGCTAGAGCGTGCTGTTGCTTTTTAACTGCATCCATCTTACCAGAATAATGTTGACACCTTATGTCATGTTTTAATTTTAATTATAATCCCTACGCTACACTCTATGCGGTAGAAACAATCTAGTACAGCGTTTCCTTAATCCCCATATACTTAGTACTTGCTATTTTTGTCAGCGCAAGGCGGAGGAAGGAGGCAATGCGGTGGCATTGTTGACTGACGACAACGCAGCGATGGCGGAAATAGAAAGTACTAAGTGTATGAGGGACTAAGAAACGCTGTACTGGTACAACGAATGATAAATAACCAGCCATATCACTTGCTTCATTTTCCATCTACTGTGTTAGATTTTCCAGCCACAGCCACCATGAGAAATCCCTCCAATTTACTGACAGACTCAAAAGTATATTGAGGATTCTGTATTTTTAATTCTGGCAAACTGTTATTTTGGCCCCATGCAGCCGAAAGGCAGGTTACACCAATTGCATTACATGCCTCTAAATCCGAAACAGCGTCCCCAACATAAAAAAATTCCTCTTTCCTGATAGAATATTCTGACAGCAGGGATAATATCAGTTCCCCTTTATTAGGATGCGTATCAGAGCCAGTCAGTATTTTGTCAAAAACACCATCCAGTCCAATCTTTTTCAATGTTATCCTGCAGCTTCTTTCCCCTTTTCCCGTTACCAGTGGCACAATAACATGTTTTCTCTTTAGGCATGTTATAAGTTCATAGACGCCATCAAAAGGCGCAGTACACTTATCGTGCATCTTTTCATAATAACCATAAAATCATCTAAAGCATTTTCCCAGTCAGTTTTCACAATTGCTTTCATCATACCAGCTTCATTCAGCCCAAATGTATTCACAATTTCCTTTTCAGTAAGTATACCGCCTGTATATGCAGACGCCGCTTTCTTAAATGCTTCTATACAGAACGGGATTGAGTCGCATACTGTCCCGTCCAGGTCAAACGCTACCATCTTAACCATGGCTTTCCCCCTCATTTATCTTCCTTATTACCCTGCATGGATTTCCAACTGCTACACAATTTTCAGGGATATCTTTCACAACAACACCCCCTGCACCAATTACGCTTCCCGCACCAATCTGTACACCAGGGAGAATAATAGCGCCTCCCCCTATCCAGCAGCCGTCCCCGATAGAAACGGGAAGCGCATATGTCTGGCAAAAGTGCTCCCCACATCCCGGCGTCCATCCCGGCGTCATGCGCTGCTCCAATTCTATCGGATGTGTTGCAGTATAAATCTGCACATTGGAAGCTATCATAACATTACTCCCAATCCGAATTTCGTTGCAGTCAATAAAAGTACAATTCATATTAATTGACACATTTTCCCCAATGAATATATTCCGCCCATAATCACATAAAAATGGCGTCCCAACCGATACGTTGTTCCCTATCCCGCCAAACATCTCCTGCAAAATTTCCCGTTTTTTCTCTTTTTCGCAATAAGAAAGTGAGTTGTAAACAGCTAATAACTCTTTTGATTTTCCTTTAAACCCCAAAAATACTTCGTCGTGGCAGTTATACAACAATCCCGCCATGCACTTTTCTAATTCTGTCATAGTAATCCTCCTTTCTGAGCAACTTGTTTTGAAGAGGCGCTGCGAATGCAGTTTCTCATCTGCCATCAATAGTAAGAAGACCCTCATTTCAGATTCTTCCATAAAAATAAATCATTTTCTGTTTCAAATCAAGTAACAGGCTGTCTCTATTTTAAATCCTCCTTGCCAGCGCTTCAATAACCCCTGTTGTTTCACCACTAACCGATAATACAATTACAGCAATTTTAGGATATGTCATCTCAATCAGAGGATAAAAAACATCTTCTAACCCAACCGAAAACTTCCCAAAATTTGAGGGATACCTTGCCCCATATCTTGCCAAGACACCAGAAGAGCCCAACCCAACAAAGACTACCATCTCTGCATCCCGTATCAATTCTGCACCTTCCTGAATCCTTTCCTCAAATGCACAGGTTGTAGTGCCCTGAAAATAATGCAGCAGCTGTTCCAAGCCAAAACCTAATGTGCAACATTACGTTCTGCCATATACTTGTTAAACTTTTCCTTAAAATCATTATAACTTAAACAGCCAATTTTATTGCAAAACCTTAATATCGTAGAAGTCGAAACTTTAACCTCTGCCGCAAGCTCCCGAATTGTCATATATGGTACTTTTGCTGCATTAGAAATGAGGTATTTATACAACAAAATTTCCGTTTCATTAAATCTCTGGATTATATCGTATCTAAATAATCCTTCCTGCGCCATATTTTTTTTAAACAAATTTTTTACAGTCCCAAAGTGCCTTTTGCCCCATACAGTAGAATTTAAATAAACCTTAAAGAAATTATAGCCGCATAATACAATGAAGTCAAACACACTCTAGAAAACTAGAGTGTTTCTATCCTGATACCATTGGCTGCGAATAGTAACAACTAAAGAAATAGATGTAATAGAGTGTGGCAATCCACATTGCTTTCTGTTATAATATGCCTATCATCATAAGAGTGGAAGATAAACATATGGACTTAATAATATGCGCCATTCAAAAGGGTACGGAGCATACTTTGTAAAGGGGGCCTAATATGATGAACCGGCTAATTAACCAATTACAGAATGTAATGCCGAAGGGGATGCAGATACCGGAAGAAATAAAGCTGCTTTATGAATATATTGAAGACAATGGGCTTTATAAGGACATTAATGGATTCCGTTATGGATTTCTTTATCCTGAAGATGACCTTAAAGAAAGCTGGAGTGAAAACGAAAGAGATGGCGGCACAGACATTACATTTTATCCAGGAGGCACAAAAAACCTAAAATACTGGTTTGGCGAAGAACATAACGAACTGGAACAGAGGCTGTGTGTCTTTGCCCAAACCGGCGGAGAGGGTTCAGAAAGTGCATTTTGGCTTACAGAACAAGGAAAATTAAAAATTATCCATATGGGATCTGGTTCAGGTTCAATGCTGTCATGTGTTTTAGCTGATAACGCCTTGGATTTCCTAAGGTTACTCGCTATTGGTTATGATGAAATATGCTGGGATGAAGATTTTCCATTCCCACCCAACGAAAACCCTGACAGAGATATGACCATAAACCCAAATCTCAAATTTCAAAATTGGGTAAAACAGACATTCCATGTCGAAATACCAAAAACCGCATTAGAGATTATCAAATATCCCGCACGCATGGATGATGAAAGTTCAGAGGATGAATTTTTCAACTGGATTCAAAAATATTTCTAAACAAAAACTGCCATTATAGTATAATAGCGTTATGGCATAATTAAGGAGGTTATTTATATGGCACAAGTACTTATTTTTCTGGCATCCGGATATGAAGAAGTGGAGATGCTAACGGTTGTTGACTTATTGCGCCGAAGCAGCATTGACATTGATATGGTATCTATTACGGATTCCCTGGAAGTGACCAGCTCGCACAATGTAACAATCAAAGCAGATGTATTACTAAAAGATGCTGATTTTGACAGCGCACAGATGATTGTACTTCCAGGCGGAATCCCCGGGACGCCAAACCTGTTAGCATGCAAACCGCTGACAGACCAGATTAAGAAATTTGCTAAAGAAGGGAAATGGCTGTCTGCAATTTGTGCCGCCCCAACTATTTATGGGGAACTGGGAGTATACCAAGGCTGCAAAGCAACCTGCTATCCCGATTTTGCAGAAAAGCTAAAGGACGCTGTATATGTAAAACAGCCTGTTGTAGTCGATGGCATATTTACCACTTCCCGCGGAGCCGGTACGACAATTGAATTTGCGGCAGCAATCATTGAACGCTTTAAAGATAAACAGACAGCAGATACCATCCTGCAAAAGATTATTTTTAATGATACTTATGAATAAAATATTTTCACCTGTGCAGCCGGATGCTCTAAAACGTGTTTGAAAACTGCTTTTAAATCGTCAGATTGCACCAAATTTACATTACTCTGGCAAGTTTCGCCTCAGAAGGGCGGGGGATTTGGTCTTCACTCCGCTATGGCCGGCACATAACAGATGTTCATCGGACATCTGTTATGTGCCCTCACTCTGCCTTCGCGAGAATAAAACTAATTTTTCTTCTGGCATACCAAATGGATAATCCCTTCAAATGCCGCAAATAAAATTCCTGCTACTGCGAATATTATCCAAGTAGAATGCCATGCATTTGTCCTAAAACTTACTGCTACATAAATTGCTACAGCAACACACCAGTAAATTACCGAAAAATACCCTGTTGCTTTATTGAACCTCTTTTTTTCCCTTGTATAGTCGCCTTCTTCTAATAACTTGTCATAACTCCCCTGAACCAGCCCAAACCTCATAAAACAATAAACACCAGCTGATACTACTATTAACAATATGCATACTGAAACTACTGCAAAAAATTCCTCTTCCTCTTTACCAGTAACAAAGAAAGAAGACATCATAAGCGGTATCACGCTGCTAATACACAATAATATCCCAACCACCACACTTTTAGAATAAACAGGTGCATACTCTTCCTTTTTTGCAGAAATTATTCTGCGTACATCTTCTGAAATCCTAATATTTTCTTTTTCCAGATATTCATATTTACTTAATTTCATTCCATAAAAAGTCAAAATTCCAGCACCTGCTGCTACGAACAGAAGCAATACGCATAACCCAATACCACAAGCTGCATTCTCAGTAAGGTTTCCCTTATATTCTGAGAGCCCTCCCAAAAACAGAAGGCAAATAGGCGACCAAATACACAAAACAACACCTAACGCCATTCTACTGGCAACCTCGCGAACCAGGTTTATATAGGAATCTGCTTCCTGGGAAGATACCCTGTGTTCTGTCTGCTGTGCTGTTTCTTCACTTTGAAACTCTGCCTGCTGCAGCCTATCTTCACAGCTGTCCATTCTCTTTTCCGGCTCTGGTTCTGTAATATCCTCTTTTAATAGGTAATCTGTGCTGACATTAAAAATATCACTTATTTTAATAATCTTATCCAATTCTGGAACAGATGTGCCTGACTCCCACTTTGATACAGACTGCCTTGATATATCCAGCTGATCTGCTAACTGTTCCTGCGACCATCCTGTCTTCTTTCTTAAATAAATAATTTTTTCTGATAATTCCATTGTTCCTCCTCTCAGTACTGCTCCATCCATCTGCTATAAATAGTTAAATCTCTCACATTATAGCAAAAACTATGGTTGACAACCAGCAAGCGCGCTTGGAAATTTGTCAACCGCCAGTTGCAGTTTCCCATTCATGGTTATTCCGGCCACCTTAAACAGTTCCTTACCGCCATGTGCAAAACCATCCTTTACACTGCACCGCTTCTTAAATGTTACTACTCACGGCCAGTTGTTCCAAAGCCAAACAGATAATATATAGTTTCCCTATATTTTTCAATGGAATTCTTTATGGAAAAACTTTAGGCTTTCTATATTTTCTGCAAAAAGGCGGAAGCCCTGCTTTGCTTTCAATTGACAAAAATTATAGAAGACATTGCTTTCCGGGCAATCCTACGCTCTTAAGAATTGCTATTGCT
>RAYE01000028.1 GCA_003612285.1 bacterium D16-51 | reverse complement strand
ATCTGTTATATTTTTAGATATTGAATTATTTTTTTAATCTTTTGATTTTTCATAAATCACTTGACACTACCTCGCTCTCTGTTTTCGTTATTTTTAATACCAGTCATGCTTTTCATTCCGGTCAAGTGCATTGATTTTCTCCATTTCCTCGTCCGTCAGTTCAAAATCATACAACTCTGTATTTTCCTGTATGTGGTCGGGGTTACTGGAACCCGGTATTACCACCACGCCCTTTTGCAAATTCCAGCGTAAGATGACCTGTGCGGAAGATTTCCCATGTGCTTTGGCAATCGCTGAAATGGTTTCATCCCCTAACAGTTCTGCCGTATGCCCCCTGCCGCCAAGCGGATACCAGCCCTGCACTACGATACCGAGGTCCTGAATATAAGGGATAACCTCATTTTCCTGATAATACGGATGGATTTCATTCTGTACCAGCGCCGGGGTAATGCTTACCTGTGGTAAAAATTCCTCCAATTCTTCCACATACCAGTTGGACAGGCCGATGGAACGGATTTTGCCATCTTCTACTGCCTGTTCCATTGCTTTATATGCCTTAACATCATCGGTTCCCGGATGGTGCAAAAGCATCATGTCAATATATTCAATGTCAAGTTTGTTAAGCGCCTCATCAATCGCTTTCTCCGGCTCTGAAAACTGATTCGGGTAAAGTTTTGTCGTCACGAAAATTTCTTCACGGGGAATCCCGGAATTTCTGACTGCCTCCCCGACTTCTGCCTCATTATGATACATATAGGCGGTATCAATGAGCCTCACCCCGCGTTTTAACGCCTCAGAAACAGAATTTACACAGGTATCATCCTCAAGGCTGTAGGTGCCGATGCCATTTAACGGCATCTCATATCCGCTGTTTAATTTCACGGTCTTTTTTTCAAAATCAAAGGAACGCCTGCTTGTTTCCCCCTCTTTTTCTTCAGCGGTAAATGGTTCGATTCCAAGCCCGGAAAGCCATTCCGTAATTTCCTTTTCCGAAGTGCCAGCTGCAAAGCGTTTCCCATCCTTCCACTCTGTACCGCCATCTACAAGGGAATGGAGGTTTTTATCACTGGAACCGATTCCGCTGCTGTGGGAAGTGCAGAACGGCACAATCGTTTTTCCCTTAAAATCATAGCTCTCTAAAAAGGTGCTGATGATTCTTGGCGCCTGCCCCCACCAGATGGGATACGCCAACACCACCGTATGATATTTATCCATATCTTCTACTTTACCGGAAATGGCAGGCCTGGCACTGGAATCATCCTGCTCTTTATTCGCTCTGGAACCGGATGCGTTGTAATCCAAATCCTCACTGGTGTATGGAGTTTCCGCCTTGATTTCGTACAAATCTGCATTCAGATATTCTGCCGCATACTCTGCCAGAGGTTTTGTCGTTCCTGTACAGGAAAAATAGGCGACTAAAATATCTGTGTTCCCCTTTGACTGTCCACTCCGGTTCATGACACTTTCCTCCTTCCGGCTTGCCGCACCACTGTCTGCATCCGTCTGTCCCGTCTGGCTGCCCTTTCCACATGCCGCCAGACAGGACAAAGCAGCAAGCATTAGGATCATACTGCATAATCTTTTCATGAGTCCACATCCTTTCAGAAATTATTTTAATTTATGCAGAACATAAGCCATATTTATGCCAAGATTTTTCATTGTCAGCAGTCCTTCCTCATCCTTACTGACATCACCGGGCATCTTCCCATACACCATGTTCCAGTAGGAAGAACCAACCACAACCATCTCCTGATTCAAAAAGAAATGATTCATGGCATCAAGAGCAGGCATGGCGCCGCCACGCCTGAGCGCTGCTACAGAAGCCCCCACTTTATATTTCATATTCAGACTTCCACGGTTCATATCACACACAACGGCAGCCCGTTCCAGAAATGCCTGCATGCCCGCTGATACATTGGCAGAATAAACAGGGGAACCGAGTAAAATTCCATCTGCCTCCAGCATCTTGTCAAAGGTTTCCCGAAAAATATCTTTTCTGTGGACACAGTTTTTCTGTTCACCACAGACCCAGCACGCTTTACATGGTTCGATGACCTGACCCGCAAACTGTATCATTTCTGTTTCAATTCCCTGTTTCTTTAATTCCTCAAGTACCTGATTCATGATAATGGCAGTATTTCCGTCTTTTCTGGCACTGCCATTGATTCCCAATACTTTCATGCCATATCCTCCATTCCGTCCAGTTCTTTACAGACACATCCGATAGATTTTCTCTACATCATCCGGTGCCAGATTTACAGGACCCGTTATGACACCGCCCATGCACGCATGTTCTGCCATATCCCTGAAATGTGTATCGTCAATATCCAGTTCGGACAGGTTTTCCTCTAATCCCAAAGTTTCAAAGCAGAAATCCGATACTGCTCTGATTGCTTTTTTCGCCTCAGCCAGCGTGGCGTTACGATGGCAAGCTATTTATTTCAAATTCTCCTTAAAAAACTGCTCCAGTTTATCAAAAGGAATAACATCTGTTTTATCATAAAGGTCTGTATGGACTGCATCCGGAATTAACAACAGTTCCTTATTATCGCCCTGTAACTTCTGAAATGCGTCCTTACTAAAGTAACGGGAATGTGCTTTCTCTCCATGCATGACCAGAACTGCACTGCGGATTTCATCGCTGTAACAAAGGATTGGCTGATTCATAAAAGACATGCACCCAATCTTATTCCAGCCGCCATTCGAGTTCAGCGAACGGGCATGATAGCCACGGGACGTCTTATAATAGTCATAATAATCCTTGACAAAAAATGGGGCATCTTCCAGCAGCGGATCCACAACTCCGCCTCCCAGCTCATAGCTGCCATTCCTGTAATCAACAATTCTCTGGGCATTGAGCGCCTTGCGGGTTTCATACCGGTCATCGGAATTGTCATTTTCATCAAAATATCCGTTCGCATTGACACGGCTCATGTCATACATGGTAGATGCTACGGTTGCTTTGATTCGGGTATCCAGTGCTGCCACGTTCAAAGCCATGCCGCCCCATCCACAGATGCCGATAATGCCGATTTTCTCTTCATCCACATTTTCCTGCACAGACAGAAAGTCCACTGCTGCCTGAAAATCTTCCGTATTGATGTCCGGTGACGCCATATACCGCGGCGTTCCTCCGCTTTCTCCGGTAAACGACGGGTCAAATGCCATCGTAAGAAACCCTCTCTCTGCCATCGTCTGGGCATACAAGCCGGAGGACTGCTCCTTTACGGCGCCAAACGGACCGCATACAGCGATTGCCGGCAGCCTTCCTTCTGCCCCTTTCGGCTCATATAAATCGGCTGCCAAAGTAATCCCATAACGGTTATGGAACGTTACCTTTCTGTGGTTTACCTTCCCACTTTTCGGAAATGTCTTATCCCACTCCTGTGTCAATTCCAGTTTCATCGTCTCTGCCATGTTACATTACCATCCTTTCTCCGCATTTCCTGCGTTTCCTTTTTTAATATTTGATTATCCATCTACCTCTGGCTTTTTCCCATCTGCCTTACCAAAAAGTCAAGACAGTCCACTCTGCTCTGGCTTTCATGTAACTGCTCCATCAAACAGCATCGGTGCCGTTTCAACATTTTCACAGCATCTGGAACCTGCCCGTCTGCATACAGCCTGCAAATTTTTGTGATGATCTCCTCGCCACAACCTGCATCCTTCATATTCTGAATGATATCCTCCGTATGACCGCCTCCCTTCCTGCTGTGCTTTTAGTATAAGTGATTGACTTTCCTTTCGCTAATGGCTATAATTTATATCATGATATGAATTTCTGGAATATCAGTAAAAAGGAGAAACTCAATGGAACTGAGAACCATGCGATATTTCCTTGCTGTAGCAAGGGAAGAAAATATGACCCATGCCGCCGAGCTTTTGCACGTCACACAACCTACGCTTTCAAAATCATTAAAATCACTGGAAGATGAACTGGGTAAGAAACTGTTTGTCCGTCACAGCTTTCATATCGAACTGACCGAAGAGGGTGTGCTGCTGCGTAAACGTGCCGAAGACCTCGTATCAATGGCAGACAAAATCCAGACGGAATTTCTCTCGTTGGATGATGTATTAGGCGGTGAAATTTATTTGGGATTGGCAGAATCCTATCAAATCCGGTATCTTGCCGCTGAAATTAAGGCGTTGAAAAATATCTATCCCGGCCTGCGGTATCACATAACCAGCGGGGACACGGAACAGGTGACAGAAAAACTGGATAAAGGCATCATTGACTTTGCTGTGCTAGCAGAAGAACCAAATACAGAGAAATACCATTACCTGACATTTCCAAAAGCAGATATATGGGGTGTTGTCATGCCGGGAGACTGCCCACTTGCAGGGAAACAGTCCATTTCTGTCGATGATTTGACCGGGCTTCCTTTATTTTGCTCGGAACAAGGCTGGTCTAAGGACATTGCCAAATGGTGTGGAAATAAAATAGATACGCTTCATCTGGAAGGTTCTTTTAGACTCTCCTACAATGGCTCTCTTTTTGTGAAAGAGAGGCTTGGTTATCTTCTGACCTTTGAACATCTGATTGATACAAGTCCTGACAGCGGTCTAACGTTCCGCCCACTCACGCCCAAACTTGAAACAAAACTGTATTTCATCTGGAAAAAATATCAGGTATTTACCCCCATTGCAGAAAAAATGCTTGAGAAATTAAAGGAACAGTTTCGTGGGTAAAATTTTCCATCCGGACAGCCGTTTTGATATATTTTTCTCATAGGAAAATTGTCGCACTTGGCTATAAGTTTCACAATGAAAAAAGGAGCAATTTCCCCAAAATCACCCCTTAACATTTTTACACTACCTAATCTTTACAAATTTCTATTTATGGCTGAGCCGCCCCATTTATCAAAATTTCCGCTCTCTGCTCCGCTGTCATTTCCCGGTTTACCAAAATCTGAAAAAATAATTCCTGCCGATTGTGTCATCCCTGCAAAAGAACGCTGAATGTGCGTTCTTTACAGGCAAGTCGCCACACCCACGAAAGGATTATCTTCTGCAATCGTGGTGTCCGTATAATCCATTACCTCCAGACGCTGCTCTGGCAGGCCGCAACCTCTGCTCCAATCCTTCACGGGCAACAAGATGATTCTCCGAATCATCTAAGAAGAAACTTCGTTTCTTCTGCAAGGATAACTCAGTTAAACACCATGCAGGATTATCATGGCACGAAATAGGTTCCAGCCACTCTGCCATACGGGAAAATTGAAATTCCCGCAAATTCTCTACAAGATTTGCCATATTATTAAGTACAATGCACTTCTGTTTTTCTGTAAGGCCGTTCAATAAACAGCTTATGTATTCCAGTTTTTCCCCATAAACCAGATAATCCAAAGACACATGGTAAAACTCTGCAACCAGCATCAGGCTGTCCACCCTGCCACCGTTTAATCCACACTCTAATTTACGGTAACCACCAAATGAAAATCCCATTTCTTCTGCTTCCTCATTTTGGGTAAGTCCTCTGCCCTCCCTGAGTTTTCTTATTCTTTCTGCGCTTTTCTGCACATCATAATACATACTTTAGCCTCCTGACTTTTTATTTTCCTGCTTTGTCCGAGTAAAAAATCAAAAGGCTGTCGGGGAACGGCAACGAAAAATCGGGTGACCGTTTATCGTCAAAATTGGGAAAATGAAAAAGAAGAACTGAATAGAAAAAAGAAGTGTCAAGAAATTTGTCGAAATAAAAAATACCACAATCCCCTTGAGGACTATGGTATGTAGAAAAATGTTATTCTTTTGCCTATATCGTTTTCTACACCGTTTCCAATGCAACGGTTCCGGTTCCATAATATTCCCTTTCCGGGAAAAGAACCGTATAACATATTCCCTGCACTTTCCCCATCAAATTTTGTAGATAAGGGAATTATATTAAGAAAAAACAGGAAAACATCGAGTTATTGCAAAGATTTTGGCGAGGAATACCGCATATTATGACAAAAATAACAGCCTGGCTGTCATCTATTAACCAGACTGTCATATTTTTTAGATTTTAATTCAAAACAATACCCTACTTCCCTGATATTATGTTTGGCAGTTGAAAATGGGCTGCAAAGCTTTTTCGCAGATTTCGGATATGATAGCCGATTGTATTTTTTACTTCACCAGATGGAAAACCATCCCATACATTCTGGTAAATCTGCTCATAAGTCATTACCCTTCCCCTGTTTTCCACAAGCATACAAAGAATATCAAATTCTTTTGTAGTTAAATGGATTTCCTTGTTATTGCAGTAAACCAGCCTGCGTTCGGGATGGACTGCGAGGTCTGGAAGTAATGTGTCAGTTTCCTTTATCCGCAGCTTTTCAAACGACGTTTTCTTACTTAAAAATTCCATCATTTCATCAAAAACTCCAGAATCCCTGTCGCTAAATTCTATAATAACTATACGCCCGATAATATCACCACCTTTTATCTTTTTTGACAAAGATATGTTCCATGCTGGCAAATATCCCGCGAGTACGCTTAGATGCACAAATAAATTTGCACTATCTTCACTTTTCCTTCGCATGAATAAAGTAAATTACCACAATTCACTTATTATCTATGACATATACGTCTTTATGGCATCATGCATAAACCTGTTTCTTTGCCTCAGATTTGGGGAAGTTTCCACATTACATTGTTATTTTTAATTTTCTGCATTTCTCCCTGACCGCCTCCAATGCCTGCTCTGGAACATCAATCCCGGTTACTGCCTGTTCCATCGGGCAGATACCAACTTCCTTTACGGTTAATGATTTCCTTTGCCAAAACACCATAGCTGGACCTGATTCCATATTTTGCAAGCACATCTGCCGCCCCCTCGCCCATCACATTGGCATACACCTCTTTTACCTTCAATAGGACATATAAAAATGCCGCCGCCCTGCCAACCACCTTATCCACAGCAGAGAACCCCTCTGCACCATTCTCATCATCCAGCCAGTTAAGGAGCGGTTTAACCCCGCGCTCTGCGCTGGTGAGTGTTGCCACACCTTTGCACAGAACACAGGTATAATCACCGGAATAAAATACTTCTTTTGCTCTTTCTAAATCACAATTCTTCATTTTTCCTTCGCTCCACAAAATGCACAATCACCGGCAGCAATGCCCACTGAAGCACAATGCCATAAATTCCTGTGCCAATGCTCATCCAAATAGACGCAAGAGGAACATTATCACTTCCCAGCCCATATATGGCAAACAAAACAGCGGCTGCCCGGATGACACGTCCTGCTGTCTGGGTAATCAGCACTTTCATAATAACCGGCAACTTTATGTTTCTCAGCATCCCTGCCGCCAGTCCATACACACATAATTCCAGCATCATAAACGGCAGCATGGCAATCCCCGGCATCCCGGAAAAGGCAAAACTCACTAGCGGTCCAAATATCCCTGCTGCTGCACCAGCATAAGGTCCCGCCAGAAGCCCGACCAGCAGAATCGGCAGATGCATTGGCAGAAAAGATTCACCAAGCCCCGTTCCTAATCCCAAAGCAGCCCCCAGTACATGAAAAATCTGCGGGACAGCAACAGCACCCACAACTGCTGCGATTGTTGCCAACGTCTGCACCTTTACGGAAAGGCGTGGTTTCTCCATTGTTTTCAAAGTCATTGTGTTCGTCATCTTTCATCTCTCCTTTTTGAAAATTTTTATAGTCAATTAACATTCACCATTTTATAACTACGGCTCCCCAGACCAATCTTTTCCGCATGTTCCAATGTATGCAGTCCATTCCGGGATTCCATTCGTCTTACAAGAGAAGCTCCATCCCCCTCTTTCTGTTTATATACCAAATCAACACATGCCTGATCCAACGCTACCGGGTCAGTAGATGCCAATATCCCTACATCTTTCATTTTAGGCTTTGCCGGATTGCCGTCACAATCGCAGTCCACACTCAGATTATTCATCACATTGACATAGACAATATTTTTGCCCTTTCCCAAACTGTCCGATACCGACTTTCCCGCCTCTGCCATAGACTCCAGAAAAGCATCCTGTTCCCCGTCAAACCCACTGGTGGATGTACCGCCGGAATGGATATAACTCTTTCCTTTTGACGAGGCAATTCCAATCGAAATATTCTTTATTGCACCGCCAAAACCAGCCATTGTATGCCCCTTAAAATGCGACAAAACCAGAAAAGAATCATAGTTTTTAAAATGTTTTCCTACATAGTTCTTTTTCAAACGGATTCCACCTTCAACCGGAAGTGTCATACTCCCGGAGGAATCCATGATATCTACCTCTGCTATTTGGGTAAAACCGTGGTCTTTTGCCACCTGCCTGTGCAGCGCTGTACTGGAACGGTCTCCACCATAGGCAGTATTACATTCAACGATTGTTCCATCTACATACTGCACCAAATCTTTTATTAAATCCGGGTCAAGGTAATTACTTGCCGGAGGCTCCCCTGTTGAAACTTTAACCGCCGTTTTCCCTGACGCATTCCAGTTTAACTTTTTATAAACTGCCATCAACCCTTCCGGGCTGATATCCTTTGTCATGTACACCACAGACGTTGTTTTTTTCTTTTTTCCGGTCACAGTAACTTTACATTTTAATGTCCGTGTTTTCTTCTTTCTGCCATATGTAATTTTACACTGGATGGTTGCTTTTCCCTTTTTCTTCGCTTTTATCTTTCCCTTTTTACTAACTGATACCACTGATTTCTTTGAGGATTTCCAAATAACTTTTGCAGTCCCCCGCAAGTTTTTGACTTTCAATTTTTGCGAATCTCCCACTGTCAGGGTGATACTTTTTTTGTTTAACATTAATTTTTTATCATTAGATTTTGCGTTCACAAAACGAATAACAAATAGAAAAACGCAAAAAACACCAAAAACAACAGCAAGTACCAGTAACTGTCGGTGTTTTCCAAGTGGTCCTGTCCGCTTATTTTCAAAACCATATCCATCCATAGCCAGTCCTCCATCCTGCCTTTGCATCAATAATAACTATAAAATTGCATTTATTAAAAGTCCTGTTACAAGGGAAAATACCATAACATAAACAAGATAAATAACAAAATTTTTGATTCCCAGCACAATCTTCAATGCCCCCAAATTGGTAATTTTTGTAGCCGGTCCTGTTACCATGAATGCCGCTGCACTCCCCATGCTCATTCCTGATACCAGCCACTCCTGCAGCAGGGGAATCGTTCCTCCCCCACAGGCATAAAGCGGAACACCAATCGTAGCCGCCAGCAGGACGCCAAAACCCTTATGCGCCCCAAAAAGTCCAGCAAACTGTTCACTTGGCACATATCTCTGGAAAAGGGCAGAAAGCAAAATTCCAATCAGAAAGTAAATTCCGGTTGCCTTTATATTTCTGCCTAAATTCTTAAAAAAACGCATCAAGAGATTCGGATCGTTATCATGGCTTTCTCCCGGAGAAAATCCTTCAAAATTAAAAAACGGTTTTGGGGAATCCTTAATGCCAACAAGTAAACCAGCCACAACGCCACATACATAACAAGACAACAGACGGATTATCATTGCCGTCATCCCCAAAGCGGTGCTATATATCATGAGCTGGGGATTGAGCAGCACACTGCTCATCATAAATGCAGCAAGCCAGTCTTCCCGCATTCCCTGTCTGTAAAAAGAGGCAGCAATGGGAATTGTCCCATACATACAGAGTGGCGACAGAATCCCCAATGCACTTGCCAAAAAAATCCCGACTGTTCCGATTCCCGTCCCATGCATGGAAACAAACAGCCGATGTATTTTATCTTTAGCGAACACAGAAACAAGAGAACCTATGAACATTCCCAAAATCCAATACACAAATATCTGGCGTAACTGAATATCAAAATAGTACCAGATATAAATCAATTCTCCCAGAATTGTGTCTAACATGACTTCCCGCCTTCCATAGCATTCATCTGTTATGCTAAATGATTATGCGTATAAATACCACCATACCAAACAGACACAAAATCACTCCAAATATCCGGTTCATTACCTGTAGATGGTCCTTTTTCTGTCTGCCTTTCAAAATGCCTACTATAACAGAAAGCGCTGTCCACCAAAGGTAAGTGCCAAGAAAAACTCCGATAACAAGGCATATCCCCTGTATGAGATTCGTGTCCCCTGAAATGCCAAAATAAGAAAAGGCAAACAAAAAAGTCAATACAGCCGCCGGATTGGTAATGCCCACAAGAAAAGAAGAAAGAAACGTTTTTATTCTTCCTGACACCGATGGGATTTCATCCGGCTTTTTCTTACTAAGCAAGAGATGAAGCCCCATATACATCACCAGTCCTCCCCCTGCCAGATTTATCACAGTCTGATATTTCAAGAGAAACTCTGAAATAACGGTCAGACCAAAGGCGCCAACACAGGCATAGATGCAATCAGCAGCAGAAGAACCAAACCCTGTTAAAAGACCTGCCTTGATTCCAGAATTCCATGTTCTCTGCACCGTCATGGCACCCACTGCCCCTGCCGGAACACCAAACAACAATCCAATCAGCACTCCCCGAAGAAAAAAAACTGCCATACCGACCTCCCTGCTTACGGCTTCGTAATCAGGACGATTTTATTTCCCCATCCTTCCAGCACCGGATTATTCTTCACCGCCTCCACAAATTCATCCGTAGCGTCAAAATGCCCTACCGGTGTATATTCTTCAGAAACTTCCGCATCCTGATAAAAGAGTACGATACGGTTCGGGTCCGAATAATATACCTCCCCTGCCTTTACTGAAGTTACCTTTTCTGGATTGGACGGAATATCGTAACTGCTTGGAATATCGTAATACTGCATGACATCATAATCCGCATCCTCATCATCCTCATAAATGGGCAGACGCCAATCCGAAGTTCCCACATGTCTTGCAATCGCTCCGGCAGTATCATTGTCATTTAACTGTAGCATAAATGGATTACCCTTATCCCCAAAACATACTTCCAATTCCCCGGCAGAAGTTTTTGTAACATCATCTGCCGCCTTATTCTGCCCATCCGTACTGTCTGTAGTATTTCCATCCGAAGTCTTGCTTTCCTGCGTTACATCGGCTGTACTGCCTGTGTTTTGTCTTTCCTTCTCACCTGATTCTCCACAACCGGACAACAGGGCAGCGGTAAGCAAAAACAATGACATAAAAACCATACATTTGCTTTTCATCCTCTTTTTCATAAAATCTTTCTTCATATTCATTTCCTTTCCTGTGCCTCACGGCACATACATTTTTTATTCTTAACCTTACTATAAAGCATTACCACACACATAACAAATACTTATCATGGATATTGGGGTATAACAGGCAGGCATATCTAGGCTCCCACTTATTCTCCCATTAAAACAGTCACAGCCACTCTTTTTATCCTTCCTGCTGTCAGATAAGAAAATCCCATAAACAAAAGGATGACTACCCCGGCTGGGAACAACATCTCCCCCAGCCCCGGATGTGATGCAAAATTGCTGATTCCGGCAAGTTTCATCACTGCTGACACCAGTGAATCGGTACAGACAGCCGCCAAAAATATTCCGATGACAGAACCAGCCACAGCGGTCAGGCAAAAACGCATGGCAAATGTGAAACGCAATTTCGTACTTGTAAAGCCAATCGCCTTATAAATTCCCAAATCCTTTGTTTCTGCCGCAAGGATTTTACTGCCGGTCATAACCGTGACAATCAGTGTAAATACAAACACCATCCCATACATGAACACTACCAGTACCTGCATCGCTGAAATAATACCATACAACCCCGGCCATGAATTTTCATGTACATGCACATCGCCGCCATAAGCTGTCTCCAGCGTCTCCGTAATCTCCTCTTTCACAGAATTATCCGCAAGAAAATAATGATAACACCACAGATGGGGATTATCCTGCCCGATTTTCAGATACCCTTCCCTGCTCATGCCGATATTAGCGCCCATGTCATTGGCACACTGGTAAATGCCGGAAACCGTATATTCCTCACGGCCTTTATCACCCTGTACCATAAGCCTGTCTCCCACTTTTACATCCATATCCTTTGCCACAAACTCTGTAACGACAATCTCGTCTTCGCTCTGGCAGGTCTTTCCCTGCATCATGTGAAACCGCTTAGGCTCTGAAATTACATTGGCCGTATAACTTGTTCCATTTACTGACACGTTTGGCATAGCAAGCAGATAACTGTCTGTAATTCCTGTATAAGAGGAAACCAGTTCTTCCGCCTCGCCCGCAGTAAGCTCGCCAAACACCTGCACCCCGATATCATGGTCTGCCGGATTAAAGGCATCCATCATACCCTTGCCATCCCTGCCAAGCCACGAGTCCATCCGTCCCACCAGCGAGACAAAAAACACAAGCAGGACAGCCACGACACATGTACTAATATAAAGACGTTTCGCTGTGGCAAGCTGCCTTCTGGCAAGCCGGAAATACAAGGCATTTTTCTTTATGCCGCATAACACCTTTTTCCCCGGAAATGGTAACTGTACCTGTCCATCCCTGCGGATTGCCATCATCGGTGTAATATGCCTAATTCTCTCCGTTTTCATGAAGATAAACAGAATAAGTAACAAAAGCACAGCCAGATCGGACAGCAAAATCCATTCAAACGGCAGCCCGGCAGGAACATGGATTCCCGTTGTTGTTATCATTTTCTCACTGGCAATACGGCTGACAGGAACAGACAAAACAAATCCTGCCAGCATGCCGCTGACAATCGCTGTAAGATACTGCATAAGCTGAATCTGCCGAAGTTTTCCCGTCGTAAAACCCACTGTTTTCAAAATTCCCATGTTTACCGTATCGGCCTCTATTCCACTGCTTAAACTGTGCCCCAGTGCCACCATTGCCACAAAAAGCAGTACAAAAACAAACGCAATGAGAAGCCCGCTGAATGCATTCTGCAGAATAAGCATAAAACCCGCTATTGCATCCTCGCTGTGGATAAACTCTGTATACTGGGAAAGTGCCGTGTTCTCATTCATCATACGGTTTAAATCCGAAACGGACTCCCTGTCATCTGAAAAAATATGAAGCATCGCCCCTTCCCTTGCCAGTGCATTTTTTCCTCTTTCCTGAATCATCCGCTGAATTTCTTTCCAGTCTGCCTCGCAGACCAGAAACCCCTTCATGCCAATCATGGAACTTCCCATAAAAGGGTCTTCATAAAATCCCTTTACCTGAAAGGAGAAATTTCCACCTGACCGGGCAACGGCAAAATTGATTTCATCCCCTATCTGGAGTCCAAACATAGAAACCATTGACGGGGAAACATAAATTTCACCGGGGGCAATCTCCGGTTTCTTTTCCTGATAGCCGGAAAGATCATCCAAAAAGAAACGGTATCTATCCTCCTCTGCGGCAAGATGAATAAGCTGCCCCTGACTATCGGATTCCTGCTCCTTTATCGTATAATCTGCATAAATCACACGCTGGCTGTCCACCCGTTCCACCTCATCCAGACCGGCAATCTCATCCGCCAGTCTGACCTGCTCTGGAACATCATGCACCCACGCTGTCAAATCTCCAAAACCCGCCCGTCTCATTTCGGAACGGATATAGCTTCCTGAATTATTCCAAAGCGTCAGGACAGTTCCAAGTGCAAGATTGATAAACAACATCAAAAGAAAAACTCCGGCAAGGCTACCCTTATGCCTTCTGGTACCCGCTCGCCACAATGTGAAATATTCCATCTTGATCCACCTTCTTTCGCATCTTTCCTACCAATGCAGGGCGGAAAGCCACTCCGTAATTTTCTTTTCTCTCGCCTTCTGATAAGACGTCTCTTTCCCGTCCTTTTCCTCATATTCACCTATGGCAAGCTCATCCAGAATCTTTCCATCTTCCATGTAAAGAATCCGCGTCCCATAAAGCGCTGCCCTGACATCATGGGTTACCATGACAATTCCCTGACCGTCCTGATGCAGACCTAACAAAAGCCCTAACACTTCTTCGCTGTTCGATTTATTTAATGCCCCTGTCGGTTCATCAGCAAATACCAGACTGGGATGATTGATGACTGCTCTGGCAATGGCTGCCCTCTGTGCCTCCCCACCGGATACCTGTGAGGGAAACCGCATGGCTGCATCTCCCACGCACATTCTGGTGAGAAGTTCCTCTGCCCTGCCCTGAACCTCTTTTGCCGTTCTTTCCCCTCCCGCATAACCGGCAACCGCAACATTTTCAAACAGCGTCAGATTGCTGACAAGATGGGTCTGCTGGAACACAAAACCAAACTCTTTTATCCGCAGGGCTGCCATCTGTTTCTCCCGGTACCCGCTGATTTCCTCTCCCTGGTACAACACCTTACCGTCTGAAATGGAGTCCATTCCGCTCAGGCAGTAAAGCAATGTAGATTTTCCCGCACCGGAGGAACCCATAATTACTGTAAAATCACAATCATATATTTCTATATTTACATCATGGAGTACCGAATTGCTTTTATTGCCCTGCTGATATGATTTGCAGATATGTCTGCCCTGCAATAACACATTCCCTGTGCTCAAACCGCATCCCTCACTTCCTTTTCCTCATGCACAATCAACTGCTTTTTTCCCGTTTTTTTATCCGGTAAGATTTCATCCACAAACCGGATAAAAAAACGGACGCTGCCCATATCTTTCTCATGGAGGATTTTCTTCATCTGCTGTATTATTTCCCGCTGGATTTGCGGTTTCTTTTCCTGATTCGAGACCTGTGCCAGCATTTCAAAAGCATCTTTGTCTGTCTTTTGGAACTGGTAATCCAAAAGCCCTTCAACACAGATGCCCTCTACCGCCAATGGGTGAAGAAAATCACGTTTTCCATTATCATCCTCAAACCATATAATATCCTCATTTCTGCTCAGTAGAATATCTGCCTGCCTAAACGGATATCTGCTTTTTTTGCTCTGTCGGAATACCAACTGATCTGTAATTTCATAGCGGATTAACGGCTGCACATAATTGTAAAGGCAGGTAAGAAACATCTTTCCATTTTCCACCTCAATATAATTCATGTCATCAAACATGTACATTCCTTCTGTCCTGTCCGTCTCCACTCCCATTGCCAGCGATTCACTGGCGCCATAAAAATTCACAACAACGGACCCAAAGATTTTCTCTAAATAATCCCTAAGTCCCGGTGCAAGTGGCTCTCCACATGAAATCACACGACACACATCTACGGAAATCTCACTGTTCTCTACCAATTCTCCCAAAATCTTTATGGCAGACGGATAACCAATGATAATATCCGGCTGAAATTCCCTGACCGCCTGAACCCACTTAGAAAGCGGTGTTTTGATATCCAGAAACCTCTGCTCTGCCCCTACGCCACGGATTCCATCCCCTACTGCCATTGCACCGCCATACCGTCCATCGGTAGCAGCAATATATAAAATCCGCAGGCCTCCAGACAAAAGCTTCAAAATCTGTGGCATTGTCATATCCCACAAAGCCCCACGGATAATCCCCAAAAGCATACTTTCCCACGCAGAGGTATCGTACACAAAATATCTTGGCACTCCCGTACTGCCTGACGAATGTACCACATGGTATTTTCCCTTAAAAAGTTTTTGATTCATAGAGTCTGTTTCATCAAATTTGCGAAGTACCTCCTGTCGGATATCCGGCACAGTCACAATCTCGTCAAAATGCTCCATCAGACTATTTTTATCCATTGTTGGAAAAGCAGACAGTGGAAGACTCCCAATCTGTTCCCTGGCAATTCCATTTTTTCCAAAAACCTCTTTATAATAGTTTGAATGGTCATAGGCATAATAGAGAAGTTTTCGCAGCTTTTTATTCTGTAAAGCCTGAACCTGCTTTCTTGTCTTATGCTCATTTCTTTTTAGCCCAAATAGATTCCACAGCAAACGGCATTGTCCCATAGCATAATTCCTCCATCTAAGCACAACAGCACTTCTTCGGCAAAATGATTTTGCCCTTTGATTTTTCATCATCACGGATGATTTCCCCTACACATGGAACATGAATATGTCCGGAGAGAGGATTTTTAATGCTGTCCACTGAAGTCTTGATTGTAGCCTCCACCTCTGATTTTTCAAAGCACAAATCTGTATCCACCATCTCACAGTCAACCAGTTTCAGCCCCTTACAATAACACAGTGGCTGTGTGCCAATAATCCTGCAGTTTTCAAAAGTCACATTCTCACAGTACCATGCCAGATACTCTCCCTTTACTACGCTATTCCTTACCACAATATTTTTTGCGTGCCAGAAAGCATCCTTTGTATCAAAATGACAGTTTTCAAAAACCGAATTTTCGATATACTGGAATGAATATTTCCCTTTCAGTGTTACACCCCGAAAGGTCAAAAAATCGGAACGCATCATGAAATATTCGCTCTCTGCCGTGGAATTTTCCATTTCCATCTGATGCACTGACCAGCCAAACTCCGGTGAAACGATATCGCAGCCTTTCATCTTTACCTGGCTGCATTCCCGTAGCGCCTTGATCCCATGCAGTTTCGTATCCACAATCTCAACATTTCGTGAATACCACAACGCCGCCCGGCAAAGCTCTGTCATTTCTGAACCCACAATTTTCATATGGTCGTCATGCCAGAACGGATAACGGAGATTAAAAAAACAATCCTCCGCCTGGACATTCCTGCTTTCTTTTAACGCACTCTCTCCATCTGCCGGGCCATCAAAGGAACAATGACGCAAAATCAGCCCGTCACTTCCATACAAAGCCCGTTCCTCATCAAACTTTTTGCCTGTTATTGTTTTCATAATTATCGCATCCTTTCTGCAAATAAAAATATTTCAAATGAAAATAGGTATCAATTTTTTACTTCTATCACTACTATAATACAACGTTTCATTTATAGCAAATACTTATATCGTATGTTTAACCATGCTTGACAGCTATGCCGTAATGAATTATACTCAATTTATACTTGTAAAAAGGAGGATTTGACATGGAGTTACGCGTTCTTCAATATTTTCTTGCCGTTACCAGAGAGCAAAGCATTTCTGGCGCTGCAGAGTCCCTGCATCTATCCCAGCCTACTCTTTCCAGGCAGTTAAAAGACATGGAGGAGGAACTGGGAAAGCAGCTTATGATACGGGGAAACCGCAAGATCACGTTGACAGAGGAAGGCATGATTCTGCGGAAACGTGCGGAAGAAATCCTTGATTTAGTACAAAAGACAGAACATGAAATTACCATTTCCGATGATGTGGTTGCCGGAGATGTATACATCGGTGCCGGAGAAACCGATGCCGTCCGCCTGATTGCCAAAGCAGGAAAAAAGGTGCAGATGGAATATCCGGACATCCACTACCATATTTCCAGCGGGGACACGACAGATGTTATTGAGAACCTGGATAAAGGGCTGATTGATTTTGGCATGATATTCGGTCCAATTGACGCCTCAAAATATGAATATCTGGAATTTCCAGTCAAAGATGAATATGGAATTTTAATGAGGAAAGACAGCCCTCTTGCAAAAAGGGATGTCATCCGCCCGGAAGACCTTCAGGATAAACCTATTATCTTTAACCGCAACACCCGTGATGGTGATCTGCTGACCTCATGGCTTGGCAAAAGCCTTTCAGAATTGAATGTAGCCGCAACCTACAACCTGCTGTTCAATGCCTCCCTGATGGTGGATGAAGGGCTGGGGTATGCTTTTGCCCTGGATAAAATCATCAATACGGACGGAAACAGCAATCTCTGCTTTGTCCCCTGCGAACCAAAATTAAACCTTGGCATGAGCCTGCTATGGAAAAAATATCAGATATTTCCAAAAGCGGCAAAAAAGTTTCTGGAGGAGTTTCAAATACTTCTGAGTAGAAACTAATACAAAAATGGGATAGAAGAAACTTAACATTTTTCCTATCCCATTTTCTTTGCTATTTTATCTTGAACCTATATGCTTTTTCGTAATTCTCCCTGTGATAATACCAAACCTCCCCGCTGCCCTGATGAAAGACAATACTCCACTCCGTTGACGAAGGGTCATCAAAATTATCCTTGCTGACGCTGTCCAGTGCATCCCTGATATCCTGCCCATCCATCGTTTTCTTTTCTTTCAGCAGTTTTGTGAGAATTTCATACCGGGTATGGGACTGCTCTGTCCCAATTCCATGCTTTTCTCCCTCCGCCAGATAAAAATTTGTAACCACCGGCGTATCTGTAACCACCATTTCATTGTCAATATATTCTACCGCCACAGCATTGCCTTCTGTGTCTGCCAGTGCAAAATGTACCATCATTCCCATTGAGGCATGCAGGTCATACTCTTTTAACAGTTCCAATGCCTCATCTACATCTGCTGCCTTATCTAACAACAGCCGGACTGCTGTTGTCGTGGTAATATCCTTCTTATCCGTTTCCTGTGCAATCGAGGCAGAATCTTCAATCATATTCACAGAGACACAAAGCCCCTTTTCATTCATCCCATCCAGCGGTGCATACAATGCCGCCATTGTTTTCATTTCATCTGGCAGACGTTCCAGTTCCATACCTGCTGCTGCCTGAATAAAATCCATATTTACCGTAGAAATAGAGGCATATCCTTCCTCTGGCTCCGCACTGACGACTAAGGCATCACAGGTATTCCAGTCGAAATTCCTTCCAAAAAGATAACTCCCGTCTGCATTCTGAACAGATAAGGTACTGCACCCAAACAGATTTCCAAAAAACTCTAAAACAGACTTCCCGGAAAACAGATGCTTTGTCAAAAATTTCATCACATCCGCATCCGAAGATGCCCCACCCTGCTCCAGAAACGTATCCAGTTTATAGTCGCCTGTATACTTCACGGCAGAAAATCCATCCTCCAGAGAAACCATTTCAGATGTCAGGGTAATGATGTCTGCATCCTCCGCCTTCCGTTCTCCCTTTCCCTGTTCGGACTGCAACTCCTCACTTCCCTTTCCTGTCTGCGCCGGTTCTGTTCTTCTGCATCCTGCTGCCAGCATAGAGACTATAAGTAACAGCATAATCAGGTGGCTGATTTCTTTTTTCATATCAATCCTCATTTCTATGCAACTTGTTGGGAAGATGGCGATATCATCATTGCTATCGCATGGCAATGCCTCCCCCCCAAATACTTTACATCCATAATAAAGGGCTATAAAATATCTTTCCACCAGCGCTTCATGCTGCTTTCCATACTGTTCAGATTCATTGTCTCCCCGATCTGCGGCGTCACAATCTGCAATCCCGCCTGCTCCCCCGCTGCTACAAAACGATCTGCGGAATCATCCCACGGATGGTTTGCCAGTGCAAAAGCACCCCAATGGATTGGCATCGCCGCTTTCGCACCAAGTGTCTGTGCTGCTTGAACAGCCTCCTCCGGGAACATATGGACTTCCGGCCAGTTCACATCATACTGGGCACAGTCCGTCATAACAAAATCAAACTCGCCGTATTTATCACGAATCTTTTCATACTGACTGCCATATCCGCTGTCCCCGCTCTCAAACACCTTATGGTATTCATCCTGAAATACCCAGGACGCCCAAAGCGTTGCAAACTGGTCATTCAGGCTTCTTCCTGAATAATGCCTTGCCGGAGTACAGCCCACCGTAAGACCGCCAACTGTCATTTCCTCCCACCATGCCATATTCCGGATTTTCTTTTCCTCCACGCCCCAACGCTCCAAATGGTTTTCCACGCCAAGCGGTACGATATACTGTTCCACCTTTTCGTCGATTTCCTTTATCACGTTATAATCCAGATGGTCATAATGGTCGTGGGACAAGATTAGCAGGTCAATTGAAGGCAGTTCTCCTACTTCGACAGGCGGATGTGAAAAGCGCTTATTCCCTGCAAAAGATACCGGGGAACTCCTTTCACTGAATACCGGGTCAATCAGTATATTCATCCCATGCATCTGAAGAAGAAGGGAAGAATGCCCAAACCATGTAACCCTAACTTCATCCTCCGGCAATTCCTCGTCAAAAGCCGGTTCCGCCACCGGAATCTCTCCCTCCGGTTTCGTTCCCTTCCCGGACATAATGTATTCATCCGTCTGCTCTCTTTCCCTGACAATCTGAAAATCGCCATCATTATAAAACTTTCCATCACGGTAATTCTCCGCTCTGGCTTCATAATCTTTCTGTTCTTCCGCCGAAGCCCTGCCGCCAAAAGCAGGCCATAACTTCAAAAACAACAGCGCCGCCAACAACAAAATCATAAGAACAACTAAAAGTATTATGATAGCTTTTATCCACTTGTGATTTTTAATAAATTCCCCCATTTTGCCTCATCCTTTCAAGCCAGTTTTCTAAAAAAGCGGTAGTTTTATGCCCTGCCTCATTTTACAGCAAATTTAATGGTTACATTTCCGTTCCCCACTGCCTTTGCAAAACCGGAGGCATTCTCAATCTTCCCCACAGGCGTATACTGATAAGAAGTACTGTGCGATTTGTAAAACGTCACCAGACAATCTGAACCATACAGCATAATATCCCCTGCTGAAATTTTCCCAGATGATTTTTCATTCGTAGGAAATTCCGTATCAAAAAAGTGATATTTCTCGTTTCCATTTAATTCTTTCATGTTAAGTGTCATTGGCATTTTTTCCAGCAATGCATTTGCTGTTTTGTTATTATAAAATACCGCCTGAAATGACTGTCCATTTACGGTAAGCGTGACAGATGTGCCTGCTTTTTTGTCAGAATCACTCTGACGGATTACCTTTACCTTAAACCACAGCTTGGTTTTCCGAATGTTTTTACCTGTCAAAGTAACCGTTATTTTTGCCGTACCTGCCTTCTTCGCTTTCAGCTTTCCCGTCCTGCTGACGGACACGATATCCTTCTCGGAAGACTTATATGTTTTCTTAATTCCTGACTGATTTGGTACAATAGATAATTTTATTTTTCTGCTGCTGCCCTTTTTCATATTGATTGTCTTTTTATTTACCTTTTTTGAGCCAAGCTTCGCTGTCACAGACAATTTTGTTTTTGCCTCTGCCCTCATTATGGAAAGCGGGGATAAAGTTAATCCCGACAATAAACTGGCAACAAGTAATAGGGAAAAGATTAAATTATTCCGTTTGTTTCTATTCAATGGTATCACCTCCAAAATGATAATCGGCAAATAACCGAAACCAACTTTTTCTGCACCACAACAATTACATCACTTTTCACGATTAAAAAAGGATTCTATTTCCTCCATCCTTGCCATCTGCTTTACATGGAACGGACAGCGGGATTCGCAATGTCCACACCGAATGCAGGAATCCGCATGAAGCTCCAAATTCTGATAATGCTCTGCTGCCATCGCATCCCCGGCTTTTGCAAGGTCATAGTATTTGTTTAACAGTCCTACATTCAAACCGGCAGGACAGGGCTGGCAGTGATTGCAATACACACAGGTCCCTGCCATTTCCACAGATGTACAGGAACCAAGTACAGAATAATCCCGTTCTTCCTCTGCCACATCAAAAAATTCCAGCAGATGTTTTACATCCTCCACATTACGGATACCAGGCAATACCGTCAGGACACCCGGCTTATCCAGTGCATACTGAATGCACTGGTATTGCGATAATGCCCTGCCAAATGGAGAAGTTTTCGCATCCAGAAGCTGCCCCGCTGAAAAGGGTTTCATAACGGATATTCCCACTCCCTCCATCTCACAGCGGCGGTACAGTGCCATCCTTTCACTGACGCTTCCTTTGGCATATTCCCCATGCTGATAATCATATCCGGGATTTATGGAAAACATTAGCTGATCCACCAGCCCGGTATTCAGTACCTGATGTGCCAGAGACGGTGTGTGCGTAGAAAATCCAATGTGCTTAACGGCTCCGCTTTTCTGCATATCCAGCAAAAACTGTAACACTCCATTCTCCTGATACTCCTTCCAGTCATTTTCCTCATCCAGACAGTGAATAAATCCATAATTGATATAATCTGTCTTCAGGGCTTTCATCTGCCAGTCAATCTGCCGCTTTACCGTCTCCAAATCCGTAGTCCATCCATACTCCCCGGTTTCATAATTTGCGCCAAAATGTACCTGATAATGCATGTTTTCCCGTACACTCTGAAATGCCGTCCCATAATAGGAAAATGTCTTTGCCCCGGCCGTAGCAAGGTCTGCATAATTGATTCCATGTTCATAGGCATAAATGAGCGCCTCTATGGCTGTCTTTTCATCAGACTCCGCAATATAGCTGGTACCCAGCCCAATCACACTGACTCTATCCCCTGTCCGCCGGTTCACCCTGTATTCCATCATCATCTGCCTCCTGATTCTTTTGTTTTCAAACCTTTTTCAATCTGATACACGAGATAATCCAGACAGTCAATTTCCTTCTGCCCCTTATGAACCTCATCCAATAATGCCTGCCTGTGATTTGACAAGATCTTTAATTCCCCTTTTATATCATCTGCCTGATAGCAAAGTAAAAAACGATGTATCGTATCTTCACTGCATCCGGCATCTTTCATGTTCAAAACGATGTGTTCCTGTTCCAGATTGTTATTTATAATCGAGCTCATGCAACAAGCCTCCTTTCGGGCTATTCCTTTTTATGAATCTTATCAAGTTCCTCTGTTATTTAATATAACACCGCTTTGTACAAATAACAAATACTTATATTATATATCCATCCATTACAATTAAGCATATGTTACTGTTCACTTCGTGCCCAGTAACAGCAGTGCTTACAGCACTGTATGCGCACATTTTGCAAAAACAGCAAAATGGCGCCATAAAACTCGTACTTTTGGCATAAACCATGCCAAAAATTCTCGAATTTGGTTCAGGTGCGAACAATAAAAGACGCATTTTCCTTCCTGTGCAAAAAGGTGCGATGTTCTTGCAAACTGACAATATCCTGCCATGCAAAACTACCATCACACCTTTTTTTACTTATTCTGCAATAGAAAATACGGCTGTAACACTGCCCGCCCCCAGAGCATCTTCCCAACCGGACAAATCATCAATTTTTCCAATCTTAGTATAGTCCCATGAATTAGAACCATAAAACATTACAATCTGGTTTCCGCTGTAAAGCACAATGTCTCCTGCCTGCGTAGTCATCTTCCGGTTATCGGTTGGCAGGCTTTTTCCAAGCGAACCTACTTTTTCAAAACCGGAATAATCGTCCATGTCAATAGAGATTGATGCCTTCTCCATCATTTTTACCAGTTCGTGGGTTGCAGCATTGTTTTCTAATGTTGCAGTAAAAGACTTTTCTCCTATTGTTACACTCATTTTCATTGCTGTCATATCCTCCACTTCTTCTGTTTTCTTTCTTTCTACAGATGCTGACTCACTGTCATTTGACTGCGTTTCATTTCCGCAGGCTGAAAAACCCATAACCAGCACAACTGCCATAAATAGAATAAAAAACTTTTTCAAGAAAACCCTCCTTTCCATGAACTGCATAAAATTTTAACTGTTCAGATTTGTATTTCCCCGGCAATTTTTACAAGCAGTTTCTTAATATCGCTATAATATCATCACGTTCAGGTACTTTATACCCTCCGTCGAGAATCAACGTGCTATCGGCAAGCCCTTCAATCATTCCCTCATCGGCCCCAAGTTCCGTGATATTCATGACAAGCCCCAGTTCTTTCATCCAGTTTTCCATTGCCGCCAAACCTTCCTCTGCCACCTGCTCATCCGTTTTTCCGGCAGCGTCTACTTTCCATACATTCTCTGCAAAACGCACAAATTTAGAAAGACCATATGGCATGATATAACGGTAATACGGCAGGGATACCGCAGACAGGGTCATTCCGTGTGTGGCATCGGTATGGGCGCCTACCGCCTGCCCCAGCATATGAACCATCCAGTCAGTAGATTTACCTTTTGCGACAAGCGTATTTAAAGCCCATGTCGCCGTCCACATCAGATTGCTTCTCGCCTCATAATCCTGTGGGTCTTTGTTCGCAATCCTGCTGGAATGGATAACAGAACGCATCAGCCCTTCGCTGATATAATCGCTCGTATTATCATCCTCACCGGAAAAGTACTGCTCACAAATATGGTTGAAAATATCGTATATCCCGGAAACCATCTGGTAATGCGGCAGCGTCAGTGTATATTTCGGATTCAGAATGGAAAATCTCGGCATAATCATTTCATCCGCAAATACATGGCCGATTTTGAGTTTCGTCTCACGGTTGGTAATGACTGCGCCGGCATTCATCTCCGAACCGGTACCTACCATTGTCAGAACACACCCGACAGGAACTATCTCGCAGTCCGGTTCTTCAAATTTCAGATAATATTTCTCCCACGGGTCCTCGCCACAATGCACAGATACTGAAACCGCTTTGGCATAATCACATACGGAACCTCCACCGACAGCAAGAATCAAATCTGCTCCATGTTTCCGCGCAATCTCTATCCCCTCATACAGTTTTTCCAAGGTTGGGTTCGGCATGACACCGGCAATCTCCGCAACATTTTTACCGTTTGCCTTTAAGATTTCCATCACTTCATCATATATGCCATTCTTTTTGACAGAACCGCCTCCATAGACCAAAACCACATTTTCCCCATACTTTGGCAATTCCTCATTTAAATACCACAATGACTCGTCTCCAAAATATAATTTCGTTGGATTACAATAAGCAAAATTTCCTAACATAAATATCCTCCTTTTTTAGGCTGCTTGCCACACAAACACACAATTATCATTTCTACAAAAATGCGCCGTTACAAACCTGCAAAACCTGACCCCGCACAGCCCGCCCCATCCTGCTTGCAAGATACAGGCATGCATACGCCTGGTCAATCGCCTCGCATTCCGGACCGGGGAAATAGACATAATGCCCACTGTATTCCAGCATCTTCGCCCCGCCCGGCTGTTCTCCCGCCTTATTAGCAAGATGTGCAGGCGTAATCGTTGCCCCCGGTGCAACTGCATTACAGCGGATGTTTGTGTCCACTAAACGCATCGCCACATTTTTTGTCAGCGTATTTAATGCCCCTTTGGTAGACGTATATGTTGCACCACAGAATGGTCGGGTTCCATTTACAGAGGAAATGTTGATAATAACCCCCTCATTTTTTGGCATAAAGACTTTTAATGCCTCCCGTATATAGCGCATCGGCCCACCCAGGTTGGTATTCATTACATGCATCATCCAGTCATCATCTGTTTCGTCAATCATTTTCTGCTCCCCGATTCCTGCATTGTTGATAAGAATATCCAAATCCCCAAATTTCTTTATCGTTTCGGCAAACACCTTCTGCGTATCCTCCAAAGAACAGACATCTGCAACAACTCCTATCGCTTTTCCTCCTTTTGCCCGAATCCCTTCTACCACAGCATCCAGTTTATCGTTTCCCCTTGCTGTCAGCACAACAGAAGCTCCTTCCTCTGCAAACAATTCTGCCATTGTCTGCCCCATTCCATAACTGGCGCCGGTAATAATTGCAACTTTTCCGTCTAACATTTGCTTATCCATATCATCACGCTCCTTTCGATTCTAATATAGCATTCTCTTGATGCAATATCAAATACCTATATTAAATACCTTTCTATGCTCGCAAGACATATATTTAAATGTAAAAAAGGAGCAATTTCGTAAAAATTACTCCCTCGCAAAATTTTCTTAATGCTGTTTTTTCTTACCCTTGTCTATAAACCATCCCATTCATCAAAATATCCGCCCGTTCCTCCGGTGACATTTCCTGGCTCTGAATGATGTTAAAAAATGCCTGCATACTTTCCTCCGATTCACTGGAAAAACACGCATGGGAATTATTCTGTATCACATCGAACACATTATCCAGCTTGATAAACTCTCCACTTGCGTGTCCGTGTCCGGCAAGCTGTTCCAGCGCTTTGTCCATGTTATGCAATTCATCCTCCACCTCAATCAATAATGCCATATCTCCTTTTTCCATGACAACATCCTCCTTGTGTAATTACTATCTACCCTCTGTTTTCCCTATTTCCCCACTAAAAATTTTGTTATTCCTTACCCTGCCCTGTCAGCAGCTTTGCCCGTTCCTCCGGTGCTTTCTCATCATCATCCAGAATATGTTCCAGACACTCATGCATTTCATCTTCCCCGCGAAGCCGGATTTCCGCACAAACGCTATGCTCAATCACGTCACACACTCTGTCCAGTTCCTCCAGCACACCACTGTCCCTGCCGTGTATCTCCCATTCCCCAAGCAAAAGTTTGTTCAGTTTCCTGATGGCATCATACACATAAATTAAGAGCGTCATATCCTTAAAATCCAAAACAGAACCTTTCGCACGGATTTTTTTTTCAGATACTAACTGCACTCCGTCCTCAAAGCCCAGACGGTAAGATTCTTCCCCATACTTTGCATCATATTTCGTCCACTCATTTTCCAGTTTGTCAAACGCTTTCCAGCATTCGTCTGATTTGACGGCTTCCCTTGTAAATGCTTGTGACGCTTCATGCAGGGATTCCATCTGCTGCCGGAAACCGACGCTGTTTCTTAATCTTGTTTCCAAAGGCTCTCCTGTGCGTGCAAAAACAAATTCATCAGATATAAAATCCACTATTAACGCCCCCTTTACTGACGGAAATAATCCAAATCTAAATTATTCTGTTCTGCCAGTTCATCCAATGCCTCACCACTAATTTCATAAATCATATATTGGCGCGGCTTTGGTTCGTTAAAACCAGTGATAACGACATAAAACTTATCATCTGCATAGACCAGCGTTTTCCCATGTGCATCCAGATTTCTGCATCCCACTGCCTTAAGCCCCATATGGTTGCACATATACTGCACAGCATAACGGCTGGCGGAACAATCCCCTTTCCCTTTAATAAAAATATCAAACCAGTTTGGATTATATAACTCATAATCAGAGGTAGTGCTGATATACCAAGCTGCCTTTTCTGCTTTTTCCTTTTGTGACATGGAAGAAGTAATGTATTGCTTTTCAAAATCTGTAAATATCTTTTCTATGTAAACGTTCGTTTCCGAATATGCCTGCACATTTGCCGTCAGCTTTCTCCCATCTTCCATGATAGCAGTGACTGTTGCCGTCACACACGGCTCAATATAAGCCGGCTCCCAGTCCATCTGTAACAGCCCATAATCTGTAATCCGAAAGTAGTCTGCCCCTTTTCCGCTTAACTTCCAGTCCCTTACTTCTTTCTTTGTGCCGGACACCCGAAAACGGTATTCCCTAAGATGGCTGCTGTCATAGGTTATGTAATCCTTATATTCCTCAGAGAGATAATACAATGTCACATCCCTACTGTTTAATACTGGATGATCTGCTGCCGGTTCTGTCTTTTTCTTTGCCTTAACCGTAATTTTACACTTAAACTTCTTTTTCTTATAAGTGGCTGTAACTATCGCCGTCCCTTTTTTCTTCGCTTTCAGGGTAACGGTATTTCCTTTTTTCTTAGCAATAGAAACGACAGATTTTTTACTGGTTTTCCATTTCACTTTTGCTTTACTGGACACCCCTTTTAACTTCAAGCGGTATGTCTGCCCTACGGTTATTGTCTTTTTCTTTGCCGCCAGTTTTGGCTTTGTTTTTGCCTCTGCCGTCATGCCGGGTATTAGCAGTAACAGTACCAGTGCAAAGAAAATTGTCATCCTGCTTTTTCTTCCCATAACTGTTTTCCTCCTTGTAAAATATCAAAATTATTATAAAAATAGCATGCTTATCTTTATCTTAACAAAATTATACCGCGCTCTTTTGCAGATGTCAGCCTGTTAAATGAAAAAAGTATGGTTCAATTTCTATCCCCATACTTTTAAACTACATCAGATATAAACCTACCATTATCATAACTTTCCGTATACTTTTTCTGCCAAAAAAATCTTTCCATCATCAAAAACTATTACTTTTATCTCCTGAAGAAAATGAATTATTTTTTGCACATCCTTTCGTTCTAAGGCTCCTCCTTCTCTCTGCTGATACCACTTCTGCATTGCACAAATAAATTCTTCCTCCTCAATCCCTACTTCGTACGCACCTCTTTCATGCAAAAAGTATATAACCTGAGCCTCTAACTTGCCAATTTCCTGTTTGACTGATTTTACAACAAACAAGACAGAAACAATAGTCATTTGGATATAATTAAATATACTTTCCGGTTGATTGACAGATGCCACATATTCCAACCCCGCTATGAGTGCCTTCTTCAAATCAATTTTTACATTTCCTGCCTTGTAGGATGCTGAATCTTCTCCCAGGAATATCATTCCCTTTCTCGCATCCTCTGGAACCACAGTAATAAAATTATCTACTAAATAATCTCCTGCTGTTTCTGCCATATCATATTGCAATGCTGTTTTCTCTAATTCATGCTTTAAGGCATTGTCATATTCAATCGCTTCTTCCCTCGTCATCTCTGTTCCTCCTAATCTTTTCTCTTTCTTCTATATGAAGTATCGCATCCAACTTCCTTCTTTCCATCTTTAGTAGTAACTGATCTTTATACTCGTCATAGACATCCAAGAAACCACCATACAAATGATTTCCATTTTCACTTTCAAAAATATACTTATCTTTATAAGCAATGGTAAATAAACGATTTTTACGTTTTATCGGCAACGGATGTTCCGGATCATAAAACCATGTCTTATATAACACTCTGTCAGTATAATAATATAAATCAAAAAAGTCCATATACATCATCGGTGCCAAATAAGTATAGTCTTCAAGCATAGCACTTTTACCATGTTCTTCAATTATTATCTTTAATACGATGTGATAAGCAATCATATCCGCATCATATTCCTCCTTTTCGGGATGCTTTTTGCTATATTTTTTGCCAATACTCGCTAAGTAGGCATGTGCTATCTCATGTGCCAGACTAAACACTACAATGGTCCAATAACAATCCTCTGCGAGCTGTAATATCTGAATATCCCCATTCACAGTTTCTAATAATGCTTTGTTTGCACTTTCACTCTGCATTTCTCCAAATATGCACACATCATTCATTAAAAACAAAACATATTTAAAACATTCCCCATATATTTCAAGGTTTTCAAATTCTTTAGACCATTTAAACATTGCCAAAAGAAATGCCATTACTGTTGATTCAAACAACTCGTCTATATGTACAAATGCTGGTTTTGTCTTATCATTATATATATAACTGTTAATTGTGTTTTGGTAACGGTTGCTTAATTCTATTTCTGTTCCAACATAGCCATATTCCTTCTTGAAATATTTTTTTACCAAATTAAACATCGTCTGCAAATTATAATGTTTCATATTTTCTTTTATCTGTTCTTCGGTAAAAAAATCAGGAAAATATTGCAGCATAGTTCTGAGACCACGTTCATCATCCCTTAAAGAAATCCCGCCAAACTTAAATATTTCATAATTATCTGGAGCCACCATAAACTTTTCCAAAAAAGGCATATCCATTTTTGGGGGCTTCTTCTGATTGTTTCTTTTCTTCATCATCCGGCACCTTCATTCTTAATACAGACAAAACGCATCGAAAAACACAAAATATCATTTTCACTCAAACATTATTCTTTTTTAGGTTATCTTCCTCTAAAACTTTCTTCATTGCCCTTTTTTCTAATTTATCCGAACAAAGCTGGTTAACCCAAGGTTCAATTACAAATATAGCAAATGTTAATAATGTCACCGCCGCAACATTCAACTTTGATACTAATATTATAATTCTGTTTTCTTGTGCCAAAATAGCTAATATAGTGAGCAATACCCCAATAAATATGTATAAAACATTATACCATTTAATCCATCTTCCCACTTTCTTCTTCGCTAAATCTAAATGTACAATATACATTAACAGCTGCTCATATTCATTTACACACTTAATATCAAAATCCTCATCCGAATCTTTCGCCCTCTCATAATAAGGATGCATCCATTTTTCTTCGTTTTCAGCAATACTCCTTTTAAGTTCAAGGCTTTGCATTGCACTGCTTTCTATATGACCGAAAACCTCAAGCAACGTAAATAAAAACATTGGAAACGATATTGCTTTTGCTACATTAGCCAAAGATTCTACTCGCATTAACAAACTGAAACCAGCCAAAATACTCATACTAATGGCAAATATGATTGAAAACCATTTATCTTTCATTAACTCACCTACTATCTATCAAAAATATATAATTTCTCAGCTGCATACCCTGTCCACTCAAGTTCCAAAAATCCCCTGTTTATTCCTGTATCAATAAAAATTCTCATGCTTAACTTACCACTAATAGTTTAACATACATTGACATTCATTGAAAATACTAAATTACTTCTTGAACCATTATTCATCTTTGTTTTATCAAAGATAACAATCACTTCTTCTGCTTCTACTCTTGATAATATGCAACCTAATCAAAAAAGAGGTATGCTGTCACACATACCCCTCTGAAATACGGCTTTTCCTATCTGCTTTTCTCCACTTCCTGCATTACCGCCTTTTCTGCTGCCTGAACCATCTCTTTTCCATGCTCCCTCTGGTACTGCTCAAACAGTTCCGCACCATACTCCGGCTGCGGTTCCGCCACCGCACAATCCGACAATGAGTTCTCTGCCTGGCTGCCCCGTTCCTGCTGCCCAAGACATTCCCCCACTGCCTTTTCCAGATTTTCCACTCTGTCGATTGCACTGTCTACTTTACTTTTGATGGCATCCAGCTTTTTCTTCATGCCGGTTACCTGCGTGATTTTATAAAGCGCCCTCTGACCTTTCCGCTTTGCCGCATCCACAATCTTTCCTGCTTTATTGCAGATTTTCCCCTTTAACTGTGTAACCTGCTGTTTGAGGGAATCACACTGTTTCTGTAACGTATCTGCTGTCTTTTTCAGGCTCTCCCTCACATGCCTTGATATGGTGTCCTCTTTCATGGACACCAGTTCCTGACGCACGGATTTGATTTCCTCCGTCATGGATAAAATCTGCTTTTCCAGCGTCCCCACATACCCACACATCTGCTTTATCTGCTCCGCCTGTGTATTCATCTGGTTATTCGCCAGCAGCTCCAAAAGTTCTACAATACGGCTGTCATTGCTGATTGCCTGTCCTTCTGCCAATTCCATCTCTCCTCGTATAATAAGTTTGTAAGCAAGAAATATTGCTTATGAACTTATTCTTTTTATGGGTATAGATGGTAAGGACATCTATGAGGAACTCCCCTCATCCTGAATCCCATCCATACGGTCAACAGTTACTTTTTATATGGTTCATCCTGTGTTATGATATCGGCAGAGTCTGATGTCCGAAGGCACTGCTTTTTCTCCTCGTATAATAAGTTTGTAAGCAAGAAATATTGCTTATGAACTTATTCTTTTTATGGGTATAGATGGTAAGGACATCTATGAGGAACTCCCCTCATCCTGAATCCCATCCATACGGTCAACAGTTACTTTTTATATGGTTCATCCTGTGTTATGATATCGGCAGAGTCTGATGTCCGAAGGCACTGCTTTTTCTCCTTTCAGCCGGCTTTGTCCGAGACTGCTTCGAAAGCATTCAGCCTGGCACATATGGCACATTCCGCTGACACAGAATTTTCATCCCCAGCCGAAGCTCCAGCAAGAATGGCTGGCTGGGTGCATGCTCATTGCGCGAGGCTTCGGTCACCATATGCAACACAGGATAAACCTTTTGCTCCAGGCTCCACAAATCCGGACCGGAAAGGAAGTGATACTATGTTAAAGATCAACTATATGTCCACCTTGTTTGTAGGTATTGATGTAAGTTCAAAATCCAATGCGGCCTATGCCATGGATTTTGAAGAAAACAAATACATCTCGTCATCATTTGGCAATAACCAGCCTGGCGCTGATGAGCTTGCCGGTATGATCGCTGAATGCATGCAGAACCATAAAAACCTTGATACGGTCATCGTCTGTTTGGAGTCTGCCTCTGTTTACAGCGTCCATATCGCAAATTTTCTTTCCACCTGCGAAACGCTTATGCCGTACAAGCCCTATGTATTCGTTGTCAACCCCAAGGCTACGTCCAATTACCGTAAGTCCTATATAGGGATGGAAAAGACGGATCCTGCGGATGCTTTCCTCATTGCTGACTTTGCCAGGGTAGGAAGGACAAAGAAGCTTGAACCTTGGCGCGGCGGACAGTTTATCGCACTGAAGCGTCTTACCAGGCACCGCATGCATCTTTCGGAATGCATTACCAGGGAAAAGACCTACATGGTCTCAAACCTATACCTGAAATTCAGTGAACTGCAGCTCATTGAGGGTGATGACAGGCCATTCGGCAACCTCTATGGCGCGGTATCTTCCGCCGTACTGACGGAGTTTTTGTCTCCCCAGGAAATCATTGACCTTTCAGAAGAAGAACTCCTGGCATTCCTTGCTGAAAAAAGCAGAAACCGCATCTCTGACCTGTCCAGGACATCCGGGCTCCTGCGGAAAGCCGCAAGGGACTCGTACCGTCTGGATAAATGCATGTATGAACCGCTGAATGTCTCGCTTGCAAGTTCCTTTAACTGCATCCAGACCTATCAAAAAGAAATAAAACTGATAGGGCAGGCAATTGAAAAGTGCATCCATGGAATGAACCCGAATGCATTCCTTATCCTGAAGTCCATTCCTGGTATCGGACCGGTATGGGCCTCCGGTATACTGTCTGAAATAGGCGACATAACCGCATTCCACTCATCCGATGCCCTTGCCAAGTATGCGGGTTTATACTGGCTAAAAAACGATTCCGGCAGTTTTACTTCCGAAGACAACCAGATTTCAAAAGCCGGAAACCCGTATCTCCGCTATTATTTGGGGGAAGCCGCTAACAGCGTCAGAAGGTATGTGCCTGAATACGCTGATTACTATGCCAAAAAATATGCTGAGGTTTCAAAGCATCAGCACAAGAGAGCACTCGCGCTTACATCTCGTAAATTTGTACGACTCGTTTTTGGATTGCTGGTCAAAAACCAACTGTACACCGGCGAAAAGCTGGACGCTGAATTAAATATTATTCAGAACTGACGTTCGGTTTTTTGAAATTTCTGCCGAAGGTCTATTAAGGTTACCCTTTTTTCTGAAAAACATATCAAAATCTTATTCAAAAAACTCTTGACATATCACCAGAATGCTTTCATTGCACCGGAACCGGGGAAATAAACACTCCTCCGGCTCTGGCAAATTGTTATAATTTTAATTTATTGCGAAGAACGCTGCCTTTGCGTTCTTTTTAGGTGCGACCATAGTTTTTTCTGGCGAGGTATTTTCTAGCCTGAAAAAACTTCGCGCCTTGTTATCTGGTCGGCAAATCCATATCCGGGAAGTCCTGCCCCAGCATGAAGCCTTCCTCCTGCCCCCAGATTTGTTCCTGCACTTCCGCTGCCGCCTTTTCATAAGCATCCGTCATCAGGGTATTCAGTTTGCCACGGAACTCTGCCGTAACAGGAAAACAGATGTCACGGTACACACTGCGGTTATTCTCATCAATCTGGTTCGTCTTGTAGGAAGGCATGGAAACAAACAGCCCTTTCTTCCCCATAATCAGGCTGATATTGCCGACGGCAAAACAGTCGGCAATATAAATCCGGGCAAGCCCCCGAATGCTGCTGTTCTCCTTTTCAAAAGGCGTGACCGCCACGGTAAAGGGCAGCTCCTTATCCTGTTCATCCCCTACAAAATATTTTTTCTCCCCTGTCTTCTGTAAATTTTCCAGTGCAAGAAGGATGTTTGCCTCCAGCTCTCCGCGGAACTCCTTTGTGGTTGGGTAACAGATGTCCTTCCTCTCCCCATCCCCGCTTTTTGCGTAATGCGGCATGGAAATATACAACTGGTTATCCCGGTTCGCCAGAATCGTGATGTTGCTGACCTTGAAACTGTCGCCAAACACCACCGACGCATAGCCCTTTACATTGCTGTTTGCTGCCTTAACTTCCCCTACGGTAATCTCATACTTCATATTTTCCTCCATTCCTGCATACACCTGTATGCGTCTGCCAGTTTTTCCGGCTGCTGCCCACAAAACTGCCCGTGTGCCGTTACTGCCATATTTACTACGCAGAGGCACAAAGCAGACTATGGTTATTTACGGGTTACTGTCATTCCCTCCGGGCATCCCCCCTTTCACTGCCATAATCCTCAACCGGCACACACCGGCAGGCAAACCTTCTTGTGCCATGTTCCGCACAGGTGAACAGGGTAAGCACCTCCGTATCACTTTCTTCCGTTACCCATGCGTCATAGGGATTTACCACCCGCATTTCCTCCACCGTGTAACAGTGCGACACGCCCTCTTTCGTGGTAAGTTTTACTTCCATCCCCGCTCTGGCACTGCTTAGGTTGGTAAAGAAAACTCCCCGTCTGCTGCCGTTATGCCCGGCAAGGACGCAGTTGCCCTCCCCACATAAGGGTGCGGTATTCTCCATATGCCCGATCCCCTCATTTAACTGCACCGTTCCCGTCCCCTCAAAGACCGGGTACTTGATTTTTAACTCCGGTATCTCCGCCATCCCGACGGTACCCTCCGCCAGATATGGGGAAGCCTCCTTTTTACGGCTGCCGGTTTCTTTACTCGTCTCATCCTCATTCCCTTTATCCTCCAACTGATTGATATACTGCCCTGCCCGCTGCTGCTCCCGCATCCGCAGAAGAAAAGGGACAGCCGCTATGGCTATCCCCATCAGGATTAAACATACTGCTTTTTTACTTCTCAACGGTTTTCCTCCCTTCCTGCCCCATACCGGCATGGCTGCTCTGCCACATGGGGCACCTGTTCGCTCTGTTCCCCCGGATTCTGCATCCCTGATACTTCCATTTCTGTTTTTTCCTCCAGGGATTTCCGGTTTTCCATGTCCAGCAGGTTATCTAATTCAAACTGCCTTGCCAGCTTTGTTTTCAGTTCTTCCTCATACGGGAACGGCTTTTCATAATCCGCCTTAGCCTGCTCCATGTCCAGGCGGTATTTCTCCAGCCGTTCCTCCAGAAATTGAATCTTTTCCTGAATCCCGTTAAAGAGGTTCTCCATCCTTGTCATGCAGCCCACCGGGGAGGTGGACAGCTCTGCCTTGTACTCCGTCTTTCCCCGCAGCACAAGGTAATTGGCCCCCATGAAATTCTTTTCCACAAGGACGGCAAAGCCTTTATATTCCGCCACTTCCGTTGTCTGCCCTGTCTTACATTTACTGACGGCAGACAGGAAAGCGGTGCCGCCGTCCACCCTCTCCGCAAACGTCATCCCGCCTACCCGGATGGAGAACTCCGCACCAACAGCCAGCCTTTTGTCGCGTTCCCTGACATCCTCATGGACGCACTGCAGTTTTGCCTCCGCCGCCGCAATCAGTTTCGGGAACTTTACCATGAAGCTGTCCTGCATGGCGTAGTGCTGGCTGTCGTAGGTGGACTTGAGCATTTTCAGCCGCTGCACGTCATTGTCTATCTGCATCTTTTCCTTTATCATCGGGTCCCCGGCCGCCACGGCCTTGATCTCCGCATAGGAGAGGGCTGCCTCGTCTATATCCTCACAGGTCCGTGACACGGATTTTCCCGTCATGACCTGCGAGATGAAACGCTGTTTATTTTCGACCAGCGCCCAACTGTACGCATCAAAGGTCCCTTTTGTCACATAGCGGTACACGGCAACCTCATCATTCTCATTGCCCTGCCTGAGCCTCCTGCCCTCACGCTGCTCTATGCTTGAGGGTTTCCACGGGCAGTCGCAGTGGTGCATGGCGGTAAGGTGTGTCTGCACGTTTACCCCGGTGCCGCACTTGTCGGTGGAACCGAGCAGGATTTTCTTTGTGCCGGCCCGCATTTCCCGGAACAGGGCATCCCGCTGTGCGTCTGTCTTTGCGTCATGGATAAAAGCGATTTCTCCTGCCGGAATCCCCTGCCGCACCAGTTCCGTCTTGATGTAGTTATACACGTCAAAACTTCCCATCTCATGCCACGGTGTATGAGCCAATATCCACCACAAGCTGCTTTTCCGGAAATCTGTCAATCTGGTCAATCACCGCCGCATAGCACTGAGGGTAGACACACACATTTTCAATGAAAATATGGTACTTCTCTTTCTCAAAGGTAAAGGCAACTTCCTTCCTCTTTGACAGGTAAGAAACAAAATCTTTCTTTTCATCCCCAAACCTTGTCAGCGGAAGCCCCACCGCCAGAAGCACATGGGCTGTTTTCTTCCCCCTGATTTTTAACTCCTTTGCCACCGCTGCCAGTGTCAGCATGTAATAATTTTCATCCGTTACCTTTGTGTCCTTAACCTCCAGACGCTTACTGCCAATCTTGTAATACTTCCCGCCAATCTCCAGTAAATTTTCTGTAAATGCCGGTTCCGTACTGATTTCCTTACAACCAGATGTAAAAACCTCATTTACCGTTTTCATCCCAGACCAGCCGTGGTCGATTCCAATCACTTCTATCTTATTATCCATTCTTTTTGTCCTCCTTTTCATGTAACCATCTCCTTATCTGCTTTTTGACTGCATTTGTTCCCAATGCCATTCCTTAACAAGACTTTCTATCAATTCAATCTTCTGCCTGTCCGTAAAGTCCTTCGGAAAATACGGATTCAACCTGTCAGAGCGAATCCTTATTTGTTCCCTCTGGTTTGGTTTTTCTTCCTCCAGCACCAGATAAATTGCATCCATATCCAACTCCCCTGACTGGCTCATGCGTTTCAGCCTGTTCGCCTGTGAGAGCGAAGGCGTACACTGTTCCATATCCATTACGGCATGAAGCTCATACTGTTCCTCCTCGTTCAAATAAGATAACTCCACCGCAACGGTAAATGCTATTATTCCTTCATCTACCATATCCAGTATCTTAGGAATGAGATATGTCAGCCGGATATACCGGGCTATCTGGTTTCTGCTCTCCCCTACCTGACGTGCAAGCATTTCATCTGTACGCATTTTGACAGAATCATTCTGCAATTTCCATTCCCCCAATTCATCATAACCGGCAACAACTTTTGCAACTGATAAAGTCGGATTGTCCTTTGACTTCGTCCCAACTTGGGACAAAGTTAAATCTGTCCGCCTCCCCTGCTGTTTCATTGCCTCCAGCCTCATACGGTAAGCAAATGCTTTTTCACTTGGCTTGATATGCTCCCTTTGCAGGTTGCTGTCCACCATTGCGATTACCGCCTGATTATCATCCAGTTCCACAACCATAACAGGAACTTTACCCACCCCTGCCCATTTGCCGGCTGCCTTTCTCCTGTGCCCTGCTATCAACTCATAACCCTCACCTGCCAGATTTGGTCTTGCAAGCAGTGGCACCAATACCCCCTCTTTTTCAATGCTCTGCATCAGTTCAAATAACTCTGTATTCATTTCCACCTTAAACGGATGGTTTTTAAAATCCACCAGCTGGTCTAGGGATAAGTACTGGATTTTACCATCAAAAGTGTTCTTCTTACTTCCAGCACCCTTGTTTTGAACGGTTGAAGAATAACCCTGCTTTTTTTCTGCCATTTTCATCACCACCTCTTATTTCAAAACCACGAGCGTCACGCTTCGCGAGACTGCTCGGGTTCGCGGGCGCGCTCGGATAGTCTTGTGCAAGCACAGACATATCCTCACTTTGCCTTCGCGCAAATAAAAAGACCGTCCATCCTCAAAGCAAGTTTCTTAAAAAAACTCTGAAAATGAACGGTCTCCCATACTTTTTTATTTAATTGAATAACACAGTTTTTGATGAATTATTAACTTTACTTCGATGTGTTCCCACACCCCATATCCAGAACCACTGAGACGTTTACACCATCGGAAATCGCCTTTTTTCAAGCCAATTTTTGAATTGGCTTTGTTTTCCCAGTCACTTTTTGAAAAGGTAGAAACCTCTCAAAGTGCCTAAAGCTGAGAAGTTCTACGAACTTCCCAGCTCGCGGGCAGTCGTCGAATCCCTCACAAACACTGGCTTTACAGCCAGTTGTTTGTGAGGAACTCTCCTCGTTGCCTTCGCGCAAATCAAGGATTTTCACAAGCGAATAGTTCATATTCGCTTTTCTGTCCGATGTAGCAGACATACGCACTCAACGGTATTACCCCTTTCCCACAAAACTTTCCGTACTTCCTTGCCGTCAATATAAATCGGAAAGTTAAACTCTATCGACTTCAACGGCATTTTCGATTCACCATTCGGATATATCTGAATTTCTTTAATGAGGTATGTGATAAGGTTTTTCTTCTCCTCATCACTCATTATAGCATATAACTTTCCAAAGTTCTGCATGATTTTGTAAACATTGTCAAGCGTGATGGCTTCCATCTCAATGGAGCTTTTTCTTAATTTGGCATCTTCAATGCGTTCCTCCAGCTCCACCATCGTATCATACAAAGCGTCAAGCCTTAATGTCATATCGTGGATTTTTCTTTCACGGAATCGGGCATCGACAGGAAGATTGTCAATCTCATTTTCCAAACGTGCTTTATTCAAATCCACCTCTTTCAGCTTATTTTCATAATTGGCAAGTTCTTTATCTACAACACTTGTATCTGTCTGCACTCCAATACGCTTTTCAATCTCTTTTGCAAAATAGGCATCGCTTACAAGCTCTCTTACCGCTTCTACCACAAGCGGCTCAATGTCTATTTTCCTCAAAGATGCCTTGTAGTCACAATGACGCCCCCGCTCCTGCTTATTTCTTCCGCATATATAATAGTAGACTTCCTTATATGTGCCGTCTTTATTTGTCCATGCGTGTTTATTCGTATACATTGAACTGCCGCAAAGGGGACATTTCAAAACGCCCGTCAAAAGATGCGACCTTTCTTTGCCAATTCTCGACGGCTGCTTGATTCCTGTTGCTAAACGCTTCGCATGGACTTTCTGCCAGAGTTCCTCACTGACAATCCCCTCATGCTGCCCGTCCTCTAAGATATAATCATCTGTATGGACTTGTTTGTATTCATTCTTCGTTCCTTTCACTTTCTCCCGTGTTCTTCTGCCATATGCTATTTTCCCGCAGTAAACAGGGTTATCTAATATCTGCCGTATTAAATGGCTGCTCCATGTTTCTAACTTTCCATTCTGGCGTGGTATCTTCTTTATTCCTTGCAGGTTAAGGTATTTTGCAACTCCCCCAAGCCCTATATCTGAATTTCCAAACTTATCAAATATAATTCGGATTGCTTCGGCTTCTTTTTCCTCTATTAAAAGATGGTTGTCTTTCAGATAATATCCATAGGGGGCAAAACCGCCATTCCATCCGCCCTGCCTTGCTTTTTCCCTGCGCCCGTTCATGGTCTGCTCAATGATATTTTCCCTCTCAATCTCTGCAACCGCTGACAGGACAGATATGAGCAGCTTTCCGCTTGTCTGGGATGAGTCAATCCCCTCTTCAATGCAGATAAGGTTTATCCCATAAGACTGAACAAACTCCAATGAATTTAGAATGTCTGCCGCATTTCTCCCAAAACGTGAAAGTTTATAGACAAGGATATACTCTATTTCCAATCCGTTTTTTATGTCGGACAGCATTTTCTTAAATGCGGGTCGCCCCTCGATTGACTTCCCCGATTTTCCTGCATCTTCGTAGATGCCGACAACTTCCATTTCCTCACGGTCTGCAAACCGTTTCAAACTATTTTTCTGCCCCTCAAGGCTGTATCCGTCAACCTGCATCTCTGTACTTACTCTTGGATACAGAACACATTTCTTTCCTTCCCTGTTCATTCTAACACCTCCGATATTTTTGGAAAATGCGGTATGTAAGGTTGCGTAAGCCTACGCAACACAATCCAGCTCCTGCAAAACAAATCTTCCGTATTTTTCAACCGCCTGTACCATAGCTTTTATGAAGACATCAAAGTTTTCTGCTTCGTCGGCTTCATTCTTTTGTTGTTCCGCATTATGAAATTCTTTGACATTTTCCATCTGTCTACCTCCGCAAAGCTTAACGGCTGTATGCCATAGATTATATGGATACAGCCGTCATTTGACTAATGTGCAAATCCTCCCATTTCCACTAATTCGCACAATTATTTTCTGAACCATTTTTAAGTGAAATGCTAATGGCAAGAGCCTTATCAACCCTTGCCATCGTTTCAGTCGGCATCATTCCCATATACTGTTTCAGCCTTTTCTTATCTACTGTACGGATTTGCTCAAGCAGTACAACGGAATCCTTATCAAGCCCCTCAAAATCATTTACTGCGGTATGTGTCGGCAGTTTGGATTTTGTCTGCACCCTGCTCGTAATGGCTGCGATAATGACCGTCGGGCTGTGTCTGTTACCTATATCATTAGAAATGATAAGTACGGGTCTTGTTCCGCCTTGTTCTGAACCGACAACGGGATTAAGCTCTGCGTAGAAAATGTCGCCACGCTTAATAGTTCTGTCCATAGTGTCTGACCTCCTATTTTGATTTAGGCAGGAATACCCTGCCTATGTAACAGCCAGACGCAAGGAAGCATTTAAGGTCGGGAGAATATAAAACAAACTCTGTTCCATTGACCGTCCTGCATCTGGCTTTATGATAGAAAGCATTTTCTATTTGTCCCCGACACCCCGAAAATGCTGATGCGTGATAACGCAAGGAAAGTCACCAAACGGTCAGCAGCGAACTGACTCCACGGGAATTGCACCCCAACTGTCGGTCTGACAGAGCCGCCCCCATTGCCTGCGGCGGATTGGTTACCGCTCGGACTGTGGCTGGACGGGAGTATCATTGTCCTCTTTGTGGGTCTTGGCGAAATCGGGAGCTGCCCGATATTTTCAGTCGATATTTTTTCGCTTACTGCCTTTCGGCGGGTCATGGCGTACCGCTGCACACGCTTATACTTATTACAGCCACAAAGAGAATGTATTTGGTGAATGGGTATTCGATTTTCAAAGAGTCGTCCCGTTCCTGCTATAAAGCGAAACAGGTGAAAGGGCTTAAGCCCCTTCACCTGTTTGCTCACTCATTCGCCACAATACAAGGCAATTATTTCATAAATTTTTTTATCGCCTTTAATGCCGCTTTTACAGAACACTGGACAGCTTGATATTTGCAGCCCTCCAACTTCGCAATCTGCTCATAGGTCAGCTCCCCGAAGAAGTACAGTTTCAGCCTGCGCCGCTGCACTTCGGGAAGTTCGGAAACCGCCCTATGTAGCTGCTCGTATTCGATGCTCTCTGAAACAATATCCTCAATCCGTTCTGCCTTATAAAAAGCTCTGTCATTCAGCGTTTCTTCGGTCAGTTCGGAGTGTTCAATGTGCCTGCTCACCCTGTTGAGATGGGATATGTCCTCAAGCTCAAATCTGTCAAACGTCTGGTACAGCATTTCGTCAATCTCAATATTCTGCTGCTTTCCACGTCCGTCCTTAAAAGAAAGATAATAATGCCCCTCGGTTATCGTCAAAGTGTACGGATTATACTTGTCCTTTTTTCGGTTTGGATGCTTTTCAAGCATTGTAATTTCCTCCAATCAATCTGAATTTTTTTGAAAATCCAGATTGACGGGCGGAGAACGGCATCCAATTCCAGAAACCGCCTTACGACGTGTTCTAACAAAAAACGACAAAAGAAAAACCGCAAAGGCTGTCACGCCCTCACGGTTTATAGATATTTTGGTTCTTATATGTAGAGATTTGACTTCTACTTCTTGGGTAGAAAGCCCCCTTGCACTGACAAGGATTTTTTTAACAGGCTGTCCACCCATCCCCGATATGATATATGTAAATGGAAATTGCTATTTGCAGGCAATAAAAATCCCTCCAAACTTGAAGCAGGTTTGGAGAGTGCTTGTTAAGTCTTTCGGGCATAGCAATACCGCCCACCAAATCGCCGTTTTTTTTAATTTGGTGGACGTGCCTACCTCTGGTTATGTAAAAAGAAAAGCCGACAAACTGTGATTGCTCACACGTTCATCGGCTCTGCATCTAATGTGTCTGGCTCTGTGATGACTGTTACTTGTAAATTTTTTGCTTCAATCAATGTTTCCTGCCTGCATTTCGGGCAGTAGAGAGGATAATTTATCAGAATAGTATCCTCCCTTATTCTGCTGCGGGTTTTACTCCCGCAGACAGGGCATAATATCCATTCTGTCTGTTTCAATTTCTTGCCTGCCTTTCTTTCAAAAATAATGGTACTGTTTCCGATGCCTGCATAGCAGATATATCGTCAGCATAAGCGTGAAAAGCTCCGCAAGCGGTACTGCAAGCCATACGCCCGTTACATTTAAAAATCTCGGTAACGCCAAAAGGAACACCATAATGAATCCAAATGTCCGCAAGAAAGATATGGTTGCCGATGCTTTCCCATTGGATAATGCCGTAAATAATGCAGATGAAAAAATATTACATCCAGAGAACAGAAAGCTGAATGAAAAAATGCTAAATCCATTCTTTGTAATCTCAAAAACATTCCTGTTGTTCTCCGCAAATACCTTTGCAATGCTTTCCCCGCCAAACAGAGAAAATAAAAATACAAATATGGAAATCTCCGCTATAAAGCTGAAACAAATACGGACAGTCTTTTTTAGCTGTTTTACATTCCCGCTCCCATAGTTATAGCTTACGACGGGGGCTGTTCCCATAGAAAAGCCAATATAAAGCGATGTTAAGAGGAATTGCGAATAGATGATTACCGTAATCGCAGCTACGCCGTCCTCACCCAACAATTTCATCATCGTTACATTAAACAGAAATGTAGTTACGGCAGTCGAACACTGGCTTACCATTTCTGATGCACCATTGGAACAGCTTTTCAGCAGAACAGATGCGTCCATGTCAGGCTTGCAAAAGTGCAGCTCACTTCTTTTCATCAGAAAAAATATTGTACCGATAATTGTCGGTATCATATATCCGATGCCTGTCCCAATAGCTGCTCCCTTGATTCCCATTTGCAGTAAAACGATAAAGACATAATCAAAAATAATATTGGCAATCCCCGCCAGAACAGCAAGTGCTAAACCTAATGTCGGTTTCCCCGCCGTCACAAACAGATTCTGATACAGCACCTGCATCATGTTAAAAGCAGCGAAAATGAGCTGTATCGTCAGATAATCCCTGCAATATGGGAACAATATTTCACTCGCCCCCAATCCCCAGATGATTTCATCCAAAAAGAGAAGCCCTGCCGTTGTAATCAGCAGACCGATAACCGCTCCTGCCACAACAATCAATGTGAAATTGCTTCTGGCTTCCTCTGTGTTTCCATTCCCCATTTTCTTCGCAACAACCGCACTTCCTCCTGTCGCAAGCATCGTCCCCAGACCGACAATCAGATTGATGACGGGACAGACGATATTGATGGACGACAAGGCGTTCGTGTCTACAAACCGTGCGACGAAAATCGTATCCACAATGGTGTATAATCCCATAAACAGCATCATCACCATGCTTGGGAAAGCAAATCGGATAAGGGATAGGGCGTTAAAGCTCTCTGCTAACGGGTTTTTCTGTGTTTCGGTCATTCCTTGTTTCCTCCTTGTTTTTCGGTGGAAGCACGAAACGCTGCGTCGGATAGCCATATTCCACAAGCAGTTCCCGTTCTGCAAATCCAAGACGGCGGTATTCTTCCCGCCAACCCGTATCTGCCTTATCGCCTGCACGGTATGTCGTCAACGTAATCTCTTTTCCATAGAGCAGCTCGTCTGCCAGCTTATCAAGGAACAGCTTTGTAATGCCAAGATGCCGATACTGCGGATGGACAGACAGAAAGTCTATGCTGCCTGTGTCGGGCGAAAATCCCATCACGCCAATAGCCATATCGTCATCCCGCAATATCAGAGCCTTTTTATCCGCAATATACTGATGCAGGTTTGCGGCATAATCTTTTTTATCCAGACATGGATAGCCGTCAATCGTAAGGCTTACCAGTTCCATCCAATCATCTGCATCTTCGGGCGTGGCAAATTTAATATTGTCTTTTGTCAAATCCATTTTTACAAGTTCCTCCTTCAGATAGATTTCAAGCTGTAACGGGTAAAAATTTTCCGTTTCCCGAAATTCCGCAGGGGAAGTCTTATACATCGCCTTAAAAATATCCGTAAATGCCTGCTGGCTTTCATATCCGCTCATAAGGGCAATCTCAATAATCGGTTTTGCAGAAAACACCAGAAGTTTTGCCGCTTCTGTAAGCTGCCGCCGTTTTGCGTAGTCGTGAATCGTCAAGCCGACGGTCTTTGTGAAAATCCGATGCAGGTGGTATTTGGAATAGTGCAGTGCCGATGCCACCATATCTAAATCCATCTTTTCATGCAGATGTTCTTCGATATAGCGGATAGCCTGTGAAACAATGCGTACTGTCTGACCTTGCATTTTGCGACCTCCTTTCCTCGTTTTCACCCGCATTTTTTAACATTACGAAATGTCAAAGCAGGGGTTCAATGAGATATTGTAGCACAAGGAGTTTTCTATCTTTTCATCATTCTTGCTATTTTTTACCTCTTCACTATCTTAGGACAGCAGATTATGGACAGCCATGTAAACAAGCGGTATATACATACAAAGCAAAGACAGACGTTCCCACAATCCCTCATATTTCAACACGGTGTTTTGAAACTGCTCTTTATCTCCCATAATAAAGCAGACAAAGAAAATTAATGCCATGATAAAAGAAATAACACATATAATGCCGAAAATAACATTGTTCTGCTTGAATGCTAAAATCCCATTTAGCAATGGGAAAAACAATAATGCCATAAATCCGATTGCCGCACTTATTCCGTGTACTTTTGAAGCCGCAGTGATAATGTCTTTGTTTTCATTCACATGGAATATTCCCGAAACCAATCCTGCTCCGACAGCAAATGTCCCCAGTGAAAACAAAAGTAAAACCGATAGGATTGGAAAATCTTTTTTCGTAGCAAAAAAATATGCAACCGCTGCAAATGCCAGAAAACATCCAAGCCATATTAACCATGTATTATAAATAACACGAACGGGGCTTTGCAGACTCCCCAACGCACTCATAGCCATTGTTTTACTGCTGTACCCATCATAATACCGACATAATATCCACGGAAGAAAAAACTCGCCAACAACTGTAAAGAGCATAACTGAATGAAATAACTTACTGTTTATTATATTTCCCATTTTCCAATCTCCCCTAATATCTCTTAATTTCTCCATGAAAATTATGCGCTTTTTCAAGCAGTGTTCCTTTTGCTCCCATTGTAAAGGCAATATCACTGCTGCGGATTGACAACAATTCCATTCCAGACTGTAATTCTAAAACGTCCAACGTATCTTGCGGCAATTTAACAGCTCCGTCCTTATCAATGTTAATCCACGCATATTTACGCCCTTTATATCGGGTAAACTCACCCTCGGAAAGCTGGCAGTCCCTTAACGCAGGGCATTCTTCCAATATATGGCTGAGTTTTGAATTTGACAGCAGCGGATATGTCGTCACGCAAAAGCCGCCTGTTATTTTGCTTCCCGTAAAAATTATCACTTTTCCATCCCGCAGTGCATCATATTCCAACAATGCCTGTGGCGGGATGTGTATTGTTAAATCGGGGTTTATAACAGAAAGACCAAATACAAATTTACCCCCTTTATTGAGCTGCGGCATAAAAAACCTCCTTTTCCAGTATTCCTTTTTCTATATTGATATGTTATAATAGTAGTGTCCATAAAAACTACTTTATATATAAAGTACTACAAATACAATCCAATGTCAAGGAGGAAAAAACATGCTGTCCAAACCTGCCACAATGCTTTTAGGTTTCATATACGAAAAACCACTTAACGCATACGAGATAATAAAACTCTTAAACTACATGAATGTGAAATGGTGGTTTAATATCGCTGATTCAACGGTATATTCGACCTTAAAAACCCTTGAGAAAAAGGAATTTATATCTGGCACTACCGAGAAAATCGGGAATATGCCAGACCGCACCGTTTACAAACTTTCTGATAAGGGGAAAAAAGAATTTGTAAACACTTTAAAAGCATCCATCCTGCAATTCAACTACGATACAAACATCTTTTCTATTGCCGCTTTTTTTCTAAGTACATTTACCCCTGATGAACAGCAGGAACTTTTGCAGGAGCGGCTTAATATTTTGCAAAAGTACCGTGCAGGGATTGAAAAACAAATCAATCCGTTATGGGAAAATGAAGTTTCTTCTGCCCATTCTGCAAATGTAAAAAGAATGATTGACCTTGTAGATGCTGAAATAACAGGAACAAACCGTTTACTTGAAAGCTGCAACGCCAACATATAACACAAGTCCATGAAATGGATAACAGACCGTGAGGAAAACCTATGGCTACAAACAATATCCGCTATTTATATCATACAGAAACAGGCATTGAGCTGATTTTCTGCAAAAATTCAACTATATCTTACCCGCTGCATAATCACGTTTCCGTACTGACAATCGGTATCATACTGGACGGCTCCGTAGTCCTTACAACGAATAAGGAAACAAGGACTTATAAGCAAAACGAAACATTTACAATATTTCCGTATGAACCGCATAGCATTTCGGCACATGACAGCTATTCCCTGCTTACCCTGTGCATTGATAAGAATGCTGTAAACGACGTAGATATTACCACCGTACAAAAACATATTGGATTTCTTCTGATGCAGGCTCTGAATATGGGAAAAATCAATCAATATCAGATATTACAGCTATTAAACTGTCTGGATGAAACCTCGGATTCTTCCAACTGGCAGCTAAAAAACCATACCCCTTATATCCACGACTTAAAAAGACAGTTGGAGTTATACCCAGAATGCAAACTTTCTGTCGAGGAAATGGCACAAAACGCTTTTATCAGCAAATACCACTTTATCAGAAGCTTCAAGGCAGAGGTAGGGCTTACGCCGCACCAGTTCCAAATCCAGAACCGCATCCGCAAGGCGCAACGCCTAATCCACGAAGCCGATACAATAACCGAAGTAGCTTTGACCACGGGTTTCTGCGACCAAAGCCACTTCATAAAGCAATTTGAAAAACAGGTAGGCTTGCCGCCTTTAACTTATAAATATTCTTCTGGAATTATCCCCCAAAATACCTCTATACCCTCTGGGGCACTCATACCATTCGGCGATACGAAAGAGATATAACCAGATAAAGCTATTAGCAGAGGGCGGGCATAAACTTTGCGAACAGGTAAAGCCCGTCATCCCCTGCAATCACTTCATGCGGTACGCCTATGGGAAATATGGATATTACGCCCGCTTCATAAGGCAATTCCACACCGTCATTTACGCACACGCCCGTGCCAGAAATTACTTCATGCGTTTCCAGTTGTTTCTCGTGGATATGGCTGCCAATCTTTTTATTAGGGGCTATCCTCACAAGATGGTAGCTGAATTGTCCGTCTGTCCTTTCGGATGTAATAATGTGTTTCAGTTCCACACCCTCAAAAGCAGGATGTTTCGACCACGGGATAGCGTCAAATGTAACTGTGGCATCTTTTAACAGCAGCTTTCCTCCCTCGTTGAATTTTTCAAACAGATTTTTGTAATCCATTTCCAACACTTCCTTTCAATTTTTTGACAATTCTCTTGCCTGCTTACATCATACCAACAGGCTTATTATTTGAATTGTAAAAAATTGCGGAATACAAAACAGAGCCGATGTATTGTGATTTCAAACTATCTCACAAATTCATCGGCTCTGCGTCTTTGCGTCTGGCTCTCTGATAACAGACATATTCATTTGTCGGACATTTATAAGAGTTTCCTGTTTACATTTTGGGCAAAATAAAGGGAATTTCTCAAGTACCGTATCTTCACGCAATTTCAATCTCGTCTTGTTTCCGCATACAGGACACAATAGCCACTTTTCTTGCTTCATGCTGACACCTCCTGCTGTTCCCTTTCCATGTTCTTAAAAAAGCTCATTGCAGATAATCCTACAATGCAAACTATGATGCCAGTCGGGATTAAGACAAAATATACGGTACTGTAAAATTTGTCAAACAAAAAACCGTACACGATTTGTCCTATGGGCTGGACGCACAAAGTAACCGTTGATGTATAAGCCATCACTTTTCCTATTAAATGATTTGGCGTCCTCTGCTGTATGAGGGAAACAGCGAAAATAGAAAATATACTGATAACAGCCTGCATACCGCAAAATGATACAACCGTAACGCCATACTTTATCATGGCATTCACTGGCAAAAAGAAAACAATGCCGGCAGGGATAATGAAAATACCCAGAGAAGCAAGCAGGACAGATAATTTATGTATTTTCAATTTCTCTGCCAAAATTCCTGCGGCAATGCTCCCCAAGATTGCAGCGACCGCCAGCGCACTTTCCGCAGCCCCATAATATCTTGGATTAAATCCGAGGACAGTCCGCACAAGAAAAGGAAGTCCGACTATGGTAATGCCCATCACAAAAAACCTTGAGAATGCCGTTAAAAGCAGCATTTTTGATATACTGGTCTGTTCTTTTGAAATATACCGTATACTTGATAAAAAATCCTGCTCAACAATTTGAAGCACACCGCCTTGATTTTGAATACGCTGATAGCTCAATTTTATAAAACATTCAAACATGGCAGTAATAAAAAAGCAGACAACGCTTGCATACATTACGGGTTTTAGCCCAAGCATGGCATACAATACGCCGCCCAACATAGGGGCAATCAGATAGGATAAAGATGCCACTTGATTTACAACGGCATTTCCTTTCATAATATTGTCCCCTTGTAACATGGTAGGAATACACGCTTGAACAGTAGGCGTTTCAAACGCACCCAAAATAGAAAGTATAATAAGCAACGTACTGATTACAGCAATGGCATTGCTTTCCGCCAAGAATAGTGCTGCACATAAAACGGATACACCAGTCAATGCGTCTAACGCCACCATAACATTCCGTCTGTCTGCCCTGTCCGCCAAGATACCGCCAAGCGGTGACAAAATAATGGTCGGGATTGTAGCAGCAGACAATATCCCTGCAAATATGGTTGCCGAACCAGTCGCTTCCAGTACATACATGGACAGTGCCAATTTCAATATAAAATTTCCAAACAATGAGGTTAGCTGCCCCAAAATAAGGAGCGTGAAATTTTTTGTAAATAATTTTTCCGTCATGGCTGATTCCCTCCTTTTTCATTAATTTTTCCTGCATTCTCTGGCATAGAGGTATGCCCGCAGGGTGTTTCTGTAATATCAGTGATAAATTTTTCTGTAAAGATTGTCGTATCATCATCATAAAGCGGCAATCCCATATGGGCTAACACTTCTTTCACAAAATGATATTTATGATACAGTTCTTCCTCTGTTGCAGGGAATACCGAGGGCATGAGCCAGAAGTTGATAAGCGGCAAAAGCTCGGAAAGCTCCTTTGTGTATTCCGTCTTAATAGAACCGTCCTTCTTTCCCTCCTCCAACAATTCCAACCACAAGGGGGTTAATACACGCCTGTTTTCTGCAACTGCCGCCGCTAAAATGTGCGGGTCTTTCAAAATCGGGATTGCCTGAATATTTATCTGATTTCGTTCAGCGTCCGACTGATTCAGTGTAAGCAACAGCCTGATTTTTTGCAGACCGTTCAAGTCCTCCCTCCCATTGACTACTTCAAATGGGTTGTCCTCGAAAAACATCTGATTGCCTAATGCGTACATTACTTCCTCTTTGCTTTGGAAACAACGGTAAAACATTCCTTTTGCTCCGCCCACCATGTCCATAATATCGGAAATTGAGGTTTCCTCATATCCTTTAGAAATAAATAAGTTTTGGGCAGCATTTAGGATTTCTTTTCTCCATTCCTCTGGTGTCTTTTTTACAGGTCTAGCCATATTCCATACACCTCCTTTTATAGTTATTGACTTTCGGTCAATAACTATTTTACTACTATTTATCTGTTTTCGCAATAGATTTGAAAGTTTTTTGCGTTATTTTCGTTATATAAAATCCCCCTATCGGTAAATTCTTCTAAATCTGTGTTTCTATACATTGTCTAAAAATCCCTTAAAATCCGTTAATTCTCTAAAATAATCCGCACTAACCGTTCTTCTATATAGCATTTGTAGTTCCTATATGTAGAGATTGTATCTCGTTTAATAGGAACTTCTATCTCTGTAAAATGGAACATAACAAATTTCAGAACAGGCGGTGGACATATGGAAATGGAAAAAAACAAGAAAAACAGATACGGATTTGACTTCACTCCAATGGGGCTTGACATCAAAACTTTTCGTGAAGCCCAAAAGATAACACGGGAGAAATTAGCGGAAACGCTTGACATTACGCCACGGCATCTCCAAGCAATCGAGCTGGAAGGGAAACACCCAAGCCTCGGACTTTTGGCATATATCGCAACAATATTCGATATGCCTATCGACCCGTACATATTTCCAGAGAAAGCAGATGTTAAAAGTGCCGTGCGGAAACGCTTGGATGTGCTTCTGGATAAATTGAGCGACAGAGATTTATCCATTCTTGAAGCAACCGCAGCCGCCTTATGTAAGGCAAAAGAGCAGCCAGAGGATTGACCTCTGGTTTTCTTTTGTCCTGCCCAACTAATAGTTTGGACATCCGTACCCGTAAATAGAACCACTCCCGACTGGATAGCTCTGCTGTTTGCAGGCATCCCCAGAGTTGCCCTCCACGGTGTAGACCGTCCCATTCTCGCATTTCTCCACGATTCCCACATGGTCGATTGAGCCGTCGCTCCCCCAATCAAAGAAAATAAGGTCGCCTGCCTGCGGCTCATAGTTCTTGTCCTGCCATTGCCCTTTGCCCTTGAACCAGTTCACGCCGTCCGAGCAGAGGGAGAATTTCGGCACAATTCCGCTTTCCAGATAGCCGCACTGGTCGGCACACCACGATGCGAAGCAGGCGCACCATTCCACACGCCCCTCAAAGCCGTACCAGCTCCAATAAGGCTGCCCGCCCTCGTTGCCGAGCTGTGTCAGAGCCACTTCTACGATGGCTTGGTTTCCTCCGCTTGTGAACGCCCTCCCGTATGGATAGTAGCGTAATACATGGGCGGGGTACTGCGTGTCGCCGTACTTCTCCCAACCGAGCCGCTGTGCCTGCATTGCGGAAAACTCCACCGCATTTGCATAGGAATAGCCGCCGTAGTTGGTCTTTGCCCATGAGATATATCCGTTGCCGAAGTTGTAGCCCTGCAAGGCGAGCTTGATGCGCTCCATGTCAATCGGGTTCTCCACCTCGGCTGATGTGAGGGCTGCTTTTAGTTCCTGCACGCCGCACTCGATGGAATATTCGGGGTCTTTGATGCCGTTCGGCTCATGGGGGTACTTCTTGTTGAAGCTCCCCTCCGCCGCCTGCATCGGGTCGCTGCCCTTTCCCCCAGATTCCTGCATCATTACCGCCTTGATAAGCTCCACATATTCGGGGATTCTGTACTGTTTCGCATACTTCTGTATCAGCGGCGTGTAGGCTTCGACCTCCGCACTGACAGGGGTATAGGAAGTGCTGTCGCTTCCGCCCCCGAACAGGGAAACGGCGCACCCAAGCAGGACGACGATGAGGATTATCACGACGGCAATCCAGCCGCCTGCGATAAGGGCAGAAATCAATGCCTTAGTCCCTGCGATAATCGCCCTGACCGCCGCAATGGTCGCCTTGACCGTGGCTTTCGTCGCTTCGGCTGTCGTCTTTGCGGTGGCTTTCGCCGTCTGTGCCGCTTTCTGTGCGGCTTTGGCGGATGCTTTCGCCGTTTTCTGCGCCGTCCTTGCGGTCTGCTCCGTGGTTTTAATCGCCGTCTTGGACGTCGCCTTTGCGGTTTTCACGCCTTTTTCCGTCGCCTTGACCGTGCCTTTTGCTGTGGTCTTGACGGTTTTTTCCGCATTTCTGGCTGTCGTCTTTATCGTCCGCTTTCCCTGCTGTCTGGTCTTTATCAGTGAGTTTGCTACCGTCTGGGGTGTTTCGGTCTTGGCAGGGGCAACGGAAACAGCGGGACGGCTTGCAGTCCCTTGTATTTCCTGCAAGCCGTCCTGCCTTATTGTACGCATGGTGTTTTGTTCTGCCTTATTCCGCATTGTTTTCTGCTCTGCGGCTTTCTTTGCCCGCTTTGCCTTAAAATCGGTGATTTTATCTTTCGCCTTACCGATATTTTCTTTTGTAATCTGGGCGTTTTTCTGCCCTTGCTTATTGAATTGATGGATACCCTCGTCCTTAATACGCCCAGAAGCATGGGAAACCTTGTCGGCGGCATATTCCGTGGGGGAATTTTCCTCTGCACAATACCCCTGCTCCGCCTTGTCCTTTGTCTTGGCGTAAGCGGATTTCATGCGTCTGCCTGCTATGGCAGCTTTGTCTAAAGTCTTAATCGTCCCTTTGACCGCATCTCTGGTCTTTATATCAGCCATAAAATCCGACCTCCTTTCCCAGAAGATTTGCGGTCATGTCAGTCTGCTTTTTTCGCCACCACTACAAGCCTGCCGTTCTGTGCCGAGTATTCGCAGGTGGAGAGGGTAATGAGCCTGTCGCCGTATTGGGCTGTCACGCCCGTATCATACAAGGCAAGCTCTTTGCACTTCCCGACAAAAGCATCAAACTCCTTTTCATTTTCCGCATTGACAAAATCATAATAGCGGTAGCCCTCCGAACTGTATGCAACCGTCTTAAATACGGCGATGATTTCATACTCTGCCTGCTCCGTGAGCGTGTCAAACTGGATGCTCTTATGCTTCTCATAAAAGCTCTTGGATTTGTAATCTTCCAACGCCCCGAACATCCTGCCGCCCTTGATGTGATGTCCGTAGATAACCAGATTGTCGCTTGTGAGGATGTCGCAGTCCTCTTGGATATACGGTACGCCTAAGTCGCTATACTCTTTTTCAAAGCTGTGCTTCAGATAGAAGTTGGGATTGTTCTTGGTCTGCATGACGGGGTAATTGATACTCGTTCCGTCAACAGCAATCCACCCGACCATATCCTCATTCTGCAAATACAGCTTTTTGTATTTTGCCAATATATCCTCGCCCTCGCTGACGGGCGTATCCTTATCTCTGGGCGGTTCGTCCTCTGGCTCGACGTTCTCCACAACCTCGGCAATCTCCGCAAAGGCTTCGGTCTGCTCGTCTATCTGCTGGTAATGGCTGTAAATCTTAAAGCCGCAAAAAACCGCTGCTCCTAAAAAGGTAACAGCGGCGACTATACAGAGAATGGTTTTATAGTTTTTAAAATTCATAGGCTTTTCCTTTCATTTAAAATTTTACCGTGTATGCTCCGTCTGCTTCTTGGGCGTTGGTAAGTCCCTGCAATATTCGGGATACCGTGCCTTGATGCCCTCCATGAAATATGGGGCGAACTCGCAACAGAACAATTCCTCTGGCGTGAATAATTTTTCACGCCCCTCCTCGGCGTAACCGTTCCAGAGGTTAAAGGCAAGGTGGCAGACCTTGACCGTGCCGCTTGTCTGCCATCCTGCGTGCATCCCCTCTGGCTTGATGCAGTCTGTCTTAAAATCGAACATGGCGTTGATGTTCTGCCTTGTTTCCCCCGCAATCCCCATCACATAGAAAAATGCCCTGTGGTAACAGTCGTTTACCCTGCATTTCATCATGCTTTCCAGAAAAAAATCACGGTGGGCTGCGTTGCGAAACCTTATCTCTGACATAAAAATCCTCCTTTCTCCTGCGCCGATACGCTGCAATCTGTTTCTTTTTGCAGCCGTGGCAGAATGATATTTCCCACATAGGATTCATTGATTTCAGAAGCGATAAAATCACGCCCGTTTTTGATGCACTGGACTACCTCGCTCCCAGAGCCTGCAAAGGGGATTACCACTAAATCGCCCGCCCTGCTGCTTGCAAGCAGCATCCGTTCCGCCAGCTTCTCTGGCTTCTGCGTGGGATGCCCTGTCGCTTCTTTATAGTTGGGCATAATCCTCGGAAACTCCCACACGTTCCCGCAGGATTTCCCCTTTGGGTTTTTCCGCTTGTCTTTTTCGCCGCCCTCATCATACGGGATGCGGACGGCATCAATATTGATTTCATGCATGGGGTTACTGTAAAACCACAAGAACTCCGCTTCATTCCGATAGGTCGCTTTCGCAGGTCGTCCCGTCCTGTAATTCCAGACAATCAGATTCCGCTTTATCCATCCAAACTTGTCTAAGACGTGGGTGGAGAGCTTGTCTATCATCTGGCAGCTCCCCCAACAATAAAAAGCACCCGTAGGCTTCAAAATCCTGTGGCATTCCCCCGCCCACGCCAGACACCATTCCAGATAGTCAGAAATTGTCTGGAACACAAAGTCAAAGTCCCCTTTCATGCGGTAATACGGCGGGTCGGCAATCACTAAATCCACACTTCTATCTGGAAGTCCCCGCAGCACTTCCAGACAATCGGCAGGATAAACACAATTCCTTTCCAAAAATGCCATCCTTTTAGCACTCCCCAAATTTCGTCGTCATCAGCTTATACAGCTTTGTATTGCGCGGAAACTTGTTGACGAACGGCACGAGGGAGCTACCGACTTTCAATAATCCCTGCCCCGCACCGACATTCGTGATATAGCTCATCTGCAAATCGGAGATGTTAAGGAGCTTCGCAAGCTCAATGCGGTCTGTGGATGCTTGGTTCAGCATAATGATAAATTCAGAGTTGGCAAGCATCGTCCTCGCCGTATGGCTCTGCAAGAGGTCGTCCACGTTCTGTGTGATTCCAGTACAGTACGCCCCGTACTTACGCACACGCTTCCAGAGGGTAAAGAGGAAGTTGGCGGAATACTCGTGCTGGAACAACAGATAAATTTCATCAATGAAGATAAATGTGTTCCTGCCTTTCGCCCTGTTCTGGGTGATGCGGTTTAAAATGCTGTCAAGCACCACAAGCATACCGATAGGCTGTAACTGCTTGCCCAAATCCAGAATGTCGTAGCAGATAAGGCGGCTGTGGGTGTCCACGTTCGTATGCTTGGCAAAGGTGTTGAGAGAGCCGTCCGTGAAAAGCTCAATCGCAAGGGCGATTTCCTGCGCTTCTGGCTCGTCCTGCTTTAACAGCTCCTCACGGAAGTCCTGCAAAGTGGGCGGCGTACCCATATAGTTGCCCTGCTGGTAATAGCGGTAGACGCTCGCCGTGCAGCGGTCAATGATGGACTTCTGCTTTGCCCCAAGGCTTGCACCTCCGATAAGCTGTTCGCATAAAGACAAAATAAACTCTGATTTCAAGATGACGGGGTTCGCTCCGTCGCCGTAATCAGAGTTCATGTCCATTGCGTTGATGTGGTTGTCGCTCGTCGCCGAGATGTGGACGACCTCGCCCTGCATTGCCTTTACAAGCGGGGAATATTCCCGCTCTGGGTCTATTACGATTACATCGGCGTTGGGGTCGGTCAGAATGATGTTCGTCATTTCCTCCTTTGCCGTGAACGACTTGCCCGCACCAGACACGCCGAGGATAAAGGAATTTCCGTTCAAAAGATGACGGCGGTTGGCGATAATCATGTTCTTGGAAATGACGTTCTGCCCGTAATACACGCCGTCCTTATGGTAGATTTCCTGCACTCTAAACGGGATAAACACGGCAAGGCTCTCCGTGGTGAGGGTACGCAGGGCATCTATTTTCCTCACGCCGAACGGCAGGGCGGTGTTCAGACCGTCCATCTGCTGGTACTTCAGCACGGCAAACTGGCAGAGATTCTTCCTTGCCGTCGTCAGCAGGGCTTCGGTGTCATTGTCAAGCTGCTCTTTGGTGTCGGCGGTATGCACCATCGTAAGCACCGCAAACATCATCCTCTGGTCACGGGTCGTCAAATCGTCGAGGAACTCCTTGCTTTCCTTTCTCTGCTGCTCCAAATCATAGGGGATGACGGCGGAAAAATTGTTGTTCTGGTTCTGTTTCCTCTGCCAGTTCGTGATGTTGGTTTCCACACCGAGCAGGCGGTTCTCCACCTCCCGCACGGCTTCATCCGTCGGGACAGGCACGACGTCCACGGAGAGCATCATGTTACGGTTTAATTCACAAAGCTCCGCAACCATGCTGTCCTTGATATAGGCGGCATACTCACGCAGGAATATCACACGCCCGTAACGGTTTCCCATCTTAAAATAATCTTTCTCAAACTCAAAAGAGTCTGGGCAGATATAATCCTTGAAGTCGTGACCTTTCCGCATGGTCTGTGCCATATCAAAAGCAAAAGCCGTTTCCTCACCCGTGCGGTAGAAGTCGTGGAAGATACGCAGCTTGTCATTGGCATCCAGTTCCGTACATTTCGAGCCTAAACGGTTGAAATGCCCGATAAGGTCAGCCCCGACACGGGCAAAGTAATTCCTCGCTTCCTCGATGTTCTTCTTGCAGACGGAAACCGTCACATATTTGTCCTGCACGGTGGAGTTTGCCCCCGTCGCCTTGTCAAGCAGCATCTTGTTGTATTCCTTACGGTATTTATCCAAATCATCCTCCGCCATCGGAATTAAGATAGTCTGCTCAAAGTCCGCCTTATTCAAGCGGCGGTTATTTATCGTGATTTTCGTGGTCGCCCCGCTGTCGAGGGCGTTTAAAAGCTCCGAGTATTCGAGGAACATCGCTTCCTTGTCCTCACGGCTCGCCACGGCATAGTTGATGTCCTCAAACTTGAATGTCTTGGCGTATTTGTTCCTGCCCACAAGGAAAATGCCGTCCTCCCACATGGTCTTTAACGGGATGACCGCCTGCACCGACTTCGGCACAATGAATTTCTCCCTGTCCTGCTTGAACAGCGTTTTCAGCGTCTTAATCATGGTCTACCTCCTTGCGCTTTCTTGATTTCTTATTTTTCTTTCTGGCTTTTTCTGCCTGTTTTCTCCGCTTCCTTGCCGCCTTGCGCCTTGCCCTCCTGCATTTTTTCTTATCCTGCACGGCGGGCAAGCCCTTTTCATAGGCTTCAATGGCGTTCTTCATCGCTTCGTAATATAAATTCTCTGGAACAAATAAAATCTTCTTCGGCATCAGAAACTGCGACTTTACCCATGCCCACACAAACTGCTCGGCGGTCATGCCGTTGTACCTTACAAATCCCATGACCGCAAAAGGGGAAGCCCCCAAAATGCACATCCAGCTCAATGTTTCCGTCCCGAACCTGCCACGGAGCAGGAAGAACAAGCCGACCGCCACGCCGCAGGCAAGCACGGAAAACAGGAACTGCCGCATTGACAGCCCGAAGAACATGGATTCCGTGTAGTTGCGGATTTCCTTATTTATCTTTACTTCCAATCCATAAACACCTCCTTTTTGGCACAAAAAAATCGCCATCTTTGGGAAAATGACGATTCTTAAAATTTATTCAGTTTACTTCCAATTCATTCTTGCGTTATATACATTGTTCACGGCTTCGATATAGCAAATGAAAGAGGGATGGTCGTGGTCGTTCCGTTGCAGGTATCTGTTTTTAATATCCTTATACTGCGCCCTGACAAGCTGCCATTTTCCCCTTTCCTTGATATACTTAGCCTTTTTCTGTATGCCCGCAGAATGAGGGGCTTCGTTCCAATAGTATTCATCCAGATAAGTGAACCCTGTCTTTTTGTGTTTCAGTCTGTGAAAATGCTCCTCTGTATCCCTGCAAACAATGCAGACATCCATCGAAAACTCGGTAGGATTGCCTTTGAGAAAATGCCTTTTCTCCGTAGTCAGAGAAGATGTTGAATCATCGCAATCTCCCCAACCATGTTCCTTTAACGCCTTATTAAAGGACTTCCTTGCACATTCTTTTAAAAACCTACAATCCTCAAAATCCTCACATCTTACAATTTCAAGGTTGTAATCCAAATCAATCGGCAACGAAGCGTTTTGTACGATGAGGTTTCGTGCGCCGCTCCCTACAAGAAAGAATACTGCGCCAATATCATAGTCCTCTTTCAAGTAATGGCAGAAATCCTGCATTATCTCACCACATAAACTCCGCATACGGCTTAGAAATTTCTTATCTTCTACATAGTCAAACATAAAATCTCCTTTCATCCCCAAGCCTGCCATTTAGACTTTAAAATCTAAATCATTTTATTATAATCATCCGACAATCATATGTCAAGTGATTTTTCGATTTTTCTGCGGTGAGCCTGCTTGATTCCGTCCTTACAAACGCACTTAAATTTCATTCCCTTAAAGCCCCATCATTTCCCTTACCACACGGTCTGCCATCTTGACCGCACCGACAAGGACGAGCATATTGAACACCAATTCCCCGATATAGCCCCACACCATCGTGACTGCCGCCGCATCGGGGTTGACTGCGGGCGGGGACGCCGCAAACACCGAGAAGATGATGCAGGCAAGCACGATAATCGCACCCTCAAGGCACACGGCGGAGTAGCTCTTGATGAAGCTCTTGCCCACGCTCTGGCTCGGCTCTCCCGCAAACGAGGACAGCGGCACGGGGGCGATGGCAGTATAGAGATACAATTTAAAAAATCTGCCGTACACCGACATTATCATAATGAACGACAGCACCGTGATGAACAGCCCGCCTATCAGCGTGACCGCCCATAAGGGGATGCTCTCGAAAAAGCCGCAGTCCTCCACGGCTGTCACTATCTCCTGCGGCAAGACAGTCTTTTGCGCCGAGCCGAAGCCTGCGGCTTTCATAATGGCGGAAATCACGCCCTGCACAATTTTGAACAAAGCCATCATCAGCTCCAAGCCGTAAGTGACCGCACCTTTCGCAAGGGCGAAGCGGATGAACAGCTTCAAGGCGTGTTCGGGCTTCTTCACGCTTGCGAAGTCGCCGCAGGTACGCATCACGCCCACCACAAAGAACAGCACGAGCAGGGCAAGCCCGATAGCCTGCAACGCCCCGTGGATGTCAACGATGACTTTCCATATCGCACCGCCCTTAAAGGTTTCTGGGGATTGGGTGATGAGCTGCCATATCTCGGCTAACTTTTCATTCCATGTGTCAAGGGCGTTCTCCAAGTTCTGGACTACCCAGTTGTCTGACATTCGACCACCTCCGTTCTTAAAATTGGGCAGCGGGGCAAGCCCCGCAGAGCGGATCTGCCCCGTTGCCTTTGCATTGCATCCCGAAAATGCTCCAGTGAAGCATTTTCGGGTGTCTTGTGTCAGTCTGTTGTCTTAGTTCCTTATTAGCCCGTGATGAGGGTTAAAATCTCTTTCGCAAAGGTAATCACAACGCCGCCCGCCAGTGTGAGGAAGCCGTTCGCCCTCTGGGACGGGTCGTGGGATTTCAGCGACAAACCGACCTGCACGATGCCGAAGCCGAGCATAATCATTCCGACCGCCCGTATCAGACCGAAGATGAAATTGGAGAGGTTGTTGACAACGGCAATCGGGTCATTGGCGGCAAAGGCGGTAGTCGTTCCAAAGACCATGCAGAGTACAAGGGCTGCATACACGGCGAATGCCTTTTTTGCCTTTCTGCCCATCGGCAGTTTCTGGGTTGCTTTCTTCTCGTTTTTCTGAAAAAGTTTCATAGGGTAAATCCTCCTTATAAATTGAATATTTCTTCCAAGTCCTCATCGGACAGAAGCTCATAGGATGTGCTGACAGGGTTAAGCGTAACAGCATCTTTTGGAATATCCCCGCCAAACACAAAGGTTGCGACCGCCTGCGTCGGCTCGCCGTGGATATACGGCGGCTTCCCACCGTCGGCAGTCAGTTTCACGTTCGGGTGTTTCAAAATATCATACTTTAAATCCATGACGGGGCGTTCCCCACGCACAAAAAGAAGTGCGTAGCGGTTGTCCAGCATACGCACCTCGTCTGGCGTTAAAAGCTCACGCCCCGAAATCTGGTAGTTGGTGGAATAGTTGCCGCTCCGCCCAGAGCTTTTCCCGTAGGTGTTCGTGTCGATGGTCGCCTTGCCTAACAGCTCCGACACAAACTTATGGGTACTCTGCTCGTTGCCGCCGAGATAGAGGAACTCATCGGCGTTCCCGACGATGCTTTCCCATTGTTTCTCGAATAACGCTTTAAGCTGTGCCAAGTTCTGTAAAATGATGCTGACCGACACGCCCCTTGACCGCATGACTGACAGTATCTTGTCAAAGTCGTCTGGCAAACTGACGTTTGCAAATTCATCCATAATGAACTGACAGTGGACGGGTAGGCTCCCGCCATACTTGTGGTCGGCGAGATAAAATAATTGTTGGAATAGCTGCGTGTATAAAAGCGACACAAGGAAATTGAAACTGGTGTCGTTGTCTGGTATCAGTGCGAACAGTGCGACTTTCTTTTCCCCCAAAGACGGCAAATCCAGCTCGTCTGTGGCGGTCAAAGATGCAAGGCTTTCCAGATTGAACTTCTCAAGCCTTGCGGCAAGGGTTATCTGGATGCTCTTTAAGGTCTTTGCCGAACCAGAATGGTAATCTCTGTAATACTTTAATGCGATATGCTCTGGGTTTACCATTTCCAGACGGTCAAACAGCTCGTCAAGCGGGCTTACATAGCTGTCATCATCCTCCCTTACCTCGCCCGCCCTTAACAGCTCCATCACCATCGGGAAATTCTGCTCGTCTGGCGGGGCTTCGTATTTCAGATAGAACACGAGGGACAGAAGCAGCATACTCGCCGCCGTGTCCCAGAACGGGTCTTGCGACTGGCTTCCTTTCGGCGTGGTCGCCTTAAAGAGATTCGTCACAAGCCGCTGCACGTCATTGTCGTTTCTTAAATAGACAAACGGGTTGTAGCAGTGGCTCTTGTGCATGTTGATTAAATCAAGCACACGCACCTCATAGCCTTTCTTCTCAAGCAGCCCGCCCGTGTCACGGACAATCTCGCCTTTCGGGTCTAAGATTACCATTGACGTGTTGCACTGCATGACGTTGGGCTTACAAAAAAATCTGGTCTTTCCTGCGCCAGAGCCGCCCACCACGAGGATATTCAGATTCCTCCTGTGCTTTTTCCCGTCAAGCCCGATGCGGACGCTCTGGGTCAGCAGCTTGTTTTCCGCTGCGTTTTTATCTCGGTACTTTTTATTCAAAGTACCTGCGCTGCCCCATTTTGCAGAGCCGTGTTCCTCCCCCTTGCGGTAGTTCCTGCGTGTGGAGAAATAAACGCCGATTCCCATTCCGTAGGCAAGCAGGAAAATAAGGACAGTCCTTACGCTGTCCTCACACACCGTTATGGAAAACGGATTCTCGATTGCCACGAACAGATTCTGTATTATCTCCACGATGCCGCCGCTGACATAAGGGGCAGTCAGCAGGGCAAGCCACACGACAGGAACAAGCCCACATAAAGAGAGGATTAAGCCCGCCTTATAATCGTCACCGTTCTTCATGGCACTTGCACGGGGCGACCTTCACTTTCTTGGTCGGGGCGTATGCCACCCTGCTTATCAGCTCGTCAACAGGCTCGGTGGGGCGTCCCTCCTGTATCTGCTGCGTCCGCAGGGTGTTGAGGGCATTGAGGACGATGTTCTTATCGTATTTGTCCAATGCCAGATGGTATCGTTCTTCTTTCATGGTCTGCACCTCCGATTAGCGTTCCTGCTCCTTATGCTTGGGCGGCTTGTTCTTCTCAAGGCTCTTATACATGTCCGACTGGATTTCGCCGAGTACGTCACGCATCGAGCCAAGCTCCCCCTTAAATTCCTGCGTTTCCATGCCCGCAAACTCTTTCGGGAGCTTGTCAAAGTGAAAGCCTTTCGTGTCCACGCCGTAGCGGGAGCTTACCATATAGGCGACGCAGAACGACTTGAACTCTGAAACGTCACGGCTCTCCTTGTGCTTGAAGTCAAAGACCGCCGCCGACACTTCCTTTGCCATGCTGACAAAGAGCTGTTCCTCGGAAAGTCCCGTCTTGATGAAGATGGTCTGCTGTGCGCTGTCATAGAACGCAGGCAGTTCAAGGTCGTCCACTGGCACAAAGGAAACGGGGCTTGCGTCAATCATCGCCGACACAAGCTCCCGCATGGTTTTGGCTTCCTGCGGCTGCTGCCTGTCCTTTGCCGAGGTCTGGGAAATATCATAGACCACTTTTGCGTTGTAGCCGACCGCCTTTGATCCGTCCTCCCGCTCGTATTCTTTCCCCGGCTCAAGGATGGTGACTTTCTGTGCGTCCTTGTCCACATAGGCACGGCTCTGTTTCCAACTGCCGTAATCCTTAAGCTGCGTTGCTTCGGGCATCTGCGCCGACACCAAGATGGCGTTGTTGACGGAGTAGCGGTCAAAATGCCCCTGCACGTCAAGGTACTGCTGAAACGCACCTCCGTCCGCCATCATTTCCGAGCAGGTGTTGTCTATCAGCTCATAGGCTGCTTTCCGCTGCTCCTGTTTCTGGGCAGCCCATTCCTCTTTGTTAAAAGGTCTGCCGCCGCCGCTGAATACGTCATAAATGCTCATGCTTATCTTTCTCCTTTCGATTTTGGTTTCCGTTTCCGCTTCTGAGGCTGCTTATGCTCCGTCTTTCCTGCGGGCGGCTTCTTCGCCCTGTCGGGGGATTTCTCTTTTGCAGGGGAAACATCCGCTTCCTGCTCCTTGCGGCTCTCCTTGATTTTCCGCAGTTCCTCCCTGACTGACGGCTTCTCCGTCTTAGCCATAGTAGCCCCCTCTGCGGGCTTCCTTTGCTGCTTTAAGGTAGGCTCGGACAGAGGGGATTTTTCTGTCTTTGCCACCGAGGGGTTTGGAGCGTTTTCCTCTTTCTGCATGGGCTTTCCCATAAGGGCGTCCATGAGTTTGTCTTTCTCCGCCTTTTCCTCCACGCCGACGTCTGGCTCTGGCTGTCTGTCCTTTGCCCCTGCGTCTTTTGTATCTGCGGTCTTGGCATCTCTCGCCTTTCCTTTTTCACCTTTCGATTTCTCCGCTTCGGTCACGATGGAAGCGGTATCTACGGAAGCAAGATTGAAACGCTCCACGATGCGGCTGATTTTCGATGCGTCCTCGGCACGGGCAATCACGTCCACCTCCGCATTGGGGTCTTTGTTCCCCCTGTCTGCCAAAACGCAGTAGAGTACGCCGTATTTCTTCGCTTCCTGCGTGAACTTCTTCAAGTCGCCGCTCTTTACGGTAAAGACTTTTAACTCTTTCCCAGAGCGGAGCATGTTTGTGAGCCTTGCCTTTCCTTTGGTTTTCTGTTCCTCTTTTAAAATGGAGTAGAGCAGGATGGCGATGTTTTTCGCACCCGCCCCCGTGATTCTGGCTGCGACCTCAAATCCCTCCAAGCTCATCCTTACGATTTGCTCCGCCGCTTCGCCGCCTGTGTTCATGCTTCATCAGCTCCTTTCCTTTCTGTTCTTTTTCGTCTGCCCGTATAGTCTGTAATTTTTCTTTGAGGGTGTCGCTGCGGGCTTCGATTCCCTCGCACAATCTGACCTCCTTTCGGATTGTTTTCATCCTCTCCGTGATTTCCGACAGACGAGCCTTGACCGCTTCTTTTTCTTTGCCGCTTGCCTTGCGGCTCTGGGAGTAAAGCCCCTTGCGCTGTTCGGTCAGCTCATTCATCTCGGATTCCAGAGAGCCTTTATAAGACAAAAGCTGCTCCGCCGTGTCGATATGGTTGCGGCAGAGCAGCCTTGTTTCATTGGTAATGGCTTCCATCTTCATCAAGTCGTCCTTTAGGAGATAGTGAAGCCTTGCATAGTTCTGTTGTTTCTTTTTTGGCAGGATGCCGAGCTTGTAGCAGTAGTGGAGATACAGCCCACGCAAGCCGCCGATTTTCTTGGCGTCCTTTAATGTGCCTTTTACCCTTATGACCTTAACTGGTCTTGTCGGCTCGGCAAATCGGGAGAACTTGACCGCATAGGAATTTTCCTTGATGCGTTCCGTTATCCTCTCGTTGGTGTAATCCTCGCCGAGCTTGTAGAGCCGCTTCGGTCTTTGCCACCCTTTGCCGATAATTGTCCAGTATTTTCGGTTGGGGTCAAAATTGATGCGGTATCCCATTTCCGACAACTGGCGGTCGAAGTCTTTCAGCGTGAACGATTTTGAGATGGCTTCGTCCACCGCCTGCCGTGCTACGCTGTCCCTCGTAGGCAGACCATTCTTCTCGGCTTGGCAGAGGACATAGGGATTCTTCCTGCCGCTTGGGTGTTCGATGACCGATAAGGAATACTCACGGCACAATTCGTCCGAACGCTGGCGGAGCAGCCACAGGTTCTTCTTGTTGTCGTGGTAATGCCTGCCGTCAATATAAGAAATGGAGTTGACGACAAAGTGGTTGTGCAGGCATTCCGTATTCAGATGCGTTGCCACGATTACTTGAAACCTTTCTCCCCACATCTTCTCCGCCAGCTTCACGCCGACCTCATGGGCAACCTCTGGCGTGACCTCGCCGTGCTTGAAGCTCTGAAAGCCGTGGTAGCAAACAATCTCACTCTGGTCGTTCCATTGCGCTTTGGCTATCATCATCTCGTCCCTAGCGGTAGTCGGGTCGCAGTTTACGCCCGTGACGAAAAACTGCCGCTCAGTCTTTTCGCCGTTGGTGGCGTACTTCATCACGTCGCCCATCGCCTGCAAATCCGCATCCGTGTATTTCGGGTTGGCGGTCTTTTCTGGGTTCTCGGCGTAGTCAATAGGGTGGTCGAGCCTGCCTTTCACGTCCCATATCTCGCAGACCGCCATCAGCCAGACATCTTCCTCGGCACAAGGTAGCATCTGCCCACGTCCAGACGGAAGTCCCGCCACCGCTTGGCTTCGTCGTAGAGCATCGGCGTGTCCACAAAGTTTAAGGCGTTCGCTTTTGCCGCAAGCTGGTTGATGCGGTTGCCGATGGCGGACAGCTCCCGCATGATTTTATAAAACTCTGGGTCTGGCTTCTCACATAGGCGGTAGCCCATGACCATCGACTGGAGCAGGGCTTGTCTGGAGTGTCCCGACCGCTCCGCAAGGGAGCAGAGGTATTCAGCTTCTTCCTCGGTCAGTCGGAACAGTATCTGCACGTTTCGTTTCCGCATTGGCATCCCCCTTTCCCTCGGAGAGCCTGTTAATCTGCAGCACGCACATACACGCCACGCCGACCATGCCGCCGAGCGTTGCGCCGAGGATAAAATATAAGAAATTACTCATTCTTGGATTCCTTTCTGTGACCGCCGTACCACACACGGCATGGCGGCATACTTTGGCATTGTTCTTTTTACGGGGTATTAGGGGAACTTTCCCCTAACAAGCGAATTTTGTTTCCATCGGCAGATGGATAACCAAATTCAGTGCTTGGTAAGACATGTCTTTAATCCCCGCCCTCGTGACAGCATCCTTTACACATCATTCTGAAGCACGGACATTCCGAACAACAATCGTCCTCAAAATCATCTTCCTCGGCTTCGCTTTCTTCCCCTGCGTCCTCTAAGGGAGCGTTAATCTCGGCTTCGCCGCAAACAAAATCCCCGTCGGAAAACTTCACAAGGTCGGTGTCAAACAGGACGGTCTTTAACTTCTCCGCCGCCTGTTCGGGGCTGTCGGCATGGATGGAAACGGTCTTTGCATAGTGGGCGACAAGGGTCACTTCATAATTTTTCAATCGTTCTTTCCTCCCTTTCGGTCTTAAATTTTGTGATAGTTACGGTCATTTCTGACAAAAAAATCTTTACGCAGTCAGCGGGCATCCCTCCTTTCACGGCTCGGTTTCTGCCTTGCAATCCCCAGATAGGACATTAAAAAATCGTTGAAGTCCTTGCCGGTTGGCGGTGGTTCATCAACGATTGGGTAGTCTTTCTGTAACAATTCTTTCAATGCGGCGGTACATAGCCGACCTGCTTTGTCCTTGTCCAGATGCAGAAATATGGTTTTAATTTGTGGGTTTGCTTTCAAAAAAGTCGTGAGGGCAACGGGGATTTTGCTTTCTTTCAGCTCTTTCTTCGGCTGGTACACGCCCGACAGGGAGAGAAGATTCTCCGTCTTGTAATCCTTTCCCCCGCATTTTAAATAGGTGGCGTAGGAGAGTAAATCAATGGCGGCTTCAAATAAATGCACGGCGTCGGTCGGCTCTTTTGCCAGAAGGCGGAACGAATACCGCTTGTCGCTGCCCGATGCGTCACGCTTGAAGTTCCCCATCGTGCCACGGCAGGCGGCGTACTTTGGCGTTCCGCTTTCATCTGTTCCGATAAAAACGGCATTGTGGTAGTCGGCACTCTCGAAAATAATCCCCTCGTCAACGCACTCTTGAATAATCTGGTAGTCAATGCCACGCCCGAAAAGATACTCTGTCACTTTGCCGCAGTCCTTATTCTTCGGCGGCAGGAGCAGTATCTTTGGCTCATCTTTTTTCACGGCAGGGGGCGGCGGCTTCCAGTCCGCCATTGTCTGCCCCGTGAGGGTTTCCACGGCTTCCACGAAGCCGTATTCCTTGACTTTCATCAGATAGTCGAGGGCAGAGTAGCCGCCGAAGCCCCTCGACCACCAGTACCATTTGCCGTTGGAAATCTTTAGGCTGTCATGCTCGGCGGTACAGTAGACGTTCGTCGTGCCTTTGACTTTGACAAGGTTGCTCGGCTCGTAGGCTCGGAGATAAGACAACAAATCTATCTGCCTTGCCTGCTCAAGCACGTCTGGGTCAATCTGCACATAAGGTCTGTTACTTCTCAATCAACAACCCCGGTGCAAGCACTCAAGCACTGTGCTCGGCTCCTACGTCGCCGCTCACAGCACTTGCCT
>RAYE01000027.1 GCA_003612285.1 bacterium D16-51 | reverse complement strand
TTTCATCCTCTGCAAAGTCGTACTGCATGTTGTCAAATGATGACTGGTCACTGCCTGCACTCTTGCTGTCAAGTTTATCTTTCAGTATTTTGAACAGCCTGTCATACTCTGCATTGATTTCCTGCATGTCGGCAACATTGCCGCCGTTGTCAGGATGGTGAACTTTCAGCAGTTCCTTATACTGTTTCCTAAGTTCTGATAAATTTGATACACTCTTGAAATATTCCATAAGACATAACCTCCCATCAAAAAAAGTGCAAAGCCTTAATAACTGAATAGGCTTTACACTCTTTATAGGGGTGGTATAATATGTAATTGTTGTGATTATGATATGTTTTGAAGCTTCTGGCTGTGTTCTGATACTACTTTCTTGAGAAGCTCTACATCATCAAATACTGCTTCCATTCTGTCAGAATGGTCTTTGTATCGGTCGTATGTATCAGTGTAGTAGGATGTAATATTGTCTAACTGTGGTACAACATTATTTTCAATATTTGATGAAATAGCAGTGATTTTATTTTCCATCCTGTCAAGTCTGTTTTCGATAGGTGCTAATCTTGCATCTAACTTCTTATCCATCATATCAGATAATGCTAATAGTAATTCATTGTCTGTCATTTTATCACGCTCCTTTGCGGTTAAAGTATCTGTATTATATCACGCTTGGAGTGTAAAGTCTATTCAATTATCAAGGTGGATAGTGTAACTTTACTTGGGGATTTCAACGAGCAGACTATCCCCCTTAATTTCTGAATCTATTTTATTAACATACACTGGCAATCGCTTTATTAAAGAGAATTCTTCCTGAAATCTGTCTGCTTATATTTGCTTGTAATGCTTCTATATATTTTTCATTTGTTTTGCTGTGCTTCTTTTCCCCGGTAAAGTCCTCCAAAGTAAACCACACTTTTAAGTTCTTTCCTTTTTTAGCAAGATTTTATAATTCCCTGTCGGAATATTTTCTGTTAGAAAATCCTTTTTAAAGGAGTATAAAAGAATGTTTGGGCTTGGAAAAAAGAAAAGCAGAATAGAAGAATATGATAAAGAGAACTGGTGTCCTGTGCTAAAATGCAGTATCTGCAATGGAGAACAGTCGGCTGGGTTTGAAAATATCTATACAGGCGTTTTTAAAGAGCAGATGTTGATTCGGAACAATCGGGAGCTGGAAGAATTTAAAGAGCGGTATGGGAATGAAGAGATAAAAAAGATATATTGACATTTGTCGACGAAGAGGGTACAATGTCAGTAAGGAACTGAAAGGAAACCAATTGTCAGTTCCTAAGCTATATGCAATATTGCTATGTCAGATGGACGCATCTGACACTATTCCTGTCATAGGGAACGCTGTACTAGAGCGTGTTTGAAAATAGGAATATTGTTGATGTAAAAGTGCAGCAAATGAGGGGAGATTGGAATGGCGGCATTGATTGATTTGGCAGGTGCGAGAATCCTGGAGTTTTCTATTTATGGGACGGTATGGCTGCTGCTGCTTTTTTTGTTTCGGAAAAAGCCAGGGGCGAAATGGCAATATTTTGTATCAATTTGCATAGCAGCCCATCTTTTGGTTCCGATACATATACAATGGTTTTCTGTTGATGTCCCTTTTTGGCGGGAAGCAGGGCAGCCGGTTTTGCAGGAAGCAGAATTGTCTGATAAAGGCGGTTCAGAGAGATATTCTGCCAGAACTGGGGATACAGGGAATTTGTATGAAAAAGAGCTGCCTTTGGATAGGGGTTCTGACAGCCAGATTCAAGATGAAATCCTGGAGGGGACAGAAGAAGAGGATGCCCTGTTTGTGGAAAAGCAGGAAATTATCAGAAAAACAGGGGAGCGGTCTTATTTTTTGTCGCTGATTAAAGGAATCTGGATGATTGGGATGTTTTTTTTCTTTGGGAAAACAGGGGTTTCTTATTTTGCTTTTTGTAAGGAGATTAAACGCTGGAGCCTTCCTGCCAGTCCATTGTCATGGCAGGTTTTGCAGCAGGTAAAAAAGCAGCTTGGTATTACCAGGGCAGTCAGGCTCTGCAGGTGTTCTCAGATAAATTCGCCAATGTTGTATGGCGTGTTTTGTCCAGTTATTCTTTTGCCGGATCAAGAATACAGCAGCCGGGAATTTCAATATATCTTCCATCATGAATTAATCCATTACAGGCATGGAGATATATGGATAAAACTTCTTTTTACCGTCTGCAGGGGGATATATTGGTTTCACCCCCTGGTACAGTGGCTGTATTTCCATGCCTGTGCACAGATGGAATTTTTGTGTGATGAAGCAGTGACAGCAAAAAGGGGCATGGGGGAGAAGAGAGAATATAGTTTGGTGCTTCTTCGCCATATGTCAGATTTTTCCCGGAAAGTCCCTTTCACTGCCGGGTTTTATGGAGGTAAGGAATATATGAAGATGCGTTTATAAAATATTATGGGTACATCAAAGAAAAAAGCAGGATTTGGGGCTGTTTTGGCAGTTGTTTTTATCCTTTTATTAGTAGGGGTTAAATGGAATGTGTCAGAGGGGGCAGGTCCGAAAAGCACAAAGGGGATAGAGGAAAAGGAGCGGGATTTAGAAAAAGAGGCGTTATCTGACCGTACTTATGCATTGATTGGGGTAGATAAGTGGAAATATGCAGATGCTATTTACTTGGTTCATGTAAATAGTACGGAAAAAAGGATTTCTTTAGAAAGTATCCCAAGAGATTTACTTGTTCTGCCTGAGGATTTGAAGGATGTTATGACAAAAAAGCAGAAGCAGAAATATATAAAAAGAACTGGAAAAAGGAAATAAAAGCCCAGAAGTTAAGCGCTGTCAGTACAGTTTTTGGTTATAACGTTTTGGAAAAAGTTTTGGAAAAAATATATGATGTTCAGGTAGATTCGCATATTGTAGCCGGTTATCCGATGATTCGCAGGGTGGTGGATGCTTTTGGCGGAGTTGAGATAACATTGACAGAAAAAGAAGCAGATTACCTGAATCGTACAAATTTTATTTCCAAAAAAGAAAACAGGGGATTGAAAGGCGGAAAACAACGTTTAAATGGCGACCAGGCAGTGGGATATATGCGGGTGCGGCGCTCCGGGGAGGCTGGCGGCGCTGTTGTGGATGGGAAAGAAAGCAGGCGGCAGGATATTTTTAGCAGGGAAGACAGATGCAATAATGTTTTATTTGCCCTTACAGAACAAATGCAGTCCCAAAAAGCAGACTGGAAGGAACTGGTGCAGCTTGTAGTGCAGGAAAAGGGAATACGGAAGGCGGGCCTTCCTTTGGATGAATGTGTTCTTTTGGCCGGGAAGGTTGTATCTGGAGAGTTTGAAGTGGTTCTTTCAGAAAGAAAAACAGTAGATGATTATATTTTGGGAGTGGATCCGGGTGTAGGATGTTATTTAACAATTCCTGCAAAGTAAGCTGCTATGATATGCTTAGGAACTGTTAAGAATTAATTTGAACAACTTGCTTGTCTGTTTTTCCAATTGTTGCATCAAAAAGCCTCGCCGTAGCCCGCTGCGCCTACGTTTTTTTCTTTGCACTTGAAAAAACATCCTTCGTAACTTGTTCATTTAATTTCCATACAGTTCCTTAGGAACTGTATGGAAGGGAATAGGAAAGTGGTAAAGAAGGTTTTAAGATAGAAAGGAAATCGGAAAGGATGATAAAACAAAGGGGACAGGAAATGGTACGCCTGCCGGATTCTGAACTGGCAATCATGTTATTAATCTGGGAGGCGAAAGAGCCTGTTGGTACAGGATATCTGGCGGATATACTCGGCAGGGAAAGAGGGTGGAGCCGTTCTACAGTGCAGGTATTGTTAGCAAGGCTGGAGGAAAAAAAGTTTGTGTCCTGCCAGAAAAAGGGAAGGCTTAAATTCTATGCCCCTTTGGTTTCAATGGAGGATTACCGTCAATCGGAAACGAAGACTTTCCTTGAGCAGTTTTACCATAATTCTTATAAAGGGCTTGTGGCGGCGTTGATACAGGATGAAAAACTGGATGAAGAAGATATTCAGGAAATAATGGAGATATTACAGGGGCCTAAGGAAGAATAGCAGCTTGCCATCTGCCTGCAATTATGGTATAGTGTACTGGTTACGAGATGAACCATAACAGTTTAGTACCTTTGCCGGGCGGCATGAAGCCCCTGTATCAAAGCTGAAGCTTTTTATAATATTGGTTAAATGCGTTTCATTGAGTTTAGGGCATGGTTGAAAATTCATTCTCGCGTATGCAACGAGCCAAACGCAAGCTTGCTTGCACTTGGCGACTGCGCGCGGGTCAAATACCCATCCCTCTGGGGCGAACAAGCTAAAAAGAAGCTAGGTCATGCCCCGTTTCTCTGCGGCGGGGTATTTGACTGTGAATTGATACTATATGGAATATATTGGCAGAAAATGTATGTACATGAAGGCATACAATCCATTTTGAAGGGATTGTATGCCTTTTGGTTTTATAGGAAAATTATGTTGCAGCATGGCGTTTCTGGCATGAAAGGCGGGGAGGAAGAATGAAAGAAAAAAGAGGAAAGAATAGTGTGAAGAAAATGATTTATAATTTTTTAATGGCGGTTATGCTTTTTGTCCTGCCTTCCTGTAGCAGGGCAGGTGAAGTACAAAAGGATGGCAAGACGCTTATTTATGGGAGCGGCGATTATACCAGAATCAATCCTGCGATGGATGAGCATGGGGAGATTAACAGTTTGCTATTTGACGGGCTTACGGGTCACAATGGTGAGAATGAAGTGGTTCCGGCGCTGGCTAAGAGCTGGAAGTTTGAAAAGAAGCTTTGTACATACACGTTTTATTTGGAGGAAAATGTAAAATGGCATGATGGGGAAGCTTTTACTGCAGAAGATGTGAAATTTACAATAGAGGCAATTATGGATTCTGAGAATGGCTCGGAGAACCGTTCTGATTTTGAAGATGTAAAAGAGATTACGGTAATAGATGCACATACGGTTTGTTTTAAGCTTTCTGCACCAAATGCCGCATTTCTGGATTATATGGCAATGCCGATTCTCCCGAAGCATCTGGTATCTGGCGAAGATATGCAGGAATCTGATTTTTTCCGCAGTCCTGTCGGCACAGGCCCATATAAACTGGAAAGCTGGGACGTTGGCCAGGCAATTACGCTTATTAAAAATGAAGCTTATTTTAAAGGGGAGGGAGAGATTGAAAGGATTGTTTTTAAAATTGTCCCAGAAGACAGTGCAAAGGCAGTCCAGCTTAAATCCGGGGAGCTGGATCTGGCCCTGCTCCCGCCAAAGGATGCACAGTCTTTTGCGGGGAAAGATGGATATGCCTGTTACCAAATGAAAACTTCTGATTACCGTGGCATCCTTTTTAATTTTAACAATGCATATTGGGAAAGAAACAGGGATATTATTCCTGCAGTCTGTTATGCAATAGACCGCAAAGCGATTATTGATGCGGTTCTTTTAGGGCTGGGGATTGCTGCATATGGCCCGCTGCAGAGAAACAGATACAACAATGAGATGGTGGAAAAATATAGTTATAATCCCAAAAAGGCAAAGGAAATCCTGGAAAAGGCAGGCTGTATAATGGGAGAGGATGGATTTTATAAGAGGGACAAGGAAACAGTGGGTTTTGTAATTAGCGTTGCCGTAGGAGACCAGGCACGTATTGATATCGCGCAGGCGGCTGCACAGCAGCTTCGTGAAATCGGAATAAATTGCACCGTTGAGATTCCTGTGAAGATAGACTGGGAAGGGCAGATGGCTTATCTGATTGGCTGGGGCAGCCCGTTTGATGCGGACGACCATACATATAAAGTTTTTGGTACAGGCAAAGGGGCAAATTATAGCGGGTATTCTAATAGGCTCGTGGACAGGTATCTGGTGAAAGCACGCCAGTCAGATGACAAGGAAGCCCGTGCCAGGGCATATCATCAGTTCCAGGAGGAACTTGCAAAAGATCCCGCATTTGCGTTTATATGCTATGTGGATGCTGATTATGTGGGAAACTCTGCAATCCAGGGGATTTCAACAGATACTGTGCTGGGGCATCATGGCGTTGGCATTTTTTGGAATGTTACGGAATGGACATTTTCAAAATAAGGCAGTTTTTTTGTAATAGGAAATTGTGCTGTAACGTAGTGGTCAAGGGCACCAGCGCTGGCGGTGCGCTTTTTTAGCACAGTTTGGCTGTGGGAAGATGTATGGGGGATTCTATGTCTGAGTTATTAGAAGTAAAAGATTTGTCGGTTAGTTTTGATACGCCGCAGGGAGAAGCGCAGGCAGTGCGGGACGTCAGTTTTTCCCTGAAATCCGGGGAAGTCCTGGCTGTTGTGGGGGAATCAGGCTGCGGTAAAAGTGTTTTATGCAAAACAGTTATGAAGCTTTTACCGCCTTCGGCAAAAATAAAATCAGGCAGTATTTTAGTAAATGGAACAGATATTATAGGGTATCAGGAACGGGATATGTGTAAGCTGCGCGGAAAACTGTTTTCAATGGTATTTCAGGATCCTATGGCGTCACTGAATCCTTCGATACCTGTTGGGAAGCAGGTTGCAGAAGCGGTAAAAATACATCAGAAAGGGCTTTCTAAGAAAGAAATATATAAAAGGGCAGAAGAGTTAATGAGGCTGACAGGAATTGCCTGCCCGGAGGAACATATGAAATGGTATCCGCACCAGTTTTCCGGAGGAATGCGGCAGCGCACTGTGATGGCAATTGCCCTTGCGGGAAACCCGAAGATTGTATTTGCCGATGAACCAACAACCGCCCTGGATGTAGCAGTACAGGCACAGATTTTGGATATGTTTAAAAAGTTACAGAAAAAATTGGGGATGGCTGTAGTTTTTGTGACGCATGACCTTGGCGTTGCGGCAAGGATCGCTGACCGTATAGCAGTGATGTATGCCGGGAAAATTGTAGAGACTGGCACAGCAGAAGAAATTTTTTATGATGCCAGGCATCCATATACTTTGGGACTTCTCCGGTCGCTTCCAATGTATGCAGAACCAAAGGGGGAGCTGTATACAATCCCGGGGATGCCCCCTTCGCCATTATCCCTGCCGAAGGGGGATGCGTTTGCCTGCAGGAATGAATATGCACTTAAAATTGACTATGAAGAAGAGCCGCCGATGTTTTGCATTTCTGATACGCATTATGCGGCAACATGGCTTTTGGACAAACGTGCGCCAAAGCTGCCTGCACCGTATAGATAACAGGAGGACGGAAGGATGAAGGACGAAATTTTACTGGATGTGCAAAAACTTTCGCATAAGTTTTTCCCAGCGAGGAAGATGGAAGTAAAAGCAGTGGATGAAGTTTCTTTCCAGATCCGCAGAGGTGAAATTTTTGGCTTAGTAGGGGAATCTGGTTCTGGAAAGTCGACAATTGCGCACTGCATTATGAATATATACCAGCCATCCGGCGGTAAAATTATTTTTTATACAGGTAATTGCCAGGAAAGAAGAGGTTTTTTTAATAAAAAGGATATGGCAGTACAGGAAGCAAACAGTATAGATGTATGCGATCCAAAGGAATTTCGCCGGCACAGACGGATGCTTTTGGCAAAGCGTCAGATTATATTTCAGGATTCCAGCTCCAGCCTAAATCCCCGTAAGAAGATCCGAGAGATTATTGCAGAACCGATGAAAATACAGCATATTGCCCCAGTAAGAGGTTCACTTTGTGCAGAAGCAGAATACTGGCTGAACCAGGCTGGCCTGGATGGCAGTGTTTTGGAGCAATATCCTTCGGAGCTTTCCGGCGGGCAGAGGCAGCGTGTGGCGATTGCGCGGGCACTGGCAATGAAGCCGGAGCTTTTGGTTGCGGATGAGCCGATTGCTTCGCTGGATGTTTCAGTTCAGGCGCAGATTATGAATTTATTTTTGCAGCTTCAAAAAGAGCATGGTTTTTCCTTTTTATTTATTGCCCATGACCTTTTGGCCGTTAAATTTTTATGTGACCGTGTTGGGGTGCTCTGGCGTGGAAAGTTAGTGGAAACAGCGCCCTCTAAAGAGCTGTTTGAAAATCCATGCCATCCATATACAAAAACGTTAGCTGCATCAATCCCAGTTCCTCATTTTAGACTTAGGCAGGAGGGGGATGTATGGTAAGGTATCGTTTGCTTGACGGTGTAAAAAAGGTGTTTCTTTTTCTTTTCAGCATTTTTCTTTTATCTGCTGCCGTTTTTTTTATTTCACGGCTGGCGCCTGGAGATCCGCTTGTATCATATTATGGGGAACGTGTGGAAAGGATGGGGATTCAGGAGAGAGTATGGGCGGAAGAGAAACTGGGGTTAAAGGATTCTGTTTGGGTGCAGTATATCCGCTGGTTAGGGAATGCTATCCGTGGGGAGTTTGGAATTTCTTATAAATATAAGATGGATGTAATAGAGGTAATAAAAGGGCGGATTGGAAATACGCTTCTTCTAGGCGGGGTGGGTTTTTGCCTGGTTTTTTTGCTTGCGCTGCTTTTGGGGATTTTTTGTGCATGGCATGAAAACAGGATGCCGGACCGTATTGTCTGTACACTTGGAACAATTACAAGCTGCATTCCCGAGTTTTGGCTGTCCCTTCTGTTTATTTTTATTTTTTCCACGAACCTGAAATGGCTTCCGGGCAGCGGCGCTTATGCAGTTGGGAAGGCAGACGATTGGGGCAGCCGCATGGAGCATCTTATTTTGCCATTAACTGTCCTGGTGGTAAGCCATATATGGTATTATGCATATATGGTGCGGAACAGGATTTTAGAGGAGACAGGGACAGATTATGTTTTGCTTGCAAAGGCAAAAGGCTTGAATAAACGGCAGATTATGTTCCATCATTGCCTGCGCAACGCCATCCCATCTTATCTTAGTATGGCGGCTGCTTCCGTGCCGCATGTTCTGGGTGGGACTTACATTGTTGAAACTGTTTTTTCTTATCCCGGAATTGGGACGCTTTCTTATGAAAGCGCGCGGTATAAGGATTATAACCTTTTGATGCTGCTTAGTATTTTATCAGGGGCATTTGTAATCCTTTGCAACATGGCAGTGCAAAAGGGGGCAGAAAGGGATGGAAGATAGATTTGAAATTGTTGGGATTAGGAAGATGCCTGATGTAAAGCTGGTGAAAAAGGAAAAATGGTATCAGGGGAAGCCTGTTTTTTTTGCAATACTTCTTGGGATGATTCTTGCAGTATGTCTTGCATGTGAATTGGTGATGACCAAAGACCCGTTTTACCTTGACTTGCAACACTGTAATGTTCCTCCAGATGGGGAATTTTTGTTTGGGACAGATACTTTGGGGCGGGATATTTTTTCTATGATTTGGTATGGCGGCAGGGTTTCGCTGTTTATCGGGATTGTATCAGCAGCGGTTTCTACAGGCATTGCCATTTTTGTCGGGGCTGTGAGCGCATGCGCCCCTGCATGGGCAGATGCGCTGCTTATGCGGTTTACAGAGATAATCCTGAGTATCCCTTCTTTGCTTCTGGTTCTTTTTTTGCAGGCAGTTTTTGGGGAGAATACTGTATTTTCGGTTTCAGCTGCGATTGGGATGACAGGCTGGGCTGCGATGGCGAAAGTAATCCGGGCAGAGGTGATTAAGCTGCGTAAATGTGAATATGTGGCTGCGTCAAAATGTATGGGAGGCAGTTTTTTGCATATCCTATGGGAGCATTTTTTACCAGGATTTATGCCTTCTATTATGTTTATGGCCGTTATGGAGATCCGCAGCGCAATTTTGGCAGAATCAACACTTAGCTTTATGGGGCTTGGGCTGCCAGTGGAAATGGTTTCCTGGGGAAGCATGCTTTCACTGGCAGAAAAAGCGATTTTGACAAATGATTGGTGGATTCTTTTTTTTCCTGGCATTTTTTTAACCGTAACATTGCTGTGCATTACCAGGATTGGGGAATATATACGCAGAAAATTTTGATATTAGCAGCCTTTAAAAGCAGTTTTTATTCTATTTCTTCCAGGTTTCCGACAAATACATCCGGGATTCTTTTCTGCAGGTATTGGACTGCTTCTTCCAGGGGTTCTTTTGAAAGGAAATTAGCAATCAGGATGTTTTCATTTTTATCTACTGCCATCAGGACATAGTCGCAGCTTTTCTGTTTGCCTGCATAAATGCGTTCAATATTTGGGATATACAGAACCTGTTCACACAAAAGCCAGTGGGGGCCTGCCCAGAGTTCATCTGCAAAAGAAGCAGCCTCCATAGCGAGGTCGGCGTTTATGGAGCTGACCATTTCGGAAAAGGTTTCATTGTGGGATGCCTGTGCACGGATCGAGCGTCCCATCACGGTATACCTTGGCAGCAGATGCCGGAGATAATTGATAATCCGGTAAAGGCAGATAAGTGCGCAGATGCCGAGGGCAATAAAGACGATGATTACCATAATCTCCTGATGGCCATTGTCTTCCAGCCAGTATAGAAAATTTACAGCGACCCTTTTTAGCCCAAACCCGGATTCTGAGCGTTTCCCGCTTCCATTAAAATAAAACTGGATTCCTATGTAGATAAGAAGCGCCAGCAGGACGGCTGACAGCGTCAGGGAATATAGGGCGCCCCTGACCTGGCTTCTGATTTTTTTACTTGCCATATTTTCCTCCTTTGCGGTTGTTTTTTGCCTGCTATTTACGGGTTTATTTTAGCATACAAAATAGAAAAAGGCAAAAAAGCAATTTTTAGGAATGCAAACCATACCTGAAAAAGTGCAAAGAATTCCCAAGACATTGTAAAGAAGTAATAAAGCATGTTATCCTCTCTAAGGTTTTTTAGGAAGTTTAATATACAGGAAATGAAAAAGCGCTGGCAGTGCTTTTGAAGGAAAGATTTAATTATGGAGAGAAATGCAAATTTAATTAACAAAAAAATTCATCAGTATATTTTGCCGGGGGTGCTGATGACAGTAGCAATGCAGCTCGGCAATGTTGTGGATGGCATGATTGTGGGGAATCTTTTAGGTTCGTCTGCGATGGCGGCAATTGAGATTTCCATGCCGGTACTCCTGTTTTTACAGATGCCGGCAATGATGTTAGCGCTTGGCGGGGCGGCAGAGGCTGCCGTGCTTCTGGGAAAAAGAGAGATGGAAAAGGCAGATGGTGTTTTTACAGCGGCGTTTGCAGCAGGGCTTGTTCTGTCCCTGCTGTTTGCCCTTTTTACGCCGTTCCTTCCAGGCGTATTATCTATGGCGCTTGCCGGGAATGCAGAGCTGGCGGCTTTGGCAGAGCCATATATCAGGGTAAACCTTGGAGGCATTCCCATTCTGACGGCAGCAATTATTTTCTGCTATTTTATGAATGCAGATAACCATCCTCAGCTTGGCAGCGCTCTTTTTATTATTGCAAATGTAGTAAACCTGGTGCTTGACTTTGTATTTATAAAGGCATTTCATTTTGGGATGGCAGGAAGCGCGCTTTCTACAATAATTGGATATCTGGCGGGTATGGTTACGGTTGTGTTTTATTTCTGTTCAAAGCACAGGATGCTGCATTTTAGGAAACCAGGACAGGATTTCTTCCAAAATGTTTTTGCAGCTGCAAAGGCAGGGATTCCAAGTGCTGCCTTTACTTTGATGTCCGCATTGAAATCTATTATTATTAACTCTGCGGTTGTGCGCGTTTTGGGGAATGATCCGATGGCGGTTTATTCTGTTTGCGCCAATGCGGTGCTGATTGCGGAATTGTGTGTAGGGGGCGTTATCAGCTTAATCCAGAATATTGCCGGGATATTATATGGGGAACGGGATTACTTTGGAATCCGTATGCTGTGTAAAAGGGTGCTTCTTTACAGTTATGCAGCTATTGCAGTGCTCCTTCTTATTTTCCTGGCGTCCCCGCAATTTATTGCCGGCCTTTTTGGAATCCGGGGCGGGGAGATGGCAGAGTTAAGCAAGATAGCGCTTAGGATTTTTGCGTGCAGTTTTCCGTTTTATGTATATAATAAATTCTTGATGGCGTATTATCAGACAATCCTGCAGCCGGGCCTTTCCACGGTTATTACTGTATTGCAGGGCTTTTTGGCAATCGTTCCCCTGACACTGGTTGGGATGTCCCTCTGGGGGCTTCCGGGCGTATGTTTTGCGGCGGCAGTTAGCGAAGCCATAACAATTCTTCTTGGAATCTGCTATCGGAAATGGGGGCAGCACACGAAAAAGTTTACCGGCCAGGATTTATATATGCTTCCAGAAATTGCAGAAGAAACTTATCTTGATTTTTCTATTGAAAATAACCTGGAAGATGTTGTATCATTAAGCGAACAGTTAATCCAGTTCTGTAAGGAAAATAATATTATAGAACGGGATGCAAAAATCCTTGGGCTGGCTTTGGAAGAAATCGCCGCAAATATTGTCCAGTATGGTTATCGGAGCGATAGGAAAAATTATATTGATATTAGTTTTACAATACAAGATGGCAAATATATTTTAAGAATACGGGATGACGGGGTTCCGTTTAACCCTCTTGCAAGGGAGCTGCCTGCAGGGACACATTTTATTGGTGGAATTGGCCTTGTCAGGAAAATGGTATCAGATTTTCAGTATATGAGGGTGCTGAATATGAATAATACGGTAATTGAATTGAAAATGGGAGAGAGAGGACAGGGATAAAATTACCTGTCCTTTTTCTATGCTTGATACTATTTGTTCAAACCTTTATAATAAACTTAGCACACATCGGGAGGCAGATATAGCATAGATTAGAAACAGGATGGGACGGTGTAATGATGAAAAATATTCTAATTATTGATGATGATGTCCATATTGGGAATGTACTAGAAGAAGTACTTACGAAGGAAGGATATGGCGTTTTCCGTGCCTATTCTGGAACGGAGGCGTTGTTTGTTTTGTCCAGGGAAAAGATAGGCCTTGTGTTACTGGATTTGATGCTGCCAGGGCTAAATGGCGAAGAAATCCTTCCACAGATTAAGGGAATACCAGTTATTGTGGTCAGCGCTAAAGTTGATGTTGAGAATAAGGTGGATTTGCTGCTTGGAGGTGCGGTTGATTATGTAACAAAACCATTTAATACCAAAGAACTGTTAGCCAGGATTGCAGTACATCTCCGCAATGCAGCAAATACATCTGTAAGTTCTTCTTTAGCTTTTGATGATATTACCCTTAATATGGATACGCACAATGTAACTGTTAACGAAGCCGAGATTAAACTGACAAGGACGGAATATGCGATTCTCAAAATACTTATGCAAAACCAAACACAAGTCGTTACGAAATCACTTCTGTTAGACCGAATTAGTGAGGATACGCCAGACTGCACGGAAAGTTCTCTTAAAATGCATATAAGCAATTTGCGGAAAAAACTTCGTGAGGTAACGGATAAAGATTATATAGAAGCAGTTTGGGGGATTGGCTTTAAAATGCGGGCGGAGTGAATCTTTGCTATTTCTTTACTGTTTTCTTTACCACTTTCTTTACTATTTCCTTGTAAGATTGCAGTATCACATAAAGGAGGTCAGTTTTTATGGAATATGTTCTCAAAACAAACGCTTTGAGCAAAAATTATAAAGATTTCAAAGCGTTAAACGGACTATCTATGAATATTCCAAAAGGAGCGATATATGGCTTTATTGGAAAAAACGGCGCTGGCAAAACAACTCTTATCCGTCTTATCTGCGGTTTGCAGGAGCCGACATCTGGCAGTTATACGCTGTATGGAAGAAAAAATACTGATAAAGAGATTGTAAAGTCTCGGAGGAGAATGGGAGCTGTTGTGGAAACGCCGTCTATTTATCTTGATATGACAGCAAAAGATAATCTAAAACAGCAATACCTTACTCTTGGGCTTCCGTCCTTTGACGGGTTAACGGAGATTTTGAAGTTAGTTGGCCTGGGCGATACAGGAAATAAGAAAGCGAAAAACTTTTCCCTTGGCATGCGCCAACGGTTAGGCATCGCAGTCGCCCTTGCAGGCAGCCCTGATTTTTTGGTGTTAGACGAGCCTGTCAACGGCCTTGATCCACAGGGGATTATTGATATCCGGGAACTGATTTTAAAACTTAACCGGGAGCAGCAGATTACTGTTTTAATTTCAAGCCATATTCTTGATGAACTATCTAAGTTGGCAACTCACTATGGATTTATTGACAATGGACGCATTGTAAAAGAAATGAGTGCGGAAGAATTAGAGGCTGCCTGCAAAAAGTGTGTCCGTATGGAGGTCAGCAATATGAAAGCCCTTGTCCGTGTGCTTGATGAAATGCATATTGATTATAAAATACTTACGGACGAAACTGCTGATGTATATGCTAAAGTGAATATTTCCAGCATGACGGCTGCATTGGCAAAAGAAAACTGCGAACTAATTTCTGTGCAGGAGCGTGACGAAAGTCTGGAAAGCTATTATATCAGCCTTGTTGGAGGTGGTAAGAATGATTAAATTGTTAAATGCAGGTTTTACAAGATTAAGAAAAAATAAATTATTTTGCATATTAACGGCATTCAGCATCGGCCTTGCGCTGCTTGTAGTTTATTCGCGGTATAGTGATATGAGAAAGTATGGAGATACTATAGTAGCAGAAGATATAATGCTTAGCTATGCAACAATAACAGGTGTTGTGATTGCTATATTTACAAGCTTGTTTTTGGGAGTAGAATATTCTGATGGCGTTATCCGTAATAAAATCATCGTTGGACATAAAAGAATCCATATATATTTATCTAATCTTGCCGTAACTACAGTTACAAGTTTATTTTCTTATGTTTTATTTATAGCAGTTGTTTCTTCTATTGGAATACCGCTGTTTGGCGCAGTAACAATTCCAATTTCCAAGCTGCTGATGTTTTTTGGCTGTATATTTGTAACCGTTGCCGCCTATTCGGCGATATTTACCTTTATAGCGATGGCCATTCAGAATAAGGCGGTTACAGCCATTGTTAGTATTATGCTTGCTTTTGGTTTCATGATGGCAGCGCTTACCTGTTTGAATAAGATACAGGCGTCAGAATATACACCAAGCGTTTCAATGACAGATGGTGAAATAGTAACAGATAAAATGAAAAACCCCAAATATCCCAGTGAATTGGAAAAAGAAATTTATCAAACCTTTCTTGATATCAACCCGGCGGGCCAAATGTTTCAATTAGCGGGGAGGGCTGCTCCAAACTTAAAGGTTTTGCCAGTTTATTCTTTCGGGCTTTTTGTTATATTTACGGTTGCAGGCATCGTGTTGTTTTATAAAAAGGATTTAAAATAAGGAGTTTCTTATGGAAGTATGGTTATGGGCTGTCATTGGCATTATGGCTTTGGTTATCCTTGTTTTGCTCATAAAAATCTATATCCTGCAAACAGCTGCAAAGGAAATTGCAGAAGCCTTTGCCGATAGGCTCATAACAGATACGAATACGCTGATTGATATTTCCGTAGGCGGCAGATATATGCGTAATTTAGCAAGCAGCATAAATAAAGAGCTTCGTAAGCTCCGGGCAGAAAGGCACCGCTTTCAGCAGGGCGATATGGAACTCAAAAATGCTGTTGCGAATATCTCCCACGATTTAAGAACGCCGCTGACCGCTATCTGTGGATATTTGGACTTATTGGAACAGGAAGAAACATCGGGAGCAGTAAAACGTTATATCAAAATAATCCGGAATCGGGCAGAAGTGCTGGTTGGGCTGACAGAGGAACTATTTCGGTATTCCGTTGTTGTTTCTGAAGGCAAACATATGGACAGAAAACCTGTTGCAGTCAATAAGGTTTTAGAAGACAGCATAGCGGCTTTCTATACTGCCCTGAATGAAAGAGGTATTACCCCGAAGATACAAATGCCAGAAGGCAATGTTGTCAGAACACTTGACCAGTCCTTATTAGCCCGTGTATTTTCTAATCTTTTGAACAATGCAATTAAGTATAGTGGCGGAGATTTAGAGATTACTTTGTCCGAAGCAGGGGAAATCACTTTTATAAATACGGCGTCCTGGCTGGATGAAGTGCAGGTCGGAAAGTTATTTGACCGGTTTTATACGGTGGAAGCTGCCAGAAAATCGACAGGTTTAGGCTTAGCGATAGCAAAAACCCTGGTTGAGCAAATGAATGGAACTATATCAGCTAAGTATGAAAATAATCGGCTGATTATCTGCATCCTGCTTCCGGACGCCTGACATTTTAATACCAAAGGGAATCAGCAAAAACAGATAGATTTTGGGGGTTTGGTGTGGTAAAATGTTCCTATCCTAACAGATGGCGGTGGACGATGATATGGAAGGAACTGGTGGAATGGAACGACAGGACGTAAGGAAAGCTCTTTTTCCCGGCCGGGCAGCATTACAGGTAATTGCAGTATTAGCGATGGTTTTTGACCATTTTGCATGCATTTTTCTGCAGCCATATGACTCTGTGCTCCCTTTTGGAGAAGAGATGAATACTGTAATTTATGAAGGATTTCGTGCAGTTGGCAGGGTTTCTTTTCCTATATTTTGCTTTTTGCTGGTACAGGGATTTCAGATGACGCAGAATTTAAAAAAATATATGCTGCGTCTTTTTCTGTTTGCCATATTGTCAGAAATTCCATATGATTTAGCTTTTTCCGGGGCAGTGATGAACTGGAAAGAACAGAATGTATTGTTCACGCTTCTTATTGGGCTTATTGTATTGGAACGCCTGAAACAGTTTGAAGCTAATTGGACAGCGGCAGGAATATTTATTTTAACTGGCTGTATACTGGCAGTTATTTTACAGACAGATTATTCATATTTTGGAATCTTATTGATTGCAGTGATGTATCTTTTAAGAAACAACCGGTTGCAGCAGATGTTTTGGGCTGCGCTTCTTATTTTCTCACAGGGCGGGATGGAAATCTATGCAGTATTTGCATTGCCATTCTGCTATTTCTATCAGCAGGAAAAAAATGGACGGCGTTTGCCCAGATATTTTTTATATGCGTTTTATCCGTTGCATCTATTAGTATTTTGGGGAATATTTTGTGCAATTTAGACAAAAATGTATAGAAATAAATGTTAAAAATAACATATTGTTATAATAAAGCTAAGAGGCTATAATCAAAATTGAGCAACCGGTAACGCATTTGGTTTTATATGGAGGTAGCAATATGGAGAAGCGAAAAAAGGGTAAAATGAAAAAGGTGTTAGCTTATCTGCTGACATCAGCAATGCTTGTAACTGTTACGCCGGTGGGCGGGTGGACAATCGGTAATACAGTAAAGGCGGCAGGAACAGTTGTTTACAGTGATGATATGGAGCAGGCGGCTGATGGATGGAACATTGCGGCTGTGCAGGCGTATACGGAAACTAGGAAAACGGATGAATGGGCAACGAATAATACAACACAGTTTTGGAATATGTATTCAGCAACAGCACAGCAGATCGTGCTTAGCCGCGTTGTTAGCCAGGTATCATCAGGGGAGTATACATTGTCCATTTCTGAAGATGGTGAGAAAGTTACATCTGTTAAAGCAGCTATTTCAGATGGGAAAGCAGAAAAAAGCACAGATTTTGTTCCAGCAGGCTATAATGTTTGGACAACGCATACAACAGATGCACTGTCTGTTGCAGAAGGGGCAGACATTACAATTACAGTTACTGTTGATTTTCAGGCAACAGGCTGGCTGGATTTTGATAATATTATCCTTACAAGGGAAGATTCTGCGGAAGACGCCGTATCTGCTGCTAAGGCGGAGTTAAAAACTCTGCTGGATTCCTGCAGTACATTATCAGAAACGGATTATAAGCCGGATGGATGGGCAGTCTTTAAAAAAGCATTGGCGGATGCCAATGAAATTTATGCAGCACAGGGAAAAACAGCAGAAGAAATTAATGCAGCAAAGCTTGCCTTGCAGGAAGCGAAGAAGAATCTTGTGGATGCATCCGTTGTGGAGAATGCTCCCATATCTGTAGAGAAGGTTGATGGATTAAGCGACAGTTTTATCAAAGGCGTGGATGTATCTTCGTATATCAGCCTGATAGAAAGCGGGGCAGTATTCCGGGACTGGGATGGAAATGTAATTGACGACCAGGCATTTTTTAACCAGTTAAAAGCGGCGGGCGTAAATTATATCCGTATCCGTGTCTGGAATGACCCATATGATGAAAATAAAAAGGGTTATGGCGGAGGAAATAATGATCTTGCAAAGGCAAAAACAATTGGGAAATGGGCGACAGATGCCGGCATGAAAGTACTGATTGATTTCCATTATTCTGATTTTTGGGCAGACCCTGGCAAACAGAAAGCGCCAAAGGCATGGGCGTCTGACACAGTTGCACAAAAAGCTGTTAAGGTAAAGGACTGGACATACAGCAGTTTGAAAGAATTATTGGATTCAGGTGTGGATGTTGGGATGGTGCAGGTCGGCAATGAAACAACACAGGGGATTTGCGGCGTTTACGGAAGCAGTGACGGCTGGGACAAGATGGCTGAAATCTTTAATGCAGGAGGCAGCGCGATACGCCAGTTAGAAACAGAAACCGGAAAACAGATTTTAGTGGCGCTCCATTTTACCAATCCAGAAAAAACTACTACGATAAAAGGGATTGCAGATAATTTAAATAAAAATAAAGTGGATTATGATGTATTTGCAACGTCATACTATCCAATCTGGCATGGGACAACAGAGAATCTGACAGAAGTGTTAAGATATGCAGCAGAAAAATACAACAAAAAAGTTATGGTTGCGGAAACCTCCTGGGCGACAACCCTGGAAGATGGGGATGGGCACGACAATACAGTTAGGGCAGGGACAAATGATGATCCGATTTATCCTATTTCCGTACAGGGGCAGGCAAACGAAATAAGAAGTGTTATCCAGGCAGTTGCAGATGTCGGTGCGGCTGGGATTGGCGTTATGTATTGGGAACCGGCATGGGTTCCAGTACAGATATATAATGGGGACGCCCAGATCCTGGCTTCGAATAAAGAAAAGTGGGAAAAGTATGGTTCTGGATGGGCTTCAAGTTTTTCAGCCGGTTATGACCCGGATGATGCGGGGAAGTGGTTTGGAGGATCAGCAGTGGATAACCAGGCGCTTTTTGATTTTGATGGTACGCCGCTTGCATCGTTAAATGTTTTCCAATATGTACACACTGGGGCAATTGGCGTGAAACGGCTGGATTCTGTAAAAAATCCGGATGCAGTAGATGCAGAGTTTGGAACAGATATCCGGACGTTTCTTCCGGCAAAAGTAACAGGGGTTTATACAGACGGAACAGAAGATTTATTTGATGTTGTATGGAAGGAAAGTGATATCGAAGCGATTGTAAAACATGGCACATATATTGTAAATGGTGAAGTGGAATATACCGCCAGTGGAATGACGGAAACGAAAAATGTAAGCTGTACCGTAAATGTGCTTCCGAAAAATCTGTTGGAAAATGGGGATTTTGAGGATGGTAAAAATCAATGGGCAATTTCAGGGAACGGCATTGATAATAAGCTGACAGAGGACCCACGGCGGGGAAAACAGGCGCTGCATTTTTATTCTGCGACAGAAGTTGATTTTACAGTGCAGCAGAGTGTTACCGTACAGCAGGCTGGGGCTTATGAAGCATTTATGTACATTCAGGGCGGTGAAGCAGGAGAAAACCAGGAAGTGACAGTTCAGTTAACGAATGAGACAAAAGGGACTTTGGCTATATCTGAATCTGTCAAGTTAGATGGGTGGAAAAACTGGAAGTGCCCTTCTGTGCAAGGAAAGGATGCTGTTAAGGCAGATGCAGGCGATGTGCTTACTGTTACTGTTGCTGTAAAAGCTGCAGCAGGGGCATGGGGAACGTTAGATGATGTCTTTTTATACCGTCTGGTTCATTCTGTGAAGTATGTATTGGATGGAGGGGTAAACCATCCTGATAATCCGTTGATTTTTACGGAAACGGATGCGTTTGCCTTAAAGGAACCGACAAAAGAGGGATATGAGTTTTTAGGATGGTATACAGACAGTACCTTCCAGAATCAGATTACAGAAGTAGCTGCAGGGACAGAAGTGGACATAACTGTTTATGCAAAATGGAAGAAAATTCCAGAGGCAGAGCTGCCAACGCCAACACCGACGCCAACCCGGAGGCCAAATTGGAATGTAACAGTTCCAACGCCGACGCCGACGGCAAGCCCAAGCCAGACTCCCGCAGTTTCAACAGAAACGCCGGCTGCATCCCTTGCGCCAAATCCAGGTGTGCCTTCTGCAACACCGACACCAGGAGTTCCAACAGAAGCGCCAGCAAGCCCTTCTCCGACGCCGCCAGTTTCAACACAGGCGCCAAAAGAGAATTTCCAGATAGTCTCAAAAGAAGATGGAAGCCTGCAGATTATGGATATAAATGGGAAGGTAATACAAAACAGCTTTGTTACCATGTCAGATGGGACAATGTATTATGCAAAGAATGATGGGGTTGCTGCAAAGCAGGAGGTTGTCACTGTTGGTAAAATGAAGTTTTTTGCAAAGAAAGATGGTGTGATAGCGAAAAATGAATTTTGCACAACTGCAAAAGGAAATACAGTTTATGCAAAAGCAGATGGATTGCTTGCTGTAAAGCAGATTTTTACAGCAGCGGGTAAGAAATATTATGCAAAATCAAGTGGTGCAATTGTGAAAAATGGTTTTTATAAGACGGCAGGAGGGGAAAAGGTCTATGCCGGAAAGTCTGGGGCATTGGCAGTAAAGAAAGTATTTTCTGTAAAAGGCAAGAAATATTACGCTAAATCAAATGGAACAATTGCAAAAAATGGATTTTACAAAATATCAGCTAAGAAAAAAGTCTATGCTGGAAAATCTGGCGCACTTATAACAAATAAGATATTCAAGGTAAAAGGGTATCAGTATTATGCCAACAAAAAGGGAACTGTCGTAACGAAAAAATGGGTAAAGGTAGGAAAGAAGAAATATTACTGTAGTTCAAGCGGCAAAATAACTAAAACAAAAAAGGTTAAAAAATAAGTTAAGGAACTGTAGAAAAGCTTTTTAGCAAAAATCCTTCCTGTCAATGCATTTTGCCCGTCCCAGTACGAAAAGGTAGCCAAGGCAAATAATCAGACAGAAAAATGCCAGGAGCAGGATCGGGAGGATTCCTGTTTTTGGTACAGGGAGGATAAGATAGAGCTTTTTTAACAAGCCTCCCAGAACCGCCAGGCAGAAGCATGGGACGAAAAGAAAGCTTCCAGCAGAAAAAGAGATATAATGCCGTAAATAGAAGCCTTCAAATAGCGTCATCGTAATCTGGCTAATCAGGGAGCCGACCAGGTATGCCTGAATTCCGTAAACAGGTACAAGGAAAATTAAAAAGTATATTTTCACAGACAGGCCGATTGCCGTGATAAAAAAGGTAAGCTGGGTTTTGCCTAGTCCATTGATAATACTGGTAAATGTTGTAGACAAATATAAAAATGGGCAGAGCCAGGACAGGGCATAGATATAGATGCCGGCATCTTCACTGTGGAAAAGAAGTATTCCGAATTCTTTGCCAAAAAGCAGAAAAATACAGGTAAACAGGTATCCGATAAAGAGGCTGTATTTTCCTGACAGGGTAATATAACTGCGGATTTTCTTTTCCGCATGTTCTGCCTGCGCCTGTGCGATTGCAGGCAGGATCATGACAGAGAAAGAGTTTGTGATGGACGAGGGAAAAAGGATAAATGGCATGGCAATCCCCGATAATATACCGTATATGCTTAAAGCATCCTGGGCAGAACATCCAAATTTTTTTAATGCCGCCGGGATAAAGATGGATTCCACGCTATGCAGTATGGAAAGTACAAGTTTTGTTGTCGTTAAGGTAAATGCGAGGAAAAGAAGCTGGGAAACGATTTTGTCCCGATGGGAAAAAGAGCTGTTTCTTTTTTCTGGCTGTGCCAGGGAGGTTTCCTTTAAATTTGAATGGGCTGCCTGGTATAGCTTAAAACAATTGTAAAAGCAGGAGGCAGCTTCTCCACAGATTAAACCGATTACTGCGAAACGGCAGCCGGCTTCTCCTGTAGCAGAGAGGGCAAGGCACAGGATTACGACAGAGGCAACCCGGACAAGCTGTTCTATAATCTGCGTTACAGCTGGGACTTTTGCTTCCTTAATCCCATAAAAATATCCGTTAATGCAGGCAGATGTGCCACAAAAAGGGAAAAGGAAACAAAGAATTTGCAGGTATGGGGCGCAGGATGGCTCCAAAAGCAGCCGAGAGGAAATTGGCGATGCAAAAAACCAGACAAGGCAGGTAAGTGTGCAAGACAGGATCGTTGATAGAAAAAGACCCCATTTTAATATTGTGAGGTCTTTTTTCTGTTTTTGGGCAGGAGCTCCGATATTAGAGGCTACAAGCTGTGAAATGGCAGTCTGGATTCCAGCGCCATATATAGTAAAACAAATTCCGTAAACAGGAAAGACAAGCTGGTAAATGCCAAGAAGTTTTACGCCAAGGATGTCAGAAAGAAAAATACGGTAAATAAAGCCAATAATCCTGGTAGCAAAACCAGCAATTGTCAGCAGAAGGGTGCCTTCTATTAATTTATTCTGCAATTTTTTCATATAAATCCCCCATATCGCTTATTTGGGATACATCACATTTTATGCGGGATTTTCTAAGATATGAGTAACAATACTACTTGTTTTTCACAATTTTTCCACAGCTTCATATAGTAAAACAGGACTATGAACAGGAACAGAGGGGAAACTGTAATGATATATCTTGACCATGCCGCTACAACAGCCGTACATCCGGAAGTAATGAAAGAAATGATACCGTATTTTGGCGAGTTGTATGCAAATCCTTCGGGAGTATATGAATTTAGTGAGGATGTACAGGAAATTCTGCGGCGTGTCCGGCAGAAAATAGCAGACAGCATCCATGCAGAGCCAGATGAGATTTATTTTACAAGCGGTGGGACAGAATCTGACAATTGGGCGTTAATTGGGCTGGCTGAAGGGTTACAGGAAAAAGGGAGGCATATTATTACTTCCTGCATAGAACACCATGCTGTCCTTAGGACCTGTGAATATCTTGAAACACGAGGGTATGAAGTGACATATCTCCCAGTAGACGGGGAAGGGAAGATTTCCGTCAGGCAGCTGGAGCGTTCGATTCGGCCGGATACAATATTAATCAGTATTATGTTTGCAAATAATGAAATCGGGACAATCCAGCCGGTCAGTAAAATCGGGCAGATTGCCAGGAGGCATCATGTTTTTTTTCATACAGATGCTGTGCAGGCATATTTACATGAAAAAATAGATGTGCGTAAAATGCAGATTGATTTGATGAGCGTCAGCAGCCACAAATTTCAGGGGCCTAAAGGCGTTGGGTTTCTTTTTGTCCGCAGGGAAGTCAGCCTGCCTTCTTTTATGCATGGCGGCAGCCAGGAGAGAAGGAAACGGGCAGGGACGGAAAATGTTGCGGGAATTGTTGGAATGGGAAAAGCAGTTGCAGTTGGTGAAAGGATGTTTCAGGAAAACCACAGTCATCTTAGGAAGATGCGCGATTACCTGATAAAACGGATTTTGACGGATATACCTTATTGCAGGGTCAATGGTTCGCAAAAAGAACGGTTAGATGGGAATGTCAATGTAAGTTTTCAGTTTTTAGAAGGGGAATCTTTGATTATTCTGTTGGATATGGAAGGAATCTGTGTTTCAGGCGGTTCGGCATGCGCCTCTTCAGAACATACCGTTTCCCATGTTTTACAGGGGATTGGGCTGCCAGAAGAGATTGCACGCGGAACAATACGGATTACGCTGGGGGTAGAAAATACAATGGAAGAGATGGAAAATTTTATAAAACGCCTGATACCGTTAGTAAGCCAGCTCCGGGAATTTTCTGATGAATACCAGAAGCTGAAGGGATAGAGCATGTCCAAACATGCTCTAGGTAAGGGGAATCTGGACTGGGCGGCGTTTACAAAATTCTGTGCAGTAGTGAAAACCACATTTTAAAAGCAGTTCGGGAATTTGTCCGAATGAATAAGCCAGGTATTTGGTTTCGTGGGCATCAGAACCAACTGTAATGGTTGTGCCGCCAAGTTCTTTATATCGTTTGATAATGGTTTCGTGAGGGTTTGGATGCCCAAGTCCATACCGTATCCCGGCGGTATTTACCTCCAGCCCTTTTCCAAGCTGGATTAGGGAAAGAAGGATTTCATCGAGGATTTCTTTATTTTTTTTCAAGGTTTCCTGGTAGAAGCTTTCGTTTTCCATGTTTTTATTTTTTGCTTTTTTCATAGTTGGGCAGTATCGGATGATATAGTCAAGATGCCCATAGGAATCAATATCGAAATTAAGTTTGATATTATCATATGTTTTTTCAAAATAATGGGAAATGCCATTTTCTTCTCCCAGGTTTTCCCAGTATTCTTCATAATAAGGGTCTAAGTTATCTACGATGTGGGTAGAACCGATTACAAAATCAAACAGTCTTCTTTTAGGGACTGCAGAGATTGTTTCAAAAATATCTTCTTTTAAACCAAGTTCCACGCCAGTGCGGATTTGGATGGAAGGGTATTTTTCTTTAAGGCTTTGTATGGTATGAAAATAGTCTTCCAGTGAAAATAAAAATTCAGTCTGGTATTGTTCTGGAAAACCGTAGTCCATATGGTCTGTAAAACATATGGAGGGCAGATGCAGCGCAATGGCGCGCTGCACCATTGCTTCCATTGGTGTGCTGCTGTCAGCAGAAAAAGAAGTGTGTACATGGTTATCAGAGAGTATCATTTTATGCCGCCCCTTTCTGTGATTTCCTGTATTCCGGTAATATCGGTAGGTATTGTCATGGAATAATTCGTATAATATACTACAAATCCGGGTTTTGCACCGTTTGGTTTTTTGATATGTTTTTTCTGGATATAGTCAATTTCAGCTTTTTCCTGGTCACGGGATTTGGAATAATAAGCGGCAAGGCGTGCAGCTTCTTCAAAGGTGCGGTCAGGAAGTTCTTTCCCTTCTGTTTTTACAATGACATGGGAGCCGGCGTTTTGTTTGGCATGGAACCACCAGTCGTTGCCTGTTGCAACTTTAAAAGTCAGTTCTTCATTCTGGAAGTTATTTTTTCCGACATACATGTGGAAACCATCTGAGGAAAGGTAATGGAGCGGCCTGCTTTTTTCGGATTTCCGTAAAGCCTGCTTTCCTTTTGCTGCATGGCGTTTAATATAGCCTGCCTCGCTAAGCTCCCGGCGGATTGCGGTAAGGTCTTCTTCATAGCGCGCAATGTCCAGGGAATTGCTGATGGAGTTCAAATGCTCAATTTCCTGCTGTGTTTCCTGGATTTGCACTGTAAGCGCCTCACAGGTTCTCTTTAACTTTGCATATTTTTCAAAATAACGCTTTGCATTTTCTACAGCGCTTTTTGTTTCATCTAATGGAATCGTAATTTCGGAGTTGGTGTAATAGTTTTCACAGGTCAGCTTTTTTTCGCCGCCTTTTAATTCATAGCCATAGGTTGTTAAAAGTTCCCCATAAACTTTATATTTTTCCCGTTTTTCTGTATCTTGGAGCTGTTTTTTCTGCAAATCATATTTTTTCAGGCTGCGTTCCAGGACAGTTTGTGTAATCCTTCGTAAATCTGCCGATTTTTGGTGAATTCGTCCCATAATTTCTTTTGCATTATAGTATTCATATAGCAGAAGGCTGATGCTTTCCCGTGTTTCTGTGCGGTACTTTGGGTTGTCCTGGTATCCTGTCAGCGCCGTGCCTGCAAATTCTACCGGTGTGTCTTTATGGTAAACAATGGTTGGGCAAAACTTTTTGTTTTGTATGGTTTCCATTAATTCACGGAAGTTCCTGTATAGATGCAGTTTTTCCATTTCACTTAATTCTTTTGCCGTGTTCCGTACAGAGAGGGAAGAACGGTAGAGAAGCTCATTCGCCATAACGCTGCTAAACCCAGTCAGGGACTGGTAGAGCGCTTTGTCCAGCGGAAGCGGTTTTTCCAGAATAACATGAAGAAATTCGTCTTCTGTTATTGTAAAAGGGTCCCTTTTTTCCTGTGTATTTGGGATAAAGTAATTCTGTCCCGGAAGGACTTCGCGCACTGAACTGACTAACATGGAAATGTGCTTGATGCTGTCAACAATCATATCTTTTTCATCACAGAAAATAATATTGCTGTGTTTTCCCATCAGTTCGACATAGAGTTTTTTTTCGCAGAAATCTCCCATTTCATTCAGATGTTCTAATTCAAAGCAAATGACACGTTCTAAACCGATTTGTGTGATGCGTTTGATTTTGCAGTTATTCAGGTGTTTTCTTAAAACCATGCAAAAGGTTGGCGCCTGCAGGGGGGCGGCCTGGTTATCCTGTGTCAGGTAGATCAAGGGAAGGCTTGGGTTAACAGAAATAACAAGACGTTCCTGGGAACGGATGGTCTTTCCAGTTTCATCTGCCCTGCTGTTTTTTATCGTTAAAAGAAGCTTGTCTGCTTCCGGCTGTGCAATTTTAGTGATTCTTCCACCTGTCAGAGCTGCCTGCAGCTCTGAGACAACACCGGCAATCACAATTCCGTCAAATGCCATATTTTATTTCCATGTTACATTATTACTTTCCAGCTAAAACTTGCAGGATGCCGTATTTGCAGCAATAAGTAACGTTTCCTTTCTGATAAATCTTATTACTACGAGGTTAAATGCCGATGGTTTTGATTCATTGATATTTAACCGCAGTAGTAATATATTGCTTGTGGCTGTTACGCTCTTTTCGGCTGTTTTGAGCATTATGCGAAAAAACCGGGAAACGTAACGGTTTTTCTATTATACTGTTTTTTTAAAGGTAATTCAATGGTAACAGACATTTTTATATTATGTTGTAAATTCCGGCGATTTCTTCTGTAATTTCGCGTATTGTTTTATTGTGGCAGTCAATTGTATAATGGGCGTATTTTTCATAGAGGGGCGTCCTTTCTTCATACAGTTCTTTTAGGGAGCAGCCGGCTGGCATGGCAACGCCCCGCTGTTCCAGGTTTCCGATCCGTTTCTCTATTTCTGGGTAAGCAAGTTGTAGGTAGAAGATAGATCCAATCGACTGGAAATGTTCCATAGCTTCTTTTCCGTAAATTACGCTGCCGCCGGTTGCAATAACAGCGTGGTCTGCCTGTACAGAGGCATTTACTTTGTTTTCAATTTGCTTGAAGGCCTCTAGGCCGTTTTTCTTAATAATTTCATATAACAGCATTTTTTGCTGCTCTTGTATTAACAAGTCTGTATCAATAAAAGAGCAGCCTGTTTTTTTTGCAAGCACAACGCCTACTGTACTTTTCCCGGCGCCAGGCATGCCGGTAAGAATAATGTTTTTCATAGGATTCCTCCATTTTATAGTAATATCCACCTGTGTAGTTGCAATTCATGTCTATTTTAGACAGGATAGCTTTGTATGTAAAGGGGATATTTTTATTTCTATATACCAAGGCGTGTTTGAAAATTGCTTTTAAACCATTAAATTGCACAAAAATTGCATTACTCTGGCAAATTCCAAAAATTTTACCATATGGCAGCTGTATGGGGTGCTGGTGCTTGGGTCTTGTTTTTTAAGGCTTTATGCACCAATGCGTTTCCCATCCAAGCGAAAGCGGGCTGCCATTGGTAAAATTTTGGAGTTGCCAGGAACAGTAGGTTTGTGCAATATTCAAAAATGGGTTGTTGGAACTTCCATGTAGGCTTTGCCTTTGCTGAAAAATTGAATATAATGATGTTGGGATCAAAAAGAATAAATATGGAAATCAATACAGGAATAGGAATTGGCTGAATAAAATGGTAATAGAGAACATTAAGATATACACGAAAGATTATAAATTTATATGGGGAAAGATAGTAATTAAAAATGGCATGATTGAAGCTTTGCTGCCTAAGGATGGAATAGTTCAAGAGGAAATGGAAATTTGGGATGGACAGGGCTGCTTTGCAATTCCTGGGATGACAGATCTACATTTTCATGGCTGCAATGGATATGATTTTTGTGATGGGACAGTAGAAGCTTTGGATGAGATGGCAAAATACCAGGCGTCGGCTGGGGTGACGACAATTGCACCTGCCGTTATGACCCTGCCTGTGCCAGATTTAGAAAAAATTCTTTCTGCTGCAGCGGCTTATAAGAAAATGCAGGAGCAGGAGAAGATGGCAGGAAGGGCAGATTTTGTAGGAATAAATATGGAAGGGCCGTTTATCAGTTTGGAAAAGAAAGGCGCCCAGAATGGAAACCATATTATAGAATGTGATGTGGGAGTATACAGGAAGCTGCAGAAAGCGGCAGGCGGCTTGGTTAAAATAATTGCAGTAGCGCCAGAAATAGGGGATGCTCTTTCTTTTATCAGTACAGTAAAAAATGAAGTAACAGTTTCTATAGCGCATTCCAATGCAGATTATGAAACGGCAAAACGGGCGATAGGTGCAGGGGCAGCCCATATTACGCATCTTTTTAACGGCATGTCAGGCTTTCATCACAGGGAACCTGGAATTATTGGGGCAGCCGCTGACAGTGATTTTGTAACGGCAGAGTTAATCTGTGATGGGCAGCATATCCATCCTGCTGTTATCCGTGCAGTGTTTCGGTTATTTGGAAGGGAAAGGATTATATTAATCAGTGACAGCATGAGGGCGGCCGGCCTGCAGGATGGGACGTATACCTTGGGAGGGCAAAAGGTTTTAGTGTCAGGCGGCAGGGCGGTAATGGCTGATGGCAAGACACTGGCGGGTTCTGTCAGCCCGCTTTCCCATTGTGTGAAATACCTGGTAAGGCAGGTTGGGATACCATTAGAAGATGCTGTATACTGCGCGGCTGTCAGCCCGGTAAAAAGGCTGGGGCTAAACAATCAGCATGGCTCTTTGGCAAAAGGGAAAAAGGCGGATATTGTATTGCTTGACCAGGACATTAATGTTGTAAAGGTGATAAAGGACGGAATTTTTATATAAATGTACCTAGTACATCAATCATAAAATAACTCATAGTTTTTCGTTGGAAAATTATAATTGAATTTCATCCATTTTATATTTCCAATGATATACAACCGGATCTGCATTTATTCTCGCGTATGCAACGAGCCAAACGCAATGCTTGCAAGGAACTGAAAGTTCCTTTGCACTTGGCGACTGCGCGCGGGTCAAATACCCCGCCCCTCTGGGACGAACAAGCTAAAGAGAAGCTAAGTCATGCCCCGTTGCTCTGCTGCGGGGTATTTGACTTCTTTAAAATACTTGTATATGCGGTCAATAAGTTCCTGTTTTGATTTTGCATGGATTCCCTTGAGCATCTGTTTTGTCATTTTTCTGAAAAAAACTTCAATCATATTCAGCCATGACCCATGTTTCGGGGTAAACACAAACACAAACCTCCATGCTGGCATTGTAGCCAGGAACGCTTTCGTTTCTTTTGATGTATGTGCGGAATGGTTGCCTATGATCCGGATGGTGTCCTGTGCTGGATACAAGCAGGTCGATGCCGGCCAGCAAAGAAACCGTCCCAAGCCTTTTATATTCATAATCACGGTAAACTTCACCGTTCCCATCTGCAGGGCGCAGGTCATCTGAAGTGTTCGCGATGGCCTGGATTCCTGGCTTTTCATCATAGGAGACGGTGATGGCAAGCTTATAATCATCCGGCACAATGATATTTCCGTTTTCATCAAACTGCATCCCAGCCTGTTTATAAACAGTGAGTACATTATGCATTTTTGTTTCAAAATCTGGATCTCGTTTTTCGCAGTAATATTTTACTCAACTTTCCCATAAGGATTTCAACTTCACGCTGGGCTGCTGACAGCATCATGTAATGGGAAAAGACGATGGCAACATGGGCATTCATGGCATCATAAGAGATGCCCCGGTACTCTTTTACAAGGTTCAGGTAAGATTTGCATGCCTTGAAAAAGACATCTATATCCCGGCGTTTTCCATAAACCCGGATGATTTTTTCTTCGGAAAGCTCCGTATCCGTGCTTACGGGTACCAGCCGGGGGTGAGCATCCGGAACCCGGAACGGTACTTCATGGAACAGTAGTCGAGGACCCTTGCAGGCAGCTCTGTCTTTTTCGAGCGGGAGCGGTCAAACAGGCTGTCGTCAACAATGAAGACATCCCTGCGTTTTTCGTCTGTCAGGGGTTTCATGAAGCCGTTGATGATGCCGGCGGAAAGCAGTGTCGTGAACCGCTGCCAGTTCGTCTGGGCGTTGTTAAGGAAACGGTAGATGGTGTTTTTGGAGAATCCCTCTCCAAATGTGCCTGTTTTCATCTGCATATAGAAACTACTGTCGGAAAACATCATACAGAACAGGAAGCGGAAGACATCCATTCCAGGGATCCCTTTTTCTTTTCCGGCATTACATTTAAAAAGCAGCTTTCCAAGGTGGAATCTCTTCATAAATTTTGTGGCAAAATCAGAAACGCTGTTTCTATTATCCGTTGTCTGTGGTATACTTGACATGGCATAGATCTCCTTGCTGTGTAATTGTTTTTGGACAACTCAATTATACCACAGGAAAGAGGTTTATGCTTTTTTGATTGGTTAATATATTGATTTTTCAAGGTTCAACACACCATGGGATGTGGGAAGTTTGAGTTAAAATTAATTTTGAAGGAGGCGATTTATCCTCCGATGCAGGGCTTCTTCTGTTCAAAGAGTTCCTGTTTAAGATTGGAGCAGTTAAACTCGTCAATCGTATGTTCAAAACCAATGATACCGCATCCTCGCGCTTCCATAAGGATGATTCGAATCTGATGCAGGTCATTTATCAGATTATCTGCTCCTGCTTTGAGGATGACTGTGTAGACGAACTGACAAATGAGCCGGTTATGGCCGCTATTTTAGAGAAGGATGCCCTGGCATCCCAGCCTGCCCTGCCACGCTTTTTAACCGCATATTTGAACCTAAGTGAAGCAGAAGTAAGAAAGAATAAATGATATGACCGGATGGATATATAAATATTTTTATTTCAAGGCATATGGCTTGAAAATAGAAACAGAGCTTGCATCAATCATCATATATAAGAATAAAGTCTTTACTTCATAACAAAATAATAGTATAATTTTATGAAAAGATTGATATGAAGACGGTTGCTAGTAATAGCACAGGAAAGAAAAATATAACAAAAATTAAAGGGAGAGAAGATTATGCTTATAAAAGCATCAGCAGCACTGAGAAATGATTATGCAAAGATATCTGCACTGGCAAAGGAAACAAAAGAACCCATATATATTACCAAGAATGGGGAGGGCGACTTAGTATTAATGAGTATAGATGCTTTTGAGAAGCGGGAACAGATGCTGCAGTTAAGAGCAAGGATACTTCAGGCAGAACAGGAACGAATAGATGGACAGCCGACAATCAGTGTGTCAGAGGCGAGAAAGCGTCTAAGGGAGAGAGCCAGTGAAGCATAGGGTGGAAATTTTGCCTTCCGCATGGGAGGATTTGAAAAAAATAGAAGATTATTATATCCTTCGGTTTGATTTGCAGACAGCATTGAAAGTCAGCGACCATATTTTAGATACCATCGAACGTCTGGAGCAGTTTCCCGATTCCGGTTCAGTTACCCCGGACGATTGGCTGAATGAGCAGGGATATCGGATGGTAATTTGCAAAAAACACATTGCCATATACCGGGTTATTCATGAAACCGTATATGTATATCACATCGCAGATACGCAGACGGATTACACAAAGTTATTTTACGAGTAAGTGGTATTAACAAGATGGCATAAAGAGAGGACAGGAGAGAGTAACCATATGTGTAAGGCAGAAGATGATAATTTCGCATCCGATGAGGATATATTAAACATTTCTAAAAGACTGACCAGACAAAATAAAGAGGCATACGAGGTACTTGCAAAACAAGTGAATCCCCATCAGAACTGGGTAGGAAGTTTGGAAGAACCAACTGAAAATAGATAGGTTTGACCAACTCCGAACCTACCTGACCAACTTTCCGTTTTGACCAATTCAGAGAAAGAAATCACAGGCAGAAAACAGACAAAAGAACCTGACCAATCAAAAAATTGGTCAACCGTAAATTCCATCAAGAGAAAATAACGGAAAGACGCCGGTTTTTCAGGAAAGTTACTAGATCAGATAAAATAATTCGCAAAGCAGATGAAATAGGTTCAGCGAAGCTGAACCATTGCAAGTTTGGCAGAGCCAAACTTGAGTGATGCGAAAAAAGAGTTCGCAAAGCAGATGAATGTGTTGAATTTTGTCGAAATCAGGTGAATAAAAACAAAAGCCCCCTTGTGAATGGCATGGGAATGCCATTTGCAGGGAGTTTTGATATTATATATTAGGTTTTCATTTCTTGACACTATCACGATATACCGTCATAATCAATAGAAAAAGAATCCGCGAAATGGAGAATAGAGAAATGGAATTGATGAGTTTGTTAAAGAAAAAGCAGCTTTCTGTCTATCAGTGTGCAAAGGAAAGCCACATTCCATATACTACATTGTCAGATATTGTGAAAGGAAAAACCAGGATTGAAAAATGTACAGCAGAAACAATATATTACTAAGGCGGTTCATGTGACAATGGAAACACTTCTGACAGAATGTTTTAAGGAAGATGAAAATGCTCCAAATTTAAGAGATTTTGAAATATATAAAAGTATATCTATCATTTAGTGAAAGATAAAGGGGATATAGACTTCATTAATTGATACGTTAAAGGAAAATCAAATAAGGACTTATTGGGAAAGGCAATGGTATCGGGAAAGTTTTTATCTTTTGGCTATGGTAGACTATTTAAGCAGGGAAAATGGTCTTCCATTGTGCAATGATTATGAGGATATAAGGAGTTGTACACTGTCAGAGCCGTTATACCCAAAGGATATTATTCTTGCTGCAAAGCTGGATGAGTCCCTTGATAGGAAAGAACAATGTCTGAAAGAAGCGATTCCTGAATTTCTGAGGTTTAATATTATAGAAAGCGAGATAAGGAATGTCTGCTGAGAAAGGTTTTACCAAAGAAAATCTTGATTATTATTTGAAAGAATTAGTAGAAGAGTTTTGGCATAGATAATATTTAATAATGTACTTATGAATAAAGGCTTTACACCCATTACATAATTCATTATAATATAGGTAGTAATACTTGTTATATCCTATAAAAGGGGGTGAAAGATATGCCAAATAATGAGAAAGAATTAAATTGTTATCTGTTTGATCAATTGACAATATTAGATGATTTAGAAGAAATAGCAGAAGCAGAAAAAGCAGAAAACACTCTTAAATCTATAGCTAAAAAGCGTAAGCAGATAGAGCGTAAACTTTATCAAAAACCGCCATTAATTGACAATCAATAATCACATATAAAGGTGTAAAGTTTTATTCAATTATTAAGGCTTTGCACCTTTTTAATTTGAAGAAATTATGACCAATAGTTTTATCCAGTTTGCAAATGATGAATGTTTACCCAATAGTTATTAAATCCCCTGACGAGTCTTTGAGAATTAAGACGAAATGCCCATAACAGGGCATCGGGATAGCTCAACATCCCACAAAACCCTATATAGGCATCACAACAATAAGTCCTTATAGGTGCAATACGTTGTTAGATCAACAACGCAAAACAATTGACTGTGACGGTTAGCAAAAGTACACACAAACCAGGAGCGCCCAAAAGTACAGACACTACGACTTGACAGTGCCAACAAGCCTCAAGACTGGCAATGGCTTGTAAAATAATTGTGCTGGCATAGGGGAGATTGTTCCTAACTCCCAATAAAACAGATTAGGGATAAAATATAGTAACTGTAAGGCAATAAAAAAGAAAGTCCAGTATTACCGGTACTGGACTTTCCAGGGAATACAAGAAAGTGTCCACATAAACTATAACCAGTTTGAGTATAAAACATTTTCTTGTGCCTGTCAAATGATAGGAATTTCCAAAAATGAAAAGAGAAGTTTTCTGTGTACCTTGAAAAGTGAATAATGAAGTGTTAGAAAACGGATAGACTTGTTGCCAGGTTATGCTATACTAAATGTGATACAACAATGTGTTTCATAATTTGGAGGTGATAATATGTCAAGTCAAACCGAAAAGTTTTATTAGCTGAACATGATATGAATCAAAGAGAACTTGCAGAAAAAACGGGTATACGTGCATCAAGTATTAGCAAAATGTGTAATAATAAAGCGAAACATATTCCAATAGAAACAATAGATAAAATATGTGAAATACTTGATTGTGATGTATCCGAATTATTTGCTAGAATATAATAACGAAAAATAATAACCAAAAACGGTTGGCAATCATTTTAAAGGGTGGTAAGATAAATACAGTTAAGGAAATAAGAAAAGCCGCTGACTAGTACATCGTTCAATAATTAACACATAGTTTGGAGTCCCTGCTTGTCGTGCCCTAATTTCCCCACCCCGTGAATAGTAATCGTAAAAGTTCGACACCGATAAACAGGGGCGAAACAGAACTTGAAAATGATGTGGAATCTGATATAATAAATATATAAATGAAAGAAAGTAAGGTGATATTTAATGAATGCAATGCCAATAGAAGATATGAGTAATACTTTTATAGAACATTCTTTTATCATCAATAATTTTGTAGTAATGGTAGGAAGGCAGATTAAAGATTCTTTATGTCGTGTGTTAGGTGATGGTGTGCAATATCAATGGCATGAAAATGATGATAAGACTATCATACCAGATGTATCTATAAATTGTAATACACGAGATAGAAAGAATGTTTCTTTAACAGGAATTCCAAGAATGATTATGGAAGTGGTATCTAATGCGACTGAAGAATATGATCGCGGTGAAAAAATGGAAATTTATCAAAAAGTAGGAGTTTCTGAATATTGGATAGTAGACTGGAGAAAGAAACAAGTTGAAATTTATTTGAATGACGGGAAAGAAGATGGAACCACATGTTTTTATTTATATAAAACTGTTACGAAAGAAAATAAGGAAGATTTACAGCTTGTAATGTTTCCGAATTTGAAAACTGATTATGATGAATTGTTCAATTTATGATAGGAGGCGGTAAAAATTACAGTAAGAGAGCAAATAAAAGCTGCTTGTGGTGTGGCCGGAATGAGTGCTACAGATCTTGGAGCAAAAATGGGAATGTCACAACAAAATTTTTCTAAACGTTTACAAGTTGGGAAGTTTTCAAAGGATGAATATAATCAAATGGCAGAAATTTTAGGCGCAAAATTTATTTTTCGTTTTGAATTTCCAGACGGTACAAGAATTTAAAGGCATTGTTCATTGATTGGACAGTGCTTTTTCTTTATATAATGTAACAAATGAAAAGTTGAAAAAACAAAAAATAGTGTTAATGCAATTGAAAAGTTGTGGTAAGATCAATATGCAAGTGATTGTTCTGGAAGTGGTGATTACTTAGAAGTGGATAAGGCGTTCAAGATTGCCTTAAATATGGATAATATGTACGAGCTCAAAGAAGAAAACTGGATAGTAAATACATATGATGTATATCTTACTGAAGCAGTTGAAGAATTAGAGCATGAAATTTTCATAAGTGGCCACACCACGGCAGTCTGTTTTGGCGATGGCAGCAACTACAAATTTTTTGTGGACACCATACCGCAGCAGAAAAAATGTTTAATAGACAACATAAAAGATACCTCCTTAAGAGATGCAGACGTTGACTGGCTGCCCAGCAAAGAAAGACCTATGGAATTGCTTTGGCAATGATTAGGCTGCGGGTTCACAGCCTACTTATTTGTGCCTGAGCGAAGCGAAAGGAATGTGAGTTATTATGTTGAGACAATAGGCAATATTGATGAAGCAACAGTGAGGAGATACATTGAAAAACAGATGGGAGAGTCCGAAAAGGGAAATGATTAAAAGTTTCCCCTTTCAGGGGCAGCATGTAACAGGCTTGCAACATTCCCCTTTAGAGAGGCGCACGCAATCGCCCTTACAGGGCTTTTCTAAGCCACCACTTGAAGTGGTGGTTTGTGATTTTTCTTCTTCATCAATAACACTCTGGTTAATTTCATAAGTCAGTACCCTCTTCTCCTGATTTGGCTGATGACGTGCGTTTGATAAAACGGGCCACATCATGCGGACCCATTTTGTATGGAATTTGCGGTATGGTATTTTATGCCGTTTTGATTTGACAAGGCAGGCAAAATTGTTTATAATAATGCAGTCGAGTAGCAAAAAGCGTAAATCCAGATGATGGATTTGCGCTTTTTTTCTTGACAAAATATGGTTATGGCAGCTTTCCGAAAAAGTCTCCTGAAAGTTTCCGGCAATGCCTTATCTGGCAAGGCTTTTAAGCTATGCCGGGAAGCATAAAATTCTGACTTACTTGTCATGGATTTTTTCAGCGGCAAGCGCCCTGATTGCGCTTATGCCGTTCTGGTACATTTGGAGAATCTTAAAAGAGGTGCTGGAAGTGGCGCCGGTTTTTGAAAATGCAGTGCATATTACATATTATGGCTGGATGGCAATGCTGTATGCTGTCTTATCCATGCTGGTTTACATTGCAGGGCTGATGTGTTCGCACTTGGCGGCATTCCGTATTGTTACCAATGTCCGTATTACGCTGATACACCATATCTCCACGCTTTCACGGGTAAGATAGACCAGTTCGGCACCGGAAAGCTGCGCAGGATTATCTTGGAAACCAGCGGTTCGGCGGAGACGTACCTTGCCCACCAGCTCCCGGACAAGGCAAAAGCATTTGCCACAATCGTGGGGTTGCTTGCACTGCTTCTGGTATTTGACTGGCGGCTTGGGCTTTTAAGCCTGATACCCGTGGTTCTTGGCTTTGCCACAATGACAAGGATGACGGGGAAGGGGATGCAACAGAAAATGACGGAATACCAGAACGCCTTGTCTGATATGTCCGGCGAAGCAGTGGAGTATCCGGAAGGTTGCAGGGCGGATAAGTTTGTGGTATTGTCAGAAGGGTGTGTGGCAGAAGAAGGCACATCGGACGAACTGTACTGCAAAGATGGGATTTATTCCCATATGGTAATGCTCCAGACCGAAAGCCAGAACTGGGTGTTGGGGTATAGTTAATATAGAGTTAGCGGTCACTAATACCTTGTGACCGTATTTATAATAAGTGTGAGTTAGCTTTTGCTAACCAAAAAAAGCAAGATATAAATGGGAAAACAAGGAGGCACATTATGGTGAAATTTACAGTCGGGGTGGAAGGCATGGCTCAGCACGGAAAAGAAACTTTCATCAGATGACATGGCTGTTATCATGACGGATGTGCTGACAAAAGTGAAATGTTTTTTTCAATGACAGACCTCAATCGGACGCCGGATAAATGGTATCAAAATATGCCCGCTAAGAAGTTCTAAGTTACACACCTAAAAAATCCGGGGTAGAAGGAGGAAAGTAGAATGAACATATCGGTTTTTATCATTGAGTGCATAATTATGGCAATGGTATTTGGCATTTTTGTATTTGGACTGCTGCTTATCAATCCACTGACCTTTATCAGTGATTATCCGCCTGAAATTCAGGAAGAATACTATCGTTCGCAGCAGAAAGAAACGGTAAAAAAAGCGTTGTCTAAGATTATGGCGGTTAAGAAAATTGCTGCACTGGCTGTACTGGTATTTCTGTTTGCATGGATGGCGCATAAAGCCGGGGCGAAAACATTTATTCAGGGACTGCTTGCTGTTTACGGATATATGATTGTTCTTGCTGCTTTTGACACCTGTTTTCTGGACTGGATTCTTTTTGCGAATATCAGGAGAATCCGTCTCCCCGGCACAGAGCATATGGAAAAAGAATATCACCAGAAATGGTTTCATGTAAAAGTAATGCTGCCGCTGCCCCCGGTGTTTGCTGTGGGCGGCGTGGCAATTGCTTTTTTGATGACATGGCTCTGGTAGGAAAAAGGAGAAGATTATGAAAGAAAAAAACAATAAGGGCTTTTGTCAGTGTGGCTTGCGGGAAGCGTGAAGCTGCTGGAAGCAGCGGATTTTTCGGAAGAGATGATACGGCAGGCAAAGGCAAAAGCTCGGAATTCAAGTCTGCGCAGGATGAGGCAGGGCAGCTTGGCGATTATTTCGTAGAGCATTACGGCGGGAAGGTTGATATCCTGTATGGTGTGTCCCATGGCTGTTTTGTGCCCCCGCTTTGCCTTCGCGGGAATAAAAAAGTGCAAAGCCTTTGATAATTTGATAGCCTTTACACTCTTTAGGGGTGATATGTTATGAAATTTTGTGGCTATGATATGTTTTGCAGCTTTTGGCTGTGTTCTGATACTACTTTCTTCAATAGTTCAATATCGTCAAAAGCCGCTTCCATTTTATCTGCATAATTTTTGTAACGATTGTATGTATCAGTATAGCAAGATTCTATATGATCCAATCGTGGTAAAAGAGTATTTTCTTGAAATAATTTTACCTGTTTAATATCATTTTTTACATTTTCTAAATTATTTTTTACATTTTTCAAATTATTTTTGATAGGCTGCAGTTCTGATTTCAACTTTTTATCCATCATATCAGATATGGCCAATAACAATTCATTGTCTGTCATAATATCCACGCTCCTTTGCGGCTGCTTTCTTAGCAAGTATCTGTATTATATCACGCTTGGAGTGTAAAGTCTATTCAATTATCAAGGTGCTTTGCTAGAGCGTGTTTGAAAATTCATTCCGGGAACTTTTAGTTCCTTACAATCTGCACTCTATGGTTTGCGCTATATTTGCCCCAAATTTAGTCAATGTAGCCCGCTGCACCTTAAATTTGAGCCAAATCTCACACAAAGTGTGATGCACATCTTGCAAAAAGCAATTTTCAAACACGCTCTAGTACATCGTTCAATTAATTTCTCATAGTTTCACGCAGGATATTTTTTTGAGAATATACACTAAAAACCAGGCTGCACTGAGGATTTTTAGTGTATGCTATCAGGAAAATAAACAAGTCAAACTATGTGTAAATTATTGAACGATGTACTAGGTGTTGATTGGTTTGTTTTTTGTTCAGGATATATTACTAAGGCGGTTAAATGTCGATGTTTTTACTTGCCTAAATTTCTATCTGCTGCGTTGGTCTACGCTCCGCTACGGTCCGTGCTTAACAGATGTCCACCGGACATCTAGCACCATCAATCGCTGTAGCACTCGCTACAGCTCAATCTTCCGCCTTGCAGATAGAAATTTATTCTGCGTAAAATTCATTCGATATTTAACCGCCTTAGTAATACAATGTTTTTCTAAAGCTTCTGCTTCTTTAATAGGCATAGATAATTTTGCCTGCTTATAGTTATTATCAAAATATTTTTTATTAGCTTTTTTTGTGCATCTGATAAGCTTATATATTTTCCCCTTTTTATGAAGAATCTAATTATATATTGGCACTAATATATAATGATTACAACATCACACAAAGCAAACAACAAGTCCAAATACAGGAGGTACAAAGCTATGACAACGGGAAAAAGTACAAAGGAGCATATAGTAACAGAATCACCGAACGGTTGCAAGGTAAGTAGTGTGAAAAATACATTTTTCACAACTCTTGCGTAACAAGAGTTTGGCAATTTGTGTCTGCGCACACTTGCCACAAATTTGTTATGCACAAAAAGCGTGTGCAGAAATGAGAATTATTATGTGTATCACAGCAAAGGAAATGAATGAGAAAATGTAATTGATGAGTTTGTTAAAGGAAAAGCATCTTTGATATTTTAATAAGACTTTACACTTTTTTTAGAATCTGTTATGATTAAGGTGTAACAATCAATACAGATTGAAAGAAAGTAGGGTGATCGTATGACAGAAAAAGAAATGTTGAAAATAGCAGTTGAAGAGTTTTCAAGGTTGCAGGATTATATGATATCTTGTGAAAAGGATTCTGACACATATAAAAAAATGAAACGGCGCTATATCGAATTGAAAGTAATACTAACAATGTCTGGAATCAATCTCACAGAATTGGACATAATAAAAGAATAACAATCGAATATCGGGGCGTAAGTCTATTATATAGATTCCGCTCTGATTTCGTATTATCTCATTAGAAAATTTAAAACCTGTCTATTAAAATCTTTTGCTTCTTCATATGCTGCATGACCAAGACCATTGTAAATTAACAACTCACTCTGGTTAATTTTTTCAGCTATTGCAGGAGCTGCGGCTGTTCCTACAATTTTATCGCAATCCCCGCCAATTATTAATGTAGGGCATACTATTTTGTTCAATTCCTCATAAGCATTGTGGCTGATACAAGAAGCTGCCTGTATGAGAAAACGCTTAAAACTTTTTGGCTTTCCTATTATTCCAATGAACGGATAAATCCGGCGGTATTTTTTCAAGTACCTTTCTGAATATGATTTTTCTGCTGTATCTATCATTAAATCCTTATACTTTCCCTGCTTTGCCATTTCAATCCAGGCGCCTGCTGTTTTTTTTATTATTTCATTGGAATTTGCACTTGTTACGGACAGGATGAGCTTATTGACCAAATCGGGGTAATCAATCGCAAGGTATTGCGCTATCATACCACCCTGAGATATGCCTAAAATATCTGCCTTTGAAATACCAAGAACGGTCATAGCTTCTGCATAGTCTTTTGCCATTTCCCTTGTAGAATATCCCTCTTGCAAATGATTTTTCCGGCTGAAAACATACACTGTAAATTCTTTAGCATATATCCTATATATCATTGAAAAAACAAGAGCCCTTCCTTTTACCGTAAACAGTCCATCTCCCAATCCGGGCAGCATAATTAGGTTTTTATTTCCGTTTCCAAAAGATATGTAGTCCATTTCAGAATTTCCAACACGGACACTTCCATTATAGGGATTATAAAACATAACAACCTCCTTTATTCTCGCGTATGCAACGAACCAAACTGAAAGTTCCTTATATAATTTTAGCCTGTTTGTCAATTAAGTTTCAACATTCCTTTCGGGCTTCACAGTAAGTTTATTGCTATTCGCGGTCAATAGTATCATATATTACGGAAATAAGTCAAGTACTCCGTCACTTTGCCTTCGCGGGAATAAACGAAATGGAGAGTTTACGGGAAAGCTGCTTTCACTGGTATTGCCGATTGCCTTTCAACAGTTTATGCTTTCACTAGTAAGCGCTTCAGATGCAGTAATGCTTGGCAGGCTGACACAGGACAAGGTATTGAATACATATGGGGGTACCTACCTTCAAGTGGTATCGTTGTCTTATCTACTTGCGGGTATTTCACAGATTTTCCTGTGCATACTTAAAAATAGCGGAAGGGCATTGAGAAGCAGCATAATCAGTTCAGTAAGTGTTATTGTGAATATTGTCCTGAATACGGCATTGATTTTTGGGCTGTTTGGGTTTCTGAGAATGGAGATTGCAGACGCTTTAGATGGCGGAAAGTTTAGAGGAACATGCAGGAGAAAACGGTAACAGTGAATTGCTTCGGTGGAGACGCCAGATAGAGAAGGAATTGAATATACGTTCCATGAGGGAGTATGCCGGGCAGCCGATGTATAAAATGGTGGTTATGAGTCCCGATTTAAAACGTTTAGAGTTGGCAAAGGAGAAATTGAACCTGTTATAGTTCATGGGGAAAAGGAAACCATATTTTTAAATATGAAATCGTTTTTATATATTATGCACAAAAAATAAAGAGATATTTGGATAAAATGTCAATTTACAATATATTTCAGACTGCTATAATACAGAATAATATATGAAATCGATTTCACAAAAGGAAAAGTGGTTATCCGCGATATGGATTGATAGGAGGTTGTCATGAATAAAAAGAAAGCAAAGCAGGAGGCAGTGCAGGGGCATTCTGCTTCTTTAAAGGAAGAAGCAAGGCAGGTGGGACAGAAATCCTTACCTGCGAAAGAAGATAACGATTTTCAAATAAGGCTTGGAAAGCATATTGATGAAATGCGGTGGCTTTATATGGAATTGTATGATAATTCCGATATGTTTGGGGAGCTGGAACAGCAATGCAGGGCTTTTTATATGGAGCGGGATTCCGGATTAAAGGTACTTGATAAGAGCAGAGAGCAGAATCCTAACTGGTATAAGAAGAATGATATGCTTGGGATGATGCTCTATATTGACAATTTTGCCGGCAATCTGCAGGGGGTTCAGGAGAGGCTGGATTATCTGGAAAATAGTAATGTCAATTATATTCATCTTATGCCATTTTTAGATACAACGGAAGGAAAGTCTGATGGAGGGTACGCGGTCAGTGATTTCCGTAAAGTCCAAGAAAAACTTGGTACAATGGAGGACTTAGAACATTTTACAGAAGCATGCCATAAACGGAAGATAAGTGTCTGCTGTGATTTTGTGATGAACCATACTTCGGAGGATCATGAGTGGGCGAGAAAAGCAAGATGTGGTGATGGGGAATATATGAGCCGCTATTTCTTTTATGACAGTTATGATATTCCAAGCCAATATGAGCGTACCGTGCCACAAGTATTTCCTGCTACTGCTCCTGGAAATTTTACATGGCTTGATGATGTAAAACATTATGTTATGACAAGTTTTTATCCGTATCAATGGGATTTGAACTATAAAAATCCGCGCGTGTTTAATGAGATGATATATAATTTTCTCTATCTTGCAAATCGGGGCATTGATATTATCCGCATTGATGCCGTACCCTATATCTGGAAGGAATTGGGCACAAACTGTAGAAATCTTCCGCAGGTTCATACGATTGTGCGGTTAATGCGTATCATCAGTGAGATTGTGTGTCCGGGCGTCCTGTTATTGGGGGAGGTAGTTATGGAGCCAGAGCGGGTAGTGCCGTATTTCGGAACGCTGGAAAAACCGGAGTGCCATATGCTATACAATGTGACTACGATGGCAACGACATGGCACACAGTTGCAACTCGTAATGTGAAACTATTAAAAAAGCAGCTGGATATTGTGAACGCACTGCCAAAGGAGTATGTATTTCTGAATTATCTCCGCTGCCATGATGACATTGGCTGGGGGCTTGATTATGATACGCTGGCAGAGGATGGGATGCTGGAGGTTTCCCATAAAAAATATCTGAATGATTATTTTTTGGGAATTGCCAGTGGCAGCAACAGCAGGGGAGAACTATACAATTATGACCCGGTTACGCAGGATGCACGTTTTTGCGGATCAACCGCATCCCTTTGTGGAATTGAAAAGGCAGGTTTTGAGGGGGATGAACAGGCGATGGGAAAAGCCATAGATTTAGATATTATGCTTCATGCATATATGTTTATGCAGAGTGGAATACCGGTTCTATACAGTGGTGATGAAATTGGGCAGGTCAATGACTACAGTTACAAAAAAGACGTCTACAAACGGGAGGACTCCCGGTATCTGCACCGGGGCGCCATGAACTGGGAAAATGCAGGAAAAGTAAGCGATTCCCATTCTGTAGAGGGGCGTATCTATGGCCGTTTGCAGGTATTGGAAAAAATTAGAAAATTACATCCTGCTTTTGCATCAGATGCTGATGCTTGGACGCTTCCATCTTATGATGAGAGTGTGCTTTGTATGGGCCGGTACTATAATGGGGAAAAAATACTGGGCATCTTTAATTTTAGTGAACAGGATAAAACTGCATGGATAAATGAGACGGATGGAAAATATGAGGATATGGTTACCGGAAAGAAAATGGAAGCAAAGGAGATTCATGTACCCGGCTTTGGGTTTTATTGGCTTCGCTTAGCCGTAAGAACTGATAAATGACAGAAAAATGCAGAACCGTCTTTTGTTGACTAGTATAAGGTTCGCTAATTAACTACACCATATTTTCACCTAAAACACTGATAAATACGGCGTTCTTTAAGTGTAGTTAATTAAAAAACGCTGTACTAGTATAATAAATATGGTACAATTTGTTTGTGAAAAGGATTTCATATGCGGACTGGAATAAAGAAAATGTTTTGCTTTGGTTTGCAGACTATACAAAGAAGAGAGTGATACCATGACAATTAGCGAAATTGCAAAGTTAGCCGGTGTGTCCAATGCGGCAGTTTCCCGGTATTTGAATAACGGATATGTTAGTGAGGAGAAGCGGAGGGCAATTAAAAAAGTAGTGGAGGAGACTGGCTACCGCCCATCCCTGCAGGCGCAGACATTACGGACAAAGCGGACAAAAATGATTGGCGTGATTGTTCCCCAGATAGATTCCAGTTCTGTAGGACGGATGGTTGCAGGGATTACATCTGTTTTAGAGGAAAATGGATACCGGCTGCTGCTCGCTGTATCGGAACAAAATTCACAAAAAGAATTGGAGTATTTGATTTTATTAAATGAAAAACAAGTAGATGGGGTAATCCTGTTTGCTACTGTCTTGTCTGTTGCATTGAAAAAGAAAATAAAACAGCTTTCTGTTCCGGTTGTGCTTACGGGGCAGCATTTGTCAGGATGTAATTGTGTTTATCATGACGATTATCATGCAATGTATGATGTGACTAAATTGGTTTTGTCAAAGGGGTGTAGGAATTTTTGCTATATTGGAGTAACAAATTGTGACAGGGCGGTTGGTGCAGAACGGTTTCGGGGATTCCAGGATGCCCTTGCTGCGGCTGGGATGCTGGTATCAGAGGAAAGTGCGGAGACTGGCAAGTTTACGGTTGATTCCGGTTATGAAAAGATGAAGAAATTATATAAAAAATATCCGAATGTGGACGCAGTAATCTGTGCGACAGACGAAATTGCAGTAGGTGCTATGCAATATTTGAAACAGCAGGGGAAAAAGATTGGTATGGATGTCTTGTTGACAGGGCAGGGAGATTCTGTTCTAGCCGCTAATGTATCCCCGTCATTGACGACAATCCATTACTATTACGAAGAATGCGGAAGTAAATCGGCACAGATGATATTGGAGCTGCTTGAAAAAGGAACAATTGCTGTTCAGGAAATAAAACTTGGATATGAATTGGTAGAACATGAATCATCAAATAATGAGTTTGGGAGGTAAGGCTTATGTACAAGACATTTGATGTAGTGGCATTGGGAGAGCTATTGATTGATTTTACAGAAAACGGTACAAGCAAACAGGGAAATCCGATTTTGGAGGCAAACCCAGGGGGAGCGCCATGTAATGTGCTTGCCATGTTAAAACGGCTGGGATATCAGGCAGGATTTCTTGGAAAAGTTGGCCGGGATATGTTTGGCATGCAGTTGGAGAATGCATTGCAGGAGATTGGGATTTGTACGGAGGGACTGGTAAAGGATGAAAAGATTCATACGACGCTTGCCTTTGTACATACCTTACAAGGGGGAGAGCGTGACTTTTCCTTTTATAGGAATCCAGGTGCAGATATGATGTTATCGGAATCGGAGCTGGACACTAATATGCTTGGGAATTGCCGCATTTTCCATTTTGGTTCTTTATCTATGACAGACGAGCCATGCTGCAGCGCCACGAAAAAAGCAGTTGAGATAGCAAAAACAAACGGGGCAGTGATTTCCTTTGATCCAAATTTGCGTGAACCATTATGGAAATCTTTAGATGAAGCAAAAGAACAGATAGATTATGGTATGAGCCAGTGTGATATATTAAAGATTTCAGATAATGAAATAAAGTGGTTCACAGGGGAACAGGATTATGATAAAGCAGTGGCATATTTGCAGTCACGTTATTCAATACGTCTTATTTTGTTATCTCTGGGCAGAGATGGCAGCAGGGCATATATGGGAGAAAAGAGGGTACAGGCAGCCCCGTTTTTACAGGAGAGGACAATAGAGACAACAGGCGCTGGGGATACGTTTTGTGCGTGCGTGCTGCATTATGTGCTAGAGCATGGGCTTTTGGAGTACTCAGAGGAACAATTAAGGGAAATGCTGGTTTTTGCCAATGCGGCAGCTTCCATAATTACAACAAGAAAAGGGGCGCTGCGGGTAATGCCAGATAGAAATGAGATTGATAGATTGATAAAAAATGAAATATAAAAAGTATTTTTGTGCAATTTGACGGTTTAAAGGTAATTTTCAAACACGCTCTAGAGCAGCTGGCCCAAGATACAAATTTCCCACTTATTTTTAAGAAAACATAGCAGTTTTTGGTTTATGGTGTATTGTTAAGTTTCCACACAAAACAAGCGCCATTTCAAAAACTGCTATGTTTCTTTTATCGTGGATTTCTAAACTTAACAGCCGCATATCTATATTTTCTGCAAAAAGGCGGAAGTCCTGCTTTGCCTTCGCGGGAATAAATAATGAAATCCCTAAAATTATGTTATAAAATGAACCAAAAGCCTTAGTTGTTTGTCTTATATATAGAACACAATAATTTTGCGCAGATAAAATTGCAGTTCAGAAAAAAGGCAGGAGGTCGGCAGAAAAAACATGAAAAAGTCGGAGATAAATGAACAGTATTTTGTAAAAATAGTGGAAGAAGAAAAAGACCTGATGTTTCGGCTTGCTTATAATATTATGCAAAATATAGCAGATTCTGAAGATGTGGTTGCAGAGTCAATATGTAAAGCATGGGAAAAACGTGACAGCCTGAAAGATCCTGCTAAATTGAGAAACTGGATGTTGAGGATTACAGTAAATCTTGCTAAAAATGCAGTTGTAATAAGAAACCGTACAAAGTTAGTTGAGGATTGCGGGGAATATTATAGCAGCAAGCCGGATGAGGGAACGAATGTCTGGGAATTGGTTGGGGAATTAAAGGAAAAAGAGAGTACGGTTATTACTTTATACTATTACAGAGGATTTTCTGTAAAAGAAATTGCCCGGATACTGCATGTACCAGAAGGGACAGTAAAGTCAAGGCTTTCACAGGCAAGGAAACATTTAAAAGATTTGATGTAGGAGGAGATTGTATGGATAAGAGGTTTGACGAAAAGTTAAAAAAGGATTTGGTAAAGGATGCAGGACCGCTGCCGGAGTCTTATAAGGAAAGGGTGGCAGTGTTATTGGAGAACCTGCCGCACAATCAAATGGAGCACAAAAAAAAATTTAAATTTAGATATGCGGCAGTATTGGCTGTCTTTCTGCTGATGGCTTCCGGAGCGCGGGCTGCTGTAAACATGTACCAAGAATATTTAAGTTCCATGAGCCGGGAGGACAAAAAGGATCTAAATGAAAGAACCCAGAAGATGGCAGATAATTCAGATCATTTTTCAAGGGAATTATCAAATAATGAGCGTGACAAAATAGAGCGTTTGCGTGACAAATACGAAAATGACGGATTATTTGCAAAGGAGAAAATTTTGGAAACTGACAAAAAAAGTGAGGTGAAGGCAGGGAAGCTTACTTTTTGCTATGAAAATAGTACATTTTATATTCCTGATGAAGAATTGACGGATGAGGAAATACTGGAAATTATAGATTTTTGGGAAAGAAGGGATTATGCTGTCAAAGAGGAAAACAGGGGGACACAGGTATCGGATAAAGGACAAAAAATCAGTCAAAAAGAGGCTGTCAGGATTGCAAAAGAGACATTGCGGAAGGTGTATGGGCTGGATGTAGATTCTGTGGAAAGCAGTATAGAATTTGACTTAGCGGAGCTGTCAGAAAAGGAATCTATGCCAAGTTATTTTATTTATCTTTCTAAGGATGCATGGGACTATGACACTTGTACCGAAGTTGATTCGGAAAATGGAACAGTAAATCAAGTAAGTATTTCACATAAAACGAAAGAGGAATGTGTATCCGGAATAAAGGCTAATGAGGGTAAATATGAGGAATACGCTGGACAAATTTACAATATTTTGTCTGCTATTGGTGAAAAGGATGATGATGTAGAGGAAATATGTCTCATTTATAAGTACCGTAAAGATGGTACATTAAGCAGGGGGAATGTGAAGTATCTTGTCAAATTAAAAGACGGCAGTGGTTATGTTTTTCTTTATAGCGCTAATACAGAGCTGGTTTATAATTTTTATAAGGTGTATCATTATGCGGATACTTTGAGGCAGGAAAATAGAAAAGAGAAGCGTCAAAAACAAAATGGTATATTGGAAAAAAGGTTGACAATACAGTAAAAATTAGGTACCATTAACAATGGTTAGCGATAATTAACTATTAGGAGGGTACCGATGAGCCAGGAAACTTCAGGCGTTACCCCTAAATAGGCCAGCCAGCCGGTTAATAAGTTATGACATTGGCTGTTGACTATGGGGGTATAAGAGTTACAATATACTTATAGACCGGACACAATTAAAAATGGAAAGGCGGTATCTGGATGAATGTTTTAATCATAGAGGACGATGCTGCGATCCGGCAGGAGTTAAAGCAGCTTTTAGAGAATGCATTATATCAGGTAACGACACTGGCTGACTTTCGGAATACTGCAGAAGATATTCTGGAAATTCAGCCAGATTTAGTTTTGATGGATGTAAACCTGCCAGCGGAGTCAGGATTTGATGTATGTCAGAAGGTACGGGAGAAATCGAATGTGCCGATTATTTTTGTAACCAGCAGAACGGATTCTATGGATGAACTGAGCGGGATGTTAAAAGGCGGGGACGATTATATTACCAAACCCTTTCATGCTCCAGTGTTACTGGCGCATATTGCCGCTGTCCTAAAACGAACCCAAAGAACAAATACAGAAGAAAAGAAGAATATCCATAAAGGCGTGGAGCTAGATACGGCCCGTGGAACGGCCCTGTACCAGGGAAAGCGTGCAGAGCTGTCAAAAAATGAACTGAAAATATTGCATTGCCTTTTTGAGCATAAAAACGAGATTGTATCAAGGATGGATCTGGTAGAATACCTGTGGGACCAGCAGGTTTTCATAGACGATAATGCGCTCAGCGTGAATATGACCCGCCTGCGGGCCAAATTAGAAGAGATTGGGATCCATGATTTTATTGAAACAAAAAGGGGAATGGGATACCGGATATGAAATTGGCAGAATATTTGAAAGACAAATCATTATTACTGCTCCTGCATATGGCGTGCATGTCCCTTCTTATCGCATATTTAAGGCTGACTGGATATCCATGGGATTATTGTGCAGTGATTTTGTCCTGCTGGGCAGTTGTTTTAGGCGTCTGGCTGACAGTGCAGTTTTTTTCACGCAGGCGGTATTTTCGGGAGATGGAGCGTATTTTGGAAAATCTGGATCAACGGTATTTATTAGGAGAATTAATGCCCTGGTCGTTCCGTTTGGAGGACAGGCTTTTTCGTACCCTGATCCGGAAATCAAATAAATCAGTTATTGAGCGTATCCACCGCATAGAACAGGAACAGAAGGAATACCGGGAATATATTGAAAGCTGGGTGCATGAAATCAAGGCCCCGATTACAGCAATCGCGCTCAACTGTGAGAACCACAGAGACGAGCGGGGCAGATACCTTCTGGTGGAGAACAGGAAGGTGGAAGATTACGTGGATATGGCGTTATATTATGCCCGCTCTGACGCCGTTTATAAGGATTATATGATTGCAGAAACAAACCTCCAGGAAACGGCGGAAAAAGTGCTGATGCAAAATAAATATTATCTGATACAGCGCTGCATTCAGGCAGAAGTAGACTGCCCTGACGTGGTATTTACGGATGCGAAATGGATTGGCTTTATTCTGAACCAGCTTGTGCTAAACAGTGCTAAGTACAGCAGGAAAGAGGGCGCACATATTTGGATTGCCACAGAGGCACAAAAAAACAGCGTCCTTTTGAAAGTGAAAGATAATGGGGCGGGGATCCCAGCAGAAGAGCTTCCCCGGGTTTTTGAGAAGGGATTTACCGGAACAAACGGAAGGGGAACCAAGCGGTCTACCGGCATGGGGCTGTATTTGTGCCATAAACTGTGCAGGAAATTGGGAATTGGTATCCGGGCGGTTTCAGAAGAAGGGATGGGGACAGAGATAATACTGGAATTTCCGATTAGCTCCTATTTGGCAGATTACAGGAACTAATCCCATTTGCGGAGCGTATTTTTAATGGATTCGCGAAGGCTGCTGTGAACGGAGTGAACAGTAACATATCCGTTATCTTTCAAAACTGTAAGATTCAGGAAAGATAATCCGATACAAAGCAGATGCATTTCCTGTTATAGTAAGGAACATATCATCAGAGAAAGGAGCAGCAGGATATGCAGGATACAATACGTGTATGTGATGTGGAAAAATATTACGGAAATGGAAATCATGTGACAAAGGCAGTTGGCAGGGTGAGCTTTGTGGTAGAGAAGGGTGAGTTTATTGGTGTAATGGGTTCTTCCGGTTCTGGCAAGACTACCCTTTTGAACCTGCTGTCTACAATAGACAGTGTGACGGCAGGGCATATTTATTATGGGGATACGGATATTACAGAACTATCGGAGGACCAGCTTTCTGATTTCCGCAAAGAAAATCTTGGCTTCGTGTTTCAGGAATACAATCTTCTCGACACGCTGACGCTGGAAGAAAATATGATGCTTGCCATGACGCTTCACAGGAAAGGAAAAAAAGAGATTCAGAAACGGTGCAGAGAACTGCTGCGCCTTCTTGGGATTGAGGATGTAAAAGACCAGTATCCTTATCTAGTGTCCGGCGGGCAGAAACAGCGGTGTGCCTGTGCAAGGGCGCTGGCAAACCATCCTGCGCTCTTACTGGCGGACGAACCGACGGGGGCTTTGGATTCCCTGTCTGCGCAGACGCTTCTGGAAACCTTTACGGATATGAACAGCAAAATGGGAGCGACTATATTTATGGTAACGCACGATGCTTTTTCGGCAAGCTACTGTCGGCGCATCCTGTTTTTGAAGGATGGCAAAATCTTTCATGAGCTGGTCAGGGGGGAGAAAAAACGGCGGGACTTTCTAAATGAAATTTTAGACGTCCTGTCGCTGACGGGAGGTGCGCTGTCCCATGATGAATAAACTGGCTTTTCGGAACGTAAAACGATCCGCAAGGGATTATCTGGTGTATTTTATGACGATGGCTGTGGTTACGGCGCTGATGTTTTCCTTTAATACGCTTTTATTTTCCAAAGATGTGCAGGGACTTTTCGATATGGCAGATATAATGGCGGTTATGACGGGAATTGCGACTTTTTTCATTGTCCTGATTGTGGCATGGCTGATTAACTATATGGTGCGGTTTATTTTGGAAAAGCGGAGCCGGGAATTTGGGATCTATCTGCTGATTGGGATGAAGAAAAGGGAAATTTCGATGCTGTATATCAGGGAGAATGTGATGCTTGGCATGGGCGCTTTTCTTGCAGGCATGGGGCTTGGGTTCTTGCTGCAGCAGATTCTGCTGTCTGTTTTTTACAGCATGATCCAGATGGATTACCGTATTCATCTGGAATTGAATAAAAATTGTATTCTGATGACGGCGGCCTGCTTTTTCGGGTGTTATCTGCTGGCGCTTTTCCGCTGCAGGAGAAGGTTTAAGAAAATGAATATCCATGACTTGATGGAGAGCCAGAGGCGGAATGAGGAAATTGGTGAAAAACACGAGAAAATAAAACGGATGCTCCTTCCATTTTCTATTTTGATTCTTATTTTATTTGGCGTTTTTCTGTTTTGTTATAAAAATTGGGATATAGGAATCCTGACGGCATTCCTGATCGGGCTGGTTCTTAGTATCTATCTGTTTTATACAGGAATCGCCGCATGGATTTCCTGCTATGTAAGGAAGAAAGGAAATGCGGTTTACCGTGGGGATAATCTGTTCCTGCTGCGCCAGTTTTCTTCCAAAGTGAAAACGATGAGTTTTTCTATGGGAACGCTGACGGCGCTGTTTACCCTGGCGCTTATGGGAAGCGCTGTAGCGTTTATGTTTAACCATTTCCAGAACCAGGCGCTGATTAATAAATTTCCTTTTGATGTGCAGGTATACAGCAGCAATGCAGATGAGGATTTTCATCGGGAGATTGCCCTGCTTAAAAAGGAAACGCAGGTGAATGAAGTTTATACTTACCGAATCTATGAGAATGGGACAAACCAGGTAAACGCCTACCTCTATAGCCATCTGCGAGAATTTGGCTCAGATTACCGGAAGGCGGACGGAACGCCGGACATGGAAGAAATTAACCAGAATGATGAGATGGTTTACTGTGATTACGATACCTACATGGGGATTTCTGATTATAATCACCTGCGTAAAATGCTGAACCTGCCAGAAATTGCCCTGAAAGAAGATGCGTATGCAATTCATATAAAAGAGCGGGTATTAGGGCAGACTGGGGATTTTTCAGAACAGATTGAGGTAAACGGGACAGATGGAAGGCTTTCTTTTGCCGGATACCATACGGAGAGCTTTTCACAGGATGGGCATAATGGCGGAGATTATATCCTTGTGGTGCCAGACGCTGTGCTGGAAGGAATGAACCCATACTATGCAGAAATGGCGGTGGATATTGAAGGAAATGCGCCGGGGAATCTGCAGAGTTTGTTGGATGACATAGAGGAAGAGACGGAAAAAGTGAATTCCCAGGGCCATGTCATGACGGAAGCTGCGGCAGACGACTGGGAAGGGGAAGAACGTGGAAATTCCTGCTCCGGTTCGGATTCCATCGTCGTTTATGCAGCGAAAAATCTGGTAAGGGATAACCTGGTTCCAGAGATTAAATATATGCTGTCCTCTATAATATTCCCCCTATTTTATGTAGGGCTGGTGTTCCTTTGCGTAGCCCTGACGGTGCTTTCCGTACAGCAGCTTAGCGATTCAGTAAAATACAGGTTCCGCTACCGTGTGCTTTCACAGATTGGGTATGGAAGAAAAGAAATCAATCGGATTATTTTAAAACAGCTTCTGGGATATTACATTTGTCCAGCAGTTATGGCTTTGCTGATTAGCGGGCTGGTTACGGTCTATGCTGGAAACCGCTTTAACTTTTATACGGGCGTCCATACGTCATCGGCGGCTTACTTTCTGATGGGGGCGGCATTGTTTTTTGGAATTTATGCGGCATATTTCACTGTTACTTACATTGGGTTTAAGAAGAATGTGAATACGTATTGACTTAGAATTGCGGGAGTGTTATTATTGTATGCATACTTACGAAATAATGTTTTAAGATGCGCTAAAACGAGTGGGAAGTGCCGCGAGGAGAGAGGATAATGATTGAAAATTTAGGGTTGGAAGTCCGTGTCCTGTCAAACCTGATATATAACAAGCTGAACCAGACGACGATGGAAACAGAGAACCTGACAATCCATCAGTGCTGGATTTTACAGCATTTAACCCAGAATGTCGGAAAAGAAGTTTATCAGAAAGACATTGAGCAACTTTTCTCAATTAAGCGCTCCACGGCGAACCAGATGCTTCGGACAATGGAGTCCAGGGGATATATTCAGCGGACGGTCTCAGAAGAGGACGCCCGGCGAAATATTTTGACGGTGACAGAAGAAGGGATTGCTGCCTGTGAGCATTTGGTGGAGAAACTATACCAGTTTATGCTAAAGCTGCATGGGGATATTCCGAAGAGTGAACTGGAACAGTTTCAGGTAACATTGAGAAAGCTGTGGAAAAATATTGAAGCATGATTTTACCTGCTTCAATATTTTTAACGATAAGAATGGAAATAGAGGTAATTTATACCTATTTTGTAAGTATACTGACAAAAAAGAGACAATAATGAAAAATGAAAGGAAGATGGAATTTTTATCATCAAATTGTAAGCACACTTACATATTGTGGCGGCATGCCGTGATGCGTAAGCAAAAATATAATAGAATCCAAAACAGGCCTCTATTATTAAAATTTTATAGTAGAAAGAAGGAAGATTTTATGAGTGAAGTACAGACAAACGCCAATCCGCTGGGGATAGACCGGATTGGCAGGTTGCTAAGGGGATTTGCTATCCCCGGTATTATTACTAAGGCGGTTAAATGTCGATGTTTTTACTTGCCTAAATTTCTATCTGCTGCGTTGGTCTACGCTCCGCTACGGTCCGTGCTTAACAGATGTCCACCGGACATCTAGCACCATCAATCGCTGTAGCACTCGCTACAGCTCAATCTTCCGCCTTGCAGATAGAAATTTATTCTGCGTAAAATTCATTCGATATTTAACCGCCTTAGTAATATCTCTATGGTCATCAATTCCCTGTATAACATGGTAGACCAGGTATTCATCGGGCAGGGAGTTGGTATGCTTGGAAATGGGGCGACGAATATCATAGCGCCGGTTTCAACCCTCGCCATAGCCATAGCCTCCCTTTTTGGAGGGACGTTGTTCCAGGCAATCGGCCATCCGGGCAAGGCCACGGTGGTGTCGCTTGCAAAACAGGTGATTTTTTATATCCCGGCTATGCTGATCCTGGCAAAAGTTTCCGGCTTAATCGGCATACTTTGGGCAGGGCCGGTGGCGGAAGTGCTGGCATTCTTCCTAGCGGCCGTCTTAGTGGCAAAGGAATTGAAAAAAATGGGTGATACCAGATTGGAGGAAAAGGCATGAGAAAAAAAGTAATTACGATAAGCCGTCAGTTTGGAAGCGGCGGACACAGCATAGTGAAAAGCCTGGCAGAGCAGCTGGATATTTCCTATTATGATAAAGAAATCTTAGACCGTATTGCATCGGAAACAGGTTTTGCCCCTGGTTTTATCGAAAAAGCATCGGAGTATGCAGCAGCGAATAACAGCCTGCTGTGGAATCTGGCCATGAAACATTCCCCGTTCCATGTGCCGGAGGATAATCCTGCGGATGTCATCTACTTTGCACAGGCAAAAATCATAAAGGAGCTTGCCCAAAAAGAACCTTGTGTGATTATTGGACGGTGCAGCGACTATATCCTGCGGGACAGGGAAGACTGCCTGCATATCTTCATCTGCGCAGATAAACACAGCCGTGCAAAACGGATTCTTGAGCAGTATGGAGACAATGGCAAGCCAATAGAGAAGCGGATTGATGATAAAGATACACGGAGGAAGATTTATTATTCGCATTATACAGACCGTGTATGGGGAGCGCCAGTGAATTACCATGCTACGCTTAACAGCGGTGAATTGGGCGAAGATGCATGTATTCAGATAATTCGGAAGATATATCTGGATTAAATAGTGCAGCGCGGATGGAAATTGTTTTGGGGTGGCAGGTAATCATTTTCCGGCGGCAGGCAGTTATGGTTCCGGCAGACATAATACGTTGTTTTATTATTTTTTAGGGGGTATTCTGCGGTTGGTTCTTTTAATATCCTGACAGCAGCATAAAGGGGAGCCTGGCAGGAAAGGCTTTTTGGAATCTCCTGGTTTTTGCAGACAACTGTTATTTTTTCTGCCGGATTTAAATAGTCCGATAGTGCGAAAAGAAACATGCTGTGTGAAGAGGGATGCTCTTTTGCCATGCCAGACTGGAAGGAAAGCTGTCTTTCGAGCAGGTCTTCATAAGGAAAGTTTTCCATAAGCTGCTGCAGTTTCACAAGGTTGCAGGACATTAGGGAATTGCCGCTTGGGATTGCGCCATCGTATGTTTCTTTTGGACAGAACAGTAGTTTTTCATTATTTTGTCCGGTAAGGAAGAAACCGCCGTTTTTTTCATCCCAGAAACTTTGTATGGTTTTTTGGCAGTAAAAGGCCGCCTTATCTAAATATAACGTTTCGTAAGCTGCTTCATAGAGCGATATAAGCGCATGGATACAACATGCATAATCGTCTAACACGCCATTTGCACCACGGATTCCATTGCGGAAACTGATAGCAGGGATATTATTTTTACAGAGATTTTTTTCCAGGAAATCCCATGCTTTTTTCGCTGCTTTCAGGTAAAGCTCTTTTTTGCTGATTCGGTAAAGGGAAGAGAATGCAGCAATCATAAGGGAATTCCAGGAGGTAAGGATTTTATCGTCCAAATGGAGGGAATACCTGTTTTTCCGATATTCACGGAGTGCTGGCAGGCAGGTTTCAAAAGTTTTTGAAGCTTCTTTTGCAGGAAGGAGGTTTGGGATGCTTTTCCCTTCAAAGTTTCCCTGTTCTGAAATGCCAAAATGTTGGTTAAAAAGTTTCCCTTTTTCTTCTCCTAAAATTGCAGTAATTTCCTGAGGTTCCCAGGTATAATATTTTCCTTCTACGCCTTCACTGTCTGCATCCTGGGCGCTGTAAAAGCAGCCTTCTTCTGAAGTCATTTCGCGGAGGATATAGGAGGCTGTCTTTTCGGCAATATCACGGAAGGATTCATTTTTTGTCAGGGAATAGGCGTAGCAATAGCTTTGGATAAGAAGCGCATTGTCGTATAACATTTTTTCAAAGTGGGGAACAAGATAATAGCGGTCTGTGGAATAGCGGGAAAAGCCATAGCCGATATGGTCAAAAAGTCCTCCGCGGTACATCTGCATTAAGGTGGTTTCTGCCATGTTAAGAAGGTCTTTTTCCATGTATTTCTGGTAGCAGGACAGCAGAAATAAAAGGCTGTGGGGCGTTGGAAATTTTGGCGCAGGCCCAAAGCCGCCAAATTCTTTGTCAAAAGATTGTCTGTATTCGGATATTGCCGCCTGGATAAGGCTTTCTTTGGCAGTGGCAGTGCCATTGGATGGCTGCTCATTTTGCAGCGCATTTGTAACGGACTCGGCCGAGTTGATTAAATCCTGGCGTTTATTTTCCCACTTATATTGAATGGCGCTTAAAAGCTGGATAAGCCCAATCGTACCAAATTGCGCTTTTTTAGGGAAATAAGTCCCGGCAAAGAACGGTTTTTTGTCAGGCGTCATAAAAATGCTCATAGGCCACCCGCCCCTGCCGGTAAATGCCATGCAGACTGCCATATAGATACTGTCTATATCTGGGCGTTCTTCTTTATCTACTTTGATGGATATAAAATGCTGGTTTAATATGTCAGCAACTTCCTGGTCTTCAAAGCTTTCATGCGCCATAACATGGCACCAATGGCAGGTACTGTATCCAATGCTTAGAAAAACAGGCTTATTTTCCCGTTTTGCTTTTACAAATGCTTCTTCACACCACGGATACCAATTGACTGGGTTTTGGGCATGCTGAAGTAAGTAAGGGCTGCTTTGGCTGGATAAATGGTTTTTCATAGGGACCTCCATAAAGAAATTGATACGTTCATTTCACAGTAATTTCAGTATGCCGAAAATCGCATGTTTTTATGCGTGAATATTAGGGACTGTCAAGAAATAACTTTTAATATTGCTTGGCAGTTACTTATCCATAAAAAGAAATCCCGTTATAAAAATTAGAAAAACATGATTTTTCATCTTTTTTATATTCCCGTATTCCGGTTATATGGAGGTAACGGGCATCAGCGTATTGATATGTGTCCAGCCTTCTGTTATAGGCGTCATCCGTATGTGCGCTGACAAGATATGTTCCATCTTCAAACCCTGTTACTAAAAGCGTATGGTAAAACCTTCCCATATCATTTTGGAGCTGTATGACGTCTCCTAATTCCAGGCCGCCTGCATAGGATTCTACAGCATATGGGCCATTTAATTGGTTTGTTACCATAAATTGGTAAAAAAAGGATACGCCTGACCAGGATGGGGAACGGTCCTCCAGGCTTCTATAATACCAGCCATTTTCTGGCTGGTAATTCATTTCACAGCAGCCGGCATAGATACATTGGGAAATAAAACTGGTACAGTCCCCTCCGATTCCGGCAAAATTGTAAAACAGCGGGTTTCTGGAAAATGCCCATTTTCTTGCATATTCCACGGCATTCTGCCTGTTGTAATCAGTTGTTACCAGCATATTTGCACCTCTGTTTTTTCGTTCTATTCATGGCCGTTTTAACCCCATGTTTCAGGAATAGGTCGTGAATAGCAGCTTTTTTCTGATTATTATATGGAAAGATATGGCAGATGGTTACTGGGTGTAGATATTTTTGGGTGGTATTTTGATGGGATAAGCTTCCGGTTATCCCATCATGTTCCGTGTAAGAGGAATTACGAATGAATACCATAACCCGCTTTTTTCTTTAGCTTTTAAAGACAGCATATATTGTGCGGTTATCGGATTCCAGCGCATACCAGCCTGTTTGAGGCGTGACTGTAGAACCGTTTTATTTCCGCCTTCAATGGCTCCGCTCCCTATAAAATATCCGCGCTTTTTGTAGGCCGGATAATTGATGTTTGCCTTATTATTGCTGATGTAATTATAAAGATTCACTGTTCCTGCTGGTACAGTTATGTCTTTATAAGCAGATAATAATTTAAGTACATCCTCATATTTCCCATCCTCAAGCTGGTCGCAGAGATCGGCAACAAATTGATCAATCTGATGATTGGCATGCACCACGATGGTGTGGAAAAAGCAAAGCACCGTGAAAAATACCGGTGTCCCCTTGCCAACAGGAAAAAAGGATGTTTCTGTGAACATCCCTGTTCCGATTCCAAATACGGCAGAACCGTACATATCCAGCAAAAGGACAATCCAAGGATTTTTAACATACCGCCAAGGGACAGTAGTGCGCTGTTTATTTGATATCTTTCCAAAATCCCACAGTATTCAATTGTCAATACACAAATCTAAACCAGCCCTTATGAATCTGAGAGGCTATATCTGGCCATAGTATAACACAGAATTGAAAACGTAACCACCTTTTTATATCTACACCCATGGTTACCACGTAAAAACACAATTTGCTTTTTTATCGCTATGATGGTACAATGAAGCCAAGTATATAGCCGGATATATCCGTCCGGTATGTCGCTTTATGGAGTAGAACACACAAGGAGGGAGTATGGATTCTTCCAGTACGCCGTATGATGATGTATTTCGGACTCTGCTCAATGACTGCAGCAGTCTGATCCTGCCTGTTATCAATGAGATATTTGGGGAGCATTACACGGGCAGTGAAAAAATAGTCTTTTCCCCAAATGAACACTTTCAGAACCGGCAGGATGGGAACGAACAGGAGAGGATTACGGATTCCGGTTTCAGGGTCATAGGGGACACTGAGAAGAAATACCACCTGGAATGCCAGAGCAGCACTGATTCCAGCCTTCTGGTTCGTTTTTTTGAATATGACACCCAGATTGCGCTGGACAGCGGGAAAGTCTGCGGCAGCACATTGAAAGTGTCTTTCCCACATTCCGCTGTATTGTTTTTAAGGGACACTGGCAATACACCTGACAGCCTTTCCGTTGAAATGGAAACACCCGGCGGGACTGTCTGCTATGATATCCCCGCTTTAAAAGCAAAAAAATATACTGTACAGCAGATTTTTGAAAAAGGGCTTCTGTTTTTAATCCCTTTCCATATTTTTGCTTATGAAAACCATTTTGAAGAATACAATGCCAGTGCTGAAAAGCTTGGCAGACTGCAGCGGACATATGAAACTATCATAAACCAGCTGGAAAGTTTGATGGGGCAGGGAGAGATTGACGAATATACGAAATGTACCATCATAGATATGTCCAACAAAGTATTGGAACACATTGCAAAGAAATACGCTGTTTTAAAGGAAGGGGTGAAGAACGTTATGGGAGGCAAAATTTTGGAATATGAAGCAAAGACCATCCGCAATGCCGGCATTGCCGAGGGCGAGGCTCGGGGAAGGGCTGAGGGCGAGGCTCAGGGAAGGGCCGAGGGCGAAGAAAAAGGAATCCGTTCCCTGACAGAGGTCTGCCAGGAATTTGGCAGCACCCTCATTGATACGGTTGAAAAAGTTGCCGTCAAATTCGGGCTGGATGAGGAGACATCCCGAAAAAAGGTATTGATGTATTGGAAAAATTGACACACAAAGAGATAGCCTTTCTTTGAAGGCATAGGACAGCGTGTTTTGTTCATGAAACAGGATGAAAAAAGGCACGCTGTTTTTTACTGGAAAAACATGGAGGAGCAGAGATATAGATGATTACATTTAGAGAAAGGGACAATAGGTATAGTGTTAAATCTAATACTAAATTTGGGTGGAAACCAGAGTACACGTCTTTGATGCTTTGAGAAAACTATATGTGTCATATGGAAAGGAAGATTGTGATAAATGAATATAGCAATTAATGCGGTCAATATTTTAATTGTCATTGTTGGCGGATATAAAAAACATCTTCCCCACATTAGACAGCGGAGAGTCAAAAATAATTAAAACTTTTGTGCTATCACAGAGAGTATCTAGCGTTGATGGTTACTTTTTGGCTTGCATGATTTCGCTAGATGTGAGAAGATAGTATTTGTTGGAAAAAGATTATAAAGAAAGGATTGTGGAGGAATATGAAAACAGGTTTAGAGACAAAATGCATCCAGGAAGGGTGGAAACCAAAGCAGGGAGAGCCAAGGCAGCTTCCAATATACCAGAGTACGACATTTCAGTATGATTCCAGTGATGCAATGGGCAGGCTGTTTGATTTGGAAGATACAGGGTATTTTTATACAAGGCTGCAGAACCCTACAAATGATGCTGTAGCGGCAAAAATCTGTGCCCTGGAGGGAGGCTCGGCTGCAATGCTGACTTCTTCCGGGCAGGCAGCAAACTTTTTTGCGGTATTTAATATTTGTGAAGCGGGGGATCATTTTATCGCTTCTTCTGCAATTTATGGCGGGACATATAATTTGTTTGGCGTTACAATGAAAAAGATGGGGATTGAGTGTACGTTTGTCGACCAGGACATTACAAAAGAAGAGCTGGATTCCTATTTCAGGCCAAATACAAAGGCTGTTTTTGGAGAGACAATTACCAATCCAACCGTATCGGTATTTGACATCGAAAAATTTGCGTCTGCAGCTCATGAGCATGGCGTGCCGCTGATTGTTGACAATACCTTTGCCACTCCAATAAACTGCCGCCCGTTTGAATGGGGAGCAGATATTGTAACCCACTCTACAACCAAATATATGGATGGGCATGCTGTCGGTGTAGGCGGCTGTATCGTGGACAGCGGAAGGTTTGACTGGATGGCACATGCAGAAAAATATCCAGGGCTTACGACGCCTGATGAATCATATCATGGCATTACGTATGCAGAGAAGTTTGGGAATAAACTGGCATTTATAGAGAAGGCAACGGCACAGCTTATGAGGGATTTAGGTTCTATCCAGTCGCCGCAGAACGCATTTTATTTAAATCTTGGGCTGGAAACACTTCCTCTCCGTATGAAACAGCATTGTGCAAGCGCATTGGCTGTGGCAAAGTTTTTGGAGGCAGACGAACGGGTGGCATGGGTTCATTATGCTGATTTGGAACATGACGCATACCACAGCCTGGCACAGAAGTATCTCCCAAATGGGACATGCGGCGTCCTGGCTTTTGGCATAAAAGGCGGAAGGGAGCAGTCGATCCGTTTTATGGATTCTTTAAAGTTTGTTTCTATTGTAACGCATGTAGCAGACAGTAAGACCTGCATCCTTCATCCGGCAAGCCATACGCACCGGCAGATGACAGATGAACAGTTAGAGGAGGCTGGCGTTGCCCCGGATTTAATCCGCCTTTCGGTTGGGTTGGAAAACACAGAGGACATTATTGCCGATTTAAAGCAGGCGCTTGATTTTGTTCACGCGAAGGCATAGGAAAGAAAGATGGGGTAACAGGATGAAATTTCGTTCAATTCAGAAGATGCTGGATGGAAAATTTATCCATCGGTATGACATTACTTATGAGGCGCAGGACGGGAGTACAAAGGTTTATGAGATGATTAGCAGGAATCCCGAAATTCATTCCCGCCAGGAGTTAATTGGGAAAAATCCAGATGCAGTTGTAATTATTATGCATGATGAAACCGGGGAAAAGGTACTGTTAAACAAAGAGTTCCGGCTAGCTACCGGGGTATGGGTCTATAATTTCCCAGCCGGGCTGATTGACGCTGGGGAGACTCCGGATGAAAGTGCGAAAAGGGAGCTTTGGGAGGAGACAGGGCTTACAGTGCAGTCGATTGACGACCATATTCCGTTAAGCTATAGTGCGATTGGTTTTTCAAATGAAACGAATGTCTGTGTTGTGGGCACGGCAGTCGGAAGTTTCCGGGAAAGTACTTCTGTTGTCGAGGAAATTGAGCCTGGCTGGTATACAAAAGAAGAAGTAAGGAAGCTTTTAAGGGAATACCCATTTGCGGCGAGGACGCAGGCATATTGTTATGCCTGGAGCAGACAGTGATAAAGGGCGGGCTGCGCTGGAATGTTACTATTTACAGTTATAATAGCCTGCATAATTGATTTCCCTGTTTCATAGGATTAAAGTAAGTCAGATAATATTTGCAGTGTTGGATATAAGGCACTGTTGGGCACTGCTCTTGGGTGTGGTATGAATCGAAAATTACTTACAATCCTTTTCGGAATAATTATTGTACTCTTTGTGGTTTTTCCTGATATGATTTGCCAGGGGGCAAAAACGGGGCTGCTTTTGTGGTTTGATACAGTGCTTCCGGCGCTGCTGCCTTTTATGATATTGTCCAATTTTATGATAAAGCAGAATATAACGCAAAATGTGAGCCGCGTGGCCTATCCGCTTTTTTCCAGGCTGTTTGGCCTGTCAAAAGAGGGCTGTTATCCGGCTGTAATTGGGCTGTTATCAGGTTATCCGCTGGGCGCTAAGACTACGGCGCAGCTTTACCAGGAGCAGATGATATCAAAGGAAGAGGGGCAGTATCTTTTAACATTCTGCAACAATGCCAGCCCTATGTTTTTAATTGAATATATGGGGATTCACTGTATGGGGTTAAAATATCCTGTCGTGCTGTTAGGGATTATTTACCTGTCTGCTTTTCTTGGGACGCTTTTTTTCAGGAAAAAACATTTTGAAGAAGGAAACTGCCGCCTAAAGCCATGTGCCAGCCAAAAACAGCCGGTGATTGTATCACTGGATGAGAGTATATTGGATGCTTTTGTTACAATTACAAAAGTAGGCGGATATATTATGCTGTTTTCTATATTGGCACAGGTGACGGCGGAGTTAATGCCATTTCCTGCCCTTGTGAAATACATAGGAATTGGAATTTTGGAAATAACAACTGGTGGGGCAGTTTTTGCAAAAGCCGCTGTCCCAGAAGCAGTACAGAACAGTATTCTGGCAGGACTGTGTGCATTTGGCGGGCTTTCTAGTGTCGCACAGACTGCCAGCGTCCTGGGTGAGACAGATTTGTCGGTGAAAAAATATTTTCTGGCAAAACTGGTACAGATGGCATTTGCTTTTTCCCTTGCCTTTCTATGGTTTTATTTATTTTAGGATCGGCAGGAAGCAGGCAGAGTTAACTTTTAGGAATAGTTTGGAAAATATATTTTTCATACGCGGATTTATGCCTATAGCGCAAATTCGCAGGTTGCAAGAAAGGCATGGTTATTATTATGGGAGGATTTGCGGCACATGCTGCTTTTGGGAAGGAAGTATTAGAAAGGAATGCTGATATTATGCCTGCAGCGGCAATTAAGAAGCATTTGGGCGTATTTGGCGTAGGATGCCAGGGACCGGACTTATTTTTATATAATATTCTAATGCTTATTAGCAGTAAAGAAAAGAATCTGGGAATACGGATGCATAATGAAGGGAGCAGCCGTTATTTTGCAAACCTGATGCAGGCAGTTTCAGAGTCTTTAGATGTACAGGCTGTTGAAGTTGGGATGAGTTACTTGTATGGCGCTTTGGCGCATTATACGCTTGACAGCATGATCCATCCTTATGTCTATGCAAAAATTGGCTATGATGCCGCTTCGCCATATTCGAAAAAGGCTACAAATGGGCTGCACCACCGTCTGGAATCTGCAATGGACGCAAAGATAATTGCTGCAAAGGAAAAAAAGCTTCCATCAAAATATTCTGCTGCAGAAAGCCAGCAGATGGAAAAGCAGGAGAAAAAGCTTTTGGCGGCATATTTGTCAAAGGCAGTTAGCAGGAGTTACCAGATTAAGCTGAAAGAGGAAAATGTATTCGCTTCCCTGAAGATGATGCGCATCATTACATCGGGCTTTTTTATGGCCTCCAGTGCACAGAGGAAAAAACTGCAAAAGCTGGAATGGCCATTTTGCGAGGATTATGGGCTGAGCAATTTTATGGTAACAGATGATTTGGTACAGAAGAAAAAGGTAATGAATTTAGAAAAATGTACCTGGCATAACCCTTGGGATAAAAAGATTGCCTCCTCTGCGTCTGTCTGGGAAATTTTTGGCCAGGCTGCAGATAAGTACCGGGAGTACTGCTTTTTGCTAAAAGACGCCCTGCCATCTTACAAGGATGGTTTTTATGCTATCCAGGGGGAGGCTGATGGCATGGACGGCCGTAAAAAGAAGATTGCCCAGGCGGCAAGAGGGCTTGGTAATCTTTCTTATGATACGGGGCTTTCGTTATAACACTATTTGCCAGCGTCAGCGGCAAAATGGGGATTCGTGTAAAAAAATTTTTTCACATGCAAATTTGTGTCTGCGCACACTTGCCACAAATTTGTTAGGAACTGTAGGAAAGTAACGGATGTAAATTATGTCAGTCATTTCCCGTCAGTTCCTTATGCACAAAAAAGAACGTGTGCAGAAATGAGGATTTTTATGGAAAAAGAAAGTAAGAGTATATGGGAAAAATATGATAAAAAGGATATGGACAAGCTGGAAAAAATCTGCCAGAGTTATTTAAAGTTTTTGACAGACTGCAAGACGGAGAGAGAATGTACCAGGGAAGTAGTACGCCAGGCGAAGGAAGCCGGATACCGTGATTTAGAAGAAATCATCCACAAGGAGGAGCTTTTAAAGGAAGGCGATAAAGTGTATTCCGTATGTATGAATAAGGCGGTAGCGCTGTTTTGCATTGGGAAAAAGCCGCTTTGTGAGGGAATGAATATATTAGGGGCACATATTGATTCCCCGCGCCTTGATATAAAGCAGAATCCATTATATGAGGATGGCGAGATGGCATATTTTGATACCCATTATTATGGAGGGATTAAAAAATACCAGTGGGTTTCTATGCCGCTCGCAATTCATGGCGTTGCAGCAAAAAAGGATGGTACGGTAAAAGAAATCTGCATTGGGGAAAAGGCAGACGACCCGGTATTCTGCGTTTCTGATTTATTGATTCATTTGGCTGGCGAGCAGATGGATAAGAAAGCAGCGAAAGTTGTGGAAGGGGAAAACCTGGATATCCTGATTGGGAATTTTCCGTTGAAAGGCGAGAAAAAAGAGGCGGTAAAAGCAAATGTGCTGAAACTGTTAAAAGAGGAGTACCAAATAGAAGAAGAAGATTTCATTTCTGCAGAATTAGAAGTGGTTCCTGCCGGTGCGGCAAGGGAACTTGGCTTTGACAGAAGCATGATTATTTCTTACGGGCAGGACGACAGGGTTTGTGCTTATACTTCCCTGGATGCCATGCTTGAAGTTACTGCTCCGGAAAAAACTTCCTGCTGCCTGCTTGTGGATAAAGAGGAAATTGGAAGCGTAGGGGCAACGGGGATGCAGTCCCATTTCTTTGAAAATGCAGTAGCCGAAATTATGGACAGGACAGGCGATTACAGCGAATTAAAGCTGCGCCGCTGCCTGAAAAACAGCCGTATGCTTTCTTCGGATGTCAATGCCGGGTATGACCCGCTTTACGCCTCTTCTTTTGAGAAGAAGAATGCTTCTTTTTGCGGCAGGGGCGTAGTATTTAGCAAATTTACAGGGAGTCGTGGAAAATCGGGGTCTAATGATGCAAATGCAGAATACCTTGCAGCACTCCGTAAGATTATGGATGACAATAAGGTTTATTACCAGACCGCAGAGCTTGGAAAAGTCGATGTAGGCGGCGGTGGGACAATTGCTTATATTTTGTCTTTGTATGGCATGGAAGTCATTGACTGCGGCGTTGCTGTTTTAAGCATGCATGCGCCGTGGGAGGTAACCAGCAAGGCAGATGTTTATGAAGCACAGAAGTGCTATGTAGCGTTTTTAAAAGATGCTTGACAAATGTATGCATCTATTTTATAATTCAGACAGTCAAATAATTCAAACCGTTGAAGCGGAGATAACGGCAATGATGCCTTTACAGAGAGCCTGTAGTGCTGAGAGCAGGTGAGAAACAAGTTGTCAAATGGACCGCTGAGGGCACAGTCAAAAGTGTAAACAGCTTTACGCCTAGTATTCTGTGACGTGCAGGCATACGTCAGTTGCCAGGGATATGCTGGTATCCTGCTAAGTGCATAGGTTACTTCCTATGAATTCAAGGTGGCACCGCGGGTAGTGTTTACTTTTATATAAGTATCATATTCGTCCTTGACAGAAACTATAGTTCTGTCAGGGGCGTTTTTTCTTTTACAGAAAACGCAGCAAGGAGGAGATTACTATGGACATTTTACCAAAGCTTGATGAAGTAAAGCGGCTGGCAATAGAGGGGAACTATAAGGCAGTACCTGTAAGCTGTGAGATTTTATCAGATTTTACGACGCCTATTGAAACTATGAAGATATTAAAAAATGTATCTACACACTGCTATATGCTGGAGTCAGCACAGGCAAATGACAGATGGGGAAGGTACACCTTTCTTGGGTTTGAGCCGAAGATGGCGGTTAGCTGTGCAGATGGGGAACTGAAAGCCGGGAATCTGGCAATTAAGACAGACAATCCGTCAGGGGATTTACGCCAGATGCTTGCAGAGTACAAAAGCCCCCGGTTTAGCTATCTTCCATCTTTTACCGGAGGGCTTGTAGGGTATTTTTCCTATGATTACCTTGGCTACAGCGAGCCGGCGGCCAGATGCAGGGCAGAGGATACAGAGGGCTTTCAGGATGTGGATTTGATGCTGTTTGATAAGGTTATTGCCTTTGACAATGTAAGGCAGAAGATAATTTTGATTGTAAATATGTTTCTTGCAGAGCCGGAAACAGAGTACAACCGGGCGGTAATGGAACTGAACCAGTTAGCGGCGTTATTGAGGGATGGAAAAAAGAAAGAGGAGCCTGCCGGGCGTCTGACTGGGGAGGTTAAGCCATTGTTTGGCAGGGAAGCTTATTGTGAAATGGTAGAGCGGGCAAAAAACCATATCCATGAGGGGGACATTTTCCAGATTGTGCTGTCAAACCGTTTAAGCGCAGAATTTGAAGGGAGCCTGTTTAATACCTACCGGGTGCTTCGGACGATTAACCCTTCCCCATATATGTTTTATTTTTCAGGGACGGATGTAGAGGTTGCAGGGGCCTCCCCGGAAACGCTTGTGAAGCTGGAAGATGGGATACTCCATACTTTTCCGCTTGCAGGAACCAGGCCGCGTGGGAAAACAGAGGAAGAGGATAAGGCATTGGAAGCAGAACTGTTATCGGATGAAAAGGAGCTTGCAGAACATAATATGCTGGTAGACCTTGGAAGGAATGATTTGGGGAAAATCAGCAGGTTTGGCACTGTACAGGTAGAAAAACTGCATTCTATAGAACGCTTTTCCCATGTAATGCATATTGGTTCTACCGTGCGTGGGGAAATCCGGCAGGATTGTGACGGGCTGGATGCCATAGAAGCGGTACTTCCCGCAGGAACCCTTTCAGGCGCGCCCAAAATCCGGGCATGCCAATTAATTGGGGAACTGGAAAATAACAAAAGGGGAATTTATGGAGGGGCAATCGGTTACATTGATTTTACAGGGAATATGGATACCTGCATTGCAATCCGCATTGCATACAAGAAAAATGGAAAGGTATTTGTCAGGAGCGGGGCGGGAATCGTGGCTGATTCTGTGCCGGAAAAGGAGTATCAGGAATGCATTAATAAGGCAAAGGCGGTAGTGGATGCATTAAAGCTGGCAGAGGAGGTGGACGGATGATTTTGCTAATCGATAATTATGACAGTTTTTCATATAACCTGTATCAGCTTGCAGGGGAAATAAATCCTGATATAAAAGTAATCCGTAATGATGAGTTTACGGCTGGGCAAATCAGGGAGTTGAAACCGGAACGCATTATCCTTTCACCGGGGCCTGGCAGGCCGGAAAATGCAGGGGTTATAATGGAAGCAGTAAAGGTGCTGGGGAAGGAGATTCCTATTTTAGGCGTTTGCCTTGGGCACCAGGCAATCTGTGCAGCATATGGGGCGACTGTGACTTATGCAAAGGAATTGATGCATGGGAAACAGTCAGAGGTGATTTTTGATACTGGCTGCCCGCTGTTTAGGGGCTGCCCGGAAAAGGCTTTTGTAGCCAGGTATCATTCTCTTGCGGCAGATAAAGAAACAATACCGGAGGAATTGATCGTTACCGCAAAGACGGTAGATGGGGAAATAATGGCAGTCAGGCACAGGGAGTACCCGGTATATGGGATGCAGTTCCATCCGGAATCCATTATGACGCCAGATGGGAAAACAATGTTGGAAATTTTTATAAAGGAGATATAAGACATGATTAAAGAAGCTATTGTAAAAATCGTAAACAAAGAGGATTTGACATATGACGAAGCATATGCCGTAATGAATGAGATTATGAGCGGTGAAACCACGCCTACACAAAATGCAGCTTTTCTTGCCGCACTTTCCACGAAGAGCGCGAGGGCAGAGACAACAGATGAGATAGCAGGCTGTGCGGCTGCTATGCGCGCCCATGCGACAAAGGTAGATACGGATATGGAGCTTTTTGAAATTGTAGGCACGGGCGGGGATAATGCCCAGAGCTTTAATATTTCTACTACATCAGCCTTGGTAGCAGCCGCAGGGGGGATGAAGGTTGCAAAACATGGAAACCGTGCGGCGTCTTCTAAGTGCGGGACTGCGGATTGTCTGGAGGCATTGGGAGTAAATATTAACCAAAGCCCGGAAAGATGCGTAGAGTTGTTAAAGGAGGCAGGGATGTGTTTCTTTTTTGCACAAAAATACCATGCTTCTATGAAATATGTGGGGGCAATAAGAAAGGAACTGGGCTTTCGGACAGTATTTAATATTTTAGGGCCGTTAACGAATCCCGGCACGCCTTCTATGCAGCTTCTTGGGGTATATGACGGTTATCTTGTACAGCCGTTAGCACAGGTACTGATTAACCTTGGCATTAAGCGGGGGATGGTAGTTTACGGGCAGGATAAGCTGGATGAAATTTCTTTGAGTGCCCCAACTACGGTTTGTGAAATCCGTGACGGATGGTTTAAAAGTTCTGTTATTACGCCGGAGGAATTTGGCTTTGCACGCTGCAAAAAAGAAGACTTAAGGGGCGGTGCGCCAGAAGAGAATGCAAAACTTACCCTTGCAATTTTACAGGGGGAGAAAGGGCACAGGAGAAATGCCGTGCTGATGAATGCAGGGGCAGCGCTTTATATCGGCGGGAAAGCAGGGAGCATAAAAGAGGGGGCTGTCCTTGCGGCAGAGCTGATTGATTCTGGAAAGGCAATGGAAACCCTGGAAAAACTGATTGAAGTAAGTAACCGCCCAGAGTGAGTTGACAAAGCTTTTTAGAATTACTACAATTAAGCTTGTGAGTTAAAAGTTTGTATCACTAAGAAGCCAGAGAATCCCACTGTTCTTCTGGCTCTTCCTGCAATC
>RAYE01000026.1 GCA_003612285.1 bacterium D16-51 | reverse complement strand
AAAAAGCAAAGCAATTCTAAAAGAGCTAAATTGTCCTGCGGAAAGCAATGTCATTCTAAATTTTTGTCAACGTGTAAATTATAGAAAACTTCCGTCTTTTTGCAGAAAATTAGATAAAAATTATTTTCCCATAAGGAATTCCATGAAAAATATAACAGAGAAGCTATATATTATCTGTTGTTAAGATACAACTGGCCGTGAATAGTAACTCTTAAATACAAAAATAGCATATTTTCTTACGAAATTAACAGAAATCCATGACCATATATATGCTATAATGAAATAATGTCAAAAGAAAAACAGAGGTTACTGTTCAATCCGTGTCCAGTAACAAACAGAGAGGAACAATACTTATGAGAATTGCAGTTTGCGATGATTCTTTCAGGGACATACTATATATGAGAGCCTTTATGAACGGACATGACGTCAGTATGTATTCTGACGCCGCCAGTCTCCTTTCGGATCTTGAAACCAAAAAATCCCTATATGATCTGTATCTGCTTGATATTTATATAGATAATTCTATGAATGGTATTGAACTTGCAAAAAGGATACGCACAGCAGATGATGAAGCTGCTATCTGTTTTGTTTCAACTAGTGATGATTTTTACAGAGAGGCGTACGACCTCTATGCAATCCAGTATCTCATTAAACCCGTGCAGGAATCCGATTTAAAACAGCTTTTGGATAGAATAGCCAAAAACCTTATCCGAAACAAAGAACAATGCCTGTGCTACAAATGGCGCGGACAGACAGGCTCTATCCCTTATGGGAAAATTCTTTATATCAACAGCAGGGAACATAACATTTATATACATTGTAAAGACGGAACAGTACAAGAATGCAAGGGGAAGTTAAATGAACTGGCCTCCCAGATATGCGGTGATATATTTCTCCGATGCCATCAAAGCTTCCTTGCCAATATATATCAAGTAGATAATTTAAATGGACCTGAGTTGACCATTTCGGGGCACAGAATCCCAATATCCCGGCGATATTACAATGAAGTTAAAAAAAGATACTATGAAATACTATTCGAGGAGGTAAATTGATGAACCTGAGCTTGCTTAAAGATTTATCTGTTTTCTGGGGAATGTTTCATGTTTTACTTCTTTTTATAATGCTGTTCCGCTCACGATATACAAAAAAGAAAACACTCATATTAGCAGGGTTTAGCATGGGCACATTAATGCTGCTTAATATAGCCGGCCTCGTTTTTTGGGGATTTGATACAATGGGCAAGATTTTTATCTTTACCTGCACCATCCCCAGCTTCCTCTTTTTTTACCTGCTTTCTGCAGATAAAAAATTCCGCTTCCTGCTTACATTCTGCCTGGCAGATACCTCCTGCTTATGGATTATGGGAGTCACAAATCTGCTTGATTATTATTTAGGCGGCGGACAATACATACTGCTGTTTATCAGCAGACTGATTGCCTTCCCTCTTTTAGAATACTGTAGCTACCGTTTTCTTAGGAAACCATACCTTGAATTGCAAAATACAGTAAAAAATGGATGGGGCATCTTTGCAGGCATGACAATGCTGTATTATATTCTTCTTACAGTAATGCTTTTTTACCCTGTAAATATTGTATACCGGCCAGAAGATTTATTGCCTTGCATCCTGGTACTTCTGCTGATGTTTTTTAATTATGGGACAATATTTTCTGCCCTTTACAGACAGCTATTGCTATACAGAGAACAGCAGAATGAACGTATTCTCCAGGAGCAAAAATACTCCCTGGAAACACAGCTCGAAAACCAACAGCGTATCCGAAAGATAAAACATGATATGAAAGGATACACGATTACCCTTTCAGGATTGCTTTCCACAGGAAAAACAACAGAAGCATTAGAATACCTCGAACATGTAAAAACTGAAATGGATACCCTCCCCCGCCAATTTTGCGCAAACCCATATATCAATGCAGTATTTGTTCAATATTACCAAAAATTACAGGAACTGGATACAGAATGCCGGATGGAAATCCGAATCGGCGAAGAGGTACTTCCCTACATGGAACTATGCCAGATTCTGTCAAATGGGCTGGAAAATGCCTATAATGCTTTAAAAGAACTTGATGTAAAAGACAGAGAGGCTTCTGTACAGATGAAATATAACCGGGATTATTTGATTATCCGAATCAAAAACCGCTGCCGTGGGGCGCTGCATGTAGAAAAAGGGGTAATCCCACCTACAGATAAAAAAGGGAAAGATCATGGATTTGGACTGATAACAATACAAGAGGCCGCAAAAAGGCTTGATGGAGATATGTTTTGTTATACAGAAAAGGGAAATTTCATACTGGATGTAATGATACGGGCAGAATCCACTATTCTCTGATATTGCAGCCAGGGGAAACGCCAGAGTGTGTTTGAAAAATCTCTCCAAACACACTCTAATCCCGTTTTATAAATTCCTTCTCATGCTGTTTGAAAAATTCATAGTATGCCCTGACATTGGGTAATTCCGTCCAAGGACACACCTTCATCGGCTCTTCATCCAGATTGTAGATTTTTACATTTTGCATTGACAAAAGAAATGGGGAATGTGTTGCAATAATAAACTGGCATCCAAAAAACCTGGCAGATTCTTCTATAAACTGCACCAGCTCCTGCTGCCGTTCCGTAGAAAGGCTGTTTTCCGGCTCATCTAATAAATACAGCCCATTTTCCTTTATTTTATTTGTAAAATATAAGTATGCGCTTTCTCCATTAGAATGCTCCCGTATATTGTCCTTTAACTGTTTCCTTATGTATTGCGATTTTGAATGCTTCCGCACATAATTAACTTTTACTAATTCTTCATAATCATCCAGCGACTGCAGACGGAAACCAGAAGATTTTGTATTATAATAATCCTGAAACAAGGCTTCCCTTCTATTATCAGTCCCTTCATTTAAGCTGCGGATATTAAGCATAAAATCAAACACATCATCACTAGTGATAATCCTGCTGTTCTCTGGCAATTCCCTTTCAAGCACATATTCACATAAATCCGTAAAACTTTCAAAAAAATTTGTCCTGTTATATAGAGTGTCCCTCCCTAACTGAAGCTTTTCAGCAATTACATTCAGTGCCGTTGTTTTTCCCGAACCGTTGCCGCCGTATAAAACCGTAACCGGCTCGTCAAAATTTAAAACATGTACATCATGCTCCGTCAAGACCTGAAACGGATATACTGTCGTATAACAGGTTTCTTTAATTTCATGCAAAAACCGCTCCTCTGTCCTAACTGATGGAAAAATAAATTGTGATAAATATATCATCCTATGCCGCCCGCTCCCTTTAATTTATTCAAATAGTCCCACAGCTACTTTAACATGGATTGTATAAATAAACAATAGCAATTATCAGTCCACTATATTTCAGTAACATTAGCAGCAAATAGTATGAAAAAATTCCGTTGACGGCAGAACAGGACAACAGTATAATTGATTTATATCATGTTATTATACTATTCGGAAAACTGCATCTGAATCTAACACAGACGTGGCTTCCGAGCAAAGAAAAAGGAGGATCTATATGAAAAGACGGAACAGACGGTTTATAGGGCTGGGGCTTATCCTTGCAATGGTATTAACCATGAACGGAATCCCAAATGCTGCAAGCGCTGCGGCAAAACCAAAATTAAGTACCAAAAAAGTAACCCTGAAAGTTGGAAAATCAAAAAAAGTAACCGTAAAAAGCACGCCAAAAGGAAGTAAAATTACATGGTCTTCTAAAAATGCAAAAATTGCAAAAGTAAACAAAAGCGGCAAAATTACCGGAGTTAAAAAGGGCAATACTACCGTAACAGCTAAAGTTGTTTATAAAATAAACAAAAAGAAAAAAATAACGAAATTAAACGTAAAAGTTACTGTGCAGGCATCTTCCGCACAGCCAGCAGAGACCCCGACACAGGCTCCAGCGGATGTACCAACAGATACCCCAACGGAGATACCTTCACCAGTTCCCGTAAATACGCCTGTACCTGACGACGGCAAAGAGGTCAGCAATCTGACAACAGAACATAAATCTGCTAATGGCATTGCTACAAAAGACAATGGGCAGATGCGTGAAAACCTGACAGCAACACAATTAATGAAATTTATGGGGCAGGGCTGGAACCTTGGAAATACCCTGGAAGCCTGCGGAACAGACTTGCCAGACTCCTACCAGCCAAAAGATTATGAAACATTCTGGGGACAGCCAGTTACAACCCAAAAAGCAATAGACGGCATTCATTCGTATGGTGTTAATACGGTGCGTATCCCTGTTGCCTGGTCTAATATGATTTCTAATGATGGGAAATATACCATAAATGATGCATATTTTAACCGTGTGGAAGAAGTTATTAACTATGTATTAAATAATGAAATGTACGCAATTATCAATATCCACTATGACAGCGACTGGTGGGGGCAGTTCGGGGATGCTGATGAAAAAGTCCGTGAACAGGCATGGGCAAGATATGAATCTTTCTGGACACAGATTGCAAACCGCTATAAAGAATATTCTGACAGGCTGGTTTTTGAATCTGCAAATGAAGAACTTGGCGAAAGATTAAATGATAACTGGGTTGAAAAGACTGGGAAATCCGGTGTTTTAACAACAGAAGAACAGTATAAAATGACAAATCAGATTAACCAGAAATTTGTTGAGATTGTACGTTCTACCGGAGGAAATAATACATACCGCCACCTTTTGATTGCCGGCTTTGATACAGATATTGATAAAACCTGTGATAGCAGATTTGTAATGCCAACCGATACTGTTGAGAGCAATGGCACATCAAAATTAAGCGTTTCCATCCATTACTACTCCCCAAGCACCTATTGTATCGCAACAACCGCTTCTAACTCCTGGGGCTTTAGCGACACTTGGGGAACAGATGCAGATGTTAAGGAAATGCATGATACCCTTGATAAAATGAAGAAATTTACAAAAGACGGCTATGGAGTTATTATCGGGGAATATGGCCCACAAAGTTCCAGCAAAGACGGCGTTCCAAAGTTCATTGAAGAAACAATGACATACGGCGCACAGTCAGGCTTTGTGCCTGTCATATGGGAAGCAAGCCTGTTTTATAACAGGGAAAACGGCACAATGAAATTTAAAGATATCGCAGAGGTGTTTAACAAAGTGACAGGCTCTAATGGAATTATCCCTGAAAACGCTGCTATTACAGGTATCCCAAAATCAGAAAACACTTCGGAAGAAAACCTGAAAAAACTTTATACATGGGAAGGCAGCTGGATCAGGACAGACGGCACAAATGCTGTTGGCGGTTATGAAGCAAAAAGCTGCGACAGTGGACTGAATGTCCAGTCAAATGTTGCATTTTGGCAGCTCTGGCTTAACACAGACTGGAGCGCTATCAAAAATCCGCACATTAAAATTTACATGGCAAGTGATGAGCTAAGCCAAAATGCAGATATTCAGTTTGCTTACACTACTGCTGCAGACGGAGGTAACTGGACAGGTGATAAAACACTGCAGACAGACTGGATTGAAAAATGCCTGCCGTTAGATACTTCTAGTTTGAAAGATAACCCTTGGCTTATGATAAGTTCTAATAAGCCAGGTGCAACTATAGTTAAAATCGAAATCTTTGACGAAAAATAGGAAGAGGAGGGCGAGTATGGATTTTAACGCAGTATATCACCGTGCAAATGATAATTATTGTTATCCACTGGACGATGAACACTTAATTATCAATATAAAAACAGGATATGATGTCAGGGAAGTCCACCTGATACAGGGAGATCCATTCCAGGCCGGAATATTAGGCGGCGCTGAAGAATGGACTGGTACATCTGAAAAAATTCCATTTAAGAAGAGGCTCCGGCATCAGCTTTGGTGGACAACAACAATAACACCAGAATATAAACGCCTGAAGTATTACTTTGAATTAATAACGGATTCTGAAGTATGGTACTATTTTGAAGATGGTTTTGTAAGCGAGGAGCAGATGAAACTTCCAGGCAGAAGCCGCCAGTGTTTTGTGTTTCCTTGGATGAACCCATGTGATATCCTGCGGACGCCATTCTGGGTAAATAAAACAATCTGGTATCAGATTTTCCCGGAACGCTTCTGTAACGGAAACCCTGCGTTAAATCCGGAAAATACCCTTCCCTGGCGCGAAGATGGCGAAGTTACCAATAAGGAATTTTTTGGCGGCGACCTGGAGGGAATTATCAGCAAGCTTGATTACCTCAGAGACTTGGGGATTTCAGGGATTTATTTAACGCCAATTAACAAGTCGCCTTCTTCGCATAAATATGATACAAGCGATTACACAGAGATTGACCCCCATTTTGGGACAGATAAAACGATGATACAGCTTGTAGAAGAAGCTCACCGCCGTGGAATCCGGATTATGTTAGATGGGGTATTCAACCATAGCGGAGCTGAATTTGAACCTTGGCTGGACGTCCAGAAAAATGGAAAGCGTTCAAAATATTTTGACTGGTTTATGATTAACGAATGGCCATTTGACCATTCAAAAGGCGCTGCAAAACAGAAACAATATTACAGCTTTGCATTTTATGATTCTATGCCAAAGTTAAATACGAATAATCCGGAAGTACGGGAATATTTGATTAAAATCTGCGAAAACTGGGTTGAAAAATATAATATTGACGGACTCCGCCTGGATGTTGCAAATGAGGTTTCCCATGTTTTTTGCAAAGAACTCCGTGCAAGGATGAAAAACCTGAACCCTGATTTGTATATCCTTGGAGAAATCTGGCATGATGCTATGCCCTGGCTGCGTGGTGATGAATTTGATGCAGTAATGAATTATCCATTAGGCGAAAGCATTAAAGATTTCTGGATTGACAAAACACTGACAGGAAAAGACTTTGAAACAACGATTAACCGCTGTTATACAGTTTACATGCAGCAGACAAATGATGTTTTGTTTAACCTTTTAGATTCACATGATACAAAGCGCCTCCGGTCTGATGTAAAAAATATGGAGGAATATTTCCAGCAGCTTGCCACATTGTTCTCCATGCCAGGCAGCCCTTGCATTTTTTATGGAACAGAAATCGGACTGGAAGGCAGTTATGATCCAGACTGCAGACGCTGTATGCCTTGGAAAAGAATTGAAAATGGAGAATTTACAGACTGCATGGAAACTATACGCTCTCTGATTGCCCTACGGAAAGAAGAACCTCTGATGCGGAGCCGTGATTTTCATTTCCCAGAAAAATTTGAAAATCCCAGGGTAATTGATTTTATCAAAGTAGAGGATGAAAACAATTATTTAGAAGTAATCTTGAATTGTTCTGAGGAACCTGTCAGCATTCCGCGGGAAGGCGATATCCGTTTTGCACGCCATTACCAAAACGATTCCCTTTCGCCAAACGGGACTTTAATCCGAAAAGTCAAAAAATAACCTTATGTCTTATTCAGGCAGGTACTTCGGCTGAAAAAGAAGCGGGAAAACTTAGAGCGAATAATAGTTATCTGCCATAATGGGACAATTTATAGTTATGCTTCCAACCATTAATCCCTGGCTAAATATATGATATTTATATAAAAAAGTCCGGGATTAATGGTTATACTGATAAAATACAGGCAGACTTGCATTCATCCGCTGCGTACATAAGAACCGCCAAAAACCATAATATCAATTTCAAGGAGGTAATACATGAAAAAGCTAAAAAAATTCCTGTTATTAACAATCGTGTTTGCACTACTTGCAAATACTGCAACAGTGTCAAAAGCGGCAAGAAAAGTAGTTTCTTTTGATTCCATTGAGGGTTCAGGCTACACCTTTGATAATGTAAAAAGCATTAAGCTTTCAAACAATAAGGTTATCATTACAGGTACATTAAACAGAATACTGCCAAATGGTAATTACAAAAAAACCACACAGAAGAAATTTACATTCAGGATATCTGAGAAAATAAAAAAATATGAATGTGAGGACGAATGGTACTATGATGGCAAAGTGAAAAAGTCAGCATTTATTAAAGCAGGCAAAACCAGCATCAAAACAAAGAAAACAGAAGGCTATCACTTCCCTTGTGTGTATTTCTGGACAAAAAATGGGAAGATTGTATCCTATGCAACATCAGCATAATACCCCCGACTTGTCCGTTCGATAACATGTGAAATCAACCTGCGCCCCTGTATGTATTTATAAACCGTACATTTTGTTTCTTCAGTAAAAATCCTGGCTATATAGAATTTTGAATAATTTAATGCATTTGCTATTTTATTGGACGACAAATCCTGGAAAATGATAATGTTTCCTTGAAAAAAACAGGAGAACACCAATGAAAAACGCCCACATAAAAACCATTATGATACAATGCTTCTTTGATGCATTGTATCATAATGTATATCTATATGTAGAATTATAGCTTCAATTACGAATATTGACAAATATTCAAGCATAAATGCTCCAATTGAGAGCAGGCTCAGCCATAAATATTTTGTCCATTTTACTTCTCCAGCCACTACCCTCACCTTATGAACACTGATTTTCACTCAGTTTAACACCCCAAAAAACGGGAATTATCAATTACTGTATTGTGTTTCTGCTTTCTTTCCTGGCATCTTCTTTTTCTAAAATTTCGTCCAAATCATCTTTTATCTCTTTGCCAGAAATTTCTTTGTATGCTTCTTTTACGCCATTTTTACAACAAGCGTTATATAGAAACATTCATCACGAATATCAGCATATACCTCTCCATTCATAAGCCCCATCAGCCTGCGGCATATGAAAAGTCCAAGCCCGTTGCCCTGCACCTTGTCCGCATTGTTTCCACGATGAAAACTCTCGAATATCTGCGGCAGTTCTTTCGTTTCAAGCGTGCAGCCTGTATTTGATACCGTGATAAGCTCACAGCCGTCCATTTTATCAAAGCAAATCTCAATTCGTCTGCCGTCACCGTATTTGATTGCATTTTCGATCAGATTTTGCAGACACTCTGCAAGGCGGTCGGAGTCGCAGGCAAGAATGCAGTCCTCATATTTCTAAATCGCAAACTCCGTTCCCGACATGGCAAGCTGGGGAGCATATCTCGCATCTATTTTTGTGATGACAGCACTTAAAAAAGCCTCCCCCTGTGTGACCTCAAAGCTCATAAAGTCCTCGCTTGCCGCCTTTGTAATCTCACTGACAAAATGCTCTATCTCATCTGCGCGGGTATTGATGTTCTCGGCAGCAGCACGCCGTTTTTCCTCGTCCTTGTATAATCCCCTGGCAAGTGCTTTTGCATTCAGCTTGATTGCCGACAAAGGCGTTTTGATGTCGTGGGAAAGGGACAGCAGCAAGAGTTTTTTGTCCCTCTGTATCGTAATTTCCTTTTTGCGGCTGTCCTCAATACTCTCACGCAGGAGATTCACGCCCCATGTGAATTTTCCGAAGAACCGGCTTTTTTCCTCTGGTATCGGCACCGCAAGATTGCCACTTGCAAGCTCCTGCGGAACATCGCTCAATCTGCCGAAGGGCACGATGATATGCCCCCGGATATAATACAAAAGGCCAATCATCAGCAGGAACAGCAAACCCAATACGCAGTTTACCGCTACAATGCTGTGCTGTCCGTTTCCGACAATATACTCCACACGATAAAACATACCGCCTGCTTCTATAATCAGATAATGCTCATCGGAGATATACAGTCCGCCGTCATCAACCCCCGACACGCCTATAATGTGAGGATATTTTTCAAGGTCATAATTGCCCGTTTCCGCTATCTCATCTGCAAGCCGCTTGGCTTCAACACGATAAATGCCTTCATTTCTGTCTGCCACTCCCACAAGAAACAGATTCAATACCGATGCCAGCAAAAGAAATACAGTTATCACTACAATACACAGTCTTCTGAAAGCCCTCATACAAACTTATACCCCACACCCCAGACAGTAAGCAAACGCTTTGCATTTTTAGGATCATCACCGAGCTTTTGGCGAAGGCGGTTGATATGCACGTGGAGCGTTTGCAGCTCTGAATCGCTGTCGCTGCCCCAGACAGTGGCAAACAGATACTCTTTTTTCAGAACTTTGCCCTGATTCCCAACCAGAAGCGCCAACAGGTCAAATTCCTTTGCAGGCAGTTCCATAGGCTTTCCATCAACGACTGCTGTTTTATCCACAAGATTGAGTGCCACACCGTCCGCCGACAATATATCACGCTGATACCGCCGTTTAAATATCCCCTTGATCTTAGCGATAAGAATATCAATGTCATAGGGCTTTTCAATATAATCATCAGCACCGAGGCCAAAGCCGTTCAGCTTATCCTCTTTGCCTGTCCTTGAGCTGACGATCAGTATAGGAGTATCCACATTTTCCCGGAGCTTGGAGCATACCGCAAAGCCGTTCACATCGGGGAGATTGATGTCAAGTACTACAAGCCTTGCGCCATATCGCTCAAAGAACTGCACGGCATGTTCTCCGCTATCCATGCTTGTCACAATATAGTCCTCCTCTCGCAGAAAGTCAGTCAGTAAGCCTGCCAGTTCCTTATCGTCTTCCACTATCAGAATATCAGTCATAAAATCACCACCTACAAGTGTTGTAGCATATTAACAGCAATATTGCAAGTATCACCAGCCCTGTTCCATAAGCCAGTTGTTCAATTCTCTTTCACGGTCGCGAAGCTCCTTGTCACTGCCTCCAAAATGTCCCATTTCTTTTTCACCAACAATCCTGCCATCCACAATGTAAAGCACCCTGCTGCACTTGGCGGCAACCTTTGAATCGTGTGTCACGCACATAATCGTCGTACCGTCACGGTTGAGGGTGAGCAGCTCGTTCATGACTTCATCAGAGCTTGCACGGTTTAACGCGCCTGTCGGCTCATCGGCAAAGATCATCTTGGGATTGTTTATCATGCTGCGGCAGATGCAAGCCCTCTGAAGCTGTCCACCCGACACCTCGTTAATGTCGTTGCCGCACACGTCATCAATGCCAAGCCTGCGCATGAGCGCTCTGCCCCGCTCCTCAGTCTGCCTGCGGCTCTCTGAATTCTTTTTCGACTTTACCGCAGGAAAAATAATATTATCAAGTACCGATAGATTTTTCATCATGTACATCTGTTGAAAAATAAAGCCCATTTCATCAAGTCTGATCCTTGCAAGTTCCTTATCTCCAAGTTTTGCCGTTTCTTTGCCGTTAAAAAGCACCTCGCCTGCAGTCACTCTGTCCATTCCCGAAACGCAGTAGAGCAGCGTGCTTTTTCCCGAGCCGGAGGGACCCATGACCGCAACCATTTCGCCCTCGCCAATCGTCAGGTCGACGTTTTTCAACACATTGTTCTGATGTTTGTTCACAATATATGTCTTGCAAAGTCCCTTTGTCTGTAAAACCGTATTATTCATTATGTTCTCCTCCTTAGGCATTGTAATTTATCAAATTATAGTGCCTTATTCTATGCTTGCCGTATCGGAAGCTTTGATTGTTTTTGTGTAAAGCGCTGTCAGGAATGAGCCTATAACAGTCGTGCCGATGAGAATTGCCGGACAGATTACAAATATTTCCAGTGGATCAAAATCGCATTTTAATCCTGATATATCGCCAACCATGTTACCTACCCAATTCATCATTACGTTACTAATCGGCATAAGTACCGCTGAAGTAACGATACAGGCAATAACCGATACGGTCACAAGTCTGAGCGAATGCTGCAAAATGATACTGCCATTGTCGATACCCACTGCCTTCATCAATGCGATCTCACTCTTTTCCTTAAAGATGAACGAACGCTCCATGAGTATGACAATCAATGCTGTTACGATCACGGTAATGATCATCATCATCTGTTTAATTGCATTCAGCGTATCGGACATTCCTGTAAAATTCTTGATGAAATCCGAGGTCGAATACACCTTGTCGGTGTCGAACAGGCTTTTAAGCTTTTCAATGTTTTTGTTTATCTGCGCCCTGTCAGGACTGCCGTCAAAGTGTATCTGCAGCCCCATCACGTCGTGTGCCGGCAGATGTCCAAGATTAAAATCTTCATATAGAAAAGCGGCGTGGCTGATGAACGAGGAATATGTTCCCGTGATGATAAACTCATACTTTTTTTCATTTATTACTGCCGTTACCCTGTCACCAATTTCTGCATCAAGGTCATCAAGGGTACTTACCGTTACAGCAATCTCGTCCGTCTTCTGTGGAGCGCTGCCCTTGTCTACATAGAGTGTGTCATTTGTTTCACCTTTCATGGCATGGAAAATAATTTTTGCTGTTTTGTCTCCGTGTGATGCTTCAAGCTGCTCGCTTATCGTCATTGTGCATTTACCGGGCATTCCGTTATCAGCAAGGAGCTTTTCGGTATCTGTGATGGTCTGTTTATGCGTACTCTGATCTACCATGACCTCTCTCAGTATCTCGCTGTCCATAATATGCGCTTCACTTGAGGGTACATCAAAGAAGCGCAGTATCTTTTCACTTTTGAGTGTCAATGCAAAATTTGACATAATCGTCATCAGCAGTATACAGAGCGCAAACACAACTATCATGATAGAAAACTGCCTCGGTGAACTGAGCACATCATTAACCGAGAGAAATACAGCCTGTGGCAGCTTTGAGCGTCCTAAGTGCAAAAGGCTCTTTTTTTGGAAGCGCTCGCCTGTCTGTCCGTTTCTTACCGCATCAATCGGCGAGAGTTTATTTACTCTGCGTGTACAGCCGTAGCAGAACAGCAGGATAAGGATAACTACCGCTGCAGAACTTAAAAGCCCCATAAGAATACCGCTCTCACTGCTGAGAACTATATTTTCCGATACAGTTTTCAGCATCATATCCCCGAGAGGGACAGAGCAGAAATATCCTATCAGTGTACCAACCACAGCAATTGCAAGATACTTGACGATATACAGGCTTCTTATACTGCCATTGCCGATACCCACCGCCTTCATTACACCAATCTCACGAAATTCCTCACTGACCGTAAAGCCTATTGTGAAGCGCAGTACCACAAAGGCTGTGAACATCAGTACGATGCTGATTATCATTAAAACATACGCCGAAAGCATATCATAGAGATAAATACTCTTGCTTTCTTCCCGTGTGTTGACATATGCACCGCCATAGTTCTTTACAAGTTCCCTTATTTCATCAACTTCTGATGTATTTACACAAAACTGCCCGCAATTCATGATATGAGCAGCTTCGTCTGTGCTAAGATAGTCATAGTCAGCAGAGTTCATGATAAGATATGGGGGATTCGAGTTTTCCGTACTAAACAGCGCACCTTTGAACCGTCCCATAAATTTAAGCGTGAGATGACGGTTACCGACATCAAGCTCCACCTCATCACCCTCTTTTATATCAATGTCCTGTAAAAAAGGAGCGCTGGCATAAAAGCAGCCCTTGTCCACGCTTTCAATGATATGATTGTTCTCATCGAAATAGTTGACAGCCATTTCACTATCGGAAAGCAAATAGGCGGCATTCGTGAAATTATCAAGTTCCTTTCCGTTATGCCTGAAATATTTTGAACTGGATACACACAGCCAATGCTCGGTCCTTATCTCCTTGACACAGGCCAGTTCCCCAATCTTTTCCCCGAGATCGTTTTCCCTGCTGTTTATCATCCTCACACTGACATCAGGGACATCCGCCGCATCGAAATAATGCTCAATACCGCCTGTAACAGCTATAATGTTGTTCACCGCCGCTGCTGCAAACATCGAACATAAAATGACAAACAATAGCAGAATGATGTTCATAGTCTTTTTGCGTTTCAGGTCTTTTTTCAATATCCTCCAGAACATAGTGTTACCTCTTTTCTTGCGTCTTATTTTCTTCATGTTCTGATCTTAGCACAGAAATTCTTAACAAGTCTTTAACTTTTAACAGAACATGAAAACGGCACCAGTTATTTTCCCTTTGAACAAGCAAGATCAAAATCATCCTTATTACACGAGTAAGATTTTTAGTCAAGTCTTTTGTTTGACAATTTCCCTTCAGACACTTATAATATATATTACACTGGTAAGAATTAAGGAGGTACTTACTACTATGAGTGCGCTGCCGCAAATATCTGAAGCAGAATATGAAGTAATGAAGATTGTATGGAAATATGCACCAATAAACACGAATGAAATAACAGAAAAACTTTTACAAACATCTTCATGGAGTCCTAAAACCATACAAACCTTAATTAAACGTCTGGTAAACAAAGGCGTGCTTGCTTATGAAAAAGAAAGCCGGGTATTTGTTTACACGCCTTTGGTGCAGGAATGTGACTACGTCGGCCAGGAAAGCAAATCTTTTCTAGATCGTTTTTATGGCGGAAATATTACCGCTATGTTATCCTCGTTCATTGAAAATGACAGGCTGTCAGAAGCAGAAATCAATAGTCTGCGTTCACTGCTTTCTACCAGTTTTCATAAGGAGGAAAATTAAATGGCTGACTTTGTTGTATATTTTTTTATATGTAATCTTTTTATCAGTGGCATAACCGTCGTCCTTTTACTTGCAAAAAAAGCATTTAAAACTACGCTGTCCAGTCGAATGCAGTATCATCTTGGGTTTGTCTTATTTGTGCTTTTAGCGCTTCCCTTTATTCCAATTCGTATATTCAATATATTATCTTGGTTAAAAACGCTAACTGGCACTCACGCAGATTATACGAATCCTGCCACAAACGGGGCGACCTATCCCTGCCTCACTGACACTTCAAAGCAAGTCAATGACTTTGCTATATCAGTCAGCCATAAAGCACCGTCAGTAGTCGGCTATATATTATGCTGCCTATGGTTTACCGGCATTTGTATGATGATATTTTTGGCAGCAAGGTCATTATTTCATTTGCACAAAATCATCAAATCCTCACTTCCCCTGCAAAATAGCGAAGTCAGAAACCTATATTATGAATGTTTAAGTGAAACTGGAATCAACTTAAAAATCCCGGTCTATAGCACGGCATTTCTAAAATGCCCTGTTATTGTCGGTTTCCTAAAACCACGCATTTACCTGCCAATCCATATAATATCAGATTATAATGCTGCCAGTATGCGATTTATGTTATTGCATGAATTACAGCACTTCAAACATAAAGACATAGCTGCAAACTATCTAATCAATATAGCAGGGATATTGTACTGGTTCAACCCTTTTGTTTGGTATGCCTTGAAAGAAATGAGATGCGAACGTGAAATTGCCTGTGATTCTTCGGTTCTGCAAATGCTGCAGGAAACAGAGTATGAAAGTTATGGCAATACCCTTATCAACCTTGCAGAAAAAATTTCCAGAGAATATTTCTCTTTTTCCCCCTTCCCGTTTGTTACAGGAATCGGTGGAAATATGAAACAAATGCAAAAAAGAATCTTGAATATATCAAAATATAAGAAAGAAAACCGTCGACAAAAAATACAAAGCCGTCTTGCCTGCATTTTAATCATAGCAGTCTTTCTTGTACTTTTACCTGTCCTTCCAACCTATACAAGAGGACAGGAAAGATATGAATTTCATGAAGAAGATAAGGATATTACCTATATAGATTTAAGTTCTGCGTTTAATGAATGCAAAGGCAGCTTTGTATTATATGACAGCAACAAAGACGCCTGGACAATTTACAACAAAGATGCTGCCTTAGAGCAAATAACGCCTAATTCCACTTATAAAATTTATGACGCCCTGCTGGGGTTGGAATCCGGCATTATTACGCCAGAACATTCTAAGATGACATGGAACGGGGAAGATTATCCTTTCGATGCCTGGGAATCCGATCAAGATTTAAGTTCAGCAATGCATTCTTCTGTTAATTGGTATTTTCAGAATATTGACAATATAGCAGGAATGGACAATGTAAGATCATATTTGAAAGATATCGGTTATGGGAATCAACAAACCAGCAATGACACAGATTTATACTGGACTGATTTTTCTCTGAAAATATCTCCCATAGAACAAGTCGAACTGCTGAAAAAATTTTACCATAACACTTTCGGATTTAGCAGTAAAAATATAAACACTGTAAAAGATGCGATTCTCATAGCAAGCACACCAGATGGCACTCTCTCTGGCAAAACAGGGACTGGCAAAATAGACGGGCAAGATACAAATGGCTGGTTTATTGGATATATTGAAAAATCCGGACACGTTTATTATTTTGCCACAAATATCCAAGGCGCCTCTAACACTACAGGAAGTATGGCAGCCGAAATCTCCCTATCCATTTTATCAGATATGGGACTTTGGAAAAACAGGTAGAGAATTCACACTTTTCATTCTGGATTTTCACTAAACCATTTTTCTAAAACTGGTTTGTCCTTCCCTATAACATAGCCACTCCCCCCTCTTCCCTTTACATCTTCAACCATACTCACAATAAGAATAGGTTTCTTTTCATTTTTATTTGGAGTAAGCACAGCAAACCAGCCTAATTCTGTACCATATGTATCCTCTTTCGATGCTTTAATTTCTGCCGTTCCCGTCTTTCCCAAAATCTTCTGCCGGGTTAATTGCTCCAGACTCCAATCCAATCGCTGCTGTAATCGGTTTAAAGGTAGAGCCGGGGCACCATACCTGCCTGAAACGATTATATAACGGTTTTCTGTCATCTTCGTTTAATAACTTCCACTGCTTTTCAGACATTCCCATAATAAAAGTATTATTGTCATAGGACGGAGTGCTGACTAATGCTAAAACTTCTCCCGTATAAGGATTGATGGAAACAGAGCAGCTTTTATCCTTTTTGAAACTTTCATACAGCCATGTTTGAAGGCCGGCATCAATTGTCAACCTAATATCTTTACCATTTTGCACAGTAATACAGGCTAATTCCTCTTTTTCCCTTCCCTCCGAATCGGTAATATAAATCCTGCATCCATTTTCCCCTTTTAACTCCTTTTCAAACAGCCCTTCCATCCCGGTTTTTCCAATAACACTGTTACTTGTATATCCTTCGCCTGCATGTTCCTCCAAGTCTTCTGCCGTCACGTTCTGCACATAACCTACCAAATGTGCCGCAGCCTCTTTCAACGGATACTGCCTAACTTCTGTATCTAAAATTGTTACACCTGTAATATTCAATAATTTTTCCTGCCGCTTGTGTTCTCTTAACACTTCTTCATCCGGAACAATTACAAGCAAATCAATATCTCTGACTTTCGGAAGCGTTTTTATTGGTACAAAAGAATCATCTTTTACCCATTTTGCTGATATCTGTTCTACAATATCTCCTGGCTTCATCCCCAATAATTTTGCAATTTTTTTAATCGCTTTCTCCTTATTTATCAACTTCCCTGGAATAATTCCAACAGAAGATGCAATGCCTTTTCCAGCAAGCATTCTCCCATTCCTGTCCAGTATTTCTCCCCTCTTTGCCTGTGTCGTAGAAACCCTGACCTTATCAGAAATCCCAAGCTTCGGAAAAATAATCGAATCATTCCATACCAGCCTGTATGTATCATCCTCCTCTAAAAAACTCGCCTCATTCTCAAAACTCACATTGCCTGCAACTGTATCAAAAGAAGTGTTATACTTTACCGTTAAGTTTTCTTTATCATAACTGGTAATATCTATCATCATATTCTCCATTCCAATCCCTCCATAGATTGCAGAATTTCGGATAGCAAAATCCTTCTCACTAATCGTTTTAGCACTCTCCTTTGCCAGCATTCCATACATATCCCCATATCTTTTTTCAGAAATACAATCCATATATGTAAGCAAGGTTTGCTGCAAAATCTGTTCCGGACTTTTCCGTTCCCTCTTGTCAACAATCCCTTTTACTAATAAAATCAAGCTTTATACAATTGCCCCACTAACAAACATAGTCATAAGAAAAACACGAATCAGTTTTTTCTCTTTCTTTGATTAGCTTTCCGTTTCATAATGATTCACATTCCTTTCCTTTTATTTAGACACAACTTGCCATATCAAAGTTTATGAATTTTGACTCCCCTCTTTTTATAGGATTTAATTACCTTATTTGTCACTGGAATTATGCATATCCGCACACTTTCACCATAAGCAAAGTATGGATAAACCCCTGCCTCATCCCTATAATATAAGTCACTTGGAGGATTGTCACTGTGGAATCCCTGTACATTTCGAAATATATTAGCATACGCTTTTTTATTCAGTTTTTTATACAGCTTTGTTAATTCTTTCTCATTCATATCTGGAAAAAATGCTTTCAAAGTATAGAAACACATTTCTTCGTATTGTTTATACATTTTTTCTGTGTAACTGTGGTCGTCAAAATCAACGGTAAGCTCTTTCATAATAGTTTCATCTTGAGGTGTATATACTGTAATTGTTGGAAGCGTCCATATTTTCTTGTCTGCCTTAAATTCATAATGCATATCCCCCTTATATCTTCCAAAATACTGAACATAGGAATACCACTCTGAATATGGCTTTATATAAATTTCCCCTTCATCCCTGTAATAATAATTATTATAACAATCAATAAAATCCTCCAGAGTATTTGCAAAATATAATCCATTATCTTTTTGAATTACTCCGCTAAGTTTAATTGTATTGTATTTTCGTTCTAAATTAAGTTTAATAGGCATCCCTGATGTACGTTCAATAGTAATCGCCTTTTCTGTCTTACCACAGGCAGATAATGATACAATACACAATGTCAGACATACAATAAATATCTTTTTTATCATAGCAGCTCACTCTCCCCTCATCCGTTCCTTAATTATTACTTTTGTAAGATTAGAAACCAAAAAAATATCTCCCACACCATAATATTACGCTTGTAAGACTTATATGTCAAGCCATCTATACAAACTACTAACCATATTTATTTAAATTTATCTTAATAATACTTTTATTATTGCAGATTTAACACATCCCTCTATTCAGCGATATAAATTGAAATAATTTACCCCCATCATATCTAAATCATTTAAAATATTTTTCCGTTCACTGAGAGGAATCAATATCCCAAATAGAACATTTCCAATATTAATCCTCTATTTCTTTCTTTTTGTCAAAAGACAAACCGCCATACATTCTATCAAATGCAGCAGTTAACGTCCAGCTTACATTGGCTCAATGCTTTGGAATAGAGGTTTTTGAGTGATTGGGGTTCAGAATTTCTCTATTACTATGATTCAATGTATTCCCACCCTGCATAACCGGTAAAAAATGGAATCCGAAAGAAAAAATGAAGAACTGCAAAAGTTTCATAGCTATCTTATGATACTTGTGGTATGATAAAAGCAGAAAAATTAAAATCCAGACAGGTGATACTATGAATAACAAAAGTGAATTATTAAATTGCTTATGTAAAGATATGATTACATATTTTACAGGAGACCCAAAAAGAATACAGCACTTCATTAAAGTCCATAGTTTTGCAAAACTAATTGCACAAAATGAAAACCTGGCAGATGAACAGCTTCTTACAGTAGAAGCAGCAGCTTATGTCCATGATATAGGTATCAAACCTGCAGAGCAGAAACATGGAAAATGCAATGGCAAACTCCAGGAGGAGTATGGGCCTCTGGAAGCAGAAACCATGCTTCAGACCTGTGGTTTTTCGGAACAACAGATTAAACGGATTTCTTATCTTGTCGGGCATCACCATACTTATACAGGTATAGATGGGATTGATTACCAGATTCTGGTTGAGGCTGATTTTCTTGTAAACCTCTATGAAGATAACTGTAAAAAAGAAACAATACAGCATACATACCAGAAAATTTTCAAGACAAAAACAGGACGAAGTATATGCAGGACAATGTTTGGTATTGATATAACTGTCCCAGAAAGTCCAAAAACTATATAACGGTGGTAGGAATATGAAACATAAAGTAAAAGTAACTGTCATAGATAAAAAATTGTATCCAGAATTACAACATCAGTATTGTGCTGACCCAGATTCTGGAGCTTGCCCTTGTTATAATGTTGATGACGAATTTATTTTCTACCGTGATGATAAGAGGGATGACTTCTGGCATACAGGCTTAGATACCCTTGTCAAAACAAATGCAAATCCAGATACCATTGCAGGAGGTCCTAAAATGCCTTTCTGTTCCGAAGCATGGGATGCTATTGCACGATATATTTATACAGGTTTGCAGGGAGGTTCTATCATGAAAGACTGGATGAAGGATGAAAATACAATGATTACCTGCTGTTCCGATGGAACAAGGCCAGTGATTTTCAAAATAGAACGGATTGACTATGAATAGCAGCATGACAATTTCTATTGTCTGCAACTAATGGGTGAAAGCAGATAAAACTATACAAAAGTATTTTTCTTATATATCGAACAAATCTTAATATTACTTTTTCTTGTTTCGCACGATTTTATTGATTTTAAAAGAAAACTTTTTATAAAAATTATAGATAATAATAGAAAAAAAGACCTTGGGAAAAAAGAGGATTGTGCTCTTTTTTTCCAAGGTCTATATTTTTAGTAGAACAAATTATAATCTGCCGTCAGCAAAAATTTTGTCTCCAATGACAATTCACCCAGTGTACTACTTCTGAGCGATTGCCGCCTGTGCTGCTGCAAGCCTTGCGATTGGTACACGGAACGGAGAGCAGGATACATAATCCAAACCAATCTTATGGCAGAATTCTACTGAGGAAGGATCTCCGCCATGCTCACCACAGATACCACAATGAAGTGAAGGACGAACCTTCTTACCTTTCTCAATTGCCATTTCCATAAGCTGTCCAACACCTGTCTGATCAAGCTTTGCAAATGGATCACTCTCGAAGATTTTTGCGTCATAGTAAGCATCTAGGAATTTGCCTGCATCATCACGGGAGAAGCCAAATGTCATCTGAGTAAGGTCATTTGTACCGAAGCAGAAGAACTCAGCCTCTGATGCGATATCATCTGCTGTAAGGGCAGCTCTAGGAATCTCAATCATTGTACCAACTTCATACTTCATGTCAGCCCCTGCATTTGCGATTTCAGCATCTGCTGTCTCTACAACAATCTTCTTAACTACCTTGAGCTCTTTGATATCCCCAATTAACGGAATCATAATCTCCGGCTCAATAGTCCAATCCGGGTGAGCCTTCTTTACATTAATTGCTGCACGGATAACAGCGCTTGTCTGCATCTTAGCAATTTCCGGATAAGTTACAGCAAGACGGCATCCGCGGTGTCCCATCATAGGGTTGAACTCATGGAGCGACTCAATAATAGTCTTAATCTCTTCAACTGTCTTACCCTTAGAATCTGCAAGCTTCTTAATATCTTCCTCTTCTGTAGGAACAAACTCATGAAGTGGTGGATCCAGGAAACGGATTGTAACTGGATTTCCTTCAAGAGCTTCGTATAATTTTTCAAAGTCTCCCTGCTGTACTGGAAGAATCTTTGCAAGAGCTGCTTCCCTTTCTTCAACAGTATCAGAACAAATCATCTCACGGAAAGCATCAATCCTGTCGCCTTCAAAGAACATATGCTCTGTACGGCAAAGGCCAATCCCTTCTGCGCCAAGCTCACGTGCTTTCTTTGCATCTGAAGGAGTATCTGCATTTGTACGGACCTTTAACTTTCTGTACTTATCAGCCCAGTCCATAATACGTCCGAACTCGCCTGCAATTGTAGCGTCAACTGTAGGAATAATTCCATCATAAATATTACCGGTAGAGCCATCAATAGAGATTTCTGAACCTTCTGTATACTCCTTGCCAGCCAATGTAAACTTCTTGTTTTCTTCATCCATAGCAATGTCGCCACAGCCGGATACACAGCATGTACCCATACCACGCGCTACTACTGCTGCATGGGATGTCATACCGCCACGGACGGTCAAGATACCCTGGGAAGCCTTCATGCCTTCGATATCTTCTGGGGATGTCTCAAGACGGACAAGTACAACCTTTTCTCCTCTTGCAGCCCATTCCTTTGCATCTTCTGCAGTAAATACAACCTTACCACAAGCAGCTCCCGGTGAAGCGCCAAGCGCTTTAGCAACCGGCTCTGCCTTCTTTATTGCAGCAGCGTCAAACTGTGGATGGAGAAGGGTATCCAGGTTACGAGGATCAATCATTGCTACAGCTTCTTCCTCTGTCCTCATCCCTTCATCAACAAGATCACATGCAATCTTTAAAGCAGCCTGTGCTGTTCTTTTACCATTACGTGTCTGAAGCATATAGAGTTTCTTATTTTCAACAGTAAACTCCATATCCTGCATATCCCTGTAGTGGTCTTCCAGTGTCTTACAAACTTTTTCAAACTGTGCAAATGCCTCTGGGAACTCTTCTGCCATCTTTGCAATTGGCATAGGAGTACGTACACCAGCTACAACATCTTCGCCCTGTGCATTGATTAAGAACTCGCCCATAAGCTTCTTCTCACCAGTAGCAGGGTCACGGGTAAATGCAACACCAGTACCACAGTCATCACCCATATTACCAAATGCCATGCTCTGTACGTTTACAGCAGTACCCCATGAATAAGGGATATCATTGTCACGGCGGTATACATTTGCACGAGGGTTGTCCCATGAACGGAATACAGCTTTAACAGCGCCCATTAACTGCTCCTTCGGATCATCCGGGAAGTCTGTTCCAATCTTGTTCTTATATTCAGCCTTGAACTGGCCTGCGAGCTCTTTTAAGTCATCTGCAGTTAAGTCTACGTCATAAGTAACACCCTTATCTGCTTTCATCTTGTCAATCAGCTCTTCAAAATACTTCTTGCCAACTTCCATAACTACATCGGAATACATCTGGATAAATCTTCTGTAGCAGTCCCAAGCCCAACGAGGATTGCCAGACTTTTCAGCAATAACATTTACAACTGTCTCATTTAAGCCAAGGTTAAGGATTGTATCCATCATACCAGGCATGGAAGCACGTGCGCCGGAACGCACAGAAACAAGAAGCGGATTCTCCTGGTCACCAAACTTCTTTCCTGTAATCTCTTCCATCTTGCCGATATACTCATTAATCTGAGCCTGGATTTCATCATTAATCTCACGGCCATCCTCATAGTACTGTGTACAAGCCTCTGTTGTAATAGTGAAACCCTGTGGAACAGGAAGACCAAGGCTGGTCATCTCTGCAAGGTTAGCACCTTTACCGCCAAGAAGCTCACGCATGTTTGCATTTCCTTCACTGAACAAATAGACCCATTTGTTTGCCATTAAAATATTACCTCCTAATAATATAGTTTTTGCGATGCAGCCATCGCTCGTTTTAACATTAGCAGCTATTACCCTGCCTCCGAAAAGGCACAGAACTGACACTGTCTAAAAATGCACATAATCAATATTAAAACAGCACTTTTCTATGCTTTTCCAGGGACAGAGAATTTATAGGTATTGTATGCCCATAATCTGCCAATTCTTATGAATTAGTATACCATAGAACCAGTCCCTGTGAAAAGGTTTTTTTCTCAAAAAATGGAAAAAGTGTTACTATCCACGGTTAATTTGAGAAAAAGGCCAGACTTGCCGTGCTTGCACGTAAGAGAATGACTATTTTCTGAAATTAGCGTGCAGGCTGTTCTAAACAACAAACCTATTCCATATCCTCTTCTTCCCCCATATACTCCCGTCCGGACACCCGTTTTTTCTCACGGTTTTCTTCCACCAGCCTTGAAAGGTCTTCTTTCACCTTATCCGGTGTCTTAATATTTTTGATCTCAAAATCCCCAAGTGTCTTATCAGCAGAGGAAACCTTAATTGTCCCAATTCCAAATATTTTCTGTGAAAGTGTCCTGCTCAGGGACAGATCCAATATCCTGTACAGCCGGACTTCATTTTCCACAGTTCTTAACAAACCGCTTTCCACAAAAAGCCGGTCTTCCGATAAGGCATATTTCGTAAAAGTCCACGGAAGCCCTAATGCATTTCTCTTTCTGTCTTTCCATATAAATTCTATACCATTTTCCATAATAATAATCCCTTTCTTTCAAAATATCTTTTGTGCCCTCTACATCCATGCACCAGTTCAACATACGCTGCCGCCTGTATGCTAATTATCATTGAACTGTTTTTTTACGGTCTTGTCAAGAGCAAAAATATCGGTTAACATACAAAGAGCTGTTGTCGAACGATGTACTAGCGCGTGTTTGAAAATTACCCTTAAACCGTCAAATTGCACTGTTAATCAGAACTAAAAAGCAAGTTCTGATAAGTTATATTATCCCGGCAGTAAATTTGTGCAATATTTAATTTTCAAACACGCTCTATTGAGTAATAATTACAATTAGAGAGGTACCGTAGATGAAAAAATATTTTTATGCCATTCCATTCGCCCTTGCCCTATGCCTTTCCTTATTGGGATGTTCCAATAAACCTGCAAAGCAGGAAACTGCTGCAGGCAGGCATCCCATCGAAACATCCAAGCCAGCTGCAGCCGGCTTTCCGGAAACCAGCCCTTCTCTCCCGCCCGGGCAGGATATCGACACACCACAGGAGGACAATCCCCAAAACAACGCTGCGCTGATAAAACCTCCTAAAAAAGCTCCACAAACCACAAAAATTACAATCAGCGCCGCTGGCGACTGCACGTTTGGAAGCGACCAAAGTTCTCCTGCCAGCGTAAATTTTTATTCTGTTTACAATAAAAAGAAAAACGATGCCTACTTTTTCCAAAATGTAAAAAAATATTTTGAAAAGGATGACTTAACACTAGTAAACCTGGAGGGCACATTAACCAAAAACGGCACGCGGATGGACAAAACGTATGCATTCCGTGGAGACCCTTCCTATGTAAATATCCTGAAAAAGGGCAGCATAGAGGCCGTCTCTTTTGCAAATAACCACTGCAAAGACTATGGCGAAATCAGTTACACTGATACCATCCATACCTTAAAAAAGGCTGGGATTAAATATGCTTCCTATGAAAAAACCAGTATCTACCGGACCAAAAAGAAAAAAATCGGTATGGTTGCTGTAAACGGTCTTTCCGGAACAGATTATTCTAAAAAACTGATTAATTCCGGCATAAAAAAACTGAAAAAGAAAAAAGCCGACCTGATTATTGTAAGCATGCATGCAGGAATTGAGCACACAAGCAGCCTAAATGATACGCAGACACAGCTTGCACATTATGCCGTTCAAAAAGGTGCAGACCTTGTTCTTGGCCACCACCCACATACCTTACAGGGCATTGAAAAATACAAAGGGGCTTACATTGTATACAGCCTGGCTAACTTCTGCTTTGGCGGCAATACAAACCCTTCGGATAAGGATACCATGATTTTCCAGCAAACCTTTACCTTTAAGGGAAACAAACTGCAAAAAAATACTTCTGCCCGAATTATCCCTTGCCGTGTTTCTTCCACAACAGCAATCAACAATTACCAGCCCACCCCTCTAAAAGGGGCAGGCCGCCGCAATATTATCCAAAAAATGAACAGCTTTAGCAAACCGCTTGGCGTCCATTTTCAAAGAGACGGCAAAATACAAAACTGATAAAAACAAAGCTTTCCCATACCCTGCCATTGGATTGACAGGGTAAATTCCTTTTGCACAGGAATATTTTTTACTGGGATACAAAGTTCTGTAAACCCTATAACACGTTGTTTTAAAACCCAACTGTAAGGTACATCCAAAATGCCTCCTTCATTATCTCCTGCCTTATCCGCAGCCCCCTTTTCTGCTGGCTCTGTCTGATATTCACCAACCAATTCCCCATTTGCCCTAATCCAAATATGGCAGCGGTATTCCTGCCAGAAATCAAGTTTAATCTGCCCTGCCGCCTCTTCCAGATACATCTTCTTATAGGAAAGTTCCAAAACATCTTTTTCATTCATGCTGCAGACAGCAGTATATCCAAGATGCCCGGTATGTAAAAGATGGTTTTTTGCAGAGTCAAAATTCTCCGCCTTATTTACCAGAAAACCATCCCTCTTCCTTCTTTCCACACCCTGAAGATAAATTTTTTCTTCCAATAATATCTGTTCTGAAGATGCTCCTGCATATATCAGATATTCTCCTGCTTCCAAAAGCATTTCTTCCGAAATAACATCAAAATATTTTAATTCTGCAAGCGATATACGAAAGGAAGCCTTTCTTTTCTCCCCAGGATGCAAATCCTTTACCCGCTTAAATGCAATCAGTGTTTTCCTTGGCCGCAGCACCTCAGAATCCGGTTTATGATAATAAATCTGCACCACCTCATCTGTCGCCATCTCCCCCGTATTTGTAAGCTGCAAAGATACCAGCAAATGTGTACACCTTTCCAATTGTACAGACAAGCTGCTATATTCCATATTGCTGTAAGTCAGGCCATAGCCAAATGGATACAAAACCTCCCCTTCATAATATTGATATGTTCTTTTCCCCTGGATAATGTCATAATCCGCAATCGGCGGCAAACCATCCGTTGAAGCGTACCATGTCATACTCAAGCGTCCTGCCGGACTCTTCTTTCCAAAAATAATATCTGCCAGTCCATTCCCAAGTTCCATTGAACCGGACGCACACACCAAAATCCCTTTTATATGCTCTTTTGCCCAGGAAATATCAAATGGGATGCTGCTTATCAGAACCAAAACCACATTGCTGTTTACCCTGCAGACACTGCGCAGCATCCTTTCCTGATATTCCGGCAGCGCAATATCCTTTCGGTCAATTTCTTCTTTACAGGTAATCATCGGATTGCTCCCCAAAAACAGCAGCACCCTGTCAGCTTCCTTCGCTGCTTTTACTGCGTCAGCAATACCATCCTTCTGGTAAACTAATTCTGCTAAAATGCTGTTAGACTTTCCCTGCCCTTTTCTTAATACTCCATCCTCCCCTAACTGCAAAGCACTCCCGTCCCATGCAAACAGTTCTCCACTATCCTCAAGATAAAATATCTCCCTTACAAACCAGCCAAACGCTTCCTTTTTGGCAGCGCATACCCTTCCATCCTGCCCTTTCGGCATATCATCCTCTGTTGTAAGCAAAAGCCCACTGCTTTCTGCACGAAACGTCACCTTCCCATCTCCCCAAAATTCAATCTGAAAGCTTTCTGCATCCTTTCCAGAAACAGCTCCAACCGTTTTCCCATCTGGCAAAACGCCTAAATAACGGCCTGTACCATCTTTTAATCTAAGCTTTACAACAGAATTGCCATTTTCTAAAGCTATATTTCCCTTGAAGCCGCCCTCTGAAACTATTTCAACCCTATTCTCCAAAGCCCCCTCTTTTCCCTCTGCGGCCATCTGGCAAATCCCATCTACAGGCGTCACCTTATAGGAAGGAACTCCAGAATACCAATCCATATACCACACATCACTCAAAGGCCCAATAACAGCAAGCCGTTCTTTTCCCATCCTGATTTTATCCAAAGATAAAGGAAGCGCCCCTTCATTTTTCAGCAAAACAACAGATTCTGCCGTTACTCTTCTGGCAAGCAAATGATTTTCCTTTGTATCTACTGATTTCAGTCCAATCCTGCTATATGGGTTTGTACCATTTCTATCAAACAGCCCCAGCCGCAGCATTACACGGAAATGGCTTCTAAGCGCCCTGTCTATCTGGCTTATCGTAATCATTTTATGGGCATATGCCTCCCGCGCAGCCGAAGATACCAGCGTAATGTCATCTGTAAAACAGTCAACTCCCGCTTCCAATCCTGCTGTCACTGTTTCGGAATGCCTAGAAAAATATTTATGGAAATCAACGGTCTGCCCCACATCCCCGCCATCACAGACTACATGCCCCACTCCCCATTGCTTTGCCAGCCGGATATCTTCTTTTAAAAGCATACACGGAATACCATTCACTTCATTATAAGCCGTCATTATCCCTTCCGCATGATGTTCCCGTATAACCCGCCGAAACGGGGAAAGATAGTATTCATGCCTGTTCCGCAAATCTATAGAACTGGAGAGATACACCCTGCCCTCTTCCATATTATTTGCATAAAAATGCTTTAATGTTGCTGCACAGCACAGGTAATCTTTATCGTCTCCCTGCAGCCCTTCCACGTAAGCTCCCGCCATCTTCCCTGTAAGATATGGGTCCTCTCCATACCCTTCTTCTGTCCTTCCCCATCGTGGATCTCTTTCCATATCTACCGTAGGCGCCCACACGCTGAGGCTCTTATGTTTCCCTGCATGATAAAGCCCCCTTGCCTCTCTTCCAGCCATTGCCCCCGCCTCTTTTATCAGCTCTTCATCCCATGTCGCACTCATTCCAATCGGATTTGGCAGAATTGTTGTATAAGACAGCATCCCATTGTCATATTCCTGGTCATTCCGTGCCTGGATACCATGCGATGCCTCACCGCCAACTGAAAATGCGGGAATCCCCAAACGCTCTATTGCAGGGCAGCCAGTACCAAGGCAGTTAAATTTTTCTTCCAGAGTAAGCTGCCCCAATAGGTAATCCAAACGTTCCTCCTCAGATAAACTATTATCCCACAAAGGCGTATCATAGTAACTTTGCTCCATCTATCCCTCCATTTCACAATCTCTAAAATACAATTTTCCGTTCTTCCCATTTCCCTCTTCCATAACGTATGCAGAAAAAGACACTCCTCACACACCAGTCAATCACCATAGCAACCCAAATTCCAAACAGTTCCATCCCCGCATATTTCCCAAGCAGAAAAGCAAGTACAATCCTGCACAGCCACATTGACAAAAGGCTGACTATCATAGTATATTTTGCATCGCTTGCGGCACGCAGTGTATTAGGAAGCGTAAAGGAAACCGGCCAGATTACGATTGCACAAATACTATGGAAAACCAAAATCTGCCGGGTCAGCGCCGCCGTCTCCTCTGAAAGCTGGTAGGCCTGGTTGATGACAGGTATGCCAAATAATATCACTAAATTTGTAAATGCCATTGCCACATAAGTAAATATCATTAATTTCTTCGTATAATACCGCACCTGGCGGTAATCCTGCGCACCCACACACTGGCTCACGACAGTAACAAGCGCCATTCCCAGGGACTGCCCCGGAAGTATCGCAAAAGCAGCAACCGCATTGCTAACTGCATTTGCAGTAATCGCTACAGTCCCAAACCCCGAAATCAAGCTTAACAAAACAATTTTCCCCAACTGAAACATACTGTTTTCCACCCCATTTGGAACTCCAATCTGTAAAATCCTCCGAATCATATTTCCATCCAGACTTGGGCGAAACGGCCTGCTAAGATGTATTTTTAAATCCTGCCTCCGAAGCAGTATCACAATAACAACTGCAGCAACCGCGCGGGAAACCAGCGTTGGGATTGCAACACCCTCCACTTTACAATGAAACCCAAAAATAAGGACTGCATTCCCTGCCACATTAATTGCATTCATCAAAAGAGAAACCATCATGGAAATCATAGAATTGCCCTGCACACGGAATATTGCGGCGCCACAGTTATATAATGCAATAAACGGGATAGACGCCGTAACAATCATCAGATAAGTGTTGGAATACTCCATTACCTCCGGCTCAATTTTCCCAAAAACAACGTTTAGGACAAATCCTTTGCAAAGATAAAGCAAAGCCATAATAACCACAGAAAAAACTGCCATAAAAATCACCAGCTGTTCCCCTGCCCTGCACGCCTTCTTATCATCCCCATGCCCCATAAACTGCCCTGCAACAACCGCACCCCCTGTTGCCAATGCTGCAAATACACTAATCAGCAGTATATTAATATTGTCCACCAATGATACGCTTGCAACTGCAGCTTCCCCCACACTTGCAACCATTACGGTATCTGCAAGCCCAACAAGGACTGCAAGCATCTGCTCCAATATCATCGGCAGAATCAATTTCCATAAATCCCTGTTAGAAAATAATAATTTATCTTTTTCCATGCAACCTCACTCCTCTGGCAAATCCTTCTAATGGAACTTAAACTTCACGCATCTGATAGTCTTTATCATCATCTATCATTTCTATCATAATATCTGCATAATAGGGATCAAACTGCTTCCCTTTCCCATTTTTCAGCTCTTCCCTCACAACCTTCTGCGGCAGGACATCCCGGTAACTTCTTCTGGACGCCATAGCATCATAAGCATCTGCAACTGCTATAATCCTTGCCATAACCGGTATTTCTTCCCCCTTTAAGCCATCTGGATATCCAGTGCCATCATACTTTTCATGATGCCATCTCGCACCAACTGCAAGCCCTGGGATTTCTGATATATTTTTTAAAATATTAGCTCCAATTACAGGATGCGACTTGATTAAAGTATATTCTTTTTCTGTCAGTCCGGAAGTCTTTCGGATAATTTCATCTGGAATCCCTATTTTCCCAATATCATGCAAAAGCCCCATATAATAAACTTCTTCCTGCTCCTTCACTGAACCGCCAGACCTGCGCAACATTTCTTCTGCATATTCTGCAACCCGGAACGAATGCCCATTTGTATACTTATCCTTTGCATCAATCGTACTAGCCAATGCTTTCATAATCTGCTCTGACAGACGTTCTACCTTCCGTTCTGCATCTTCTGCCTTCCCCCTCATTCTCTCTAATTCCTCCATTTTTCCCTCCAGTTCTCCAAACTCTAGCCAGATGAAGCGTTACGCTTCAAAATCCTATAAACCTTAACTGATACTATCATAATACCTTGTAATTTTCTTACTGTCGATAGTTTTTTATGAATCACAGCGAAAAAATTACGAATCAACAACCTTATAAAAAACCGTAAACGGTCTTTACAAATCATCTATTTACTGCGATAATAGTAAAAAAAATAAAGGAGTGAATGAATAATGAGTACATACCAGAAACCAGTCGCGACTTTAATAGACACAACAGCAGAAGGCGTCTACATGGCAAGTGGCGACACAGCCAGTTCAGGAGGGGTTACTGCATCATTTTCCAAAAAAAATGAACAAAACTGGGGCGAATCCGGACAAACTGACTTTGATGTAACACTTAAGGGCAAACTCGGAAAACCTATCAAATTAACCGTAACCTTCGACAAAGAAATCACCAATGCATGGGGTGGTGGTGCAAACTGTGAGATTTCCTCACCAAAAGCAATATTTAACATTCACAGCCCTTCTGAAAAATTTGAAATCAGCGTACAGGGCAAAACCGGTTTATCTGTAAAAGACAGTTCTGTTGAGGTAATAAGTTAACTAAAAATTTCCAAAAACAGAAGAGGCAGCAGGAAGTAAAATGTTACTACCCACTGTGAATTTTACAAAGAGCACGAGAAACATTATGCTTACGCATATGATTTCTGGTGCTTTTTATACTTGACATAAAAAAAGCCAGAAACTATAATAGCCTCTGTACATGAAATCAAACAAGCAACATAAGGAGGACTTTATGAAACTTACAAAGAAACTTGTATCCGTTCTAACTACGGCTGCCTTAGTAGCAAGCCTGACTGCCTGTGGGGCTGATTCAAACTCCGGCCCTAACTCCAGTTCCGGCTCAAGCGCTGCTTCTAATTCAACATCCAAAAAATATACCATTGGAATCTGTCAGCTTGTAGAACACGAAGCACTAGATGAAGCCACCAGGGGGTTCAAAGAAGCTCTGACAGAAAAACTCGGTGAAGGCAATGTAGAGTTTGATGAACAAAATGCCCAGGGCGAAGCAACAAACTGCTCCACAATTACAAACGGGTTTGTTACAAGCAATGTAGACTTAATTATGGCAAATGCAACAGGAGCGCTCCAGGCTGCAACACAGGCAACTGCAGATATCCCAATCCTGGGAACTTCTATTACTGACTATGGTACTGCGTTAAATATGAAGGACTGGACAGGGAAGACAGGAACTAATGTATCCGGAACTTCTGACCTTGCCCCAATTGAGCAGCAGGAAGATATGATTTTAGAATTATACCCTGACGTAAGGAAAGTTGGTATTATTTACTGTTCTTCTGAACCAAATTCTGCTTATCAGTCAGATTTAATGATGAAGGCCCTGAAAGAAGATAACATCGAATATAAAGAATATACTGCAGCAGATTCCAACGAAATCCAGACAGTTACCACAACCGCCTGCAATGAATGCGACGTAATTTATATTCCGACAGATAACACTATGGCGTCCAGCGCTGAAACAATTAAGAATGTTGTAATCCCTGCCGGGATCCCTGTAATAGCCGGCGAGGCAGGCCTCTGTGCTGCAGGCGTTGCTACACTTTCCATCAGCTATTACAGCATTGGACGTAAAACAGGTGAAATGGCATATGAAATCCTTGTAAACAATAAAAAACCTGGCGATATGGAAATTGAATTTGCAGATACATTTACCAAAATGTATAACGAAGAAAATTGCAAAGCGTTAAACCTTACCGTACCTGAAGATTATGAGAAATTGGAAGTTGCAGCGGAGTAATCTTCTGACAAATCCATATGAAATATTTCTAAGGAAGCAGTACCTTTTTATATGGTACTGCTTTTTCACACCCAGAAACATCTCTTAGAAACTGTTAAGAGTATATCAATTTCTTATGGCATAACAAAAGCGGGTACTCTTCTATTCATTACAGATTTCAGAATACCCGCTTTTCATTATTACTATAACTACCTCTCTTTTGTCTTTACAACAAATTCATATCTATTTCATTTTAACCTATATCATAGATATGAATCCCTGTAACAATTGGCTTGCCACCAAAGGTAATGCAGATGTATGGCTTTTCCGCAGAATATCCACTTGCTTCTGACAATACAATCCCCTTGCCGTGAAATTTCGCATAATCCACAGAAATAGAAGTATCTGAACCAGAACTATCCGCATTAGCTCCATACTTGAAATCCATTACATTATCCTCGTTATCTGTCCCTTCCAGGAAATCAAAAGCAAGCACAGGAACTTTATATTTACTTGTGTCAATTTTAAGGAACGCCTGATATCCCCATGTATTAAAGGTTAAGGCAGTGGCATCGTCTGCAATGGTGGCTTTAACCTCGGATTGTGGTACAAATTGTGCTAACAAATCATCATCTGTCATGCCATCCTTCTTTACTACCACTGTTCCCCCATTTTCCTCAAACTTATTATCACCTACAGTATTGTCTCCACCGTTCTTATACCATTTACCTGTCCAGCTCCATACCGGGGTCATCCCATCTATTTCAGCAATATCTGAAATTTCTACCTTGCCACTTACCCTGCTCATGCTGGTATCGCCATTTGCACCCGTAATTGTATTATAAAGAACAGCAATATCCTTAAACTTTAATTTTGCTGCACTGCGGTCAAAATAATTGCTGATTTCCCACAATACTGGTACGGCATGATATTTTGACGCTTCTGTAAATGTGTCATGTAACCACTGTGTTAAACTGCCATCTACGCCTGTTGTTTCTACAATGCCGCATTCACCTATGATAATTCCATATCCTTCATCTGCAAACCTTTGAAGCACTTTAAATGTTTCTACATTTTTTGCCTGATCCCCAACGGAATAACTTCCATTCGCATGGTCAAGGCAAAAATATGATGGATCGTAGAAGTGAACAGACAAAAACAGCTTATTCACATCAGGGTTAGAAGGATCTTTCGGCATAACAAAACGTTCATCTGCTGAATCTGCAAAATTCGTATTAAATCCCGCAATCAAGAGATGGCGCGATGTATTATTTCCTCCCGTACTGCGTACAACGTCAACAAACTTCTGGTTAATTGCATTTGTCACTTCATACTGTTCCGCTTTTGTAAGATTACCAGATATCTTCTCGTCCCCTTCATTATCTGCTGAAGAGTAGCCATTCGGATAAATTGCATCATTTAAGCGGGAACCTAACTCTTCGTTTGCACCTTCAAATATCAGATGATCAGAATAATCTTTAAAACGGTTGGAAATCTGAGTCCAATATGCCTCATATTTCTTCCATGCCTCTGCACGTCTTGCCTCGTCTGCTACCTTCTTTTTACCGGTTTCATCAAACTTGGCAGCACCGAACTGTCCCCACCATCCAAGATCCCAATGGTCATTGATTATTACATACATTCCATCATTCAGGGCGTAGTTTACAATTTCTTCCACACGCCCAAGATACTTCTCATTAATTGTATATGTACCATCATTTGATACCATATTAGACCATGCTACCGGAATACGGAGAGTATTAATCCCATAAGAATGTAAGCAGTCTATATATGCCTGTGTAGTAATCGGCTGCCCCCATGCCACTTCAAACTGAGTTGCTTCTGTAGCCTTAGCCCTGTCAGCCATAGGAAGGGTTGCTTCCATCGTATTCCCCAGGTTAGCTCCAAGTCCCATCTCATGGTCAGCAAGATACTGGGAAGAAAGTTCTTTCCTCATTGTACCATTATCTTTTACCTTCATGGTTTCTGTAGTGCCGCCAACAATTGAAATTTCTCTTTCTTCACCAACATTGGACTTATCATTGGATTCTATACGCAAGGTAATATCCTTTTCGTCCAAAACCTTATTCAATGGTGTTTTAGGGTCAACCGTTGGCTCCGCAGGTGTTGGTGACACAGATGGTTCGGTTGATGGAGCTGCCTTTGCTTTAACTGTCACTGCACATTTCAGTGTCTTTGTCTTTGCTGTCTTGGAACCAGCGGCAACATATTTTACTTTACACTGAATTGTTGCCTTTCCAGCCTTCTTTGCAGTAACCACTCCTTTTGCAGAAACGGCTGCCACACTCTTTTTGCTGGATGTCCATTTCTGGGAAGAAATCTTCTTTACATTTGTCTTTTTAATTTTTACTGTCTTCTTCTTTCCTTCTGTCAGGGAAAGCTTTGCCGGATTCAGCTTTAACGTTGCTTTTTTAGCTGCCGCTTTTGCAACTGTGCCCGTCAATGTTGTCGCATAACCGCCTGTCAGCACCATTGCCAAAGCCAAAACAAAAGCAATCAGTTTTTTTGTGTAAAATTTTTTCATGCTTCTTTTTTCCTCCTTATAAATAATTTCCATGGTCAACTTTACTAAATTTTCCACAGGAATATTGTAGCATAATGAGCATTTTTTTACAAGCCCGTGTTCCTTAATGCATATGGAAATAACTGGCTGTAACTAACAGGCATAAAATCCCTAGCGCAGCCCGCTGCGCCTATGTTTTTACACCTGCACTCTCAAAAAAGCAAAAATCTCCAGACTGGGCAAAAGCCACATCAGCCTGGAGATTTTCTAATTTTTCTTTTTAGAAATACATTACCCGTATTTCAATTCCTATGAAACATCATTGTCCAAGAATCCTAAATTGTCTCATAATTGCAAATCCAAATTATTTGAATTTCTTATATCCGCTCTTTACTAATTTCTTAACATTAGCTTTTGCAGATGTACCGCTTACTTTAATAGTCTTTTTGCAGCCCTTGAAAGAATTCTTTGCTACAGAGCTTAACTTAGCTTTTAATGCCAGCTTAGATAAATTCTTGCAGTTCTTAAAGGTATCTTTCTTAATTGACTTAATATTCTTGCTTAATGTAACTGCCTTTAACTTAGAAGCGCCCTTAAATGCACCTGCTCCCAAAGAGCTGATTGTATAAGCTGCTTTCTCACCGTTAGAAGTATAACTTACAGAAGTTCCAACAGAAACGGAAGTCTTCTTCTTACCTGTTGCGCTTAAGCCAACTACTTCAACTTTGCCTTTTGCTGTCTTGCCTGCAGTAATTGTAGCTGCCTTTGTAACTTTGTATTTGAAGTTTCCAGAAGTAAAGGTAGCACCCTTTTTAGCTCCATATGTCTTTGTAGAATAGTCCTGTCCAAGGTCAAGGCCCTTAACTGTAAACTGAAGTTCCAAGCTATATACAGGCATTGAATATGTGAAAGCTTCTGGTAAATCAATACCCTCCTGACCGTACTGATTTATTGCCATAACCATATAATACTTCTTTGAGCCGTCCTGAACTTCCTTCTTTAATACACCATCTTTTAATGTAATTACTTCTTTCTCATCAATTATAACTTTCACATCAGAGAATTTAACATCTTTCATTGCAACAGGAATATCAGTAGAAAAATATAACATTTTGAACTCTGTGCCGCCTGAAAGATCTGCGCCTGTCATACTTACACTATATGTACCATCACTAGTAATAGATGCGTTTGTGATTTTAACTTTGTCGACATTTGTAGGTTCTCCGCCAACTACAGCCTGATTAACGAAATCATAATTTGTCGAATTAATGTCTTTCTCATACTCATCACGGTAATCCCAGATATCTGTCTGGAAGCCAAGATATGCATTGTAAGACTGTGCAGGTGCCTGTGTTGGAGCTTCTGTTGGAGCCTCTGTCGGTGCTTCTGTTGGTGTTGAAGGAGCTCCTTCTTTTACTTCAAATGTAAAAGTAATCACATCATCCTTGTTAATCGGAATCACCTGGCCTGCCAATGGATTAGCATTCTCTTTCTCATCCCACTGATTACGGGCACTCATTCTAATGTTATCGCCATCTAAATATGCAGTTGCTTTAGACCAGTCATATGATGCATCACCAATCTTCACAGTCTTTGCAAGAAGCGTAAATGGATGTGTATCTGGCTCGCCTTTCAAGTCGGTCTGAACAACAAAAGCACCACTCATCTCATTTAAATCATTAAATGCATCCGGAGCTGCAAAAGAAACACTGTACTCGCCATAGTCAGATACATGAACTGTAGCCGTTGCATCTGTTGGTGTATCGCTATCCCATCCATAGAAGTTTCCGAAACATTTAATTGTTGCATTAAAATCTGGTTTTCCATCAGATGGCACTGCTGGTGTAGGCACCTCTGATGGCGCTGCACTAGGTTCTGCTGAAGGTGCTTCTGTAGCATCACTTGGAGCAGCAGATGGATCTGCTGGGGCATCCCCTGTCTGAACCTCAAATGTTACTGAAATCTTATCTCCAGCTTTAATAGGCTGTACAGTACCAGCAGGCATTACATTTCCTTTATCACTCCAACCATTGTAAATGTACATACGAGCACTAGTACCAGCATCTTCAGTCTCAATCACTTCTCCTGGCCATGCAATCGCTTCACCATCATTAACCTGGATACTCTTGCCTACGATTTTATAACCGCCCTCCTGATTAAGGCCTGTAGCAACAAGGTCTGCATACTCACCAAAGGTAATGACAGTCGCACTTCCGCTTGTTGCAAAAAGGTTGTCTAAATCCTTAGTTGCTTCTCCTGAAAGGGTATATTCACCACCAGCTGTTACTGTAACGCTAGCAGCCGGATCTGCCACCCAATCCTGAAACGTACCATAACTCCAAAGGCTTGCAGTGAAATTAGGTCCCTTATCTGCTGCTTTTGCAGAAGTATTATTTGTCAGAGAGCCTACACTGCCCATAGTCAAAACCATTGCTGCTGAGAGAACTACTGACAAAGCGCTTTTTAATGTTTTTCTCATTTTAACCTCTTCCTCCTTATCATTTTTTTATTCGATGGGTAATATGAGATAAAATACCCATGAATCCTTGAACAACTAATACAGCACTATTATAACATGCAAAAAATAGAAATGCTAGTCTATTTGTGCAATTTTTACATTTTTATCCTTCCATACCATAAAAATTGCACAAAACACCCCGAAAAATTAGTGATGGTTTTTACTTGTATCCACATGAAGTTTTCCTGGAAAATACAATAACTGCCAGAAATATTTACTTAATTCCGGCAGTTATAACACTTCCAATATCTTACATACTTACCAAATATTATGATACCATATCACAAATACGCTGCTATCTCTTCTTCTGATAAACTATATTTTTTCATGACTGCAGCCTTTATTTCTTTTTCGTCATGCCCAAATTCCCGAAGGCTTTCTACTGCCCCAATAACCTGCCCCCTTTCCAGTCCCCGTTTCAGTCCTTGCTCCAGCCCCTGCTCCAGTCCTTGCTCCAGCCCTTGCTCCAAGCCCTGTTTCAGCCCCTGCTCCCTTGCATCTTCACTTATTTGCTCTTTTACTATACGCATGACCTCTTCTTCATCATATTCAAATATACTCATTATCCTCGCCTCCTGTCGATATTTTCTTAAAAAATTTTCCAATATGCCCTCCTGAATGCTTTCCTCCATCGCCCTGTCAACGGCTTCTTCTGTTGACATTTCTTTTGCATAGCTGCGCACTTTATGAACGTAAATACTATAGTCCCGCAGCACTCTGCATTTCTCCATCAGCTCCTTATTATAGCCATAGTTAATATTGAGCATTTTTACTTTCAGTTCCAATTCCGGGCTGTCTTGCGGAATACTGTATAAATCAGATAATTTCAGCAATATACTTTCATCCGCTTTTTCATTCCCGTTATAAAACATAACGAATTTTGGTGCAGGTATCCTAACCGGCCTGCTGCCATAAATCTTCTTTCCGTCTATCAGCTTTTCGTATTCATAGGCAATGTAAAACAAATCCCGTAATGGCATGTTAGGATTTAATGTTGACTGATGCTCATACATATTTAAATAATCATATAACAAAAACGCCACGTCATTTTTCATCGCCATATAGATTGCATTCTCCAATGTTACAACCTCTAATTCCCCCACGTCAGTATAGCCTGTACCATTTATCGCATTGTACAAACTCAGCAGATTGCTTTTTTCCCGAAACACCATCCGAAACAAAGAATCCTTATACTTCCTGTTATATTTTTTGTCTTTTGCCATATCCTAACCCTCCTGCTATTGCAAAACATTACCAGGAATCACTAAAAACAATTCCCCAAGTGCTTCCCGATATGTTTTTCACTTAATATTGTCAGCAGGAGCCCCAAAGAATCTCCTGCTTTGTCATAATTGGAATCCCGCATAGATTCTTTGATCCTCGCGCACGCAGCGGACCAAACGCAATGCTCTGCACTTGGCGACTGCGCGCAGGCCAACAACCCTGTTGCTTGCAGCGGGGTTGTTAATTAGGAACTGTAAAGAAATTATTCTACAGTTCTTTCACCTGAATATAGGCATTACTATATAAATAGTAACTATAGACTGTTTTACACATAGAAAAATTTGCCAGAATGTATGCTTACATAAAATATATCATATCATTTTACATATGTCAATATTTAAATTTGTATGCCGGAATCGGAACAATATCCTATAAAACAAAAATGCCTGCCCTTTTTACAGGGCAGACGCCTTCAAAGCTCATTCAAATTATTAAAGTTACTATTGCCTTGTTAGAACATAAATTTTCCTTCAAAATACTGTTCCAAATCAGCAATTTTTACACGCTCCTGCTCCATGGAATCGCGGTCACGGACAGTCACTGCCTGGTCTTCTACAGAATCAAAGTCAAACGTGACGCAGAACGGCGTACCAATTTCATCCTGACGGCGGTAACGTTTTCCGATATTACCACGGTCATCAAATTCACAGTTATATTTCTTACAGAGCTTTGCATAAATTTCATCTGCCTGCTCTGAAAGCTTCTTTGACAATGGAAGCACTGCAATTTTCACCGGGGCAATTGCAGGATGGAAATGCATAACCGTACGCACATCACCCTCGCCGATTTCCTCTTCATCATAAGCCGCGCAGAGAAATGCCAAAGTAAGGCGTTCTACCCCAAGGGATGGCTCAATTACATATGGAAGGTATTTTTCATTTTTCGTATCATCAAAATATGTCAGGTCTACTTTAGACACTTCCTGATGCTGTGTCAAGTCATAATCCGTCCGGTCGGCAATGCCCCAAAGTTCACCCCAGCCAAACGGGAAAAGGTACTCAATATCTGTTGTCGCCCTGCTGTAGAAAGAAAGCTCTTCTTTTTCATGGTCACGCACACGCATTTCCTCTTCCTTCATGCCAAGGGACTTTAACCAGTCTATACAGAACTGCTTCCAATACGCAAACCACTCTAAATCCGTATCAGGCTCACAGAAAAATTCCAGTTCCATCTGTTCAAACTCACGGATACGGAAAATAAAATTACCTGGCGTAATCTCGTTTCGGAAGGACTTCCCTACCTGCCCAATCCCAAACGGTATCTTCTTGCGTGAAGTACGCGCAACATTCTTAAAATTCACAAAAATCCCCTGTGCTGTTTCCGGCCGGAGATACACCGTGCTTTTCGCATCCTCTGTTACCCCCTGGAATGTTTTAAACATCAGGTTAAACTGGCGGATTTCTGTAAAATTATGCTTCCCACAGCCTGGGCATGGGATTTCATGCTCTTTAATATAACTTTCCATCTCCTCATGCGTCCAGGCGTCCACGCTTCCTTCTATTTTAATCCCATTTTCTGCCATATAATCTTCAATTACCTTATCTGCCCGGAAACGTTCATGGCAATCCCTGCAGTCCATCAAAGGGTCAGAAAAACTTCCAAGATGCCCAGAGGCAACCCATGTCTGTGGATTCATCAAAATTGCACTGTCAATACCAACATTGTATGGATTTTCACGGATAAACTTCTGCCACCATGCCGACTTAATATTATTTTTCAATTCAACTCCAAGGTTTCCAAAATCCCACGAATTTGCAAGTCCCCCGTATATCTCGGAGCCTGGGTATACAAATCCCCTTGCCTTTGCAAGGGCAACTATTTTTTCCATTGTCTTTTCCATAATCTAACCACGCCTTTCTGTCTTCTTCGTTAGCAACTGCAGGAAAATAACTGACGCATCTTGACTTGTCTATTTGCATCACTTATTATTCTACAGTTCCTACTACTTTCAAAATATACCATTATCCCACAAAGATTGCAAGTTATTAAATAAAATCCAACGATTTAAAATGGTGCGGCAGATATCTTCCCAGATAACTCCTCATAAAACGTTCCAGTTCTTCCTGCACCGAATCTATAACGGTAAAAGAATACAGCCTTTCTAACGGCGACGACAATATGTACTGTAAAGAATACAAAGCATCAGCGCTAAGTATAAACGGATAGATACGTTTTAACTCTTTGTCTTTTGCTGCGCAGCCATCACAAATCAATCCGCCCTCCGCAAAATAAACAGCTCTTGTGCCTGCCTGGCGGCAGCGCAGGCATTCAAACAATTCCAGCCCCTGCCCTGTAGCCATCATCATCCGCATTTCATAAACAACCCGTACCAGCCGGAACGGAACACGCTTATTCTGCATTGCCAGAAGCGTAACGTATAAAAGCAAAAGCTCCTCTGGAGCTTCCATATTTTCTTTTGTAAGATATTGCGCCATCTCTGCAAAATAAGAGGCATAGCATGCCATATCATAATCTTGCGCAATTTCCCCAAAAAACTTTTTTATTGCTGCCGACTTGACATTATAGGAATTTCGTCCTTCATACAAAGAAAATTCCCCAAATGTAAAAGGAAGCGTACATGCAGACAGGGCGCTGCCGACCTTCCGTGCGCCCTGTGCAAATGCTGATATCCGCCCTCTTTCCCTGGTCAGAAGCTCTACCCGCCTATCGTATTCTTTCATGGGAGATGCCGTTAATATCATCCCTGTAAGTACCACTGTCTCTCTCATTTTCCCTGCTTCCTTCTGCCGGAAGGCTGCACCCTGTTTCCCCCGTTCCCTTCCGGTATTCCAGATAGTCCATTATTTTGCCAGTTGCAACAAACTGATTCCAACGTTCTTCCTGTTCCATTATCCCTGCCATACCTTTCTGATTGATTTACACTTCTGTATTTCACTGTTTATAGCATGGCTAAAGATAACTTCACCTATACGAAACAAAATTTACCAGCCCATCATTTCCCTTGCCTTTGCTACCACAACTTCCGCTGTCCTGCGCTGGGTTACTTCTGTAGGATGCCAGAATGTTCCAAATCCTTCTTCCTCTTTTTGTGGCGGAAGTGAAAGACATGCAGCACGGACGCCAGGAAAACCCTCTAAAAACTCCTTTACCGCTATATCTATAGTTTCACAAAGACGGCCGTCCATCGTACCTGCCATGCAAAGAATTGCCGAAGCAGGATGGAGCATATGTATCCGCTTTAAAAAAGAAAAATACCCCTTCCGAAATTCTTCATTCCGTTCCGGAATCTCACGTGTATAGCTGGCGTCATTTGTCCCGAGGTTAACCAGTACCAAATCTGGCTCAAAACTATTGTGATCCCATTTTTCCCAGTCACTTTCAGGTGCATGAAAATAATCCCTTTCACAGCCCGCATCAGTATATTCATAAAGCATTGGCACAAGCCAGCCATCCTCCACGGTTTCCCTGTCGTCACCGATATATTCTGTAATTACACCCTTGCCATTCCAGGCAACTATTTCCACCTCTGCATCCAGTTCCGCCGCTGTCAGCAGCGAATACGACTTTCTCGGATTTTCTGTACAAGTGCGGTGGACAAGTTCCTCCAGGCTTCCCTCCACACCGTACCCACAAGTAATAGAATCCCCTACAATCTGGATTTTCCTCTGTTTCCTCTCAGGCGGCGGAAGCAATGCTTCGCTGTCCGTTTCCAGCCAAACCACGCCCAAAGGCGCATATTCCGGCTCTGTATATTTCATTAATGTAACGGTTACCTCCTTTGGGGCGTCTGACTCAAATAATATATAATCTGCTTCTGCAGAACTTATTTCAAACCGTTTATACGGCTCTTTCCCATCATCTATAAACACAGCCGCCCACGCCCTCTGAAATGTTTCATAATGCTCTATGTCAGAAATAATATGGGCAGCCGCCTTCTTCCCACAAAACCGAAAGGAAACGGATGTACCGCTGTACCCCAAAAAACGGACGCCATCACGGAACAGAGTCCGTCCCGCAATTTTTGTATATTCTGAAACCGCTTCAAATTTCATAAATCTTCTCCTTTTACTCCTTTAAGAACTCTCCAAAAGCAATCCCTGCATCCTTTTATCTTTTAAAAAATTCTTATCCCTCAATATCACTCTTCCTGTAGCCAAAATTCCTTATCAAAAAATCACTGTCGCGCCAGTCCTTTTTTACCTTTACCCAAAGTTTTAAATTCACTTTACAGTCCAAAAGGTTCTCAATGTCCTGCCTTGCCTGGCTGCCAATTTTCTTTAGCATCGCACCCTGTTTCCCAATAATCATGCCCTTATGGGAATCCCTTTCACAGACGACAGTTGCATCAATGTCTATCAGATTCCCCGACTTTCTTTCCTCCATCCGCTCCACAGCTACGGCGATCCCATGTGGAATTTCATCATTCAGATTGCGCAGCGCCTTTTCCCGGATCAACTCTGATACAATCTGGCGCTCCGGCTGGTCTGTAATTGTATCTTCATTATAATAACATGGGCCTTCCTCCAGATAATCAAACATTACCTTCAAAAGCTCCTCCGTATTTTCTCCCTTCAAAGCCGAAACCGGGATAATTTCCTGAAACGGCGCTATATCCTTATAAGCGTCAATAAATGTTAATATCTCCGCTTTCGCTACCGTGTCAATCTTATTAATCACTAAAATCACCGGAGTATCTGTCTTCCTTAACTGCTCCGCGATATGGCGCTCTCCCGCCCCAATAAAAGTAGTTGGCTCAACAAGCCATAATATCAGATCCACTTCATGCAAGGTACGTTCAGCAACCGTTACCATGTATTCCCCAAGCTTATTTTTTGCCTTATGGATGCCCGGCGTATCCAAAAAGATAATCTGCCCTTCCTCGCTGGTATAAACTGTCTGGATTCTGTTCCTAGTCGTTTGGGGCTTGTTGGAGGTAATCGCAATTTTCTGCCCAATCAGGTGGTTCATCAATGTTGATTTCCCCACATTTGGACGCCCAATCAACGTCACAAAACCCGACTTAAATTTCTTCATCCTGTAACTCCTTTATCTATCTTTATGAATTTCCAGGATTATGCAAAAACCGCCAAGTTAACTACATTGCCAGAATCTGCATAACCCCTGTATATAAACCATTCTATGACAATGGTGTAACAGATGCAAACAATCCTTCCTCTTCTGCAATATGCTGCTCATTGCCAATCACGCATAGATTATCACTTTCCGCCACTGCCCGCAGCACTGGCGCAAGATTATGGATATCTTCCAGGCTGCAATTCAATACCTGGTCGCGTTCCTTTTGCAGTTCTTCAATTGTGATACCGGAAAGATACCCTGTCATAGAGCGCCTTCCCTTCATATTCGGGGTCAGCGGCGTATCCATGCCGCTAATCGTCCCAATAATCGTCTTTGTCACTTCACGCTCCTGCGCATCATATCCTGCAAGGAAATCAGCCGCCTTTTTATACACATCAACTGTTGAAGAGAGATTAGGGTCCCGGTAAGAGGTAAAATATCCCTCCCCCTCCCTGTTAAACTGGCATGCCACGCCATATGCGCCACCCTTTACACGCACTTCATTCCAAAGATAATCGTAATTTAAGAGATGCCTTGCAACACGCAGCGCACCAAAATTATATGGCACATCAGCAAAACTCCCGCCAAGGGCAACATATTGGATTTCAGCCGGGGTGGAAAAGCCTTCCTGCCTGCGTAAAGGTTCTGGAACATACCTGGCAAGCCGCTCCAAAGCTTCACTGTCTTCACCTTCTGACTCCTTCTCAAACGCGGCAAGCCGCCCTAAAAACGCCGGAAGCTCTGCCTCTAATGCTTCAAAAGCACTGTCTTCCCCTGTAACAGACAACGAAAGCCCGCCACAGCGGAATATCTTAGCAAGAAGTGCCTTACACCCTGCAATCAGTTCCTCTTTCTCTTCCTCAAAATGTTCATCCAGCTTTGCCAGATAACTATAGTATCCAATCCCCACATAATGGTCATTCAGCCATGCGCTCTTTGAAAAATATGAAGTTGCCCTGCTTGCCGCAGCCTGATGCCCTGCTGAAAGAAGGCGCATTTTTAAACGGGAACGCCCTTCTGCCACAACCTCACGCAAATGCTTCTCGTCTGTAAACAGAGTTTCAAACATCATTTCTGCCATTAAATCAAGCGCCTCTTTTAGTTTGCTCCGCATCACCTTTGTATTTACCTCAAATTCAAGCCGGTAATCATTGCTGTCATGGTTTCTGCAATAGATATCAACATCCGAAGCAATCCCGCCGGTATAAAAATTTGTCTCCGTATCAAACTCTGTATAGGTGTGCTTTTTCGTATTCATATAACCAAGCAGTGTCGTCAGGAAACTAATCTGCGGCATATAGTCTTCCAGTCCGTCAATATCAAAAAACATACGGAGATAAATAATATCATTTGTTGGAATATTATGGTGGATAACCTTTACCCTGCCAATCTGTTTTTCCTCATTATAATAAGGCTGTACCTTTTTCCCAATGTCCTCACGTTTTAACATCGGAATCTTTTCCAGGATTTCTTTTGGCGTCGGCTCCTCCTGATAGCGTTTCAAAGCCTTCGTCGCTTCTACCAATTCCTCCAGTTCCTTATCAGAAAGGCTTTCCTTATAAGCTTTCAGCTTTTTCCTTGTCTCTTCCTCCGCTTTAAGCGCAAGACCAGGTTCCGGCACCATCTCTGCCAATACTGCATGCGGGTTATCCAAAAGGTATTTCTTGATTAACTGTTCATAATAATCTGTCTCCAACTGTTTACGGAGAAATTCATAATATTTTTCAAAACATAATGCCGCATATGGATCATCATCGTCATACAGCCATGTTTTAAAAGACCTTATACTGTATAACAGCCCTTTTGGGGTAGAGCCATAATCTGCCTCCCTTTCCCGAAACTCTGTACCATTAATTGCAGCTTCCAGGGCTTTACGGTCAATCCCTTCTTCTACAAGCTTTTCAAGCGTACTGCGGATAATCTGGTAAAACTCCTGCTTTTGCCCTTTCTTAGCATTTTTGGTGGAAATAGCAAAATAACTTTGACGCAGGATATCACAAAAATCCACATAGATATCAGAACCAATCCCTGCATCTAACAGCGCCTGTTTTAAAGGCGCACCCGGCATCTCAACTAATACATAGGATAACAGTTCAAACGCCCTGCAAGTTTCCTGGTCAAGCGTAATATCCATAGCTGCCGCATACGCATAATATGTCTTTTCTGTGCAGTCCGCATCCTTTGCAACCGCATACTCTTTTGACAAATCCTTCATCTGTGTAAATGGCTTCTGCAAAGGAATCTCAGAATGGACAGTAATTGCAGGGAAATTTTTCAAGTAATTTTCATCCAGAAACCGCAAACGCTCCTCGACATCCATATCTCCATACAGGCAGATATAACTGTTCGACGGATGATAATACTGCCTGTGGAAATCCAGATATTTTTCATATGTCAAATCAGGAATGCATTTTGGGTCGCCCCCTGACTCCTGGCCATATGTGTTATCCGGAAAAAGGCTGTTCATAATAAAACGCTCCAGCACACTTTCTTCTGAAGAAAAAGCGCCTTTCATCTCATTATATACTACGCCATTATAAATAATTTCATCTTCCTTGCTTTCCAGTTCATAATGCCAGCCTTCCTGTTTAAAAATTTCCTCATAATGATAAATATTCGGATAAAAAACAGCATCCAGATAAACATGCATCAGGTTTTGGAAATCCTTATCATTACAGCTTGCAACAGGATACATTGTCTTATCCGGATAAGTTGTCGCATTCAAAAATGTATTTAACGAGCCCTTTACCAACTCCACGAACGGGTCTTTTGCCGGAAAATGTTCCGAACCGCAAAGCACCGTATGTTCAATAATATGCGGCACGCCTGTTTCATCCTCCGGCGGTGTGCGGAACCCAATATTAAATACCTTATTTTCATCTTCATTGCTAAAGACAAGTATCCTTGCCTGACTCAGCTTATGGCGCAGAGTCAGCACAAAACTGTTAACCTCTTTTACAAATTCTCCTTTTTCTAATCTGTACGCCTCTGGAATTTCCACCTGGGAAATATCTTTTATATTTGCTGCCATTTTCATCCTCCATCTACTCTCTACAATGCACTAAACCGGGCATATGCCTCCTGCCATGCTTCCCTGTCCTCTGGAATATACTCTGTTGTCCCAAAAGAAGCCGCCAGGATATTATATTTGTCATCCTCTGACTGATATGCCCCAACCGCCCAAAGCTGCGACATAACATTGCCAACTGCCGTTGCCTCACTTGCACCCGCCACTACCGGAATCCCAAGCGCATTTGCCGTAAACTGGCACAGAAGCCTGTTCTGCACCCCGCCGCCAACGATATACAGCTTTTCCTCCCATGTAATATACGGCCTTAATGTATCATATACCTGTCTGTATTTTAGCGCAAGGCTTTCTAAAACGCAACGGATTAGCGCGCCATCTGTCACTGGAACCGCCTGGTTTGTCTTTTTACAGTATTCCCGAATCTTCTGGGTATAGTCGCCTGGCTGCATAAAATCATCCGGCCGGACAAAACACTGTAACGGCTTTTCTTTAGAAGCTAACTCCGCCATCTGTGCAAAATCATAATTCTTTCCTTTCGCCATAAAATTCCTGCGCAGTTCCTGTACCATCCAAAGTCCAATAATATTGACAGTTGGGCGGCAGCCGCCATCCGCCGTCCCTTCATTGGAAATTTTACTGCGGATAATCGCCGCCCCCTCTAAAAGCTTCTTAGACGATATCCCCATTAAAGACCATGTCCCGCTTGATAAAAAAGTAAATTCCTCTGCCTTTGCCGGCACTGCTGCCACCGCACAGGCCGTATCATGCCCTGGTGCAGAAATTACATGGAGCCGCTCCTGTTTTACTTCCACTGCCACATCAGGGCGCAGAATCCCTAAATCCCTGCCTGCAAAGTCAACTTCTGTAAAAAGGCTTTCCTTTAGCCCAAGCTTCTCAAAGACAGGCTTTGCCCATGCCTTCCTATGCATATCATAAAGCTGTGTCGTTGATGCAATCGAATATTCTGTATGCTTTACCCCTGAAAAAAGATATTCCAAAAGGTTTGGCATCAAAAGCATTTTATCTGCACAATTTAAAAGGGACGGCATATTTTTCTGCATATAATACAGCCTGTACAGAGTATTATATGCAAGGCTCGCAATCCCCGTCTGCTCAAAAGCGTACTGCTCACCGCCTATTTTTTCCAATGCCTCTGCCATATTTGCATCGTCCAGCGCTGCATCCCGGTAACTTCCCGGCAGGGAAATCAGATTACCTTCCCTGTCAAGCAGCCCACAGTCAACTCCCCATGTATCAAACCCTATGCCAGACAAATCCTCTTTGCAGAGCATAATTCCATGTTTTATTTCATCCGCCAGATGCAGTATATTCCAATAGGCATGGCCGTTTAATATACTAAAATTATGAGGGAAGCGGTGTATTTCCTCCAAAGTGATTTTTTCCCCATCAAAACGTGCAAGCATCCCCCGTCCACTGCTCGCGCCAAGGTCAAACGCCAATACATTTTTTGTTGCCATAATCCCTCCCGGTTTTTAGGAACTGCATCAGTCCCTTATCTATTTGCTAAAAAAGACAGCAGTACCCCTCCTGCTGCCCTTTTGTAAACAACTGCTATTAAAAAATCTTTATGAATATTTTTTATATCCCGGATGTCTGCCTGTTACCTGATACTGCTCCCTCATACCGATTAAACGGTCAATGTTCTCACGGGAAAGTTCCTGCGCCCCACCCAGCAGATGCGCATTCAGGCTGATTTTTGCAAACAGCTCCAGAGACTCCATACGGTAATAAGCAGTCAAAACATCCGCCCCTACTGCCAGCGCACCATGATTCTGTAAAAGCATAACATCATGCTCCCCAAGATAAGGCGCAATTGCATCTGGCACTTCATTTGTAGAAGGCGTCCCATAAGGGGTTACCGGCACAGAACCAATTGCAATTACCGTCTCTATCATTGAATATTCATCTAAAGGAACATTGGCAACAGCATACCCTGTTGCTACCGGCGGGTGTGCATGCAGCACAGCGCCCACATCCTCACGCTCTGCATAACACCTTAAATGCATTTTAATCTCTGAAGACGGCCTGTAACCCTCTAACCCATCCAGCACATTGCCATCTTTATCAATATGTACCAGCTTTTCCGGCGTAATAAAGCTTTTGCTGATTCCTGTCGGAGTCGCCAAAAAAGTGCCGTCCTCCAGCTTTACAGAAACATTTCCGTCATTTGCCGCCACCCAGCCAAGCTGCCACATCTTATGGCAAATATCACAAATTTCATCTCTTAACTCCATATTGCTTAATTCTACTGTTCCCATAATCTCCTCCTTTTGTGTAGACAATTTAACCATACCAATCTAAGTATAATACAAGCGGTTCCTATTTTCCACTACAAATCGAAGAAAAATTACATAACACCGAAATCTGCTTATCTGCAATATCCAAATATTGTAAAATCCCCTGCCCCAATGATTTCTGCATATACTCAGCCTTCTTCCTGCTTCCAAACATCACCTCATATCCCAAATCCTCCATGTGGTATACATTATGCCTGCCGCAGTATCTTTTTAAAGCTGTTCCGGCCTTTTTCTGCAACTGCGCCAGCTTTTCGCCGCCGCAGGCAGATTTTCCGGACTCCAGCCCGCCAAAGCTTATTTTTAAACAATAATATGCTTCCCCATACCTCATTTTTTCAGAAAGGACTTCCCGAAGCCCTTCCCCATTAAAGCAGCCGCTGGATTTTGAAATATACTTTCCATTCCTGTGGAAAAAATAGTAATACAAAACCATTACGGCAGATAACGCTAAATAAGACACAAGATTTCTTGTATTTAGGACAAGCTGCATGTTCAGATCAATAATCAGCAGATAATGCACCGCCAGCAAAAGATAATATGCTTTCCTATCCAAAACACCTTTGTTTCGGATAACCAGATAAATCCCTGCACAAAGACAGAACAGCAGCGTCAATATCTGGAGGAAGTTCCCCCATAAATTATAATTATGCAAATTCTTATTATAAAACCAGGAACCCCCAAGAAAAGGCGATACGGCGGTGAGTACAGAAACCAGCATAAAAATGCAGTAAAAAAACCTGAAAAACCCCGTCTTCTTTAACTCCATTTTATGGGTAAGCGCCATGTCATAGAGAAAAATCTGGTAAAATAAAAATAAAATGCATATGCTAACCACCGCCCTGATAAGCGCCTCCAAAACAGCCTCCGGCTGCAGGAAAACCAGCAAAAAATTCCTCCATGCCAACTCAGACGCAGCTGCAATAAGTAAAAGAAACAGCATTTTAATATAAATCCTGTTTTTCTGCAGCAAAAGCCAATTCTTTAATACAAAAAGTAAAAGCAGGCTTCCAGCCAGGATAACTATCAAAATCCCATATGCCATATATAAATCCATATTATCCCCCATGCCGCGCTTTTGCGGCTTAAACAGCATAGCAAACGAGTCCGCTATACATTACTCCGGCTGCCAAACACTGCAAAACCACAGTGTCTAACAGCCGGAGTAATTTTCTTCCTATATTATTTCTGATATATATGATAACAGTTCTTTCCACCATTCTTAGAACGGTACAAAGCGTTGTCCGCCATCTTATATACAGTTTCAAAATCCTTCTCAGAATCAAGCGCTACTGAAATTCCCACACTGCTTGAAATATCAACAGAAATTGTTCCATTTGAATATGTACGCCTATTTACCTCACAAATCTTTTCCGCTTTCTTTTTTATGTACTCAAACATGCTTTCTTTATCAAATGCATCATAAACTGCACATACGGCAAATTCATCACCGCCTAAACGCCCGACATATGCATTATTTGGAAACAGTTCTGTCAGGAAATGGGCTGTGTCAACAATTGCCTTATCCCCATATATATGCCCCAGCTTATCATTTACATTTTTAAAATTATCCAAATCCACCATGAAAAAAATACAATGGTTATTGCCCGTTACCGTGCTTAATGCATGGGCCACTTTTTCCTCCATTGTTTTCTTATTTAAGATGCCTGTCAGCAAATCATTTTCCGCCCTCTGCACCAAATCTTTTTCTTCCGCAATCTGCTGGTCTGCATTTTCAATTTTAGCGACAAATTTAAGGTTTGTTCCAAAGCGCTTATCCTTGATTACCGTACCTGAGATACGGTACCAGCCATAACTGTCCGCCCCGTTTTTAATACGGATTTCTGCCGCGAAAACAGAACCCTCCTCTTCATCATAGAAACGGTGAAGCCTTCCACGTACCGACTGGTCATCCTCATGTACATATTTATAGACGTCAAAAACTTCTTCACCATTCAGGACAACGCCATTTTCCACCCCAAACATCGCCTTTGTGTCGCCAAAGAACTCCAGCCTCTTTGGTGAAAATGACATCTCTAAAATGATTGACTGCTCCAGATTGTAGATAATAGAATACCGTTCCAATTCTGTCCGAAAATTTACATTCTTATAAATTGCGTGCATGGCAAACGCCAAAACTACAGCCCAAAAAGCAACCACTATCACTAAAAGGACAATTGTTTTCAATGAAAATGAAAAACGCTCCCTGTAAAAATTGTCAGCCCTCTCCACAAACCCAAGATGCCAGTCCCCGTATTTGCTTGGACAAAACCGCCCAACATAACTTTTGCCAATATAACTATACCGGGCAGAAAAAGCCTCCTGCTTTAAAAGTTCCCTTTCAAATTCTGCTATAGATTCTATCTCCCCGCTTAAATTGCTGTTAGTTAAATATGTAAAATAACTGTTTGCCTTTCCTCCCAAAACCTTATCAAACTTTTTGCCGCCACTTAAATAATTCCCTTTGTGGTTCATTACAAAAACACAATCTTCCTCCGCATATCCCCATCTATCCATCAAATCATTTATCTGGGACACCGGAACTGTCCCAAGCAATATCCCAACCACACCGCCCATACGTTCCAACGGCACACAAAGAACAATGGAATCTATTCCATCCTTTTCTGTAATGCTCCCCCCATAGACAACATCCTTCCTGTCAAAAACCAAAGAATCCAGCAATCCATCCTGCGTAAGGTCTACCTCTATAACGTCACCATATTCCCTGTTGCCTTCAGAATTTACAACTTCAACTGAATGAAAAATCTCCTTATAATCATCAATTATCTCCTGTGTTCCCTGCGGGCTATTGGCCGCCAGTTCCTCCAGCCGCTTCCCAAGCTGCTTTAGCAGGCTGAAATTATTGGAAATCATATCATCAAAATAAGATGTAAACAGCCTGGCATCATCTTCCAGGTTTTTTACCGCAACTTCTGCGGCGCTTTCATTTACATCACCGCATACAGATGCTATTGTAACACAAGAAAATATCAAAACAAATAATAAAATTAAATAATACTTGCCAAAATCCCAAAACCTCTTTTTCATCTCTAATCTCCATTCTCTTCTTAACGAACAATATACGCAAATTCAGTATATCACAATTTCGACAAAAATTCCATACATTTATTGTTTCTTTCCTCCGGGCAGAAAAAAGCAGTTACTATTCACAGTCAATGGTATCAGGATAGAAACAAACAAAAAAGAAAAGAAGGATATATTTTTAGGTATATCCTTCTTCTTACCCCTTATACTATTTCTATTCTGCCAGCGCACCGGCCATTCCTGAAACATAACGGTAAAGTTCTTCTCCTGCCTGTGCCCCATGCTGCCCTACAACCCTTACAATTGCACTTCCAACAATTACTCCGTCTGCAATGGAAGAATACTTATGGACCTGCTCTTTTGTATTAATCCCAAAGCCAACGGCCGCCGGGGTATCCGTTACGCTGCGTATAATATTCACAATCTCCTCAATATCTGTTGTAATTTCATCCCTCGCCCCTGTTACTCCCATGGAAGACACTACATAGATAAACCCTGTTGCCTCTTTTGCCAGCGTTTTTATCCGCTCTTTTGAGGTCGGGGCAATCATTGTTATCACATCTACGCCATACCTGGAGGCAATCGGCACCAGTTCCCCTTTCTCTTCAAACGGCATATCTGGTATAATCACGCCATCCACACCACATTCCTGGCAGCGTTTACAAAAAGCCTCATATCCATACTTATACAGGGTATTCAGATATGCCAGAAAAACCAATGGGATTTGCGTCCTTTCCCGCATAGACGCTACCGTGTCAAATATCTTATCTGTCGTGCATCCAGCCGCCAGCGAACGGATATTAGCTGCCTGGATTACCGGTCCGTCTGCAATGGGATCAGAAAACGGGATGCCCAGTTCAATTAGCGCCGCCCCGCCCCGCTCCATTTCTAAGACAAATTCCTCTGTCCTTTCCAATGTCGGGTCTCCTGCTGTTAAAAACCCAATAAACGCCTTTTTATTATCAAATGCTTTTTTTATCCTATTCATGTAAATCAACCCCCCTGTATCTTGCTATTGCAGCCACATCTTTATCGCCGCGCCCCGAAAGGGTACAGATAATAATCTGGTCCTTTCGCATCTTTGGCGCTATTTTCATTAGATGGGCTACTGCATGGGAACTTTCAATCGCAGCAATAATCCCTTCTTCCCTTGCGATATATTCAAATGCCCTAACAGCCTCTTCATCTGTAACCGGCACATATTCTGCCCTTCCGATATCCTTTAAGTACGCGTGTTCCGGCCCAACCCCCGGATAATCCAGGCCAGCGGAAATCGAATATACCGGTGCAATCTGCCCATATTCATTCTGGCAGAAATAAGACTTCATCCCATGAAAAATCCCTTCTGTCCCAACAGCCATAGTAGCAGCCGTCTTATCTGTATCAACGCCATGCCCCGCCGCCTCGCAGCCAATCAGGCGCACGCTTTTATCATTGATAAATTCATAAAAAGAACCAATTGCATTGCTTCCGCCCCCAATACATGCCATCACTACATCAGGAAGCCTCCCTTCTGCTTCAAGAATCTGCTCCCTTGCTTCCCTGCTAATCACACTTTGGAAATCACGCACTATCGTCGGGAACGGATGCGGCCCCATAACAGAGCCAAGCACATAAAGCGTATCGCTAACCCTTGCCGTCCACTCCCCCATACAGGCATTTACCGCATCCTTCAATGTCTTAGTCCCGCTTTCTACTGCATGTACTTTTGCCCCAAGCAATTCCATCCGGTAAACATTTAATGCCTGGCGCACTGTATCTTCCTTACCCATAAAAATTTCACATTCCATGTCCAGCAGAGCCGCTGCGGTTGCAGTTGCCACCCCATGCTGCCCAGCCCCCGTTTCTGCAATTACCCTGGTTTTCCCCATTCTTTTTGCAAGAAGCACCTGCCCCAATACATTATTAATCTTATGGGAACCTGTATGGTTTAAATCTTCACGCTTAAAATAAATTTTAGCCCCTCCAAGCGCCTTAGTCATCTTCTCTGCATAATATAAAAGCGATGGGCGTCCCGCATACTGGCGGTTCAGCTTATCTAACTCCGCCACAAATTCTGCATCATCCTTATAATGTTCATAAGCCTTTTCCAGGCTATGAATCTCATTCATCAAAGTTTCCGGGATATACTGTCCCCCATGTTTTCCAAATCTTCCTTTACTCATCCTTTCACCTCATTCCAATCTCTTTCATTTTCGCCAATATTTCTTTCACATTATCTGAACGCATTAATGTCTCTCCAATCAAAGCAGCATCCACATGGTTTTCCGCCAGCTCCCTGATATCCTCTGCCGTCTGTATGCCGCTCTCTGATACAAAAAGCACCTCCTCCGGCACAAGCTTGCGCAGACGTATGCTGTTTTTAATATCTACCGTAAATGTCCTTAAATCACGGTTATTTACCCCAACCACACGGGCGCCTGCACTTGTTGCCTGCATAATCTGCCCTTCATCATGCGCCTCCACTAATGCTGACAAGCCAAGGCTGTCTGCAATTTCAATATATTTTTCCAATACTGTCTCATCCAGCAGGGAACAGATAAAAAGTACTGCCGAGGCTCCCATAACTTTCGCCTCATAAATCATATATTCGTCTACGATAAAATCTTTGCGCAAAAGCGGAAGCTGAACAGCCTGGTGTATTTCTGACAGGTATTCATCCGCCCCCTGGAAATAATACGGTTCTGTCAGCACTGAAATTGCACTAGCGCCCGCCTCTTCATATGTTTTAGCGATCTCTACATAAGGAAATTCTTCTGCAATCAGACCCTTTGACGGCGAAGCCCTCTTTACTTCACAGATAAAAGAAACTCCTTTCTGCCTCAATGCTTTTTCAAACGGGAAGCCGGTATCACAATTTATTGAAAATGCCTCTTCCTTTAGCTTCCGAAGCGTTTTCCTCTCTTTGCAAAAAACCATGCGCTCCCTTGTCTTTTGGGCAATTTCTTCTAATATATCCATCTCCACTCCATTCTGCCAGGGCAGAAATGTTTCATATCCCCTGGCTGCAATTTTACAATATGATTTCCGGTAAAAGCAAAAAGCATACTGCTATGTTACAGCAATTTCCTATAACATAAAAAAGCCCCTGGCTAACGCAGTTTTACTGCATTAGTCAAGGACGGTTAATCTTACTATTACCGCGGTGCCACCTTGATTTATGGTTTCCCACACTCTTAGCGAAATACAAACATATTTCCGGTAACTAACGTATACCTGCACGTCATGGAATACTCAGGCAAAACGCCCTTTGACCATGCCCTCAGTGGTCCATTTGATAAACTGCATCTCTACAGGTTTCCACCAGTCCCTGCTCTCTGTAAGCGCATCTTTTATCGTTATCTCCACCTCAACGGTTTGATATGAAATTGTTATTGTGTATATCATTATACACGGCAATCCTTATTTGTCAAGTATCATTTCATTTCCCCGGCATTTTGGACAAAACTTTTGACTTTTTCCAAGTCTTTTCCCGGCTTATCATCATACTCCACCCCAGAAGAGACGTCTACGCCATCCGGGCAGAGTACGCCTGCCGCTTCCCTGACATTCCCAGGATTCAGGCCTCCGGCAAGCAAAAAAAGCTTCTCATCACGCGGAACCTGCTTTACCAGGCTCCAGTCAAATGTTTTGCCGCTCCCAGGCTCCGCTGCATCAAAAACATAGCCGGCAACTTTATCTGAAGCATGGTAAAAAGGATAATTACCCATATCCGTAACATTAAACGCCCTTAATACCGGAAGCCGGAACTGCTCCAGCAGCTCCCCGGAAAGCGCCCCATGAACCTGGATATAATCAAAACGGGCAGCCGACGCTTCAATCTGCCTGATTTGCTGCAGCGATGGGGAAACAACTACAGCAACCCTTTTTACAGCAAAATCAAGCGCCTGCGCTATCTTTTCCGCCTGTTCCATTGTAATATTCCTTTTACTCTTTGGATAAAAAAGGACAAATCCCGCAAAATCCACCTGACACTGGTTTAAATATGCTGCTTCTTCTACCCTTGTCAGCCCACAGATTTTAATCTTCATGCCCATCCTCAAATGCCATATTCCAAAGCCTGGTATCAAGGCACTCTTCATAGACATCTGCCGCTGCATCATATTCTTCCTCATCCTCAATGTCCTCAAGCTCAAAATCATCCCCGCCAAGGTCTTTCAGACGAAAAACATAATATTCCTCCACATTTTCCACATCTCCGGGAATCAACGCAGCATATAGATTTTCCCCCGCCTTGTAAATTTCATCAATATAAAAATCCCTGTCTTTGCCGTCTTCATCGGTCAAAGTCACCATTGTCTCTTCAAACTCATATTCCTTCTTTTCTTTTCCCAATCAATCATCCCCCATAAAGCACTCTGTTTATTCAACTGTTACAACCTTTGCCAGATTTCTCGGCTTATCAACATCCAGACCCTTATCCATCGAAACATAATATGCCAAAAGCTGCAATGCTGCAGATGCCGGAAATACCATAAACTCATCTGCCATTGCCGGAAGTGTAAAGACATCTGCATACTCTGCATCTGCCAGCTCAAACCCATCCTTTACCATCAATACAACACTCGCGCCCCTGGACTGGACTTCCCGGATATTAGAAAGCTCCTTATCTTTCAGCTTTGTCTGTGTAACCGTTGCAACAACCGGCGTATTTTCCGTAATCAATGCAATCGTCCCATGCTTAAGTTCCCCCGAAGCATATGCTTCCGTATGAATATAGGAAACCTCTTTCAGCTTCAATGCCCCTTCCAGCAAAATAGAATAATCCAGCCCGCGGCCAATCATAAAGGCATCCTTTGCATCCAGCATCTGCCTTGCAATTTTATGGATATCCTGCCTCTGGTCCAATACCTGCTGCATTTTATCCGGCACCTGTACCAGATTTTCCAGATATTCCTTTTCAGCTGCATCATTAAGCAGTCCGCGCACCTTTGCCATGCGCCCAATTAATAAAAACAATGTAATTAACTGCGTTGTATACGCTTTTGTGCTTGCCACCGCAATCTCTGGGCCCGCTGCCGTATACATGACATAATCGCTTTCCCTTGCAATAGAAGAACCTTTTACATTAATGACTGCAATGCTCTTTGCCCCCTTCCTCCGGGCATACTTTAACGCCTCAAGCGTATCAATTGTTTCCCCAGACTGGGAAATTGCAAGCACTAACGTTTTATCATCAATTACAGGGTCTGCATACATAAATTCCGAAGCATATTCTACCGTCATATGCATATTTAGCTTTGACTGTACCAGCACCTGTGCTACCAGCCCGGCATGCATCGCCGTGCCGCATGCTACAACACAAATCCGTTCACAGCCTTTCAAAACCTCATCTGGCACACCATCTGCTGCCAAATCAATCTTCCCATCAACGATACGGGATTCCATTGTCGCTTTGACTGCATCCGGCTGCTCCATAATTTCCTTTTCCATATAAAATGGATAACTGCCCTTCCCACTTCTTGTCGTATCCCAGTCAATCTCCATATATTCCGCTTCACACGGCTTCCCGTCCAGATGGAACAGCTTAATTTCTTCCCTGTGGAGTTCCATAATAACATATTCAGGGACAACAAGATATCTTTCTGCAGACGCGCCAAGCGCGACTACATCGGACGCTAACATTGTTCCATTCTCATTGCATGCCGCTACAATCGGGCTTACATTGCGGATTGCATAAATTACATCCGGCTGGTCCTTAAACATAATAACAAGTGCGAAAGTCCCCCTTAAATACTTTACCGTCTTCCTGATTGCCTCATGCGGATCCCCCTGGTAAAAACGGTTTAATACAGCCGCCACCACCTCGGTATCTGTCTGCGATTTTAACTCCTTATGAAGCATAAAATGGTCTTTTAATTCCTCATAGTTTTCAATAATCCCATTGTGTACCAGCAAAACATCACCATGACGGTGCGGATGTGCATTTACATCACTGACGCCCCCATGCGTTGCCCATCTGGTATGCCCAATCCCACAGGTAGAAATCTTTTTATCCTTTTTACAAAGCTTGCGCAAATCATTTACCCTTCCGGCACATTTGCGGAGCTTCACCTTGCCAGTCTCCCCATTCAGGGTTGCAATCCCCGCACTGTCGTACCCACGGTATTCTAATAGTTCCAGTGAGTCCAAAAGCTGGTCCGTTACCGACTCCCTGCCCGTATATCCTACAATTCCACACATATGTTTTCTTTCCTCCAATCAATTTCTCTACTCTATTTTTATGGCGTGCGCTGTCTTTGTGTTCCAACCGCGCAGGTGGAATAATTTTCGCATATTATTGAAACTGCCCATCCACATCCATCTCCTGCCTTAATCTCCTGATTTCCTTTTTTGCTTTAGAATTTCCTTTCTTTTTTGCCTTACGCAAAAGCCTCATAGCCTCTTCCTGATTTCCCTGCTGCAATTTTTCCATCCCCATTTCATAATAACACACGCCGGACAATTCCTTTGTCCAGGAAAGGCTGCACTGACGGTAGTTCATCAGCGCTATCTCATACTCCCCCATCTGCTGATGGACATAGCCCTTCGCAAACGGATAAAACGGCGTACGGGTAAATAGAAATATACTGGCGGCCAGAATGGCAAGAAACGTAAGCCTCCTCCTCCAGACAGCAAAGCTTTCCAAACGGGCAATTTTCTGCCTGCACACGCTGATATGTTTCTTTGCCTCCTGTGCATACTCCCCTCTTTTAGAAACACGCCTAAATTCCGTGATTGCATCCACATAATCACTTTTATATTTCGCCTGCTCCTCCCTTCTGACAGCTTCCTCAAAAACTTTCCTGGCGCCTCTTTCTGCTGCCTTTGCGGCCGCGGCGCGGCATTCCTCCATTCGGATCCTGGCGTCCTTATAATCCTCCAGTTTCTGGAACTTCCTTGCTGCGCTTCTCAAAGCAGCTACTTCGTTTTCAAAACGCAGAACACAGGAAACCGCCTCCTGTAAATCCCGCGCCTCCCGATATATTTTCTCTTCCCTGGAAATTTTCTTTTTAAACAATTCTTCTGCCATCAACAGCCTCCAGTGGTGAAATCAAACCTGAAACACTCTAACTATACCCATCTTTTTAAAATATGTCAATTCCAAAGGACAATTACAAACGCCTTTTTATACTCTTCCGTAGAATTTCTGTCCAAATACAGCCGTCCGCCATGCATTTTAACAATTTTAGAGGAAATACTCAAACCAAGCCCGCTGCCTCCTTTTGTGCTGCGTGAAGCATCCCCCATGACAAACGGTTCAAAAATATGTTTTGCAATCTCATCTGGAATCTGTTCCCCAGTATCTCCAAAAAGTATAGAAATCCTTTCTCTGTCCTCATCCCACCGCAGTCGGATTACAACCATTTCACCCTTTTCCACATGCCGAAGCTCATTATTTAAAAGATTTGCCACTGCCCTCGAAAACTGAATTTTATCAATTTCCCACCAAATGCACTGTTCAGGGATATCCAATTCCACTTCGATTCCCTTGCGCTCAAAATCTGCATAAAACAGCGCAACATTTTCTCTTAAAACCTCTACAATATCTGCCTGTTCCATATGGAGCGAAAAGCCTTCGCTGTCAATCTTTACATATTCAAAAAGCAGCGAAATCAAATCATCCATTCTCTGTGATTTATTGCAAATAGCATTCAGATATTGTTTTTTCTTGTCGTCCCCCGTCACCACTTCATCGCGCAGAGCCTGTGCATACCCGTTAATCGTAGTAATCGGGGTTTTTAAATCATGGGCAATATCCGACAGCATAAGGCTTCTGCGCCGCTCATATTCCTGCTGGCGTTCCCTTCCCTCTTTCCAGCGCTGCTCCATCTCTTTCTGAATCAAACGCCCAAATCTTACAGCGCCCGCCGCATAAGGAAGAAGGGCAATAAAAATAAGCAAAAGCAGCAAAATAAGACAGCCAATATAGTATAGATTCCATACCTCCTGCCCGTTGCCCTTTGGCAAAACCCCTATCTCCTGTGGCAGTATTCGGTAAAAATATGTGTTAATAAAGCTTCTTACAGACTTTGCTGCAATATCTGGCAGCAAAAATAACAGGGCTTCGCCAAAAAACCAGAAAAACGTAGTGTATAAAGCGCTTGAGCCATATGCCCCATCTCCCAGGTTCGTAAAAAAAGGGCCTCCGATTTTATCCCGCAAGCCCGGAAACACAATGCTTGAATATAATAAATTTATAACAAATTCACAAATTGCTATTTCAAATATTACCATTAAAAACTTTTTTACCAGAAAACCCCTTAAACTGTTTTTCTCCTCCATCCCGGCTATCCCTCTTCAAAACGGTAACCAAGCCCCCTTACCGTACGGATATAACGGTTGCTGTCCTCTTGTGAAAGCTTTGCCCGCAGTTTACTGATACACACCATAATATTATTATCTGCGATAAAATAAGCTTCCTGCCATCCATATTCATAGATCTGCTGTTTCGTAAAGATTTTCCCCGGATTCCCCATAAACAATTCCATAAGCCTGTATTCTGTAGAAGAAAGTTCAATTACCTCATCCCCCTTCCGCAAAATACAGCCATCCAAATCAAGCGTCAAATCCTTTACCTGCAGCAGGCGCTTTACTGTCTGGGAATCATTCGCCCCCAGGGAATAAAACCGACGGATATTAGAATTAATACGTGCAACTGCTTCCAAAGGGTTAAACGGCTTAGCAATATAATCATCCGCTCCCAAATCAAGCCCCAGGATTTTATCATTATCCGACGTCTTTGCAGACAAAATAATAACCGGAAGGTTACTATTCTGCCTGAGTTCCTTTAACACATGAAACCCATCCTTTTTCGGCATCATGATATCCAAAAGAAGCATCGCCACATCCTTATGCTTCCGTAAAACCTGCAATGTCTCCTCACCATTTGCCGCTTCCAGCACCTCATACCCCTCCTTTTCAAGATACAGCCGCAGCAAATCCCTGATTTCACCTTCATCATCTGCAATTAAAATACGATATCCCATCTTCTCAAACCTCCTGTTTTCCCTCCTGCCCATTACGTGGCAGCGGCCTGTCTGGCAGGCTGTACCAGCCATTTTCCGCCTCTTCTTCCATCCCATCGTAATAAATATTATGCGGTATAACATCCCCCCCTAGAAGTTTGCGGTATAGCGCTGTAAATGTCAATGCCCTGTAAGGGCTTACAAAAAATATCCCCAGCACCCCAAAAGTCATTCCTGACAAAACCGCCCACCCAAGGAATGATAAATCCAGGACAAATGCCTTCCATTTCTGCCCCCGCATTAATTGGCGGCTGGCAGCAAACGCCTCCTTTGCCTGCATATCAGGATGCTCCGATAAAATATAAGGCACAACCAAATACTCATAAGACTTTATAATCCCCGGGACAATAAATAAAAGACACCAGAGCAATATATAGACATCCCTTAAAAACATAATGCTGACAACATTTCTGTATTTATATTCAAAAACATGGAATAGTTCCTTAAATCGTGGTTTTGTATCAAACGCCCTGTTATAAAAACGCACTCCCCCGACATACAGCGGGTTCACAATAAATATGGAAAGCAAGATACCACTAAAAGCTACTATAAAAAAAAGGACGATTACTGTAAGCATTGCCGTTCCAACCACGATACTTCCTACATATTGCCTTTCCATGACCCAGTCCCTGATTGCCCGGTAAGTGGACGTCAGCCCAACAACAGACGATTTCGGGTTTTTTTCCCGGATTGGCGTCTCTGTCTGTCCCTGCACAACAGAACCTATCAGGCTGACAGGAGTCCTGTCGCCATCCATCAAAAGAGACAAAAGAAGCGCAACAAGGACAATACGCCAATAATATGTGTGTAAAACCGCCTTACTTCGCCTTTTCAATTCACGGCGGGTCCACTGTACCTTACCTTCCATACAAAACTCCTATCAAAAGGCATCACTCTTTCAGATGCCTTTATGCCACAAAAGAACTGTACTTTCACAGTTCCTAATAACGGGTGCTGTAGGTAGCATTCGTAAGCTCAGATTTATAAATCTTACGCCCCCATTTAATGATGCAGGTATTTCCATAATTACATTCCCCTGCAACAATATAATTCTTATGCTTTTCTACAATAATTACGGAATGCCCGCTATAACGGATTACATCCCCCATTTTGCTCTTTGCAAACGACTTAAAATTCTTTATCTTTGCATTCCGTCCAAAAATCAAATCACTCATTTTCCAGGCAAACCCATAGCACTGAAACCCTAATATCCCATTTGGGCAGTTATAGTGGTTGCAAGTTGAAATATCATCATATGTGGTATGCATACATGGTTTATTAGTTGTAGTCGTGCTGTCATATTTCGCCTTCCCTACATGGTTCCAGTAGCGTCCATCCGGATAAAGCTTCTGAAGCTTTCTAAACTTTTTAGCAATCCTCTGCTTCATCGCAGAATATAACACTTTTTCCCCACTATAAGAACCATAGACAGAATTGCCGCTATATGTTACAAAAGCCCGCACCTTAAACCTGACTGTCGGCCCTGTTGGTACTCCGGGCACCTTGCAGCTTACAACAGAGCCGCCCTTTACTGTCTTTACCTTTTTATATGCACTGCTGCCATTTTTCTGGTAAACCTCATAACCACTGACGCCGGCAGTCTTTTTCCACTTCAATACCGCGCTGCTGCCGCTCCTGCTGGCCGAAGAAAGCGTTACCTTTGGTATTTCTATCTTAATACTCTGCTTAACCGAAGCCCCTTCCTTTTCCTTTCCCTGGCTGTCAAGCCGGTAGGCTGCGATTTTGTAAGTAAAATTAATTCCCCGTTTAAAACTCTTATCCTGGAACATGTGTGTCTCAAAAGGACGGTTTTTCACACTTCCCAGTTTCTTATAATCCTTATCATATTTACATTTGCGGTAGATATGGAACCCATCATTGTTCCCATCGCTAAACCATGACAGAGTAAGCGTTGTTGAGGTATAATCCTTCACTTGTACAAGAGATATATCATCATAAGGCTCTTCTGTCGGTTCCGGGGTTACCTGCGGCTCCTGGCTGGCTTCCGGAGACGCGCTCGTTTCCGGTCCTTCTGTTTCTTCCGGAAACAGTGGCAGCTCCAGCTTCTGCCTGCCAGCCGCCTGAAACGGCGCCTGTGCTGCTGCCACATTTCCGGCATTCCCTGTTAATAACAGTGTAAAGATGAGCAGTAAAATACCTGCCCTGTTCCATTTTCTCTTTCCCATACAATCCATTCCTTTCTGTTCCAACCCATGCTGGAAAACAGAATTTCCCAGTATGGATTAATCTACATCACGCATCTTAAACCGTATCACTCCAAGCACCGTAAAAACTATGCCAATTACAAACAAAATCACTGCAAACCTGCCCTGCCTCATCATAGAATTTGTATAATTCAAGGCTTCTGACTGTATATTCAACAGCCAATATGTCGTAAAAAACTCTTTTTTCGTAAGCTGTGCCAAAACCATCGCTGCGGTAGAGCCACCCAGCATTAACATCACATTAATCCCAATCGAAAGCCCGCCAGAACGTGTTAAGTGGGCAATCAGCATAGTAATTGCTGAATAACTCCAAATCAGCAGAATCTGCCCGGCAAGCGTCAGCAGGAAACGCCCTGCAGAAATTGAGCCGAACTCCCAAAAAATAGTGGCCACAGCCCCTGAAAGAGCCGCCGGGATAACTGTCATTATTGTCATCGCTGTAGAAAGCACAATATACTGGCCAAGGGCAATCTGTACCCTCGACGTCCCACGGCTTACAACCTGGCGCACCGTCCTGTTGGTATACTCATTAGAAATCATCCCGCCTACAAACAGAGCAATAAATACCAGATAAAATGTCCCGCTTGCAAAACCGAAATAAAGATCAAACCCCTGTGTGCCTTCCATCGCTTCCAGCCAGAAGCCGCCTTTTATCTGCGCATACAGCATCACCGCAATATTAAGCCCGGCAATCCCCAAAAGGCACAGGGCTGTCACGAGGGTTACTTTACTTTTCCTGACTTTATAAAACTCACTTTTAATAATATCCAGCATATTACATTCCTCCCATTCTTTCAACAAAATACATTTCCATATCCTGCCCTTCAACCGCAAGATAAGAAACCATGACATTATTTTGTACAAGCGCCTGGTTAATTGCCGCCGGCTCTTCTATCCTGTCATATACACAAATTGACTGGTCTTCCATCACCTTATACTTCTCTACTGCAAATTCCTGCGTCAGAATCCGGCATGCCCTGTCAGAATCATCCGCCGCGATATGGAGGTAATGTTTGGAACGCTCCTCTAATTCTTCTGCACCAAACTCCTCTACCAGTCTGCCGGAATTAATAATTCCATATTTTGTTGCAATCTTCCCAAGCTCCCCTAAAATATGGGAGGACATTAATATTGTAATCTGCCTTTTTTCATGCAAATCCAGAAGCATTTCCCGGATTTCCCGGATTCCTGCCGGGTCAAGGCCGTTCATAGGCTCATCCAAAACCAGAAAATCCGGTTCTCCAAGCAGTGCAATCGCAATGGATAGGCGCTGCTTCATTCCAAGCGAAAACTTTTTCGACTTCTTTTTCCCAGTATCCGGCAGCCCTACAAGATGCAGCATCGCATCAATATCCGTTGTCTTTTCGCAGCCCTGCATCTTGCTGTAATATACCAGGTTTTCCCTTGCCGTCATCCCCGGATAAAGCGCAGGCTGTTCAATCACACAGCCAATCTTTTTCCTGCCTGCCCCTAAATCGTTTGAGCCAAACAGCTCAAATCCCCCGGAAGATGTACTGGTCAGCCCACAGACCATCTTCATCAAAGTAGTCTTGCCTGCCCCGTTCCGTCCAATAAAACCGTAGATATCTCCCTTTTCTACATGCATATTTACATTATCCACAACATTCCTGCCATGGTATGTCTTCGTCAGGTTCTTTGTTGTCAGCACATCCATAATTCTCCTCCATTTTCCATATCACTGATTTACAATTTTCGGCCATTTCTTTCATTTTGTAATAAGCCATTGCCTTTTACAGCCATAATCATAGCAAATGAAGGTTTATATAAAATGAAGCTAACCTTAACGTTTGATTAAAGGTTCAGCCCTTTTGCCTCATCACATCCAAGCACAAGGTTCATGCACTCAATTGCCGCGCCGGACGCCCCTTTCCCCAGGTTGTCAAACTGCGCAGACAGGACTACCCTTTCGTCATTCCCTGTCACATATATTTTCAGCCCATCCCAGCCAGATACGCCATTCCCCGGTAAATAACCGCTTTGGGCAACAGCATTATCAGCACTGCAGACTTCAATAAAACGCTGCCCCTTATAATACTGCCCCAGATATTCCCTCAATGCCTCAGGACTTCTTTTGCCCTGCAGTAAATCCGTATAAAGAGGCACAGACACCACCATGCCGCTATAATAGTCATCTATGATCGGCGAAAACAAAGGCGTGCGCGACAAGCCTGTAACCAGCTGCATTTCCTTTAAATGTTTGTGCTGTTGTGATAAAGCATACTCCCTTGCAGAAGAAAATTCTATCGGACGGTTTTTGTCCTCATAAGCGGCAATCGTCTTTTTGCCGCCGCCGCTGTAACCTGTCAGTGAAAAGCTTGCCACAGGATAATCTTTCGGCAGAATCCCCCCCGCCGCCAACGGATAGACAACAGAAATAAAACCTGTTGCATGGCATCCCGGCACAGCAATCCTCTTGCCATTAACAATCTTTTCACGGTGTATGCTGGAAAGCTCTGGAAAACCATATGCCCAGCCTTCCTCTGTACGGTGTGCCGTAGACGTATCAATAATACAAACATTTTCATTTTCCACAAGTGAAACCGACTCCCTTGCGGCTGCATCCGGCAGGCATAAAAACGTAATATCCGAAGCATTTATCAACTTCTTTCTCTCTTCCGGCTCTTTTCTCTTCCCCGGGTCGATTTTCATAATTTCCACATCATCACGCCCTTGGAAACGCTCGTCAATCCGCAGCCCCGTTGTCCCTTCACTTCCATCAATAAATACTTTTGTCTTCATATCTTACGCCTCCAATTCAAAATCAATACAGGCACGGTTTCTTCGGATTCCACCGATAAATGCCCCAAACGCTTTATGGTCCGGATGGTTCTGGTAAGCCTCCAGCCCTTCCATGTCCTCAAAATCACAGATTAAGGCAATATCGTAATTCGACTGGTCGGCCTTTTTGGCATTTACCACAACCTGATACGCCTTTAAAGACGGTATCTTTTCCCGTAACGCCTCTGCCTTTTCTTTTGCAAGCGCCAAATTCTCCTTTCTTCCCTTTCCTCCTGCTTCCTCTAATAACTCAAACATCACAATATGGCGTACCATAACCAATCCCTCCTAGCAAAAAATGTTGCTATATGCCGCCCATCGCAAGGCTGTCAGTCCAAACCCTGACAACCCAGTATAATGCTGCGGACATATCCTATATTTATAGAACTGCTTCGGTGAACATTATAGCACAAGTTGCCATTTACTACCATACTATAGATATTTGTTAAAATATCACCAGAAATATGAAAAAACTGTGTTGCAAAGTTACTATTCACGGTCGATTTCTGAAAAAGACTGAAATCGTTGTGCTTGCATGTAAGAGGATGGCTATTTTCTGAAATTTGCGCATGTTGTTTAGAATGGCCGTAAAAGTAACAACCCGCATTTAACCCATTGCGTATACATGAGAAATTTATTGACGTATTATCCACTTCCCCATATAATAAGGAACAGCAGATGGAAAAAGGGAGGCAAAAAATGCGGCTTAGAAATGTAAGAGGTTCCCAGGAACGAATTTTAGATAACCAGTATACAATACAGACAGACGGAACAAATGGAGCAGACTACCAGGGGCTATGGCGTTCCAATATTTTTCATAACAACGCCCCTGTCCACATAGAAATCGGAATGGGAAAAGGGCAGTTTATCACACAGATGGCAAAAGCCAATCCAGCTATAAACTATATTGGCATTGAAAAATATTCCAGCGTATTAGTCCGCGCACTAGATAAGCGGGAAGAATTAGAAACAGATAACCTGATATTTTTACGGATGGACGCCGAAGACATCACTTCCTATTTTGCACCAGGCGAAATTGATAAAATCTACTTGAATTTTTCCGACCCCTGGCCGAAAGACCGCCATGCAAAAAGACGGCTTACCTCTGTTAATTTCCTGACAAAATATGAAGCCATCCTCCGTCCGGATGGACAGCTCCAGTTCAAAACAGATAACCGGCCGCTTTTTGAATTTTCCTTAGAGCAGCTTGACACTGCGGGCTGGATTTGCGAAGAATCCACCTTTGACCTGCATAAAAACGGCCCTGCACCAAATAATATTATGACAGAATATGAAGAAAAATTTTACAAGCTTGGCAACCCTATCTGCCGTTTTATTGCACGGCAAAATCAACCTAAGGAGTAGGCAGGAACTTCGCAAACACGCTCTAACATGATGTTTAGAATGGCCGTGAATAGTAACAATCCTTTCCTGTAATGCCTTTTGCCCCAGCGCTTACTTCCTGCCCCTGTACCTTTTCACAGCCTTGCTTAATAGAAAAAGAATACCGATATCAGCCAATAAATCTAACCCTATCAGGATAATCCCATACTTTGTTATTTTATTGCTGTCATCAATCAATACTTTTTCATCCACTACCTTTCCATGGTCTGTACCTACAACTTTAAGCATATGCTTTCCTCCTTCATAATCATTTCCAAAAAATATTATAACCACCTTAGTAATATATACCAAAAAATGAATAATGTAAATTGGTACTGCCGTATATTCATCCAGCCATACCCGCAACATAGTTAAGCAAATATGCAAGATAGTCCCCATGATATTGCAGTAAAAAAATAGCTATCATATAATGCAGGCAGAAAGAGAGGGATACACTATGAAAGAAACTACAATATCAAAAACAAACTCTGCTGCTGATTACATTGGATATGCATTTTCCGCCTTTGGGGGACTTGGCATGGAAGTATTACTTTTAATACTTGAAACAACATTATACAAACAAGCTTCCGGGGCATGGTCTGACCTGCAGGTTATTATCCATTGGCTGGCAACCTCCTGCATATGGGGATGCTTTGGAGTAATTTTATTGAAAAAATTACCTGCCGCCCCTGGTAACAATCTGCAAAAGAAAAATCTGATACTAGTACAGCGTTTCTTAGTCCCTCATACACTTAGCACTCGCTATTTACGCCATCGCTGCGTTGTCGTCAGTCAACAATGCCACCGCATTGCCTCCTTCCTTCGCCTTGCGCTGACAAAAATATCAAGCGCTAAGTATATGGGGATTAAGGAAACGCTGTACTAGCTGCTATCATTAGCTCCATATCTATTATCTATACTTCACTGGTATGGCAGGGATTTAAACCTGCAATAGAATTTTCTAATCTCGGCGCTGGTAAATTTTTATTCCAATACATTTATTATGCATTGGAAAGTTTATTAATAATTAACATTATAGCACATGGGCAAAAAGCATTTGAAACAAAGTTCGGAAATAACAAATCTATTCCATTTGGAGGTATTTTTCTTGCGGCGACATGGGGACTTGTCCATATTTTCACCCAAGGGAGTTCTACAGGTATTGACTCTGTTATTCAATCAATGCTATTTGGAACCGTCTATCTGGTTCTTAATAAAAATTATAAAATTTCTTATGTAGCGATTGCCTTGATGTTCATGCTATAATACCCTTTAAGGAGGGAATTTGAAATTGAAAATAAACGAATACCAGCAAAAAGACATCCGTGAGGACAGAATAGACTTTTATTACCGTACAAAAACAAAAGAAGTAAATGATATTTTAGATTTTTTAAGAAAACACAGCAAAAAACTTGCAGGGAAAATAAATAACAAGGCAGTCAGGTTTTCCCTGAACGATGTATATTACTTCGAGTCAGTTGACAAAAAGACATTTGCATATTTAAACAATGAAGTTGTACGAATCGACATACGCCTAAGAGATTTAGAAAATGCTTATTTTGAATTTGGCTTTATTCGGGTAAACAAATCAACCATATTAAACGTATATAAAATTAATTCTTTAAAATCTGAAATTAATATGCGTGTGATGGCATTACTCGACAATGGAGAAAAAATCCAGATAAACAGAAGCTATAAAGCCAAATTCAATTCATTCCTTAACACTATGGATAAAGGAGGGTTCCAACATGAAACTGATAACTAAAAAGAATATAATCCCTGTTATCTGCATAACTTACACAATAGTTTCCATAGTATTAACTGCCTTAGAAGTCTTTATAAAAGGAAAAATAAACCCTACGCAGGTAAATATATTCCTATTTCTGCTTTTAAGTATCTTAGGCGTCGGCGTCCTTTCCCAACATTACAGGTTAGAAAAATTTTCCCCTTTGGCTATGATTATTATCCAATATCTGACAGCCATTGCAATCATCCTAATTTCATTAAAAACTGCATCTTATTTTATAAAAATTCATCCCAGTGGATATAGGGATATGACACTGTCATTTTCAATACCATATTTTATAGGAGCCGTTATTTATTATATCAGTTTAAGGCTGGAAGTCCGTAAACAAAACCGAATAATAGAAAAGATAAAGAAAAATAATAATCCTATGCCATAAGCGTTACTGGGCACAGGGTGAACAGATAACCTATTTATCGAAATTTGCTAGTACAGCGTTTCCTTAATCCCCATATACTTAGTGCTTGCTATTTTTGTCAGCGCAAGGCGGAGGAAG
>RAYE01000260.1 GCA_003612285.1 bacterium D16-51 | reverse complement strand
CGATAACTGGGGTGAAGTCGTAACAAGGTAGCCGTATCGGAAGGTGCGGCTGGATCACCTCCTTTCTAAGGGAAAGAGTAGGGGTTGTTTTACTGTTTAGTTATCAGGGGATAGATACGGGGAAGTATCTGGGATAACTATAAAATTTTGGTGGCGATGCGCTTAGGGGGGACACCCGTTCCCATACCGAACACGATGGTTAAGACCTAAGCGGCCGAGGGTACTATGCTGGGGACGGCATGGGAGAGCAGGCGGCCGCCAAATTTAAAAAACTGGTACCTTGAAAACTGCATACTGAGAAATGAAAGATATTACAGAAATGTAATCGTCAGACATCCAAGCAAAAAAGTTAATTCTTAAGACAGAGAAAGAGACAAATGCTTTCTAAAATAAAGAAAGGCATATGCAGGCAACGCTATGCAGGCATATGCGGCAATTATCAGGAAGAGCCGACGGGAGTTGGCAGAAGGTTAAGCTGATAAGGGCACAGGGCGGATGCCT
>RAYE01000259.1 GCA_003612285.1 bacterium D16-51 | reverse complement strand
AATTTGATACACTCTTGAAATATTCCATAAGACATAACCTCCTAAAATAAAAAAGTGCAAAGCCTTAATAATTGAATAGGCTTTACACTCTTTAGGGGTGATATGTTATTTAGTTGCTGTGGTTATGATATGTTTTGAAGTTTCTGACTGTGTTCTTGAATTACTTTTTTCATAATCTCGATATCATCTTGAATTGCTTCTATTTTTGATGATTCTTTTTCATACCGTTTAGCGGCTGGTACATAATTCTCAGCAAGTAACTTAATATCAGAACGAATCTCATTTTCAATAATAGAATCAATTCTTCTTTGTTCGAGTTTGATAGATTTTATATCATTTTCCATAGGTGTTAATCTTGCATCTAACTTCTTGTCCATCATATCAGAAATTGCCAATAGTAATTCATTGTCTGTCATTTTATCACGCTCCTTTACGGTTGCTTTCTTATAAAGTATCTGTATTATATCACGCTTGGAGTGTAAAGTCTATTCAATTATCAAGGTG
>RAYE01000258.1 GCA_003612285.1 bacterium D16-51 | reverse complement strand
TTCTTTATTTGATTTTTATCTTTTTTGCTTAATCCTTTAACCTTGCTTACGGCACTCTTTGCTTCTTTCCCTTCCTTATTGCGTATTTTCTTTGCACGGATATAGTAGTTTTTATATGCCGTGTCATCGGATGTGTAAGTTTTGGATTTGCTTTTTAGGATTTTATTCTTTTCATCCGTTGTCTTTGCGTTCGCATATTTTGCTTCCTGGTATGCGCGCTTTTTCTCATTGTCTTCAAGCTTTAATTCCAGTTTCTGCCTGGAAAGCTCAATAATTGCTGTCTTGAGTTCCTCAACAGCCTGTTTTGCATCCTTTACCTTGTCAATGTAATCCTGGTATCTGCTGATCTGGTCTGCTGTTTTCTCACCATACTTTTTAATCAGTTCAGACAGGCTTCCATTGATTTTTCCCTCCCTGACATTCTTTTTCAGGGAATCAGAAAGCTTTATGCTGTCTGCTTTTTTCTTATATTTGGATGCGGCTTTCTCCTGTGCGTTCAGCAGCCGTGTGGTTTCCCGTA
>RAYE01000257.1 GCA_003612285.1 bacterium D16-51 | reverse complement strand
TTTATTCCCGCGAAGGCAAAGTGAGGATGTGCAAGCAAGCTTGCATCATCCGAGCGCGCCCGCGAGGGTCAAATACCCCGCCCCTCTGGGGCGAACTTGCTAAAGGGAAACTAGGTCATGCCCCGTTGCTCTGCAGCGGGGTATTTGACTCCTGTTTTCACATTCGGGAAGACAGCCGTAACTTTCTTTATACAGACAGAATGGAATTTCATGTAATTGAACTTCCGAAGCTGCCGAAGAAATTGAAAGAGGATGACAATCTGCTGCTTTGGGCAAAGTTTATTAATGCAGAACGGAAGGAGGAATTTGATATGCTTGCAGAAAAAAGTCCTTATATTAATAGTGCTTATCAGCATCTCCAGGTCATCAGCCAGGATAAGGAAAAGAGGCTGGAGTATGAAGCGCGGGAAAAAGCTGTCCGGGATCATAACCAGATGATGAAAGAAGCAAGGGAGCGGGGAATGCTTGAGGGCAGACGTGAAGGAATGCTTGAGGGCAGACGTGAAGGAATGCTTGAGGGCAG
>RAYE01000256.1 GCA_003612285.1 bacterium D16-51 | reverse complement strand
GGAACAGCAGCAGATAATTCTGTATACTTTCAGGGGAAAAAAATTATGGAAGCAGGCGTAGAATATACCAGGCATATGGGACAGTACCCTGTAATATTCCTGTCCTTAAAATCAGCGAAACAGCCAACATATGAAATGGCATATGAAAACCTTGCCTTTGAAATCAGAAAAGAATATAACAGGCACAGGTATATCCTTGAAAATGATAATGTTACAGAAGAAGACAAGAAAATATACCGATCTGTATTAGCAATGGAAGCGGGCAGTGCTGTTTTTGCCAGAGCCATAGCATTTTTGTCAGAATGTCTTGAAAAATACCATAAACAGAAAGTAATCATACTTCTTGATGAATATGATGTACCGCTTGAAAACGCTTATTTTAACGGCTATTATGATAAAATGGTTTCCTTTATCCGTTCACTGTTTGAGTCAGCATTAAAAACAAATGAAAGCCTTAAAATGGCTGTAGTAACAGGCTGTCTGCGTATCAGTAAGGAAAGTAATGTTTCAGCCAAGGCTGAAAC
>RAYE01000255.1 GCA_003612285.1 bacterium D16-51 | reverse complement strand
CCATCCATAAATCCCCCACTTCCTGTCAATAGCAACAACCATGCTATGACCTTTCATAAATCATTTAACAGGTTTCTTAATTTTATTCTATCCCATCTCGAAGTCCCTGCCAGAAACATTGCAGAATCATTAGTAAAATGCCTTACCCACCAAAACCAGAACATATCGCTAAGATAGTATAATTACTTAAGCATTTTTCGCAAACCTTCTATTTCATTTTCACTAAGGCCGGTTCCCTTAGAAATTTCTGCTGTTCCAAGTCCCAGCTTAATGAAATTTTCTGCAACTTCAATTATACTTTCCCGTCTGCCCTCCCGTCTGCCCTCTCGTCTGCCCTCTCGTCTGCCCTCCTGCATTCCCCGCTCCCGTGCTTCTTTCATCATCTGGTTATGATCCCGGACAGCTTTTTCACGTGCTTCATACTCCAGCCTTTTTTCCTTATCCCGGCTAATAACCTGGAGATGCTGATAAGCGCTATTAATATAAGGACTTTTCTCCGCAAGCATATCAAATTCCTCCTTCCG
>RAYE01000254.1 GCA_003612285.1 bacterium D16-51 | reverse complement strand
ATATAATGAAAACAAAAAAGGACGGTGACATTTATGAGAGAAAAGAAAAATCACTTGTATGTGGACAGTGGAGAACGGAGCATTTTGCTGCATGGCCTTGTGGAACTGAAAAATCAGCTCATACAGCAAGGCAGATATACAGACTGCGCCCGCGAACTTAGTTTTAAGGCTGTCCATGCACCTATAAAAAAATTAAGGGCAGAACTGGCAGGGGGAAGTGATGTACGATAAGGAATTTAAAGAACTGGTGAAGATAGCAGTAGAGAAATTAAAAGACGAATCCGTATTAAGACTGTTACAGGCTGATGCCGGTTATCAAAAAGACAGTAAGGATGAGGGATATGCACTGATAGACAAGATACTTGTTTCGGAGCGTGAGAAGTCAGCGGACGGAACAGTGAAACAGGAAATTAAGATTTACTATAAATTCATCGGCTTTGTCGGTGAATTACATACCACACCCACGAAACGGTGGACAGCGTTACCAGCTAAACACTGTACGGTGTGCGGCGTTGAATACATCCCTG
>RAYE01000253.1 GCA_003612285.1 bacterium D16-51 | reverse complement strand
AAGGGAATGGTAGTCCTGTCCAAATCCCAAATTATAAGGAGTCATACATGGACAATCATACCATAAAAATGGTATTCAAGGAATACATTCATCCATTAGATTCAAAAATTATTCAAAAAATGATTGATATGGAAGGGGTAGACAAGTATGTAAAAAAGCTAAGTACCCTCGTCTATATTCGCTTATTTATTTACGCACAACTTAAAAAATCAGAAAATCTTGCAGTAATCAGTCAGTCTGTTTCACGCAACAAAACGGTGCAGCGATTAGTAGGTATAGAGAGTATCAGTAAGTCACAACTTTCGCGTAAGAATAGACAAATTCCACATGAAATACCGGAAGCTATTCTTCGTCATCTCATTCAAAAGGTACAATATACACTAGGACCTGTGAAAGCAGGAAAGGCATTGCTTCAGCTGCATTTGATTGATTCATCGACTATTTCCATGTGTCTTAGTGGCTATGAATGGGCTGATTTTCGAGAAACAAAAGCCGGCATTAAAATGCACTCTTCGATTAGGTTGTGCAATG
>RAYE01000025.1 GCA_003612285.1 bacterium D16-51 | reverse complement strand
AAAAAGCAAAGCAATTCTAAAAGAGCTAAATTGTCCTGCGGAAAGCAATGTCATTCTAAATTTTTGTCAACTTGTAAATTACAAAAAACTTTCGCCTTTTTGCAGAAAATTTGAAAAAAATATTTTCCCATAAGGAATTCCATGAAAAATATAACAGGGAAACTATATGTTATCTGTTTGGCTTTGGAATAACTGGCCGTGAATAGTAACATAACAGCAAATTATATAAAAAATATGCCTCTTGTTCGGTTGACAAATTAAACCACGCGTTGTATAATGTGGTTGACAAAGTAAATCAAATGTATGCCCATATTATGGGAAGGCAGAAGAGGAGGCAGTAAAAATGAGGATAAAACAGATTATGGCAGGTGTGCTTTGTATTTGCCTGTTGGCGTGTACATTAAGCATGGCGACGGGGAAGAAGGCTTTGGCAGAAGCACCATTTACAGGTGATTTTGTTGATGGTTCAGGGGAGGTGCATCTGCGTATTTCAAAAAGCGGCAATAAATATAATGCAGTTTATGAACATTTGCGGTTATGCATGATGGATGATTTGAAAGGTACTGTAAAAAAGGGAGTTTTAACATTAAAGGGGTTAGACCCTGCAGGAAAACCAATAACGCTTACGGTGTCCCGCAAGGGAAAAAAGAGGGTTTTGAAATTTAAGAAAACAACGTGGCAGTATTTTACGCAAGGGAAAAAAGTAATATTAAAAATATCTGCTAACCCTTGAAAACACGGAATTTATCGCAGATGAGTTTTCCCTTTGTGTTTCCATTGTATGATATCTTCCCACAGGGCACATAGACGCTGTCTGGGAAGCAATACGGGAACCGGAACGGACAAATCAACATGGATGTAGTACGGGCTTGTGTTTCTGTCTGCTGAAGATATGGAGTAATGGGAACGCCGGGGAATGGCAGCTTATATAGCGCCATTCCCTGGATTTTTTATTTTCGCATACTTTTTTTATTTTTTACAGCATATTGGCCGTCCTATTTGTGCTATATTTAATATTGTTATTTTAACAATAACAGCAAAAGAAGTCAAGTAGAGATAAAGGAGATACGCGATATGAACAAACAAAGTTACAATGACAAAATAAACCTGCTTGCTGAAAAATTAACGGGTTCAGCAGCCATTGTGATTGGGGCGGCTTCCGGTATGTCTGCGTCTGCCGGTTTCCGGCATTATTATGAACGGGATAAAACCTTTTTAGAATACTTTGGGGATTTTGAAAAAAAGTACGGTTATCATAATACCTTTGACAGATTTTATTCTCGCGTATGCAACGAGCCAAACACAATGCTTGCAAGGAACTGAAAGTTCCTTTGCACTTGGCGACTGCGCGGGTCAAATACCCCGCCCCTCTGGGGCGAACAAGCTAAAGAGAAGCTAGGTCATGCCCCGTTGCTCTGCGGCGGGGTATTTGACTACAGATACCGTACAAGTGAGGAAAGATGGGCTTTTATTGCAAGGCAGCTCTGTTGTATTCTGGATGCTCCCACAGGACAGCCTTATTATGTCCTGCATGAGCTGCTTGCCGATAAAAACTACCACATTCTTACCACTTATTCCAGAATGTCGGAAATGCGGCGGAAATATGCAAATCCATGTTCCGATTAACAGCTGTTTTATTCCAAATGAAAATGTTCATGTACGGTAAAGAAGCAAGCAACCGAAAACAAGAGATAGACCGCCAGCACCACACTATTCCGAGCCAATGAAGCCAAAGACCAAAAGACAAGCATTGTGGAAATGTGCATAACAGGCTATGGAATCATGGATAACTCTATTCACAGCACATGGAAAAGCTAAAGTGCAGCTTTCCCACGTCCTGCAAACAGAGTTACCCACAATTCCATAAGACAGCCGGTTATACACATTACCAGCAATGCCGACTACTGCGGAATCCCCTTCATTCTTCTATTTTTTGCTTTCATGCTTTATAGTGTATTCTGATTAGAGAAAATTGAACATTTTACTGTTATGCCGTTTTTTCAAAAAGACGAAAATCGGGTAAAAGCTCAATCTAAGGATTGACAAAATCAGATTTGCAACCTATAATATAATTGTTGTTATATAACGAAAGTTATTAAACAGGAGGAAACGCTATGCCGCCAAAACCTAAAATCACAAGAGATATGGTTATTGACGCTGCATTTGAGGTTGCCCGCAAAACGGGCGCGAAAAACATCAATGCACGTACAGTATCAAAGAAGCTAAACTGTTCCACACAGCCCGTTATGTACCATTTTGCAACGATTGAAGAATTAAGAAAAGCTGCTTACACAAAAACAGATAACTATCATACGGAATATTTGATGAACATTCCAGAAACACAGGAAGATATAATGCTTGGAATCGGGGTGAATTATATCCGCTTTGCGGTTGAAGAACCTTATTTGTTCCGCTTTTTGTTTCAATCGGGATTTGTTGTTGAAAACAGCCTGCTTGAAATGATAAATTCCGAGGAACTGATACCTGTTATTTCTGCCATGCAGGAAGAAATGGATATGAATATTGAACAGACAAAAGAAGTTTTTATAACGCTTGCGATGTTTGTTCATGGATATGCCAGTATCATAGCCAACAATTCATTGGAGTATGATGAAAAACTTATAGAAAAGCATTTGGAACGGGTATATACAGGTGCGATATTAGCGATACAGGAGGAAATAAAATGAAAAAGTTATATGAAAAAAACGAACAGGCTTTTGCGATTGTATGGATAGTGGTTTATTGTGTTCTGCTATCTTTAGCATATCCGTTAAATGAAAAAATAGGGATTGAATATTCTGCAAGTGCTATTTTTTGTATCTTGCAGACCATTATTCTTTTTACCTTTATCCAGAAAAACAATTTACAGAAACAGTATGGACTTTGTAAATCACCTGTTCCCGCCCGTCGGTTTCTGTACTATGTGCCGCTTTTTATCATAGCAACGGGAAATCTTTGGAACGGTGTTGCTGTCAATTATTCACTATCGGGAGCGGTTTGTCGTATTGCGTGTATGCTTTGCGTTGGATTTTTGGAGGAAGTGATTTTCAGAGGTTTTCTTTTCAAGGCAATGGAAAAGGACAGTATAAAATCCGCAATTATCGTTTCGAGCGTGACTTTTGGCATAGGGCATATAGTAAATTTGTTTAATGGCAGTGGTATGGACTTGGTAAACAATTTGTGTCAAATTTGCTTTGCGATTGCGGTAGGCTTCTTGTTTGTAACGATTTTTTATCGTGGCGGAAGTCTGTTCCCCTGCATTATTGCCCATTCTGCCATTAACACTCTTAGCATTTTTGGAAATAAAACAGATATTACCATGGAAAAGCACCTTGTTTATATATTTATTCTGATATTTATAACTATTGCCTATAACTTAATCCTTACAAGAACACTTCCGAAAAATCAATGGGAAAATACGAATGATACGAGGAATAAATGATATGGTATCTGTTGTTTAGTCTTTTTGATAATTGAAAATCATCAAAAAGTAAAATTCAAGTTTGTTGCTGCCCTGTTCCAGTTTTGAAATAATGGGTAAGTGGCACAGTAGGAGGTATAATTTATAGCAAAAATACTTATTCTTACATTTGAGGACACGGAAGAAAAAGCAGTTGAGAAAGCCATAGCCGCCCTTGCCGATATGATACCGCTGGAAGCCATACAGCCACCACAATCCCCCGCACTGGTTTTTCCGGGACTGGAAATAAGGCTGCACCAACGCCGGGTATTAAAAGACGGGGCAGACATATACCTCACACGTTTGGAATACGGCGTACTCTGCTACCTTGCCGCCAGTCCGGGGCGGGTATTCACAAAGGCGCAAATCTTTGAATCCGTGTGGAGCATGGAAAGCGAAAGCTGCCAGTCAAGCTTGCCAGCGTGATATACAACTTGCGGAAAAAGATAGAGCCGGACAGCAAAACCCCCACCTACATAAAGACCATTTTAGGCATAGGCTACAAGTTTGCTTCCGGGGAATGACAACCGAATAACTGCCGCCATTTTAGGCAGTCAGAAAGCAGGAAATCAAGAAAAGGGTTCCTGTTTTTTTGCGCCCGTTTTCGTCAAATGCTGTTACGAAAACACGAAAAGATTTTCCGGGGAACTTTGCCAAATTTTTCGTCCAGTGCGTAGTAATAATGACGGGAAAATACCGCCGCAAAGTTGGCAGAAGCCCCGCCCTCTCCGTCGAGGGTATCAGCAGAAGCCCACACAGCAGAAGCAGCCACTCTCTTAGAGCAAGATTCTACCACAGTACCAAATTTCGCCTATCGGCTCAATTTGTCCTGCGGGAATCTTGTTGGGGTTGCCACCCCAAGCCCGCCTTTTTGCGGCTTGCGCCGCTTGAAAAAATCCACCCATGAAAGGAGTTGAAGCCCATGAAAAAATACAACACGCCCCACCGCCGCCGGGTAATCAAAACACGCTTGACCGAGGAAGAATACGCCGGGTTTTCCGAGCGTGTCACCCTCTGCAAAATGAGCCAAGCCGAGTTTATCCGGCAAGCCCTCATTAAGTCAAGCATACGCCCGGTTATCACCGTTTCCCCGGTCAATGATGAACTGCTCTCTGCCGTTGGGAAGCTAACCGCCGAGTATGGGAAAATCGGCGGCAACTTGAATCAGATTGCCCGCTGTCTGAACGAGTACGGCGCACCTTATAACGCCCTTTCCCAAGAGGTACGAGCCGCCATAGCGGAGCTTGTCGCCTTGAAGTTTGAAGTCTTGCAGAAAGTAGGTGAAGCCGTTGGCAACGTTCAAACATATCAGCTCTAAAAATGCCGACTATGGAGCTGCCGAGCAGTACCTAACCTTTGAGCATATGGGGCGGACATTTGTCCACCAGAGATAGAGATAGAGAAAGAGATAGATATAGAGTTAGAGATAAAGAGAGAGGGAGAGATAAAGACAGGACAGACAGCCCCGCCCCTTTTGGCAGATATGAAAATGTATTCCTGTCAGAAAAAGAGCTTGCGGAACTGCAAGAGGAACTTCCTGGCAAATGGGAGTATTACATAGACCGCTTATCCGGCTATATCGCTTCCAGCGGGAAGAAATACAAGAACCATGCCGCCACTATCCGGCGTTGGGCGGCTGATGACAGGGTAAAGGGAAAGCCGAAAAAGGGAATCCCCGATTATTCCTACAAAGAGGGCGAGAGCCTTTGACAGCAGAAAATAGAACGCACCGTAAACAGGGCGTGAAAGACCATGAACAAGGAGGAACAATTTTATGTGTGATTATGATAACGCCATTTTCCGGCTTGCCACAGCACAGGAAGCAGAGCCGGAGGACTACACGGGCGAGGACGGGCTTTTGTATTGCGGGAGCTGCCGCCAGCCCAAAGAAGCCTATTTTGCAGAGGGCAAGACGCTTTTCGGACGTGACCGACACCCCAAAGAATGTGACTGCCAGCGGAAACGCCGGGAAACGCTGGAAGCCGCAGACCGGGAACAGAAGCACCGGGAGGAAGTGGAACGGCTGAAAAGAAAGGGCTTCACCGACCCGGCTATGCGGGAATGGACGTTTGAGAACGACAATGGGAAATGCCCGCAAATGAACTATGCCCGTGAATATGTGGAATGTTGGGAACTGATGAAAGCGGAGAACCACGGATTGATTTTATGGGGAAGTGTCGGCACAGGGAAAAGCTATTTTGCCGGGTGTATCGCCAACGCCCTCATGGAGAAAGAGGTTTCCGTGTGCATGACGAACTTTGCGGCGATACTCAACGACCTTGCCGCCAGCTTCAAAGACCGCAACGAATATATCTCCCGCCTTTGCAGCTTCCCTCTGCTTATCCTTGATGATTTCGGTATCAATTAAAGTACAAAGTTTATTTCATACATCATATAAAGATTTTCCAACCGCACAGTTGGATAATTTTTGTTTGACACAGTTTGCAGTATGTTGTACTTTATAAATATTAGGATGAGCTTTCATTTTCTAGAAGCAGGTAAAAATTTCCACCTATGCGGTTGGACGCTCCAAGGAGCATCCAGCCTAACTTCCGCATTCGCAAAACCCGTGCTTATGCGTTCTTTACAGGTGGAAAAATTTTGGAAGAAACGAGGTAAGTGGGATGCTGCATGAATTAGAAGCAATTTTGCATGTAATTGTAAATTTTACAATTATTATGCTGGAATTGATGGGAGTATTTATTATTGGGGTATCGGGGATTAAGGGGTTTTATAATTATGTCAGGCATCGGCCGGAGGTAAAGCTTTCCCTTGCAAAGGGGCTTGCAATGGCATTGGAGTTTAAGATGGGAAGTGAAATTCTGCGTACAGTTGTGGTCAGGGAATGGGAGGAGATTGCAACAGTAGCGGGGATTATTGTACTGCGCGCGGCGCTGGCGTTTCTAATCCATTGGGAGATTAAGGAAGAGGAAAAGCCAGGGCATCTTTGATGCCCATATACGCAGCGGGCTGCATGTATCGGGATGTCGGTTTTGAGAAGGAGTAGAAATTGGGGGAATGCATATATTCAGCGCTTTCCCAAATATATGCAGGAGGCTTTGGAACGGAAAGAAATAGCAGCATGAAAATGTTTTATAGGATTAAGTATTGATTTTTCAATGTGCGAATTCCATTTTTGATATGGGAAGTTTGAGTAATATATATCTTAGTTTAATCCGGCATCATAACACAACATTACAACAATATAATATTCGTTATCGCTGCTATATCCATCACACCATCATCCTATATCTATTATCTTACATTGTCATCCTTATTCTTTACATTTACAGCTATCTTTACTATAATAAACATAGAAAACCAATTAACGCACTGTTATTAATGAAAGTAGGTGATGCTATGCCAACGAACGAAAAAGAACTAAATTGTTACCTGTTTGACCAACTTACATTGCTAGAAGATATAGAAAGAGTGGCAAAACAAACTAATGCTAGTGAGGTTCTGGACGAAATAGCAATCAAACGTAGGCAGATTGAACGCAAATTATATCAGCAGCCACCATTGAAAACCGAATAATCACATAGTAACTGTTAAAAGGTGTATAGATATTTCTTTTTCTATTAGATTCTATACATCTTTTATATTTTCTTCATAAGAAAGGAATAGTGTTTCCACTTATTTTGAACGCTGTACTAGCTTCCGCCTTAACAGTTGAATAAAGACTTTACACCTTCGGCATAGATTGCTATAATAAAATCAGTAGTTGTCAGCAAAGCCAAAAGAAAGCAGGTGATTATATGACAGATAAACAGTTACGGTATATCAATAGATTGACGGTTTTTGTCAGAAAACTGTTGAGACTTGTACCACAAGAAAAAAGGGAAGAACTAGAAAATGAATTTGATAGCATTCTCTTAGAAGTCACAGAACCAGACAACAAAAACAACTGAATAGCAACCAATAAATCAAGGTGTAAAGTATTATTCAATTAAAACGGCTTTGCATCTTTTTAATTTGCAGAAATAATAATCACAACATCAAACAAAGCAAACAACAAAATCAAATATAACAACGCGAAAGTGAGGTAACGGGATATGGCAAAAATTTCCTGTATGGCATCTGGAAGAACATAGATTTGCAATTGTGGATGGACAGGGAAGATTTATTATTGTGGGAGAAAAATGATGATAAAACTATCTGTGGATTATTGTCTGTTGTGATGATATACAGGATATGGAACTTACCACTGCATTCAGGCAGCTTCTTGAATTACTGGCAAACAGTTTTGAAAACAGGATGATTACCATCACATCTGAAGCAAAAAGTCAACTTATTAACTGGTTTGTGTCCCAACCCGCATTTTGTTATTATTCACAGTCAATTTCCGAAAAAGAGCTAAAATCTTATGTGCAAGCGCAAGCACAACGATTTCAGTCTTTTTCCAGAAATCGACCGTGAATAGTAACGAATAGTAACCTTTATTTCAAATTTTGGAAAAATTTTTCTTGCATTAGCGGAATAATTATGATAAAGTAGACTTTGGACTTTTTGAAAGGAGGTTATTGCTGTGAAAGTTAGATCTTCAGTAAAACCGATTTGCGAAAAATGTAAGGTCATCAAAAGGAAGGGTCGTATCAGAGTAATCTGTGAAAACCCAAGACACAAACAGAGACAGGGATAATTTATAGGAAGCGGCACCGGATTGAGGCGCCGCGATTTCGATAAACTTGCTTTCTGTTCGTTATAGTGCAAAAGGCACTATGATATTGTAAGTGGAGTGATTACCCACTTCGGCGTAAGGGTGCGTCATTTCACCCTAAACCGGTCTTATCAACGGCAGGCTGATGACTATGTTACGAAAAATGGACCGTAACATAACTGCGGCGTAGTACCGGCTGCCATTTCGCAGGCAGCCCGATGACTGTTGCCAGGATAAAAGCTGGCAGGCAGGGATCAGTCCTGACCCATAAGCAGGGCAGGCGAAATATTATAGAAGCGTCTACGCAATAAGATTACAATTTAAAGCGGCTGGCAGTGCACTATGCACTGTAATCAATCTATTTATTAAACAAAAAATAACGGAGGTGTAAAGTACACATGGCACGTATTAGTGGTGTAGATTTACCAAGAGAGAAGCGTGTTGAGATTGGACTTACTTATATTTATGGTATTGGAAGAGTCAGCTCTAACCGCATTTTAGCAGAAGCTAAAGTCAACCCAGACACACGTGTAAAGGATCTTACGGATGAAGAAGTTGCGCGTATTCGTGATGTCATTGATGCAACACAGACGGTAGAAGGTGATCTCCGCAGGGAAATTGCTTTGAATATCAAGAGGCTTCAGGAGATTGGATGCTACAGGGGCATCCGTCATAGAAAAGGCCTTCCTGTCCGTGGGCAGAAGACAAAGACAAACGCAAGAACCCGTAAAGGGCCTAAGCGTACTGTCGCAAATAAGAAGAAATAATGTATGTTGCCAGACGTTATTTACGTATGGTAATGGAATAATATGGAATAGTTACAAATCTTACAGGAGGGTTTGACAATGGCTAAACAAGTAGCAAAAAAGGCAAGCAAGAAGCGTGTCAAGAAAAATGTCGGACATGGACAGGCACATATTCAGTCTTCCTTCAATAATACAATCGTTACGCTTACAGACGCTGAGGGAAATGCAGTTTCCTGGGCAAGTGCAGGCGGGTTAGGGTTCAGGGGTTCCAAAAAATCAACTCCATATGCAGCGCAGATGGCAGCAGAGACAGCAGCAAAAGCCGCTTTACCACATGGTCTGACTTCTGTAGATGTTATGGTTAAGGGGCCAGGTTCCGGGCGTGAAGCAGCAATCCGTGCATTACAGGCATGTGGGATTGATGTTACAAGCATCCGTGACGTAACACCGGTACCACATAATGGGTGCAGGCCTCCAAAACGCCGTCGTGTATAGGACGCTGAAGAAGCAAAACAAGAAAAGCAAGCGTGTTAAAAGTTGATTTATATATTTAGGAGGAATAGAAATGGCAAGAGATATGACACCGGTACTCAAGAGATGCAGGACTCTTGGAATTGAGCCGGCATTTATGGGGCTGGATAAGAAGTCTAACAGGAATGTCAGAGCCGGAAGGAAACCAAGTGAGTATGGCCTTCAGTTAAAAGAAAAGCAGAAAGCTAAATTTATCTATGGCGTATTAGAAAAACCATTCAGAAATAATTTTGCAAAAGCACAGAAGTTAAAATATGGTACAACAGGTGAGAATCTTATGATCCTGCTTGAACTCAGGCTTGATAACGTTATATTCCGTATGGGGTATGGGCGTACAAGGAAAGAGGCAAGGCAGATTGTTGGGCATAAGCATGTACTTGTAAACGGCAAGTGCGTAAGTATCCCTTCTTATGAAGTAAAGCCTGGTGATGTGATTGAAATCAAGGAAAAGCACAAAAGTGCTCAGAGATATAAGGATATTCTGGAGGTAACAGAAGGGAGGATTGTACCTGACTGGCTTGAAGCAGATCATGAGAATCTTTCCGGTACGGTTAAGGAAGTCCCTACAAGAGAGCAGATTGATGTTCCTGTAAATGAAGTGCTTATTGTCGAGTTATATTCTAAATAATAGTGTAGTGCAGCACATGGTGCTGCATGAAAGGCCGGTAAGCATTAACACCCAAAAGGAGGTTCGGGGAGTGCTTGATTTTAAAGAACCAAACATTGAGATAGCAGAGATTTCAGAAGATAAGAGATATGGACGTTTTGTTGTGGAACCTCTGGAAAGAGGATATGGGACGACATTAGGTAATTCTCTCAGAAGAATTATGCTCTCCTCATTGCCAGGTACGGCTGTAAGCCATATTAAAATTGACGGTGTTGTTCATGAGTTTTCATCAATTCCTGGTGTAAAGGAAGATGTTACAGAAATTATTATGAACATTAAGAGTCTGGCGATTAAAAATAACAGTGAGTCAGATGAAATTAAGACAGCGTATATTGAAGCATCAGGGGAATGTGTTGTTACAGCGGCGGACATCCAGGTTGATTCTGACATTGAAATCATGAATCCTGACCAAGTTATCGCAACTTTGAGCGGTGGTTCAGACTGCAGGCTTTACATTGAGATGACAATTGTAAATGGCCGTGGATATGTAAGTTCTGAAAAGAATAAGAGAGAGGATTTGCCAATTAATGTTATCGCAATTGACTCCATTTTTACTCCGGTTGAAAGGGTAAATATCGCAATTGAAAATACTCGTGTAGGACAGATTACGGACTACGACAAGCTGACAGTTGAGGTATATACGGATGGCACGATTGAGCCTAGCGATGCAGTTAGTCTTGCAGCAAAGGTATTAAGCGATCATTTGAAATCCTTTATCAATCTTTCTGACAAAACAGCAGGAATCCAGGTGATAGCTGAGAGTATTGATGACAGCAAGGATAAAGTGCTTGAAATGAACATTGATGAACTTGAGCTTTCTGTACGTTCTTATAATTGCTTAAAGCGTGCAGGAATTGACACAGTGGAAGAACTGTGTAACCGTACATCTGAAGATATGATGAAGGTAAGGAATCTTGGTCGTAAATCTTTAGAAGAAGTATTATCTAAATTGAAGGAATTAGGTCTTTCCCTAAACTTGGGGGATGAATAATTAGGAGGTAAGCATAAATGGCAGGTTATAGAAAGCTTGGAAGGACTTCCAGCCAGAGAAAAGCATTGCTCCGTAATCAGGTGACAAATTTGCTGTATCATGGCAAGATTGTTACTACGGAAGCAAAAGCAAAGGAAATCCGTAAAATTGCAGAAAAAATTATTGCTTTAGGCATTAAGGAATGCAATAATTACGATATGGTAAAAGTTACTGCCAAGGTTGCCCGTAAGGACAAGGACGGCAGAAGGGTAAAAGAAGTAATAGATGGCAAGAAGCAGACAGTATATGATGAAGTAGAGAAGGAGATTAAGAAAGACCAGCCTTCCAGGCTTCATGCAAGAAGACAGATGCAGAAAACTCTTTACAGGGTAACAGAAGTCCCGACAGAGATAAAGGGACGGAAAAAAGGTACAAAGACTGTAGATGTTGCTTCTAAGGTTTTGGATGAACTTGGGCCAAAATATGCGGAGCGCAATGGAAACGGCGGCTATACCCGTATTGTTAAGATTGGCCAGCGTAAAGGCGATGCTGCAATGCAGGTATTGATTGAGTTAGTTTAAAAATAGCAGAAATAGAGGAAAGCCGGAGTGGAAAACTCCGGCTTTTTACTGTGCTGCTTTGCAGCTGGTTTTGATAAAATAGATGGGGAAGAATTAGGGTAATGAAAATTCAGATTGTAGAAGATGATGTATCATTAAATCAGGGGATTGCACTGGCGTTAAAAGAGGAGAATTTTTCCTTTGTTCAGTGCAATACGGTAAGGCAGGCAAAGGAAGCGTATGCGGCCGGCAGGCCGGATCTGATTATTTTGGACATTAACCTGCCGGATGGAAGCGGTTATGATTATTTAAAATGGGTAAGGGAGAAGGAGGCAGCAGTGCTCCATACGCAGATATTGGTGTTAACCGCCAATGATATGGAGATGGATGAGGTGATGTCATTGTCCCTGGGGGCGGATGATTACATGTCAAAGCCTTTTAGTCTGGCGGTGCTCCGTGCCCGTGTAAATAATTTAGGGCAGAGGATGTCAAGAGAATTAAAAGAAAATGAAGTATATAAAACAGGGCGTTTTTCTTTTGATTTTAACAGCCTGCATTTTGAATGCCGGGGAAAGAAAATTTCGCTCAGTGTAAATGAGCAAAAGCTTTTAAAGTTATTTGTCCGAAATGAAGAAAGGATTTTAACGAGGGAAATATTGATGGAACAGTTGTGGGAAGACGGGGCAGGATATGTGGATGAAAATGCGCTTTCTGTTATGGTAAACCGTTTGCGCAGCAAGCTTGTGCAGAGAGGGGAGGCGTCGCCAATCCAGACGGTCTATGGGCAGGGATATCTTTGGGCACGCCAGAAAGGACGGGAACAAGAGGATGTTTTATAACCGAACCGTAAGACGCCTGGACAAGATGCTTGATGATGCAATAAATGGGGAGTTTGAGGAAAGTGATTTTACGGAAACAGAACTTTCCAGGCTGGAGGCAAAATGGAAACATTTTTTGTCTGCTTCCCAGCTGTCAAAGGAACAGTTAGACCAGGAAAGACAGAATATTGAAGGGCTGGTTGCTGATATTTCCCATCAGACAAGGACGCCCATTGCGAACCTGAAATTATATTCAGCCCTTTTGGAAGAGAGGCTGCAGAAGAAGGGGGATGCTTTAGGGGAGGAGCAGGAATTGCTGCAGGAAATTATTGCCCAGACAGAGAAATTGGAATTTTTGGTGCAGTCTTTAACAAAAATGTCCCGCCTGGAAAGCAATATGATTACAGTAAATCCCCAAAAAGGAAAGGTAGCCCCTTTTGTAATAGAGACGGTTTCCCAAATGCAGGCAACGGCAAGGGAAAAGCGGCGCTGCCTTGAAGTAGGAGAAGCAAATGGGGACTGCATGGCTTTATTTGATGTTAAGTGGACAAAAGAGGCTTTAGGGAATATTTTGGATAATGCAGTGAAATATTCTTATGAAGACAGCACGATTCAGGTTTCTATCAGGGAATATGAGCTTTATGCGGCAGTTTCCGTAAAAAATGAGGGGATTGGCATTTCTGAGCAGGAAAGTTCTAAGATTTTTGGGCGTTTCTACCGTTCAGAAAAGGTTTTACAAAAGGAAGGCGTAGGCCTTGGGTTATACTTGGCAAGGGAAATTTTGCAGAGGGAGAATGGATATATTGAAGTGAGGTCGAAAGAAGGGAACGGGGCAGAGTTTATCTTGTATCTATGGAAAGGGTAGATTCTTTCAAAACCGTTAGATTTGTGAAAGAATCTGGTAAGCATTATAGATTATACTAAAAGGCAGAACCGCAAAGGCTGTCTTTTTTGTTTTATAGGAAATTGCTGTAATCGTGGTGGTATGCTAATAAACAGCATGGGCAGTGCGTTTAAAAAAATATATCTTAGATGGACAAGGAGGGATTTTGATGGAGGTTTTAAGGCTTGAGAATATTTCAAAAGTATACAGCCAGAAAACGGTATCGCTGCAGGCACTAAGCCATGTGGGGTTATCTGTACAGAAAGGGGAATTTATCGCTGTTTTAGGAAGGAGCGGCGCAGGAAAGACGACGCTCCTAAATATGATAGCAGGCATTGACGTCCCGTCAGAAGGGGAAGTTTTTATAGAGGGCACTAATATTGCTGTGCTGGACGAGAAAAAGAGGACATTGCTGCGCCGGGAAAAGATTGGATTTATTTTCCAGGCGTACGAGCTGCTTCCAGCTTTAACGGTTCTTGAGAATATAAAGCTTCCGCAGCTTAAAAAGGAGGATGGTTACATAAAGGAATTGCTGGATATCCTGGAAATAGGAAAGTATGGAAAGTTTTACCCGGACCAGTTATCAGGCGGGCAGAAGCAGCGGGCAGCCATAGCGCGTGCGCTAGTGAACCATCCGGCGGTTATCCTGGCAGATGAGCCGACCGGGAACCTGGATTCTAAAACGGAGAGGATTGTGATTGATTTGTTAAAGGCGATGGCAAAAAGATATAAGGCGAGTGTTATCCTTGTAACACATAATGAAAAGTTAGTGAAGGATGCTGACCGTACAATACGTTTTGAGGATGGTGAAATAATCAATGGATAAAAGAAAAAGTTTTGTGCTGGTAAAGGGGTATCTTTTGAAAGAAAAAAAGGAAACAGTGCTTGCCTGCCTGTTTTTATGTTTTATGACAGCGTTCCTCTTGGTTGGAAACCAGCTTTTTATAAATGTCAGGCTGGCAGACCGCTTAAATGCGGAAGCTTTGGAAGGGAAGCAGCATGTTACTTATATGGATATTCCAGAAGATGACTTTCAAAAAATGAAGTCCTGCCCATTTGTAGCGGAAGCAGGCCAGAGCTTTGGGTTAGGGCAGGCAGAAGATGGGACAGCTTTTGTGTATATTGATGAAGCATACAGGGAATTAGAAGCAACAAAAGCAGGGAAAAATGTGAAGCAGATAAAGATCGGGCATTGGCCTCAAAAAGAGGATGAAGCCGTATTTACAGAGAATTATATGGAAACATACGGTTTAAAGATAGGCGACAGGGTTGTTTTAGATATTACTGCGACAGATGCAGATACAGGTGATTTTCTATATAAAATAGAAGATGCTTCCTTTATTATATCAGGGATAGCTGGGGATGTCCCCGGGTTTCTGGAGAGGAAATTTGGGTATATTTCAGAAGGGTTTGCTTTTTCTGCGATAGAAAAATACCATGGAAAAGTTTCAGCAGGAATACGTTTCCGAAAGGAAGGCAGGATTCCAGAAGAAATTGCCCGGCTGGGCAAATATATGGGGTATGGGAAAAAAGAAACCGAATCTATGGTTATAAGGATGAACTCAATGCTTATAACTGCTATTGACAGCAGCGGGGATTTGAACAGACAGAACCGTATCATGAACTTGATGATTTGGGCTGTCTGCGTCCTGGTAATCTACAATATTTTTTATAACCGTTTTTTTTCAAAGAAAAATGATTATATCAGCCTAAGGAAGCTTGGGTTTTTAGTAAAGGATTTATTCGTGGTGACAGGGCTGGAATTTTTGGCGCTTATTGCAGCAGGTTTTATCCTTGGGGTACTGGCAGGCTTTTTTGTGAACCATTTGGTTTATGCCGAGGTTATGAAGCCGCTGACAGACACTTTTGATGCGGGAAGCATGGTTTCTTCCGGCGTGTCACTGCATAGCCTGGGAACTGCTGCCTTGATAGTTTTGCTTGCCATTGTTCCAGGGATGGCAGTAATTGCTTTTTGTCTTGGGAAGGCTTCCCCGGTAAATGTTTTGAGGAATATAAGGAAGAACAGGGGGAAAACAGTTTTGGCGCTATCAATTGCTATCCTGGCGGCATTATTAGCCAGTCTGCTGTCTGTCCAGGATAACGGCAGTGACAGCGGCATTATCTATGTAAAAACATATGTGCCAGGGGATTTACAGGTGACGTCAGGAAGCCTGGGGGATGGCATGGCAGGGCAGAAAGCCCCATCCCTTCCTGACCAGGTTTTGCAGGAGATTAGGGAAAACAAGGATATTAAGCAAATCCAGAGTTACTCAGTAGCTTATGAAAAGGGTGTTTTTTTGTGTGAAGAAAAGTCCCAATTAAAAAAAGATTTTATCGGGTACTATAATACGCTGACAGAAACAGAAACTGAAATAGATGGGAAAAAACAGTGCCTGTACAATTTAGTTCTGGCAGCAACGGATAATTTTAAGGCTCTTGTGCCATCTTATCGGGAGGACAGTAAAAAGCACCCGGTTATTCTGGAAGACAGGATGGCAAAGACGCTGGATTTGGAAATAGGGGATACTTTTACAATCTATGGCGAAGAGATTATGGGGAGGGGTTCAAAAGAGGGGACTAGGAGCGTTACAGTTACATTAATTGATACAAGGGAAGATATGGTGCTGTCAGAAAACCATGTTGGGCCGAATCTGTTAATTACAGACAGGGAAACGGCAGAAATATTTTCCGGGAAATTATCCCGCCAGGTAATTAACATCTGGGTTGATGAGGGGAAGGAAAATGCCGTTATGGCCGGCTTAGGGAGGATGGAAGCGTTAAAAGGCTGTGCTTTGCACAGTGCCAGGCAGCAGATGCAGGAATATAAGGATTCTGACAGAAACCAGGCAATTATGCATTCTTTTTTTATTGTGCTTTTGGTATTTATTGGGATACTGGCCTATTTTAATACAATATTTTCCAACATAATGGGGAGGAGGGAAGATTATAGTATTATGCACAAAATTGGGATGATAAAATGGGAAATGTATAAGATGGCGGCAAAGGAGGGGCTGTTTCATGCGCTGGCAGCAGTATCTTTGCTTGTAATGCTGCAGGCGGCCTTTTGCGCGGCCAGGAAGATAGGGTTTGGCATGGCGTTTTTTATGGCGGATATTGGCCTTTTTGTGACATGCAGCATAGCCCCTGTGCTTATTTTGTTTTTTTATTTTCGTGTAATAATGCATAAATAGGCGTTCCAGTTGTTTTTCTGGCGCTCCATCTGGCTGGATGGCGCTGGGGCATGTTTGAATATGGAGGTATCATATGGTATTAAAAGCAGAAAATGTTGTTAAACATTATGGGGTAGAAGAGAATTTGGTTAAAGCGTTGGATGGCGTCAGCCTGGAGGTGGACAGAGGGGAATTTGCAGCGGTGGTCGGGACAAGTGGAAGTGGGAAGTCTACCCTGCTGCATATGTTAGGAGGGCTTGACCGCCCGACATCTGGCAGGGTGATTGTAGACGGAAAAGATTTGTCTTCCCTGAAAGAAGACGCGTTGTGTATTTTCAGAAGGAGGAAAATTGGGTTTGTATTTCAGAGTTTTAACTTAGTTCCTGTTTTGAATGTCTATGAAAACATTGTTTTGCCAATTCAATTAGATGGCAATCGGGAGGACAAAGGGTTTATTGACAATATAATTCAAGCATTAGGGCTGCAAGACAGGATAGAGAGCCTGCCGCGGCAGCTTTCCGGCGGGCAGCAGCAGAGGGTGGCGATTGCCCGTGCGCTGGCTTCAAAGCCTGCAATTCTCCTGGCGGACGAACCTACGGGGAATCTGGATTCGCGCACAAGCCAGGATGTGCTTGGCCTTTTAAAAGTAACAGGGGAAAAATTCGGGCAGACAATGGTTATGATTACGCATAATGAGGCGATTGCACAGATGGCGGACCGAATTATCCGTATTGAAGATGGGAGGATACAGGGAGAATGAAAAAGGTGGATAGCCGGGAAGCGCTGTGCCGGATTGCTGATAAAACTAGGAAAGCAGAGAAAGGGGCAAATGTAATTGCTATCCTTGCAGTTTCGCTGACTACAATACTATTTACGGTATTATTTACAGTGAGTGGCAGCATGGCAAAGAAAACGCAGGAGGAAACAATGCGGATGGTAGGGACGAGTTCCCATGCAGAACTGAAAAACCTGACACAAGAGGAATATGATAAAGTAAAAAAGGACAAATGGCTGCGTTCTGTCTCCTGCCGTATTTTCTCTGGCATATTGGTAAATGAAAAGTTAGAGGATCTAAATACAGAAGTAAATTATTTTGAGGAGAAAAATGCAAAATGGAGTTTTGTTTATCCAGCCGAAGGGAGGATGCCGCAAAAGGAGAATGAAGTCGTGACAAGCGATTTAGTTTTAAAAAAATTGGGCGCAGAATGCAAAGTTGGCACTGTAATTGATTTGGAAATAGAAATCAATGGAAAGTCAGTAAAACAGGCGTTTATCTTATCTGGCTATTATAAGGGGGATGTTGTTTCTATGGCGCAAATGGCTGCAGTATCAAAAGCATTCCAGGAAAAATATGCGCCGACGCCAACGCTTTCTGCACTGGGGCGTACAATAGACGTTTCTGATTATGATGGGAGGATTGCGGCAGATTTTAACTTTTATACGAGTTTTGGGCTGGAGAAACAGGCTGGAGCGCTTTGTAAGCGCCTTGGGTTTCCGGAGCCGGCAGGAATTGGGGTAAATTGGGCATATCTGGGGCAGGGGGATGGGGAGTCTGCAGTTAGGTTTCTTTTGTTATTATTTTTGATTTTGCTTTCTGGATATTTCATTATTTATAATATTTTTTCTATCCGTGTATACAAGGATATTGCATATTATGGCTTGTTAAAAACAATTGGGTCGACAGGGAAACAGCTAAAAAAGATTGTCAGGAGGCAGGTTTATTTCCTGGCATTCCCTGGTATCCTGGCAGGGGTGGCGGCCGGGACACTGATTAGCGCCTTGCTGTTGCCATATGTAATGAAGAGGTATAATATTATGGAGGGGATTACATGTAATATTGAGTTAAATGGATGGATTTTAGCTGGTGCGGCAGCATTTTCATTTATAACGGTATGCATTAGCTGTAACAGGCCCTGCCGGATTGTTTCCGGAATTACGCCAATAGAGGCCGTCCAATTTACGGAAGGGCAGCCAGAGGAAATTTTACAGGTGAAACATAGGGAAAAAGGAGGAATAAGAAAAAAGCGGCAGAAAAAGACAAAAAGGGTATCTCCTGTGGCGATGGCATTGCAGAATGTCCAAAGAGACAGGAAAAAGCGGAATATTGTGATTGCATCTCTGTCTCTTGCGCTAATTTTGTCAAATAGTGTATATAGTTTGATGATTGGTTTTGATATTGATACCTATATCTCGAATTTTACAATATGTGATTATTCTGTTCAGGATGTTTCGCTGGATGATACTTTTGCACAAGACAGGATAATGGATGGTGTTTCAAAGCGTTTTTTGTCAGCCTTAAAAAAGCAGGCGGGAATTGCAGGATTGGGGAATATTTATGCAAGGGAAATTCCTCCTGTATTTTCGGAAAAGCAGAACCAGATAATTGATAAACGGGTTTTTGGAAATGAAAAGGCAGTGGGTTATATCAAAATGTATATACCGCCGGCAGATGACGGGGGAAAGGGAGTAAAAGAACAGGACTATATTGAGAAATTAAAGGAAACCCGGCGGTTTGATGGGACTGTTTATGGGGTGGGGCAGTTTTTGGCAGAAAAGCTGGAGAAGGTTTACGGGAAGTTCGATTGGGAAGAATTTAGTACAGGGAAGTATGTAGTTGCTGCAAGACTCTGGGATGAGATAGAAGCTTTCAGGCCTGGGGAAACTGTGACGCTCCACAATGAAAAAGGGGAAGAGAAAGAGTATACTGTTCTGGCAGTGGCCAATATTCCGTATGCTTGTGGGAAGCAATGGGTACATGAGATTGATTTTGATTTCATTTTGCCAGAAAAAGAATATCTTAGTTTCTTTGGAAACAGCCAGCCGATGCGGACCTTATTTAATGTGGAGGAAGGATTACGGGAGAAAATGGATAAGTGGCTGGAAGCATACTGCAAGCGGTCAGGGGAAAACCTTAGGTATACTTCCCGGAAGGACTATGAACAGGAGTTTGAGGAATATACCCAAATGATATTTATTGTTGGAAATGGCCTGGTTTTTGTGCTTGCCTGTATTGGAATCCTGAATTTTGCCAATACTGTTTTTACTTCTATTTTATCAAGGAAACAGGAATTTGCGATGCTGGAGGCAGTGGGCATGTCTGGGAAACAGTTACAGGGGATGCTTTGTATAGAAGGGGGATATTATGCGTTGTGTACAATATTGATTTCACTGCCTGCAGGCGCTTTGGCCAATATAACTGTTATTAGGGGGCTTGGTGGGGAAATTTTAAGTTATAGGTGGAAATTTACAATTGCGCCGGTTTTATGGTGTATGCCAGCTCTTTTGGTACTTTTGGTTATTGTAACCATTCTGGGGTACCGCAGTATGGTGCATGGCAGTGTGGTGGAGCGGATGCGGAGAAATTAGAGCATGTTTGAAAATTGCTTTTAAACTGTCAGACTGCACAAGAATTATATATTGCATTTGCCATCTGGTGGGTGTATAGTGTTAAAAGAGGATGGAGAGAAATGTTTTAATGTATGAGCAAACAGTGCTTTGTGGAAGTACAGGAAAAAGGACGCCAAAATTTTATGGACAGAGGGTGGTTTGATGCAGATAACAGCTTTGGTGGAAAACACATCCCAGGATAAAAAGTTCGGGATTGAGCATGGGCTTTCGTTGTATATAGAAGCAGGTTCCCAAAAGATATTATTTGATATGGGGCAGACTGGGGTATTTGCAGAAAATGCAAAAGTGCTTGGCATTTCTCTTTCAGATGTTACAACGGCTGTCCTGTCACATGGCCATTATGATCATGGAGGCGGGCTGGCAAGGTTTTTAGAAATCAACAAAAAAGCGCCGGTATATGTAAGCCGTTATGCCTTTGAGGGGCATTATAATGGTACGGAAAAATATATTGGATTGAATAAAAACCTTAGGGGAAATGAAAGGCTGATTTATGCTGATGATATGGCGTCAATTGGGAAAGGGCTCACGCTTTATTCCTGTAATAATCATACGAAGAAGCATGACCTTGGAAGTTTTGGGTTAAATGCAGAGGTAAATGGAGAGCTGTTACCAGATGACTTTCGGCATGAGCAGTATTTGCTGATAGAAGAAAATGGTAAAAAGGTGCTTATCAGTGGCTGTTCGCACAAAGGCATTCTGGATATTACAGAATGGTTTCAGCCTGATGTTTTAGTTGGTGGATTTCATTTTTCCAAATTACCGCTTGATGGCACGCTCGCTGGATATGCAAAGTATCTCAATCAGTTTAATACAGTTTTTTATACATGCCATTGTACTGGAACGCTTCAGTATGAGTTTATGAAAAAACATATGGAGCATTTGTTTTATTTGTCTGCCGGGCAGAGTATTACGATATGACGAAACACGCTCTATCACGCTATTGTTTGTGCCGCCTGTGGCGGCATGTTTGGAAGGGTGAAAGAAAAAAGAGGAAAGGATAATACGCAGACACATGTACTTTCACTTTTTTGTGTTTGCGCCTCAAATGAAAATGCCGGCATTTTCGCTTGAGGCTTGGTACAAATTATGAAAATTGCAGTTACTTTTGAAAATGGAATGGTATTTCCGCATTTTGGGCATACCGCGCAATTTAAAGTTTATGATTCTGAGGATGGGAAAGTTACAAACACACAGGTTGTTAGCACAGAAGGAAGCGGGCATGGCGCTTTGGCGGGGCTGCTTTCATCTCTGGAAGTAGATACTTTGATTTGTGGCGGAATAGGCGGAGGTGCACAAGCAGCATTGGCGGAAGCTGGGATTCAGCTTTATGGGGGTGTTTCTGGCGGTGCAGATGAGGCGGTAATTGCACTTCTTACAGGGAAACTGGAGTATAATCCAGATGTCCGCTGTGAACACCATGGACATCATGAAGAAGGCCATTCCTGTGGTGAAGACAAGCGTGGATGTGCAGGCAATGGCGGGGAGTGCCATTAAGATTTATAGGAAAGAGAGGAATGAAGTATGGAACAGAAATTTTACATTTGTGAACATTGTGGAAATATTGTTGCGTTGGTTAAGGATGCTGGGGTTCCGGTTATGTGCTGTGGACAGAAAATGAAAGAAATCGTGCCGGGAACAACAGATGCTGCGGTAGAAAAGCATATTCCGGTATATACAGTGGAAGGCAATCTGGTAAAAGTATGTGTAGGTTCTGCAGAGCACCCAATGATGTCAGAGCATTACATTGAATGGGTTTCTTTGCAGACAAAACAGGGGAATCAACGAAAAACTTTGCAGCCAGGAGACAAACCAGAAGTATGTTTTGCCCTTTGTGAAGGGGACGAGATTGAAGCAGTGTATGCATACTGTAATCTTCATAGTCTTTGGAAGGCATGTCCAGCCTGATTTTCGCGTACGCAGCAGGCTAAGTGCAGTATGGGAAACTGACAGCTTTTTTGCAGGAAATACTAGAGCGTGTTTGAAAATTCATTCCGTGAACTTTTAGTTCCTTACAAAAAGCAATTTTCAAATGCGCTCTAGCAAAAAAATTAAAAAAATTCAAAAAAACACTTGACGAAGTGAGGATGGAATGTTATACTTGCAAAGCAACGTGTTAAGAAAGTCCAGTTGGGATGTATAAACAGTTGTTACAGTTGAATAAGGAGAGGTATCGAAGTGGTCATAACGAGGCGGTCTTGAAAACCGTTTGTCCGCAAGGGCGCGTGGGTTCGAATCCCACCCTCTCCGTTTGGTTTTAGCTTAGTTTTAAGAAATTATCCAGTATATATTTATATTTGGATATAAGCGCAGGTGGTGCGCTTTTTTCTTTGCTAAGAAAGATGATATGCTTTTTGTGTGATGCTATTGGAGATACAAAAGATTTGGAGAAGTACCCAAGAGGCTGAAGGGGCTCCCCTGGAAAGGGAGTAGGTCGTTAATAGCGGCGCGAGGGTTCAAATCCCTCCTTCTCCGTTTACACAGTAGTTTTTACTGTGTATTTTTTGTCACTATTACCAAGGTTTTAACCTTGGATGAAAAAAATGACGAAAAATGGCTACATTGTAAAATGAAATGCGACAAGAGTTATTAAAACTCTATCGCATTTCTTTTTTTATACAATTTTGTAAGGGAATGTGTCAAGAGTTTACGGACTTTTGGCACATTCCTTTTTTATTTTTGAACGGTAGGAGGTGTAAAGAACGTGAGAAAAGGCAATAGGCGGTTGAATTATGAGGACCGGAAGAAAATTGAAAAAATGGCAGAGCAGGGGGCAAGGGTAATTGTGATTGCTGATACAATCGGTTTCCACAGGGCAACTATATACAATGAGTTGAAACGTGGAGGCACACCCTACCGGGCAGATGTGGCACAAAGGACGGTGTAAGTATGGCGTATACAATAGAGGAACTACAGGAAAAGGCTAGGGAGTTGGCTGACATGGTAGGAAATGAGATTGTAGACGGATATTTACCGCTTGAATTGTTGGAAATGACGGCAGACGCATTAAAAGAGGATTACAGGCAGATTGTACAGGCAGCAGAGGACATAAGAGAAGAGGAAAAGGCGATAGAAAAATTAAGGTAGGCAGCGGGAAAGGAGCGTAGGCATGGCAGGAAGCCGGACAGAAAAATACACCGTAGTTTACAGGAATGTAAAGCGGTGCGAGTTTCACAATATAGGGCAATACATAATTGCAACCAGTGTTATAGGCGGTACAACCTTTTGTGCGTTCTTTGATACAGGTATACATACCGAGGAAAGCATAAAAAGGCGTGGAAGCATAAAGTTACATTCAATCTATTCTAAGAAATAAGGAGGACAAGCAAGAATGAGCAAAGCAACCGAACACAACAACGTAGTAATTTTTGACGATAGGGGGATACCGTCTATTATGTGCCGTTTTGAGCGTCCGAAAGACGCAGCGGAAACTCCGGCAATCTTTAAGATTGGGGAATACATGGCAGACGCTATTTATATTTCAAAGTATCCAAACGTGATTATCAAGGGCAGGGCGTATAGCTTGCCAATGCTTGACCCGGCAGTAAATGTAACCTTTGACGGGGCGGTAACTGCCTGTATCGCAAAGGGCGAGGGTTGGCACTTAATGACTGCAGTAGAGTGGGAATATTTATTGAATCAGAGCCGGGAAAAGGATACTATGCCACACGGCAACACGGATTACGGCACGGACTATTACCACAAAGAGGAAAAGGCAGATTGTGACGGTTGCGGATACGGACGCTCCAAAACAGGAAGCGGACCGGCAACATGGAATCACGACAACACTATATACGGCGTATCAGACCTTAACGGCAATGTATGGGAATGGTTGGCAGGGTTACGCCTGTTAGACGGCGCAATAGAGTATATACCGAACAATGACGCAGCATTAACAGGGTGGTTAAAAGATAGCACGGCATGGCAGCAGTTGAGGACGGCAAGGGGACCGGTCCGGGTAGAGGTTGAAGCCGGGGAAATCACGATAACCGACAGGGCAGCAGCAGAGGACTACACGCCGGATTATGACGGTACAAGGATAGCTGATTTAAAGATAGATTTACAGGAAGTGCCACAGGCATTAAAAGATTTGGGGATTGTGCCGGACAAGCGGGCAGAATCAGAACTTAAAACCTATGTGTATTTTGACGCAACGGAGGGGGAGTGGTTGCCTTTCCGGGGGTCGGCGTTCCACTTTACGTCCCATTCGGGTGCGTCCGCTCTTAGCTTGAATGACCCCCGCTCCGACTCCCTCGGCGACGTTGGTTTCCGCTCCGCTTTTTATGAGATAAACGGCAAACTGATTACTGAATAACTGTTTAGGGGTGCGGTAGCACCCCGCTAAAGAATAAGAGGTAAAGCTATGCAGATATTTGGAATGAGAAAAAAAGGCAAGTCAATAATCAAGTGCGATAAGTGCAGCCGGATAATCAATAAAGCAAAGCCAAAATGGAAAAAGGTAGGCGATATTGAGTATTACTATCTGAAATGCCCACGTTGCAAGGCGGTGTACACCATATCGGCAACGGATACGGCATTAAGACGGGATATAAAGCGGTTTGAGGAAATGACGGCAAAGGCACAGGCACAGGGCAGAAAGCCGACAGAAAAAGAGATACAGGAAGCACAGGAACTATTACAGGCAAACGTAGCACGAAACAGGGAAATAAAGGCGCAATATCCGCTTGAAATCAAGTTGTAAGGAGGCAGCAGATGAAATATAGAGGTTTGACTTTTGACAGGGGAAAAATGGAGTACAAGTGGGTTTTCGGTATGCCATCATACGGATACAACACAGAGGAAATAGCGGAAATAGGAACGCCGGACGGTGAATTTTACAACATTAACCCTACAACGCTTGGGGAAGAAACGGAATACACGGACAAACACGGCAAGCGGATGTACACAGGGGATATTACAACCATGTTAGTTGACGGCGAGGTAAGGGAGTTTGTTGTTGACCGTGCAACGGTAGACAGGGAATACAATACATTGCCGGGATTCGAGGGGGAAACAGTAAAAGTAAGGTTGGCAGGTGTGGTTGTTTTCCGTTGGATTGACCCGGACGGAATTATACATCAGCTTTTACCGTGCGTTGACTCTATGGGGGTAGATGATACTTTGCAAATGGAAATCATAGGCACAGTTGCGGAAAGGGCGGTGCGTGAGAGTGAAAGCGAGGGCAAAAAGCAGTAACACGCCTTGCCCTATATGGGTACAGGGCGAATACATCACAGAACCGCCGATTAGACCAGTGGACGGGGCGAAACGCCCCGCAGGTCATTACATAGACAAGGGCGGTTATCCGGGTGCAAATGTGTATGAGATAAGCATAGAAACGCTATGCAGGGATACAGGGGCCGTAGACTGCCGGAAACGTGGGATTTTTGAAAGCGATATTTTGCTTTATGAAACAGAACAGGAAATAGGCTATTTCATCATACAGGACACGGAAACGGCGGTAGACATAATAAACGGCGAAATACTAGAAATCAAGGAACTACAGACACAGGATATAAAGGTAATCGGCAATATGATAGATTTTCCCGATTTTGTAGAGGGCATAAGGCATTGTATTGATACGGAAAGGGAAGTACCGTATCTGCCCGCACTGGACGTAATGGAAACGCCGTATCCGTTCCTAAAAATGACCTGTATTAAATGCGGTCATGTAACGCTTGGGTGCAGATACACGGCAAAACATAAGGACTGCGGGGGATATTTCACAGCGGATTTTGCAACAAAGATATACAGGAAAGGAGAGCAAAAAGAAAAGGCGTTTGCATAGTGGCTGACGCAAACACCTTTTCATTACTGCCCTATAGCAATAATTACACCTATTCAAATTATACTATAGGGCGTGCTGAAAGTCAATAAGCAAGCCAAAAAGAAACGTGCTAAAGGCTGAAAAAGTTGCACGTTTCGGACCTTGTATGGGGTATTAACATCTAAGGCATAACTTATAGGATATACTTACACAAGTATATTATGTGTATGTATAGTTGCATAAGTATATGTTTTAGTTTGTGTACCTTATGCAAGGGATAGTATAAGGAGAATGATGGCATGAGGAAAAGTTTTGTAAGAGAGAAAAAAATATATTGCGGAGAGGAATATTTAGAGGTTGATATAGTCCATGTAACGAATAAGCCGGAAGCGGGGAAAGAGAAAAAGGGGAAGAGCAGCGCACAGCAGAAAAATTTGAATGATAAGAGAAGCAAACGGCGGTTTGTGCAGATAGCCAATACTAATTTTGGGGCAGATGATTTACATATATCAGCAACGTATAATGAAAAACATTTACCTATTACCCTAGAGGAAGCGGAAAGGAACGTACACAACTATCTTGACAGGGTAAAAAGGAAGATGAAAAGGGAAACGGGGCAGGACTTAAAATATATGCTTGTGACAGAGTACACCCCGGAAGATGAAGAGGGGCAGCAGTTGACCTTAGAGGGGATAGAGGATAAAAGCACTAAGGCGGTAAGGATACACCACCACATTATCATAAATGGCGGTTTAAGCCGTGATGATTTGGAGTTGATGTGGAGTAAGACCCGGATTAACTGGAAGAAAGCAAAAGACCCGGAATACAGGAAAAACGTAGATTACTTGGGGTTTGTGAATTGCGACAGGCTACAGCCTAATGAGAACGGCATAGAGGGGTTAGTAAATTACATAAACAAGCGTAAAAAGGGGTGCAAGAAGTGGAGTACCTCTATGAATCTGAAAAAACCAAAGGTAAGGAAAAACGACAGCAAATACAGTTACAGAAAGGTTTGCACATTGGCAAAGACCCCGGAAGATAAAGAATACTGGAGAAAGGTATATAAGGGGTATGAGCCTACAAAGATAGATTTTCAATACAACGATTATACAGGGTGGAGCGTGTATCTGAAAATGCGGAAAGTGAGGGATAGGGCAAAGTGATTATAGGATTGCATGACAGCGAAAAGGAACACTTTAAAAAGGCTAAGACGTTCCCGAACTATGCCCTTATGAAAATATCAGCTTACCACAAGGCAAAAGGGGATACCGTGGAATGGTGGGACCCTGTAAAGACCTATGACCGTGTTTATTCCTCAAAGATATTTGACTTTACAGAAGAAAACAAGGATTTACCGCCGGATACCATAAAGGGCGGTACAGGATACGACATAGAAAGCAAGCTGCCACAGGAGATAGATGATATATACCCGGATTATTCCATATATCCCGATTGTGATTATGCCATAGGGTACATTACAAGGGGTTGCCCTAGAAAATGCCCGTGGTGCTATGTGCCACAGAAAGAGGGGAATATAAAGCCGTACAGGAAATGGACGCAGCTAGTTAGATTCGATACGCCTAATCTAATACTTATGGATAATAACATATTGGCTTGCAGATACGGCATAGAGCAGCTAAAGGACATGATAGGCAAAGGGTGGAAGATAGACCTTAATCAAGGCATGGACGCAAGATTAGTTACGGAAGAGGTAGCGGACATATTGGCGGGGTTGGACTGGATAAAGTGGATTCGGTTTTCGTGCGACACGATAGGGCAGATAGAAAGCATTGACAGGGTAGCGGAAATGTTGGGCAGCAGAGGTATAAAGCCGTACAGGTTATTTATATATGTGTTGGTGCGGAAAGACCTAGACGAAGCGGACTACAGGGTACAGAGGTTGAAACGTCATAAGGGCATACACCTTTACGCACAGGCAGAAAGGAACGAGGGTTTAGGAATCAGACCGAACAAAGCACAGCTTGAATTTACCAACCGTTACATATACGGCAATCTGTACAGGAAAGAAACGTGGAAAGAGTATTTAGATAAAAGACCGTGGATAAGGCAGAGATTGGAGCGTGATACAGATTGTACGAATTAAACAAAATTCATAATGTGGATTGCATGGTAGGTATGAAAACATTCCCCGACAAGTTTTTTGAATTGGCAATAGTAGATGTACCGTATGGAATCGGGGAAGCCGGACAGAAAAACAAATACAGGGGCGGTTTAGCAATCCCACAGGACTATAAACCGTATGAGGGGAAAGACAAGGAAGCACCGGGGCCGGCATACTTTGAAGAACTGTTTAGGATAAGCAAGAATCAAATTATATTCGGTGCGAACCATTTTATAAGCCGGATACCGATAGATAGCAGTTGTTGGATTGTATGGGATAAGCAGAATGAGTATACAGATTTTGCGGATTGTGAATTAGCATGGACCAGTTTTGACACGGCGGTAAGGAAATTTTCTTTTCGTTGGAATGGTATGTTACAAGGGGATATGAAAAACAAAGAAATACGCATACACCCGAACCAAAAACCCGCAAGACTGTATGAAATGATTATCAGACGTTACGCCAACATAGGGGATAAGATTATAGACACACACGCCGGAAGCGGTAGTTGTCTGATAGCAGCACACAGGACAGGACACGACTTTATAGGGTTTGAGATTGACCCGTATTATTGCGGACTGGCAGAGGAACGGCTAGAAACAGAGAAAAAGCTGACAAGCATTAAAGACAGGATAAAACAGAGAATGAGGAAAGGAGAAGTACAGGCATGATAGCGGTAATTGATTTTGAAACAACAGGATTAAAGGCGGGGATTGATGAAGTACTGCAGGTATCTATCATTGATGAAAATTACAATACGCTTTTCAACACATATTGTAAACCGCTTAGGCACAAAACATGGGATACGGCACAGAAGATAAACGGAATTGCGCCACAAATGGTTATAAGTAAACCGCCGTTTTTGCTATGTAGGGAAAAGGTAAAGGAGATATTGACGGCAGCAGATGAAGTTATAGCTTACAATGTGGATTTTGAAAACAGCTTTTTAAAGGCTTATGGAATTTACATAGACCCCGGAAAATGGGTTGACCCTATGATAATGTTTGCAAGGATATACGGCGAATACGACAGCTTACACGATTCTTATAAATGGCAGAGCATTACAAAATGTGCAGAATATTACGGATACAAATTTAAGGCACATGATTCTTTAGAGGACGTAAAAGCAACCCTGTACTGCTACAAAAAGATGATAGAGGGGAGGGCAAACAATGCTGACACTTCCAACAATGGGTAAATGGTTTTATATGATTCTGTCCGGGGAAAAGAAAGAGGAATACAGAGAGATAAAGCCGTATTATACAAGCCGTTTCAAGAAAATATTTGAGATGTACCCGTATTCTAATATACCCAGTGGGGGCGATAAAAGGGAAATCAGATTTAGGAACGGATACGGCAGCAGTAGACCGGAATTTATCGCACTATGCACACTGGATATAAAGACAGGGCGGGAAGAGTGGGGAGCAGAGCCGGGGAAAGAATACTATACATTGAAAATCCATGAGATAACGGAAAGGAGGGGTTGCTGATATGCAGCAGTCGGCATTTATAGCACATTCCCCTTATGAGATAGGGGATAAAGTCAATATAACATTTCATGGCGCTATCGGAATAGTTGGCGGGCCGGTTACGGCAAGGTCCGCAGAGGTAACAATAACGGATATTTTGGCGGTACATTCGTGCAAAAGGCAGCAAGTAAATTTCATGTATGAGATTAACGAAACTAAGGTACTACAGTTAGTGGAATGGGAGGCGGTAAAGAATGAGAAATAACGGATTTGTGACCGATTCGGACACAGAAAGAGAGTTAAGGGCATGGCAGACGGCAAGGGAAACGCCAATAGACGAAGAGAAGCTAAGGCAGCAGTATAAAAACAGGCAGAACAACGCACAGGGGCAGCACTTTGAAAGGGAAATTTTAGCCGGGTGTAGAATGTATCAGCAGCACGGCATAGCAGCAATAGATAAAACGCCCGAACCGTTCCGAGTATCAAAGAAAAGTCAAAACGGAATATTTACAGGACGTTTTAGCACCCCGGCACAACCCGATTTTCAAGGGACCTTACACGGTGGGCGGTCAATCGTATTTGAAGCGAAAAGAACAAGTAAAGACAGGATAAATAGGAATGTGCTGACAGATACGCAAATGGACGTATTGGAAAAACACAACCGATTAGGGGCATTGTGCGGGGTATGCGTCAATATTAAAGATGATTTTTTCTTTATACCGTGGAATGTATGGCGGGATATGAAAGAAATGTACGGCAGACAGTACCTAAAGGCAGAGGATATAGAGGAATATAGGGTACAGTTTGACGGTGCGGTACATTTCTTGGATAAGGCGATTTATTTTAAGCAGACGGCAGCAGTCGGCAAAACAGACGCTATGTTAGATAATATCATTTTCAAACTGTAGGAGGTAGCAGACCATGAGGAAAATATACATCAGCGGAAAAATAACAGGCGATAGCGGATACATAGAAAAGTTTAAGGCAGCGGAAAAGGAAATAAGGCAGCAGTACAAAGGGTGCGAGGTAATCAACCCGGCAGTAATCTTACAGACAATGCCGAAAAGCACGACACACGAAGAATACATGAAAGTGAGCCTTTGCCTACTGGATATGTGCGATTCTGTTTATATGCTGCCCGATTGGGAAGAAAGCAAAGGGGCATATATGGAATATCACAGGGCGTTTGATATGGGGTATGAAATATTGGGGTGTAGCGTATGAATTTTGACGGATTAGCCGGGGCAGGGATACCGTATCTAAACATGATGAAAAAGGCAATGCCAAAGGAAGAACCAAAGAAAAAGAAAGTCAAGAGCCACAGGCTGACAGAGATTGACCCGAAAACCAAAAAGCCACGTCTTAAAAAAGGCGTAAGCACGGATAGGGCGGTTGAAGTCCTGTTTATGTTTGAAAATGCGGACGTAACGCCTAATCAGATTGAGGATATGAAACAGACCATAGAAAACCAAAGGCAGCGTATTTTGAAACTGGAGGATTGGTAGAAAGGAAAGGGGCGGTAATATGCCAACAAAGGACGCTGAAAAGATAGTACAGGCAGCAGTATATATAGACGGCAAGCCAATAAAACAGATACAGGAAATAAAACCAAAGGAAATTAGGGTAGAAAGACCGTTTATATACAGGCTTGCAAAGCTGATAAGGACAGAAATTTTTGTATTCATGGTAAAGCATAGAAGAAAGGGGCGGTAATATTGCAAGAATTGACACTAGGAAGCCTATTTGACGGTATCGGCGGGTTTTGCTATGCATCATACCTTACAGGGCGTATAAAGCCGATTTGGGCCGCTGAAATAGAACAAAACTGCATAGATATAACAAGGTATCGTTTCCCGGAAGTAATGCACGTTGGAAGCGTAACGGAATTAAAGGGAGATGAAATACAACCCGTGGATATAATCACTTTTGGGAGTCCGTGTCAAGATTTGAGTATTGCCGGACAGCGGAAAGGGTTAAAGGGAAACCGTTCCGGGTTGTTCATGGAAGCGATTAGAATTATTGAGGAAATGAGGTTAGCAACAAATGGTAAATATCCAACTTTCATTATTTGGGAGAATGTACCCGGTGCTTTTTCATCAGCCAACGGAGCAGATTTTAGAGCCGTGCTTGAAAAAATCACAAAAACCAGTATTCCAATGCCTACAAGTGGCGAATGGGCAACCGCAGGAATGGTTAGAGGGGCAGCGGTTGACACAGCTTGGAGAGTGCTTGACGCTCAATTTTGGGGAGTACCCCAACGTAGAAAGAGAATCTACCTTATCGGAGATTTTGGAGGACAACGTGCCGGGGAAATACTCTTTAAGTCCGAAAGCGTGCTTGGGTATACTCCGAAGAGCAAAGAACAAAAACAGGAAATTGCCGGACAATTTGCGGATAGCGTTAGAACAGAAAATAGCAGAGCAGGGGGGGAGATAATCGGGTTAGACTTTGCACACGCTGACAGCGTTGTAAGGACGTTTACCGATAAGACCCCGACACTTGTACAAAATATGGGTCGTGGTGGAGGTCAAACGCCTTGTGTAATGTATGAGGAAAAAAGAAATGTTATACCGCTCCGTGATGAAGTGACAAGGAATAAGGCAAGCAATGGTTTAGGCGTGGGGAAAGTCGGGGGACCATGCCCGACACTTACAACGGCAGACGTACACAGCGTTTTCTATGAAGCATATCAGCATAACGGATACAGGGAAAGCGAAATAAGCGGAACGCTGACAGCAGACCAAAACAGCACAATAAGAGGGGATACCCCTTTAGTGGTGCGGACGGATAGGAAAACATTTGAACTCAATCAGCATGGCGGGTACAGGGAAGCGGAAGTAAACGGCACTTTGAGGGCAGCGGGGGGATTACGGCGGAGGGTCGGAAACAATTATAACAGAGAAGTACAGGACAAAGGAGAATATCCCTAGCAAGCCAAAGAGCATAAAAGACATTCTGAAAAGGGCGGTACAAAAAGTTACATACATCATACGCCGATTAACGCCCGTTGAATGTGAACGGCTACAGGGATACCCGGATAACTGGACAAAATACGGTGCTGACGGCACGGAAATAGCCGACACAGCACGTTATAGGGCGATAGGTAATAGTATATGCGTCTATTGTGCTGAAAGGGTGTATTTGGGGATTTTAGACGCATTGGAAGAGGAGGCAGACAATGAACACATGGAATAAAAGAAAAGAGCGGGAAAGGGATAGGAAATTAGACTGCATATTAAAAAATCAAATTGTGATAATGGAGGGATTAGCAAAAGCACTTTACACATATGAGCATACATCAAGGCATGGCAGGGATTATATAGGACCATTGGAAGAGAGGGCAGAAAGGACGGCTAAACAATATGGCAGAGGATAAAAGAAAACGCTATGAAATTATATGCCCTTATTGCGGTAAGGTGCAGTACGCCTGTAAAAGTATGCTACATGAAATGGGATACAACGAAGCGGGTCACGGTACTTGTATAGGGTGCAAAGGGTTTATGAAGCTGATATATAACCCAGAATCCGACACAATGACAGCCAAAGAGCGGGAAACGGTAAAGCCTGATAGAAAGGGTGGGTTGTTTGGTTAAGTGTAGTATATGCGGAAAAGAGGGGTTAAAGGTCGTTTGCGTCTGCCCGGATTGTTTAAAAAAGGCAGCAGTTGACCCCGAACAGATAAAAAAGCTAAAGCAGATAAATAATGTATTGAGAATCACAGAAGATACGGACGGAAACATAAAAGAATGTGTACAAAGTCTGACAGAGATATTAGAGGACTTGGAAAGGGGCAGACATGGCAAGGAAGAAAGGAAAAGTAACACCATTCAGACAGGAAACAAAGATAACCTATAACAAGTACAAGCCGAACAGGAAAGCACGGCGGTTAGGTATCAAGCCGGAAGAACCGCCAAAGAGGGAAGAAAAGAAAACAGTATCAAAGGCAGCAGTATTGAGGGAAAGCATACAGAAGGCAAGGGAAATACAAAAACAGATTGTACCGCCGGGTATGACCTATGGGGAATACATGGAATATCTGAAAGGCAGACGGCAGCAGTTGGAAGAGAAGAAACAGGGGGTACATAATGGCGAGGTATGAAGTTGAATACGCATTGTTTAGAAAGTGCGTCATAGAAGCGGATTCTTTAGAGGAAGCAAACGACAAGGCACACACGATAGAAGATGAAGAGATAGAAAGGACGGAAACGGAGAATACAGGGTATGTTGTTTGGAATGAGCCTACAGAAATAAAGTAATACTTGCATAAGTATACAAACTGCACAAAAATACTATATACTTGCATAAGTATTTTTGTTGAATACTCCGGGTTGTAAATATACTTATGCAAGTATACAATAGAATCATCAAAGGAAAGCAAAACGGAGGTAAGAAACAATGAGAACTTTTGAAACAGGAAAGAGATACGGAGAACACGCAGTAGTATTTGAAATAGTAAAGAGAACAGCAAAAACAATAACATATGCACCAATTCATCACGCAAATAGATTTAACGAGTGCAGAAAAGAAGAAAAGACGGTAAAAATCAGAGATTGGGGCGATAGAGAAGTATTTTTTACACCGGGAGGAGAAACGGTAGAAGCGTAAAGAGCCGAAACGGAAGAGGGGGCAACCCCTCAACCGTCAAGACAGGTCGGCAACCTGTTTTCTGACGAGGGCAAGCCAATAGCCGTAGCAGGGATAGAGTGAAAAAATGGTAGCGGGTACACCATGCTAGAGAGTGTGCAGACGGTCAACAGGTTTTTCGTAATTTTTTAATGTGAAAAATTGCAACGCCTATCACAAATGCCGGGAAAGGGTGGCGGTGTAAATGGTAAGAGGTCCGCCCCGAAAAGATGATTGCACACTTTATAGAGCGTCCAAAGGTTGGGGGTTGTATAGAGTGTGCAAGGAAAGAGGTTTAACGTGGTAAAAATGACGCAGGAGGACAGGGAATATTTTAAGAATGGGGTAAAAACCCTATGCGGTACAGAATTAGTATTTGCTATCAGAGTTATTGAAGATAAGGACATGAAAAAGGGAATTGATAGCAAGGATTTAGAGTTTATGAAAAAGGAATTAGGCAGACAAGCCGGGGCGATATGGGCGAAACTGCTTAGAGCATTAAAGAAGCATGATTTTAAGGAAGCTGAAAAAATATTAACAGGAGGTACAGGCGAATGAAAACTATTGCAATTATCAACATGAAAGGCGGTTGTGCCAAAACAACAACGGCGGTAAATATGGCGTACATATTGGCTAAAGAGTATGACAAAAAGGTGCTACTTATTGATAACGACAAACAGGGCAATCTTTCAAAGGCTTGCGGGGTGTGGAGTTATGAAAATCCTAGCCTTGCGGATATGCTGACAGGACAGGAAGAAATAGGCGGTGTGGTACGGGTGGTTGAGAAAATGCCTAATATGGCGGTTATTCCGGCGAATATGCACTTATTGACAGCCAACCTTGCAGTAATCAAGGACGAAGAGAGAGAACAGGCAACAATCATTTCTAAGGAACTGGAAAAGGTAAAAGAAATCTTTGACTATTGTATCATTGATTGCCCGCCGGATATTAACGTATCTGTCATAAATGCACTTGTGGCAGCAGATGAAGTTATTATACCGATTAAAATTGATGGTTATGCCTTTGACGGTATGGACGAACTGGAAGAGCAGATAAACAATGCAAAGGCGTTAAATCCGAAATTGAAATTTAGGGGTTGCCTTGTGACTATGTATTATAACCGTGATGTATGCAGACAGGGGGAGGCGTGGTTACAGAATCAGCGTTACCCGGTATTCAAAACACATATCAGACGGACGGAAAAGGCAGACGAAGTAACTTTTACAAATGAAAGCCTTATGGAATATTCCCCACGTTCCGGGGCCGCTAGGGATTATAAAACATTCGTAAAAGAATACTTGGAGGGATAGTATGGCATACAGGAATAACGAGGGATACCGTGACCCAACGGCAGGGGAAGCCGTGGGAACGGTTGCCAAAGAGGAAAAGAAACGCAATGAAGCAGTAACAAGCCTTGTCACAATGCTAAAGCAGATTATAAGCCTTGCGGGGTTTGAGTTGGTGGGGCGTATCGTATTAAAAGACAAGGAAACAGGAAAGGAGTACAGGTAATGAAAGATGTTGTATTAAAGGCGGTTATGCAGAAACAGACGGACAACCTCAAAGAACTTTTCAAGCTGATAGAGAAACGCCCGGATTTGCCGATTGTGGCAATGGTAGATAGTGAGATTGTGGCAGATGATGGCGGTTTTTGGTTGGGCGAATGGGGCAGGTGTGAGATTGACAAGTATATAGTGCATGAGGATTACGGCGTAATCTTTTACGAACAGGGCAGACCCGACACGGTAGATATTTTTGAAAAGTATTTTGATTATGCGGAATGTGGCATAGATGAAGAATTGCCGGACGAACAGGCGTTACCGCTTATGAAAGAAAAAATTGATACTTTAAACTGGACGGAAGCAATCATTGTATACATTGTTTTGCCGGATTATGAGGAGGTGCAGCATGAGAAATAGACCTATTATTATGATTGACACAACAAACGCCCCAACATACTGCAGGAGTCATTGTTGCAATGGGGATTGTAGCAAGCACATATCTAAGGGAATGGCTTATACAGGGCCTTGCAAGTTTGCATTGCTGAAAGATACCGAAGAGTGCGAGGGGTACATATCAAGACGGAAAAAGACAATGCAAGAGATAAAACAGATTGAAAAGGAAATGGAGGCAGCGGGAATTGAAAAATAATGATAATGCGGAAACGCTGAAAACAGGGGAAACAGTAGTATTAGGCGGTTGGAATCAGCCAATAAAAGCATTTCCAACAGTGGAAATACCTTTAGACGAATACAAGGCATTTATCGAATTTAAGGTAAAGGGACCGACAACGGAAATTCCGTTGGAGCAGTATAAGGAACTGACAGAAAACAATATGCGTATGCAGGGCAAGATATGGGATTTAGAAAATCAGATTAGAGATTTGGAATATCAGTTAGAGAGGGAAAAGGAACGGCAGGGGGAAACGGACGCACATACAGACATTGTTACAAAAATGGTAGCGGACGAAATCACAGAAAAGGTAATGAAAGATTTGTTGCAGTTATCAGAAGAGCAGAAAAAGGAACTTAGGGCGAAATGGCGAAATGTGACCGATTCGGACACGAAAACAAAGGAAAGTGAGGTAATGCGTAATGGCAGATAAAAAGAAAGGTTTTGACCTTAATAGTTTGCTTAATACAAAATCAAAAGGGGCAGCAGTACAGGCAGAGGGACCGGCACAGGAAACGGAAAACGCCTTTAGCGTGGTTATGCTTGATGTGGAGGACTTAATGCCGAGTAAGGATAATTTCTATTCCACAGAAAATATTGACGAATTGGCAGCAGCTATTGAGTTATCCGGGTGTATCGAACAGAATTTAGTTGTTAAGCCGGAGGCACATGGCAAGTATGAAGTGATAGCCGGACACCGTAGACGGTTGGCAGCTTTAAAGTTGGTGGAAGAGGGCAAGGAAGAATACAGGAAAGTACCGTGCCGTATCAAGAAAGAATCAGACGAAATAAGGGACCGTTTAAGCCTTATCTTTACCAATGCAACGGCAAGGCAGCTTACAGATTGGGAAAAGGTAAAACAGGCAGAGGAATTAAAAGAAGTGCTGACAGAGTACAAAAAGGCTTTACAGGAAGAAAACAAGGATAAGCCAAAGGAAGAACGGGAAAGAATCGGGCGTATCCGTGAAATCGTGGCACAAATGCTTAATACGTCCACTACACAGGTCGGACGCATGGAGGCGATAAGTAATAATCTGTCACAGGAATTTAAAGGGGAACTTGAAAAAGGCAATATCAATATTTCAACCGCCCACGAACTTAGTAGGCTTGACGAAGAGGGGCAGAAAAAAGCCTATGAACAGTACGAAGAAAAGGGCGAGTTGCATATAAAAGATGTAAAGCCGGAAGAAAAGGAAGAAATCACGGACGAACAGGCAGAAAAGGCACAGGAAGCAATAAAAGACGCTATCAAGGGGGAAGTAAACCGGGCAGTATTCAAGGCAAAGGAAAATGTGGCAGCAGTCGAAAGGACACTAAGAAAATATTTCAGCAAGTCTTTTCAAGGGAAAAAGTTTGATGGCGGTAAATACATATATCGTTTTCAAGCGGACGGAATCACGATTATAGATACTGAAAAATGGGGAAATTTCTTGATTGACTATTCAGACCTTGCGGAAATCGTGGTATTGATGATTGAAAATAACCAATTATCCTATGACGATACCCCGGAAGAGGTACAGGAAGAGGAAACAGGGGAAGAAACCGAAGAGGAAACAGCCGGGGAGGTGGATGCGCCACAGGAAGCAGAAGCCGAAGCACAGGAAGAGGAAAGCGAACCTTTACCGGGGCAGCAGGATATGAGCGATTACCCGGAATATGTACCCGAACCACAGGAAAAGGGATTAGACTTTACAAAGTGGATAAAAGAAAAATACGGAATGGCACAATATACGCTTATCGGAAAAGAGGTTAGGGCGGTTATAGCGTCCGAACTGGAAGCGAACAAAGGAAAGCCGTTGTGTCCGGCTGAATGGGAAAACAGAATAACAAACGCCTTATCTGTATGGGTTATGAGAAAAACGGCAGAATATCAGAAGTATTTACAGGGTTAGGCGGTGCATTATGGGCCAGTTTGAGTATAAGGAGGGTATTTTATTTGTAGGTGGGCAGGTGGCAGCAGATAGCATAAGGGCGGTTATAACCACCCTGTCTACCTGTACTGGAAAAGATATAGAAACAACGTGCGATTTATTAAATCAGCTATTGCAATCCTTTGATGATACATTAGCAAGCCTAAAAGACGTTGCAGAGGAAATAGGCAAATTGCTAGAGGTATCACAAGATATTTGCGAACCCTGTAGGCACAGGGGGACCCGGCACGGCAGCAGTATTAAACAGATAACGCCAAAACAGGCAAAAGCAAATATCAAATGGCAGGAAAAATACAGACCGCCATAATAGGAGGATTGCATACTATGAAAAATTCGGAAGTGGAAGCAATATTAAAGTTTTACAAGTGGATTGACTTGGATATTAAAGTAGCGGGCGAGTGGCTAGAGCAGTACGAAGCCGGATATAATCCGTTAGGGGCGGTTGAATATGACGGTATGCCACACGGCAATAAATTAGGCGATAGTACGGCTTTGCTTGCTATGAAATTGGCAGAAACGGACACAAGGGAACGTGTAGAAGCCTTAAAAAGCCGGATTGAGGAATTAAAGAAACTTAGGACGCAGATTTTCAAGGAAATTTCCTCATTATCGGCACTTCACAAAGTAATCATATGCGGATTATACCTACAGGGGAAGAAATGGGACCAGATAGGGGAAGAAATAGGCTACAGTGTGCGCCACGCCAAAAACATAAGGTGCGAAGCCTTAAAAGTCTTGGGCGAAAAATTAGCAAGGAATAGGATTGTATCACAAAGCAAAATTATTAAAGAGAATTTACAGTAAAGATTGCCCACCATTGCCCGATTTTTTATGGTATGATAGTAACGTGAAAAGGAATGAAAGGGCAGCAGGATTATTGATAAAATCCCGCTGCCTTTTCGCACTGTATTTTTGAAATTCTACAAAAATGCGGTAATTCCGGGGTAATGGAACTCCGGGAAATGGAAAAACAAACAAAGGAGGGATACCATGCCACGGAAAAAGGACGAAAAGAGGGAAAAGGCAAAGCAGATATTTTTAGATTCTGACGGATTGGCAAAAAACCCCGAAATAGCGGAGGCGTTGGGCGTTGATTCGGCAAAGATAGCAAAATGGAAATGTATGGATAAGTGGAAAGAAGCACTTGAAAATAAGCCGAAAAAACAGGGGGCGCAGAAAGGCAACCAAAACGCCAAAGGACACGGCGCACCCCCACGCAATAAGAACGCACAGACACACGGCGCATATAGCACGGTGTATTTTGACGAACTGACAGAAGAGGAAAAGAAGCTGATAGAATCGGTTACGCTTGATACAACGGAAAATATGCTAAGGGAATTGCAGACGCTTATAGCAAAGGAAAATGACCTAAAGAAACGGATAGCAGAACTTAACAGCAACGACACAGGGGAATTATTTGTTGACAGGGTTGTAGAAATGCGTACACCGAAAAAGGCGGAGGATAATGACCCATACGGCACATACACAGGGGAAAATACAGAGGGCAGCAGTAAACCGCCGTTAGATGTGGCTATGGAAACAACCATTAAATCATCAGCATTTGAAAGGGCAATGAAGTTAGAAGCAGAACTAAACAAGATACACGGACGCATAATAAAGCTACTGGATTCTATCAAGTCGTATGAGTTAGAGCAAAGAAGAATAAGCCTAGAGGAAAGACGCTACACACTGATGAAACAAAAGGCAAGCGGTGTGTATGACGTTGACCCGGACACAGGCGAGATAGACGATACATACAAGGACAACGAAGAGCATGAGGGCATGGAAGAGTGACAAAGAGAGGGCGAACACCACGGCATGAGGGCAAGCGGTCAAAGGTACTGTAAGCCGTCTGAACGGCTTGCGGGTGCCGTGACCCCAAAACTTGCCTAGCCTCCGGGGGAAAAATCGACTTCCAAAATGCCGGAAATTTTTTTAAGGGGGTAGGATTTTTGAAACTATATGATAAAAATGCGGTTGCAAAATTTCTTGATATGACCCCTAAGAATGTTGAACGGCTGACAAGCAAGGGGGTGTTGCAGACCGTAGGCGAAACAAAATTGTATTCGCTGACAGAAGCCAACCACGCCTATATAAGATATTTGAGGGACCGAAACCCGGAAACGGAGGAGGCGGTAGACCTAAACGAAGAGAGGGCAAAGCTGACAAAGGCAAAGCGTCTTAATGAGGAGTTGGATTTGGCGTTGAAGCGTGGGGAACTGCACAAGGCAGAGGATGTAAAAAAAATAATGTCTGCCACGCTGATAAATTTTAAGAGCCGTCTAAGCGCAATTCCGGCAGAGGAGGCAGACAAACTAGCAACCATGACGGATAAGGCAAAGATTTTTTTATACCTCAATACAAAGATAAAAGAAGCGTTGGCAGAGTTATCTAATTTTGAGGAAATTTTTAAGGAGGAAATACAGGAAGATGAAGAGGGAAACGATTAACCTTTTCAAAGATATATTCAAGGTATTAGAACCGCCCCCAGACCTTACATTATCACAATGGGCAGATAAATACCGCCGTCTTTCCTCTGAATCGGGAAGCAAGGGAGGGCGTTGGCACACGGATAAAGCACCGTGGCAGCGGGAAATAATGGACGCTATAACCGATATATCCGTTGAAAAAGTCGTGGTAATGTCTGCTGCACAAATGGGAAAAACAGACGCTTTTTTATTAAATACAATCGGTTATTATATGCACTATGACCCCTGTACAATGTTGTGTATGCAGCCGACATTGAGCCTTGCGGAAACCCTAAGCAAAGATAGGCTAATGCCAATGGTAAGGGATACCCCGGCATTAAAAGATAAAATCAATGAGAAGAGCCGGACAAGCGGAAACACGATTTTTAAAAAGTCTTTTCCGGGCGGTCGTATCACAATGACAGGGGCAAACTCCCCGACAGAACTTAGAAGCCGTCCAATCCGTGTATTGTTGGCAGATGAAATAGACGCATACCCGCCAACGGCAGGGGCAGAGGGGGACCCGCTTATTTTAGCCGGAAAGCGTTTAACTACATACTGGAATCGCAAAGAAGTAGACACAAGCACACCGACAATAAAAGGGGCAAGCCGTATAGAAATGGAGTACGAACATTCAACAATGGAAGAATGGAACGTACCGTGTCCGAGTTGCGGAGAGCTTCAGCCGTTGGAATGGGGCAACCTTACTTACAAGGTTGACGCTGACGGGGAAGTAGAAAGCGTTACTTATGTTTGTGCAAAATGTGGGGTTATCCATTCGGAGGTAGAATGGAAAGACCATTTTAACGAGGGCAGATATATAGCGAAATACCCGAAAAGAAAAGTAAGGGGTTTTCATTTCAATTCTTTAGCGTCAACTTTTTTTGGTTGGGATAAAATCGTAAAGGGATTTATCGAAGCTGACGCAGCGGTTAAAAAAGGCAATGTTGAATTGATGAAATCATGGGTAAATACCGAGTTAGGGCAGACATGGGAAGAGGACGGCGAAAAGGCAAGTAAGGACGATTTATTAAAACGGCGTGAGAAATACCGTTGTGAAGTGCCGGACGAAGTAATAGCACTGACAGCCGGGATAGATACGCAAGATGATAGATTTGAAATTGAGGTTGTAGGTTGGGGCGTAGGGCATGAATCCTATGGAATCGTTTACAAACGGATTTACGGCGATTTGAAACAGCCGGAAGTATGGAAACGGTTAGATGAATTTCTGCTACAGAAATTTAAAAAGGCAGACGGTACGGAAATGAGGATACTGCGGGCCTGTATGGATACACAGGGGCATTTCTTTAATCAAGTATGTAAATTCTGTAAGGCACGGACGGCAAGGGGCGTATACGCAATAAGGGGAGGTAATGAGGGTACTGCAAAACCGTATATACCGAAGCCGACAAAAAACAACAGAGAACAGGCGTATTTGTTTACGTTGGGCGTGGATACAGGGAAGAGCCTGTTATTACAGAGATTGCAGATTGAAGAGGAGGGACCCGGATACTGTCATTTTCCAAAAGATGAAAACGGATACATAAGGGGGTATGATGAAGATTATTTCAAAGGACTGACAGCGGAAAAACAGGTACTAAAGTATAAAAAAGGCAGACCGTATTTTGTATGGGAACTGACAGGCGAAACAAAGAGGAATGAGCCGTTAGACTGTAGAAATTACGCACAGGCAGCTATAGAACTGACAGGCTTGACCCTCAAAGAACCGCCAAAGAAAGAAACAGGAACACAGACACCCCCGAAAAAGACAAGAAAACGCAGGGGAAGCAGAAGCGGAGGTATATTATAATGGCAGCAATAACATTAGAAACAGCAAAAAAACACTTGGAAATGTGGCTAGAAGCCGAAAGCGAGGTTGCAATCAATCAATCCTATACGATTGGTGGCAAGTCGTTTACAAGGGCAAATTTGGGCGAAATACGCAAGCAGATAGAGTATTGGAGCAATAAGGTACAGGCATTAGAGAATATAGCCAAAAGAAAGGGCAGAAACAGGGTTTACAGGGTTGTGCCGAGGGATTTATAAAATTTTTGAAAGATTGCCCACCATTGCCCGCTTTTTTATGATATTATATAAAATAGCAGAAGCACCAAAGGAAATACATTGTATTTTCCGAGGGTGCTATTTTTATGCAGTCGGAAAGGAGGTTAGGGCGGTTTGAATCCGATAGACAGGGTAATAATGGCAGTTTCCCCGGAAAAGGCATTGAAAAGGGAAGTTGCAAGGAAAAGGCTAAGCATGGTAAACAGCGGATACGGCAACTATGGGGCAAATTCGGTCAAAAAATCTGTTATAGGTTGGACGCATGGGGGCGGTAGCCACAGGGAAGATATAGAGGACAATATAGACGCTTTACGCCAACGGTCAAGGGATTTGTACTATGGCGGGTCAAACATTGCTACAGGGGCGATAAAACGGCTTAGGACAAACACGGTAGGCACAGGGTTACGGCTGAAAAGTACAATCAATGAGGAAATATTGAACATAACGCCGGACGAAGCAAGGAAATTAGAGGAAACAATAGAAAGGGAGTTTGCACATTGGGCGAACTCTACAAATTGCGACTTGGAAAGACTGGATAATTTTTATCAGTTGCAGCAGTTGTCTTTGCTTAATGCCTTGCTTAGTGGGGATTCGTTCGCATTGATGAAAACCACGAAGAGAAAAGGCAGCATATACGATTTAAGGGTTGAACTTATCGAAGCTGACAGGGTAAGCACCCCGGACAAAGAAACGGTAAACCCTTTATTTTGTGAGGGCGTGGAAAAAAGCGAAGCCGGGGAAGTGGTGGCGTATCATATTTCAAAATTCCACCCCCTGTCATTTACGGACAGGAAGCCTAGAGAATGGGCAAGGGTGGAAGCATACGGCAGCAGGACAGGAAGAAAGAACATATTGCATATTATGAATCGGGAGCGTATCGGGCAAGTCCGGGGCGTTCCTTTTTTATCCCCTGTAATTGAAACGATAAAGCAGTTGGGGCGGTACACGGAAGCGGAAGTTGTGGCAGCAGTAGTAAGCGGACTTGTCACGGTGTTTATCGAAAAGGAAAGTGCAAGTGATGATACGGCATTTGGAGAAGTCGTGCCGGAAGAAATGCAAGTTGACGCAGAGGACGAAAACAGTATAGAACTTGCACCGGGAGCGGTTTTTGATTTGGGCGAGGGGGAAAAAGCAAACATGACAACCCCCGGCAGACCCAACGCCAATTTTGACCCTTTTGTTATGGCGGTTATAAAGCAGATAGGCGCAGCGTTAGAAATTCCATATGAAATACTTATCATGGCGTTTACAAACAATTATTCAGCGTCAAGGGCCGCTATTTTGGAGTTTTTCAAAGTCATTAAGATGTACCGGGAATGGTTTATAGCTGATTTTTGCCAACCGATTTATGAGGAGTGGCTATGTGAAGCGGTGGCAAAAGGCAGGATACAGGCACCCGGTTTTTTCAATGACCCGATTATCAAAGACGCATATTGCTCCGCTGAATGGAATGGACCGAGTGCAGGGCAGCTTGACCCGGTAAAAGAGGTTGAAGCAGCAGAATTAAGGGTACAGGGCGGTTATTCCACAAGGGAAAAAGAAGCAACGGAACTTACAGGCACAGACTTTTACAAGAATGTGAAACAGCGGAAACGAGAGGAAAAACTGCTAAAGGAGGTAACAGGAAGTGCAAAGAAAGAATTTAATGCCGGGGATACTGGAGATAAGGAATCAGACACAGACCCCGACAAGGAAGCTGACGGACAGGACAGGGGAGAAGAGGAAAAAACCGAGGAATAAAAACGAGGTAAACAGGTTTTGGAATTTCACGGCAAACGAAGAGGAAAACACGGCAGAACTTTTGTTGTATGGGGAAATATCGGAGTATTCATGGTATGAGGACGATATAACCCCGAAAGAGTTTAACAAAGACCTTAAAGCAATGGGCGAGGTTGAACAAATAACCGTGCGTATCAATTCGGGCGGTGGAGATGTGTTCGCAGCGGTAGCGATATATACAAGGCTGAAAGAACACAAGGCAAATATAGCCGTGAAAATAGACGGTTGGTGTGCGAGTGCTGCCACAATTATAGCAATGGCAGGGGATTCTATCGAAATATCGGTAGGCGGTATCTTTATGATACATGACCCGGCAGCGGGGATTTTGGGATATTACAAGGCAGATGAATTAAAGAAGATTGCGGACGAATTGGAAACAATCAAGCAGTCTATTGTTAATTGCTACATGACCGTAACGGACAAGTCAGAGGACGAAATAAAAAGCCTTATGACAGATGAAACATGGTACACAGGGGAGGAAGCCGTGGAAGCCGGATTTTGTACTGCAGTCATGCTTACAGAGGTTGAAACGGAAGTTGAGGACGCAGAAAAAATTATTGTAAATTCTGTACCAATCAATTTAAACACATTCCATACAGTGCCAAAAGGATTATTAGGCTACGCCAATAGCCATAATAATAAACCCAATGCAAAAAATAATAAGGAGGACGAGAACATGAGTTTGACATTGGAAGAGTTAAAAAGCAAATACCCGGACGTAGCCAATGCGTACAAAGCTGAAATAATGGCAACGGCAAAGACAGGGGAAACAGACCACACGGCAGCAGTAGACGCAGAGAGGGCAAGGATAAAGGCGATTGATGAAATTACTTTGCCGGGTTATGAGGATTTGGCAGACAAGGCAAAGTATGAAAATCCTGTAAGTGCGGAGGCGTTTGCTATGCAGATGGTGGCAGCACAGAAAAAGGCGGGCAGCAAATTTTTAAATGACCGTGAAGCGGATTTGAAAGACTCCGGCGTTGATGATGTACCGCCCGTATCGAACAAAGGCGGGGCGGGGGAAGATGACCCGTTCGGAAATATCATTGATGAATTATATCCAAAGGCGAAATAAGGAGGTAAGGAAACATGGCAGCAGGAAAAGAGTTGTTAGGAAGCTACACCCCGAAAATGATTCATGCCGGGGATTATCCCGTTGTGACCGATTCGGGCACAGTTGCAGACAATAACACGGTTTTAGAACTTATGCCCGTGACACTTGGAACGGACGGAAAATTATCAGCCGTAACCGCTGATACCGTAGCAAATGTATACGGACTTGCAGCAGAATCAGCGGAAGCAGGGGAAGAGGTAGTTATCTATCTGACGGGGCAGTTTTTCGGGGAAGCGTTGGAAGTGCCGACAGGAACAACCGCAGCGGATTTTAAAGCACCGTTTAGGAAGTTGGGCATTTTCTTAGTGGATACAGAAAATGCAGTAGCAACGACAGCAAGCAAGGGCGAACAGGGCAGCGAAACAGAATAATAACAGAAAAGGAGAGGTTAAATCATGGCTATCAGCATTTATGACCCTAGAACAATGGGCAAGTTAGTAGAGCGTATGCCGAAAGTGCATACTTTTATCAAAGACACATTTTTCCGTAATGTTGAAACATTCGTTACGGAAAAAGTGGACGTTGATTTTAAGAAAGGGAATAGGGCGTTAGCACCATTTGTACACAAGAAAATAGGCGGTGCGACAGTTGAAAACGAGGGTTATCAGACCAATACATACGAACCGCCCCTTATCGCACCGAACACAATTACAACGATTGACGATATTTTGAAGCGCACACCGGGGGAAAGCCTGTATAACGGAAAATCCCCGAACCAAAGGGCGGTTGAAAAAATGCAGCGTGATTTTAGCAAGCTGGACCAGATGATTACACGCCGGGAGGAGTGGATGTGCTGCATGGCCCTGTTTACGGGAAAGATACCGATTTTGGACAGCAAAGGAAAAGCGATACAGGATATTATTGATTTTCAGTTTACAAACAAAGTAACACTAAAAGAAGCTGAAAAATGGACTAAGACAACAGGCGGTAAACTGGAGCAGTTGGAAGCGTGGCGGGATAAGGTACAGGAAACCGGGTTTGTGAATTGCGATATATGCCTTATGGGGCAGGACGCACTAAACGCATTTCTGAAAGATGATGAAGTAAAAGAATTGTTTGACAACAGGCGGTATGACCTTGCAGCAATCAAACCGAGGGAACTCCCGAACGGTGCTACATATGTTGGAACGATTCACAGCTTAGGTATGGATATTTATAAATACAAGGAAATGTATTTAGATAACTGGACGAACAGGGCGAAGCCGGAAAACAAGTATTTATTGCCGTCAAATGTTGTTGCGTTATTGGCAACGGAGGCAGCATATTCCATGTATTATGGGGCAGTCGGCATTGTAGACGAAACAGGAAAGACAATCAGCGTAGAAGAGGGCGCAAGGATACCCGAACAGTGGGTAGAAAGACGCCCGGCAAGACGTTTCTTGCAGTTATCCTCCGCCCCTATCCCTGTACCGCATGAGGTTGATTCTTGGTTTGTTGCCACTGTATGCTAAGGTAAGCAGCCTATGAAGAATTTTAAAGAAATGCTTGATAAGGACTTAGACAGCACATTTTACAACTTAGAAGAATTTGCACAGCTTAAAAGGGTTGAGTGTGACGGTATAGACAAAAAAATACCTGTCATACTTGACTCCGAAGAAACAAAGGAACGTCAGAACCTTGTTTCGGGAGATAATGCGGAGGGATTCTATGGGAAATATATTGTTGTCCGGGTAAGACTAAGCGACATGGGCAAAGAACCCGCAAGCGGTATGAGGTTTTGGATTGACGGCAACCTCTTTATGATAACTGATGTACGGAATGAGTACAACGAACTGATTATAGGATTGGAGAGGTATGACGAATGATAGAGGTATCAGAACAGACCATAGACCGGATACACACGATACTTGCAGGGGTGGAAAAAGCAGACGAAAAAGTATTGAAACCCGCACTTGCAAGGGGGTTAATGGCGGGGAAAACAGCAGCGGGAAAAATGGTAAGGCAGACTTATCATATATCGGCGGGGGATTTTAACAGCCGTGGTTACATGAGGTACAACAGCGTAACTAAAAACGGGGACGGAATCATAGGGAGTATTGAATATTCGGGCGGTGTAATACCGCTTATGAAATTCAAAGTTTCCCCAAGTGCGCCAAAGAAAAAGACAACGCCGAGTGCAGCAGTATTAAAGGCAAGCAGCCTTGTAAAATTCAACAGGCAGAAAAATGTATTCGTGGCACAAATGAAATCGGGGCATATAGGCATTATGGAGCGTCAGAAAGGCACGGTATCCCCGGCAACAGGAAAAGAAAAGCTGAAAGAATTGTTATCCCCGGCAGTACCGCAAATGGTAGGCAATGAAAAGGTTATGCAGAACGTGGAAGAACGGGTAAACGAGGTTATCAATCAGCGGATAGAACACGAAATAGAAAGGTTGTTAAGTAAAAACGGAGGCTGATAATGACACCATTAGACCTATTGGAAGCCTTAAAAGCATATTGCGAGGAAATAACAAAGGATATGCGGTTGCTTGTGAGGGTACAGAAAAACAGCACACAGGCAGCAGAACGCCCTCCGGCGGTATTTGTTGGCAATCTGCCCGACAAGGAATCAGAAAAGAAAGCAGCACCCTACATACTTTTAAAGTTATTGACTGGAAAAGATGATAACGAAGAGAGTATATGCAGGGTGCGTATTATTTGCGTGACATTTTCCGAGGATAAACAGGAAAATTACATACAATGCCTAAACTTGCTAACAAGGATTAAGACTAAGTTACTGGAGGACGTTGTAGTAGATAGCCGTTTTTCCTGTCAGAAGCCTATAGAATTTATCGTTTATGATGATGATTTAGAAGTGTATCAGATAGGCGAGATAATGACGATTTGGGAAATGCAGCAGGTGGAAAGAGATGTAAGGAAATATTTAACATAAGGAGGCATGGCAATATGGCAGCAAAGAAAGTTACAGGCGCACAGACGGCAGCAGAAAGCACCACAGAAGCCGAAAACGGCGTTAAAAAGGAACAGACGGTAAATTCTACACCTAAAGAGGAAAAACGGCAGGAAACGGCAAATACGGAAGCCACAGAGGGGGCAGGGAACGCCGGAGAGGAAACATTTATTTATATCGGGCCGACAACCAAAGGACTAATCGAAAATACGATTGTCAAAGGCACGAGGGAAAGCGTGGAGGAATATCTGAAAGACGTGATAGCAGAAATACCACAGGTAAAAATGCTTATCGTGCCGACAGAAAGCCTTGCAACTAACAGGGTAAAGACGAAACAGGCAGGAACATTGTTAAACAAGTATTACAATGATGTTTTGAGCCTGTCAAGAAAGGCAAAGGAGGTTTAAAAAATGGCTTATTTTCATGGAGCAAGAGCGAGTAAGCGGGGTACGAGCATTTCAACGCCAGTAACCGCAGACAGTTGTATACATCTCATTGTAGGAACTGCCCCGGCGCACATGGTAAACGGCAAAGTAAACGAGCCTGTATATGTATCCTCATATGCGGAAGCCGTGGAAGCTATGGGATATAGTGACGATTGGAAAAAGTATGATATTTGCGAGGAAATCTATACAAGTTTCAAACTGTATCAGAATGGACCGATTGTAATTATCAATGTGTTAGACCCGGTAAAGCATTTGACAGGGGAAACGGACGCAACGGACATGAGATTATCCGGGGGCGTTTTGGATTTGCCGTTAGAAGCATTGGCAGATAAGGTAGTAGTAAAAGGGTACAGTACGGAGGATACGCTTACAGATGAATACAAAAGGGGCGTTGACTATGAATTACTGTATACTGATGAAGTGTTAAGACTGGAGCGTATCGAGGGCGGGGCGATTGCGTCCGATAATGCAACGCTTAACATTAAGTACAATGCGGTTGACCCGTCAAAAGTAACGAAAAAGGACATTATCGGGGGATACGATATTAACACAAAGAAATCAAGCGGTTTTGAATTGGTTGATTTTATTTTCCCGAAATTCCGGGTTATACCAACCGTTTTCCTTGCACCGAACTTTTCACACGATAGCGAGGTTGCAGCAATCATGGCAGCGAAAGCGGAAAGTATCAACGGACTTTTTAAGGGCGTGGCGATTATTGATGTTGACACGACAGAAGCAACGACATACACGGAAGCGGTGGAATGGAAAAACAAAAAGAATATCGTGCAGCCGTCCGAACTGTTAGTGTGGCCCATGCTGACATTAGGGGGCAGGGTATTCCACTATTCCACGCAGTTAGCCGGACTTATGGCAAAGACGGACGCAGACGAGGATATGGGAAAGGAAACGCCGTGTGAATCAGCAAGTAATAAAGTGTTGCAGATTGACGGCATGGTATTAGCGGACGGAACAGAGGTATTGCTTGACCTTGTAAAAGCTAATTATCTTAACTCACAGGGGATTATCACGGGGTTAAACTTTATCGGAGGGTTTGTATCGTGGGGAAATGAAACAGCCTGTTATCCGTCCAATACGGACGTTACAGACTATTTCTATTGCGTAAACCGTATGTTTGCATGGGTGGGAAATTCGGTTATCCTGTCAATGTGGAGCAAGGTTGACAGGGGATTAAAACCACGCTTGGTAGAATCAGTTGTACAGAGCCTTAATATTTGGCTTAACGGACTGACAGCAGATGAAGTAATTTTAGGCGGTCGGATTGAGTTTTTGGAAGAGGAAAACCCGGAAACGGATTTAATGGCAGGCATTGCACATTTTCATATATATCTTACCCCGCCTAGTCCGGCAAAGGAACTTGATTTTGTCTTAGAATATGACGTAAGTTATCTTGAAACTCTATTCGCAGCATAGGAGGTAAGAAAATGGCAAAAGTTGATGAAACAGTAATAGGATTTGCGGTTTATGAGGACGCAACGGAGTATTATGGCATGTCAGAAGTTACATTGCCGGAAATATCAAATTTGACCGAAGAAATCAGCGGGGCCGGAATGGGCGGTAAAGTAGAAGCCGTTATATTAGGTGCTATCGAAGCAATGACAACAACGCTTAATTTCAGAACGGTTACAAAGAACGCTATTAAACTGCATGAGCCACGGGAACATAAGATTGATTTAAGGGTAGCACAGCAGAATAAAAACACTACAAAGGGTATTACAGAGGTCGGACGGGTAAAACATTTGCTGACCATCACACCTAAGAAGCTGAACCCCGGAAAAGTTGCAACGGCAAGCGCAGCGGAGGTAAGTGGGGAATATGCGACAACATATTTTGCCACATACATAGACGGCAAAAAAATGTTGGAGATTGACCCGCTAAATTACATTTACTTTGTAAACGGAAAAGATTGGTTGGCAGATGTCAGAAAAGCACTTGGAAAATAAACAGGCACGGGAAACCGTGTTTTTTCTTTGCAAAAAAATAGGAGGCTAAGGCAATGGAAGATATTAAGAAAGAAAACAGACAGGAAGCAGCTACAGAGGAAACAAAAGCAGAAATGGCGGTTGTGACCGATTCGGACACAAAGGAAAAAGTGCCGGAGGGTGCGTATGTAATTAACCTTGCAAGACCTTATACATACGAAGATAAGACCTACAACAAATTTGTATTTGATTTTGAGGGGCTTATCGGGGAGGACTTGGTAGACATTGAAACGGAAATGACGGCGGTAGGCGAATTTGCATTATCCCCGGAAATTTCAACCTCATTCCTGTACAGGTTGGCAGCAAAGGCAGCAGGGGTAGGAAGTGACGTTATTTTACATCTTCCAATCCGTGAGTTTGGGAAAGTCAAGAATAAGGCACAAAGTTTTTTAGTGTCAACGGGTTACGGCGAGAAAACCCTATAAAATGGTTTAAGCGAAACTGCATATTGCTGTCAAAGGAAACTCATACAAGTATAGAGTTTTGGCTAAAGCAGACGATTAGGGGGTTGGATTCTTGGATTAAGACATACAACTTGGTAGTCGAAGAGCTGAAAGAAAAGCAGAAAGGAGCGGGAAATGGCAACGGCTAAACAGTTTGAGTTACTTTTTCAGCTAACCGCACGACTTGGGCCGAACTTTTCCCAATCCTTTAAAAATGCGTCACAGACCATGAAATTACTGCAAAATGATTTAAGAAGTGCGGACCAGAAATTAAAGGACGTATCGGCTTATCAGAAGCAGCAGAACGCCGTAGAAAAAAGCAGACAGAGGGTAAGCGAGTTACAGGCAGAGCATGAACGGCTGACAAGGGAAATTGAGGAGGCAGGACAGGCAACGCCGGAACTCACAAGACAGCTACAGGCGAATGAAAGGGCGTTGCAAAAGGCACAGGACGCAACAGCTAGGGAAGAGGAACGGCTAGGGGAATTGAGCAATACTCTCCGTGAAGCCGGGGTAAATACTGATAACTTAGGGCGTGATACAAACGAATTAAGGCAGCAGTACGAGAGGTTAGAACAGGCACAAAGAAAAGTACAGGAAATCACAGAGAAACAGGCAGCAAACAAAGAAGCTATCTCACAGACAAAGGCACAGTTAGGAGGATTGGTTGGAACGGTTACGGCGGTAGGTGCTGCCATTTATGCCGGACCGGTAAAGAAAGCAGCGGAATTTCAAGAGCAGATGTCAACCGTAAAATCCATATCAAACGCAAGTGCGGAGGATATGGCGAAACTATCCCAAAAGGCTAAAGAAATGGGCGCAACAACCGCATTTACGGCAGCAGAAGCCGGGGAAGCTATGGAATACATGGCAATGGCGGGTTGGAAAACAGGGGATATGTTGGGCGGTATCGAGGGAATTATGAACCTTGCAGCAGCGTCCGGGGAAGAATTAGGGTCGGTATCGGACATTGTAACGGACGCATTAACGGCGTTTGGGTTATCAGCGTCAGACGCAGGGCATTTTTCGGACGTATTGGCACAAGCCTCCAGTAATGCAAATACCAATGTATCAATGATGGGGTCAACATTCCAAAAGGTGGCCCCGGTTGCGGGTGCGTTGGGGTACAGCGTGGAGGATATGTCGTTAGGCATAGGTTTAATGGCAAACGCCAGTATAAAGGCAGAAGTAGCAGGAACTAGCCTAAAGACGGCATTAGCGAACATGGCGAAGCCGACAAAACAACAGGCTGCATACATGGATAAGTACGGAATCAGCCTTACAAAGACAGACGGCACAATGAAAACCTTTGGAGAGGTTGTGGAAAATCTAAGGGGCAGCTTGGGCGGTTTGTCTGAACAGGAACAAATAGCAGCAGCAACGGCGATTTTCGGAAAAGAAAGTTTTGCAGGTATGCTTGCTATTGTTAATGCCTCCGAACAGGATTATAACAAGCTGACCGAAGCGGTATATAATTGTGACGGTGCAGCTAAACGCATGGCAGAAACAAAACTTGACAACCTAAACGGCAGTATCACGCTTGCAAAATCAGCTTTTGACGCTTTACAGGTTGAGTTAGGGGAGTTGTTGCTTCCTACACTGACAGAGGGCGTAAAGAAATTTACGGACATAATAACCGTTGTAACGACATTCGTTAGGGAAAACCCCGGAGCGGTAAAGGCGATTGCAAAAATTGTAGCCGGATTAGTCGGGTTGAAAGCCGGGGGATTGATAGCCAAACTTGGATTTTTAGAAGTAAAAGGCGGTATCCTGTCAATACAAAAGGCTTTTACCATGATTAAAGGCTTGGGGATTACGAAATACCTAAGCAGTATGGGCGGTGGATTCGGCGGTATCCTTACAAAGATATTGCCGTTGGTTGGCGTGATTGCAGCGGTAGGCGGTGCAATCTATTATGTGTCAACGCATTTAGAACAGGTACGAGGGTTTATTCAGAAAACCTTTGGAAACGAGGGTTTAGCCGTATTCAATAAGCTATGGAGCGTGATAACACAGGTTGGAACGGCGATAAAGGACGCATTTTTTACAAGCGGGACCGGTGTACTGGATACGCTGAAAAGCATAATCCCAACCGTAATAAACACATTGAAAACCGGGTTGCTGCCAATACTTCCAATGCTTGCAAATATGGTTATACAGATTTTGCCACTCATAGGGCAGCTTGTAACCGCAATTCTGCCAGTGTTAGGGGAACTGATAGGGGCAGTAATAACAGTGCTTGCAACGCTGATAGCGGAAATTCTGCCAGTGATTGTACAACTCATATCGGCTTTACTGCCTTTGGTTTTACAGGTCGTACAAAGTGTACTGCCCGTGCTTATTCAGCTAATCAATGCAGTAGTGCCTTTGCTGATACAGATAGTACAGGCGGTTTTGCCTGTTATCATTCAGCTTATACAAACAATAGTACCTTTGCTGACACAGATTATACAGGCGGTTTTGCCTGTACTTATTCAGTTGGTAAATGCAATCGTGCCAATACTGATACAGATTATACAATCAGTTTTGCCCGTGCTTATTCAGTTGGTAAATGCGATTTTACCGATACTGACACAGATTATACAGGCGGTTTTGCCTGTTATCATTCAGCTTATACAGACGATTTTACCGTTGGTAATGCAGATAGTGGATACAATTTTACCGATATTTATAAATCTGCTTAATACTTTGCTGCCTATTTTCATGGAGATTATTCAAAGTATTCTGCCTGTCATTATTCAGTTGATACAAACGGTGCTGCCGATTGTGCAGCAGATAATTGACACGGTATTACCAATATTTATAAGTCTGCTGAATACGCTTGTACCGATTTTTCAGAATATCATACAGGCGATTTTGCCAGTGCTTACAACGCTTTTACAGGCTTTAATACCTGTTATAGAGTTGGTGGCAAACATCTTTTCAAGCGTGTTAGGGTCGGCATTGCAGAGCATAGCAGCGATTGTACAAAATGTTATGCAGATTTTTCAAGGCTTGATAGACTTTATTACTGGTGTGTTTACCGGGAATTGGTCGCAGGCATGGAACGGAATCAAGAGTATTTTCAGCGGTGCGGTTGGTGGACTTGGGGAAATCATTAAAGCACCGTTGCGGGCGGTTGTTTCAGCAGTCAATACGGTAATTGGTGGACTTAATAAATTATCGGTGCCGGATTGGGTGCCGGGAATCGGTGGAAAAGGTATAAATATACCGCTGATACCGGGATTTGTAAACGGTACAGTAAGAACGCCGGACACATTCATAGCAGGAGAGAACGGCCCCGAACTTATCACAGGGGCAGCGAACAGGAGCGTATTTACCGCAGCACAGACAGGGCAGATATTTAACAACATGGCACAGGCACAGAACCTTAACACGACGGCAAGCAACGTAAACGCCGGGGCGATTGGTGCGGGTACAATTACAATCCATGTTACGAACAATCCGACAGTGAACGTAAAAGGCGGGGAAACGGACGGAATCAAAGAACAGTTACAACAGTATGACGAAGAATTTTTAGAAAAGATACGGCAGATTATCATTACAATTTTAAGAGAGCAGAAAGAACAGGAGGGCAGGGTTGCTTATGCTTGATACTTATACAACCATATCCGGGGATACATGGGATATTGTGGCTTACAAGGCATACGGAAATGAAATGTACATGGATATGCTGATTAAAGCAAACATAGAGCATAAGGATACCTACATATTTCCGGCGGGGGTCAAGCTGACCCTCCCGGAGATTGATTTAGAGGTATCGGAAACATTGCCCCCGTGGAAACAGGGGGTAACAGCAGATGAGTGATAAGACGTTAGCAAGGAGAACGGCGGTAAAACTCTATTTCAAGGGTGCGGATATATCAAAGGACCTGTCAAAATACCTGTTATCCCTGTCATTCACGGACAAGGAAGAGGACGAAACGGACGATATTAGCATATCGCTTGATGATAGAGAGGGAAAATGGATTAAGGATTGGCTTAACACAAACAAAACGGCAGCAAAAGCACAGACGGTTACAAAAAAAGGGGAGGTAAAGGTCGGAAATATTGTACAATTCAAAGGCGGACCGGTTTATATATCCTCCTCAGCAGCAGAACCGACAGTAACAAGGGGCGCAAGCAAATGCAAATGTACAATAGCAAACAGCAACGCACACCCCTATCATTTAATTTCACAGGACGGAAAAAAGGTTTACGGTTGGGTAAATGCAGAAGATGTAGAGGGGGAAACGGTAACAGAAAAGAAAACGGCAAGCAAGAAATCAGAAAAAAGGGCGTTCAAAGGCACGGAAATACACGCTATGGTTATACAGAAAAACCCCTACACAGACGGAAAGGACAAAGTATTAGATTGCGGGGTATTTGAGATTGACAGCGTAAATTATACGGGGCCGCCCCAAAAGCTGACAATCAAGGCTACATCAATACCATACAAGGCGAAATTAAGGCAGACGAAGTATAACAGGACATGGGAAAACACAACCCTGAAAAACATGGCACAGAAGATAGCAAAACGGAGCAGCATGAAACTTATGTACCTGTCAAATTCCAACCCCGTATATAAACGCAGAGAGCAAAGGAACATGACGGATATAGCATTTTTAAAGCGTATGTGCAAACGTGCCGGAATCAGCCTTAAAGTCACGTCAAAAACAATCGTATTGTTTGACGCAGCGGACTTTGAGAAAAAAGCAGAGGTAAAAAAGATAAAGGCGGGCAAAGGCAATATACTTAGTTACAGTTTTTCGACAAAAACGGCTGATACCGCCTATTCATCATGCCACGTTGTATATACAGACCCGGACACAAAAAAGAAGATAGAAGCAACTTACAAGCCGGAAAATGCAAATTCTGACGGGCAGACATTGGAAATAAAACAAAAGGTGTCAAGCGTTGCGGAAGCTAAGGAACTTGCACGGAAATCATTAAGGGCAAGAAACAAAGGGGAAACAACGGCAGAATTTACGCTAATTGGAGATGTGGATTATGTGGCGGGTATCACGGTAAGGGTATACGGATTCGGGGAATTTAACGGAAAATACATAGTCGAACAGGCAACACACAATATTACAGGCGGTTATAAGGTACAGATAAAATTACGCAGTTGTTTGGAGGGGTATTGATGATAAAGGATTTTGATGATAACGACATAAGGGAACTGCAGGACATAGTAAGGATTGGCATTGTAAGCAGCGTAAACAAAGAGAAAATGACGGCAAGGGTAAAGATAGAAGAACAGGGCATTGTAACGGGGGATTTGCGGATAGTGCAGAATACGCCGTTTATGGTTATGGAATGGAAAGACGCAGGGGTAAAGTGGAATTATGAAGCTGATTACGCACAGTACGACAGGAAATTAGGTATAGGGGACCGGTACAAGGAAGAGTACCCGGATATTCTGCATACATGGAAAGGCACGGCAGACAGGGTTATAAAAGTGTATCCGTGGATACCGTATATAGGGCAATGGGTATTGTGTATCTTTAAGCCGGAGGGCGAGGGGGACGGCTTTATTATCGGAGGTATCTAATGGCAAAGATTGGAACATTAGGCGATATTGTGTTTTCTGTATCAAAGAATACAGTAAAAACCTTTGAGGGTTTGAAGATTGACAGCAAGACGAATTACGCAAAACACACACGCCACAATAAAAAACCGTTACTGGAGTTTCAGTACAATGATATTGACACAGCCAGTTTTACTATTTACCTGTCTGCCTTTTTGGGGGTCAATCCCCGGACAATGCAGGATAAGATAGATAAATACAGGAAAAAGGGGAAAATACTTACTTTGGTTATCGGCGGTAAGAAGTACGGCACAAAATGGGTAATAACGCAGCACTCAAAAGATTATGAAAGGTTTGACAACAAAGGCAACCTACTGATAGCAAAAAGCAGTATTTCCTTACAGGAATACCCGGAAAGGTAGGGAGGTATGGCTTACATAGTAGACACAACAAAGGAAAATGAAATAAACCTTGCACCCGCAACGGTGTATGAAGAGGTTATACAAAACCTTTATTTCCTGTATTCCTCAACAGAATATGACATACCGCTTGACAGGGAATTAGGATTAAACCCGAAATACATAGATAAGCCAATAGAAACGGCTAAGGCATTGGCAACAACGGATATTTACGACAAAACGGAAGAGTACGAACCGAGGGCAGAAATCGTAAACATTGACTTTAAAGCCGATTATGAAAGCGGTGTATTAAAACCAATAGTGGAGGTGGTAATCAATGACGAATACGACAACGAGGAATATACCGAGTAATTTGCCGGAGGTTGAGTTTGTAGATACAGATACAGAAGCACTTGTAAATAAGCTGATAGCCGGATATGAGAGTATCACAAAAAGGAAGATATACCCGGCTGACCCTGTAAGGGCGTTTATCCTTTGGCTTGCAGATGTGATTATACAGGAAAGAGTTTTGATAAATGAATCGGCAAAACAGAATTTACCACGGTATGCAGAGGGAAAGAACTTGGACTCCCTTAGTGAGATATTCCATAATGTACCGAGATTAGAGCCGGAAGCAGCGAAAACAACGCTTAGGTTTTATCTTACAAAGACGCTGACAGAGGATTTTATCATAACGGACACAATGGAGGTAACGGTAGACGGCACAATAAACTTTGACACGGTAGGGCATATCATATTTAAAGCCGGGGCCGATTATGCGGACGTTCCGGCGGTATGCACGACAGCCGGGGAAATCGGGAATGGGTTTGTACCCGGACAGGTTGACAAACTTGTATCAGATGAATTTCTGTATTTCAATGAGGTAATGAACATTACGGAAACGGCAGGGGGCAGCGAAGCGGAAAAAGACGCAGCCTATTATAACCGCATGAGGGAAAGCGAAGAAAGCTACACAACGGCGGGGTCAAGGGGGAGTTATATATATCATGCTAAAAGCGTGTCCGCACAAATTAGTGACGTATCGGCAGAGAGTCCGCAGCCGGGAGTAGCTGATATAAGGATTATGCTATACAATGGGGAATTGCCGGATAAGGAATTGATAGACAAAGTACGGGATTATCTAAGCGGGGACGAAATTAGACCAATGACGGATACCGTATTAGTGGCAGCACCCGACACGGTAGAATTTGACATAAACATAAAATATTTCATATCAAAGGAAAAGGAACTAAGCACCAACGACATTAAACAGGCGGTGGCGTTGGCGGTGGAAAATTACATATTATGGCAGACCTCAAAAATGGGGCGGGATATTAACCCGTCCTATTTTAATGCTATGCTTATGGAATCGGGGATAAAAAGGGTTGAAATAACCGCCCCTGTATTCACGCAGATACCAAAAGGGAGCGTGGCGGTGGTAAAGGAGGAAAGCGTGACCTTTGGGGGTGTGGAAGATGAATAAAATTAAAGACGCTGATTTTATGACAAAATTCCCCCCGGCATTGAAAAAAGATAAATCAATGCTTGCTTTAGGGCAGATTATAGCAGAGGAATTACATATAACCGCACACGAAACAAAGAAAAATATTATATACGCCAACATAGAAGAGTTATCGGAAACATGGCTTGACGTGTTGGCGTATGACTTGCACGTTGACTGGTACGATTATGATTATCCGATAGAAGCAAAAAGGGCGATTATCCGGGATAGCATAAGGGTACATCAGAAATTAGGCACGACAGGGGCAACCGAAAGGGCGTTAGGTGGCTTGCATCCACAAAGCGAGATAGAAGAGTGGTACGACTATAACGGGCGTCCTTTTCATTTCCGCATAGTGCTTGATACGACAAATTCAAGGGTTGCGGTGGATTATGACGAAATTGTAAGCACCGTTGACATATACAAACGGCTGACCGCACACTTGGACGGCTTATATTATCAATGCTCCATGTGCATTATCATCATGCCACAGACGGAGTATTTTTTATTCCAAACGCCAATGACAGGGCAGCTAAGGGCAGGAACATACCCGCACAGGAATACAGAGGGGGTTGTATTAAATGCCGTTATCGACATAGTGACACAGGCAGCGGGATATATTGCGGAATCCGTGCCGACAGGTACAAGACCTTACAGAAATATCACGTTTGCAACAAAGGATAGCGATATTGTGACCGATTCGGACACAATGGGTTATAAATATATCCACAGTCGGACAGGGAAACAAAAGACAGGCACAGAACCTTACAGGGATACCGCAGGAGGGGCAGCAGTTGAAACGGTGGTAGCACAGGCAGCAGCGGACGCAGCAAAGTATGATTCTGATTTGACAGGAACGAAGCCGGACAGGAATATAAAGGCTGAATTTGGGGAAGTGGCAGCAGTCGGGGAAACGGATACAGAAGCCTATACATTTGAAAGCACTATTGCCGGAACAAAGCCAAAAAGAAATATCGTACATGGAAGAGGGGATATAGAAACGGTAGCAGATACAGAGTTTGAGGAGTACAGGTACATAACAGGAACGACAGGAAAGGAAACGGCAGGCACAGAACCTTACACAAACACAAAACCCGGAATATCTGATAAGGGAATGGCAACAACGGCAGATACCGAAAGTTACCAATACGAGGTTAAGCGTTGCGGTAGAAATCGGTTATAGCAAATAAAAAGTAAAGGAGAAAGAAAATGCTGACAGAAAGAGCCTTTGAGAGTTTCAAGGAGTTTATTGAAACACACATTGCTTATGCTAAGGTCGAGTATGGGGGCGTGTTGCACAAGGCGAAAATTGAAAGCCGGGAACGTCTGAAAGACGGCAGGGTAGCACTTAGTATTTCCATAACCCCGCAAGTGTCGGGGTCCACAACGATTACAAAAATACAGTTGTATGATATTACTAATCAGTTGTGGGCAGAAAAGACCGAAGCAATCAACCTAAAAGGCGTACAACAGGGCGTGTTGTACCGCTTTAGCTTTAATTTTAAGGAGGAATAGCACAGTGGGATTATTCAAGATTTGGAAAGACCATGTAACGCAGTTTTCTAACCGTTACAAAGAGGTAAACAATGCGGACGGAACAATTACGCATGAAGCCGTGGAGGGCGAGGTAATACAAGAGGGTACGCCACAAAATGCGGAAAATTTCAATGATTTGGAACAAAGGGTATTTGCAAGCGGGGAAGTTGCCGGATTAGCCTTGTTAAAAGTTAAAATGGCAGAAAGCCGTATCAAGGGGTTACAGGGGGAAATTATAGAAACAACCCTAACCAACACGAAAGAATACCCATTTAACAACTCAAAAAAGACGGTAGCACTTAAAACGCCACGGGGCAATTTGGATTATACCGTAAATGTGGAAGCAGACGCAGACGGGGCGGGCGGTGTCGGGGAAATCAAGATAACTGACAAGCAGCTAAACGGATTCAAGATTGAGTATACCGGGGCCGCTAAAAGTGTATCCGTGAAATGCACAGTACAGGGAGGTTACGCATAATGGCAGCAAATGTAATTATCAAGAGTGACGAAAGAAAGGCACAGACGGCAGCAGTATTAAAGGCTTATGGATTAAATGGGTCGGCAAGTGCCAATCAGAGGGAAGCAGCAGAACACATTGCGGTACGTTCACAGGAAGCATACCGCCAGTTACAGAGAATGGGAGGTAACAGATAATGGCAGCAGCAAAGATTATTGTAGTAGAAAAGAACGAGGGGGAGAAAATCCCTTATGAGGTATCCGGCACAAAGATTATTTTCGGTGATGATGAACTTATGGTAAATTGCAAAAGCCGGGAGCGTGATTATGAGGTTACGCTTGATGTGTGCAAGGATACGGCAGACGGCTTGACGGTAGGCGTAAATACCGAAGCAAGGGAATATGTGGCACAGGTAACTATCCCGGCAAGGCAGTATGAAGAGGTAGACACAGGAGAAGAGGACGAGGACGGAAAACCGATTAAAGAGCGTGTGCCGTTGCCGTTCGATATGAAGAAATGCACATTGACATTATGGGCGTTGATTTAAGAAGCTGATTAAATTTAAGGAGGATAATACACAATGGCAAATTTTGATGATTTACAGGGTGCAGTAGCACAGATGGGCGCAGGAAACAAGGTTATCTATGATGATATAGGTATGCCGTCTATTATGGTGGGCGTTCCTAAAATGACCTATGCGGACATTATCACAGGCGGTACAAGTGAGGTATTGCCGTTTTTTATCGTGGAGGGGAATGAGAAAAGCACAATTTGGGTATCAAAGTTTCCTAACATTGTAGAGAATGACCGTGCTTATTCTTTAGCTATGAAGCTGCCTAAAAACTATATCACTTTTGACGCAGCATTAGCAGCTTGCAGAAAAAAGGGCAACGGTTGGCATTTGAATCAGACAGGCATTTTTGCGGTGCTTAATCTGTTATCGCAGAAAATGGGGACCGTACCGCACGGCAATACAAATTACGGCAAGGATTATTACCACGCATACGAACACGGGATACAACCACAGGGCGAAACACAAAGGACGCTGACAGGCAGCGGAGAACCTACATGGTATCATAACCACGATACATCAGGCATAGCAGACCTTAACGGCAATGTATGGGAATGGACCGGCGGTTTAAGGCTTATGAATGGGGAAATACAGATTATACCTTATGGAAACAGCATGAAAATTGATTGCGATATGTCGGCAGCAAGTACCCTTTGGAAAGCAATCATGCCAAACGGCAATTTGGTAGAGCCGGGAACGGCAGGCACTTTAAAGATTGACCGTACAAGCGCAAGTGACGCAACGCCGAAAATCAGCACGACAGTAACGACACAGACCACGGACAGTAACGACACAAACTGCATATTTAAGAATCTTGCAGCAGCAAGTGGGGTAAGCATACCTAAACTTTTGGTAGCGTTGGGGTTATTCCCGGATTCGGGGGCAAACTATGGCAATGACCATTTTTGGGCGAGGAACAACGGCGAAAGGTTGCCTATCCGGGGGTCGGCGTTCTGCAATACGTCCGGTTCGGGTGCGTCCGCTCTTTTCTTGAATTCCCCCCGCTCCAACTCCTACGACAACATTGGTTTCCGCTCCGCTTTTTGCGAACTGTAAACTGATAACTGGATAACTGAAAGGGTGCGCGGTAGCGCACCCTTTGTAGCAAAATACTAATCAGTAGACAGGGAGAGATATGGAAGAGTTGCAGGAAGCAAAGGGCGTACAGGAGGGAAAGAAACAAAACGGAAACGATATTTTTCAGATAAAAGAAAAAATCTATGAAATGATAATGTACGGAAATCCAAAATTAAAGGATTTTCCGAAAACAGAAAGGTATGTGTTGGCGGGGGATATAAGAAAGACAATGTATACCATGTTGGAAATGGCGGTTAGGCTTGAAAAGAAATACTATAAGAAAACAACCTTACAGGATTTAGATATTGAAGTTGATGTATTAAGAAATCTGCTAAGGCTTGCAAAGGACCCGGACTTATACCCGAAACAAAAGCCTTGTTTAGACTTCCATTCATGGGAAGTATGGATTAGAAAGGTAGATGAAATCGGTCGTATGATTGGCGGTTATATGGCTTGGGTAAACAGCAGGGAAAAGCAGAAATAAAAATACATTGGGAAATAATCACTAATTTACGGTGGTTGCCTATCCGGGGGTCGGCGTTCAACAATACGTCCAATTCGGGTGCGTCCGCTCTTAACTTGAATAACCCCCGCTCCAACTCCAACGACAACATTGGTTTCCGCTCCGCTCTACCCCTATGTCAAGAAGCCTTATGATTACGATTGTAAGGACAGTACAAACAGGGTTAAAGGGGTTATTTTCCATTCCTGTACACAGGAAAAATATTGTATTGCCGTAAAGACAGTTAGTAAGCGTAAGCCGAAAAGATTTATATTTGTCACGTCCGAAAGGGTTAAAAACTTAGTAGGTTTGTACGGCACTTTTTTAATGAGGTATCAGAAATGAAGAGCATAAAGAACATTTACGAAAAGATATACGATTTTGAAAATTTATATAAGGCTTGGGAGGAAGCGAGGAAAGGGAAAAGATACCGTGATGATGTATTGATTTTTAACCGCAACTTTGAAGAGCATTTAATAAATATTCAGAATGAATTGATTTATGGAACGTATGCGGTAGGCAAGTACCATACGTTTTATGTTTATGAGCCTAAGAAAAGGCTGATTATGTCGTTGCCGTTTAAAGACAGGATTGTACAATGGGCGATATACCGCCAGTTGTTCCCGTTGTATGAGGATACATTTATTTTTGATTCTTATGCCTGTAGGCGTGGAAAAGGAACGCATAAGGCAGCGGACAGACTGCAGTACTGGTTACGGCAGACAGACAGGAAGCCGGAACGCTACTATTATCTGAAAATGGATATATCAAAATATTTCTACAGGGTGGACCACGATATTTTATTAAAAATCTTGGGCAGAAGAATAAAGGATACACGGTTGCTTGATTTGTTAGAGAAAATCATAAATTGTGAATCCATGAATTTTGGATTACCGCCCGGAAAAGAGCCGGACGAAGTAGAAGTAACGGAAAGATTATGTAATAAGGGTATGCCGATTGGAAACCTTACATCTCAAATGTTTGCAAACATTTATCTGAATGAGGTAGACCAGTACGCAAAGCATGAGTTAGGATTGCACTATTACATACGGTATATGGACGATATTATTATTTTGCACCATGATAAAAAGTATTTAGCAGAGGTTAAGGAACTGTTAAGGGTTTTCTTAGATGATAACCTCCGCTTGGACTTGAACAGCAAAACGGCAATACGTCCATGCAGCACAGGCATTGATTTTGTGGGTTACAGGATATGGGCCACGCACAGAAGATTAAAGAAGAAAACGGCGGTAAAAATCAAGCGGAATCTGAAAAAGCAGATTGAAAAGGTAAGGGCGGGAGAGGAAAGCAAACAAAGGCTTGACCGTTCCATAGCTTCCTATCGTGGGATTCTGTCACATTGCGACAGCTACGGTTTACGGCAGAGCCTTAACAAGCTATTCATAAGAAAGGAGCAGAGGGAAGATGTACATTGATTCGGCAACAATAATTACCATTGCGGGAGTCCTAAGTGCATTAACGGCGATAGGGGCAGCAGCCTACAGGGTTGTGAAATGGTTTCAGGCACAGGAAAAGCAGACTAAGGATATTGAAAAATTGAGGGAACAGGAAAAGAAAGATATTGAGAATATGCAGGACGAATTGTGTTTACTCACTTATGCAGTTTTGGCGTGTCTGAAAGGATTAAAAGAACAGGGTTGTAACGGACCTGTCACAGAAGCAATAGGAAAAGTGGAAAAGCACATAAACCAAAAAGCACACGGACAGGAGGAATAAGCAGAAATGAAATATATGTTATGTATTGTCGGGGGAATCCTTTTAGGATTCTTTATTTTTTGCCTTTTATTCAGAATTGCAAATAAAAGGTGGCGATTTAAAAAACAGGACGGAAAGAAAAAAGCAAAGCCTAATTTTACAAAGGCGGTATTAGTTGCTGTCCTGTTTACCTACTTTATCGGGTTGGCTATTGGTATCAAGGTTACACTGATAGACTTTAGCCAGTTTGGGGTATTGGCAACGTACATAGCAGCACCAACAACAACGGTTATAGCGTTGTATTGTTGGAAAGCGAAAGCAGAAAACTTGGTTAAAATCAAACAGGGATACCCGGAGGAAACAAAGGATATTTCCGTTGATTTAAACAATATAAACATTTAAGGAGGCAGCACCATGAACATTAAAGAAAGCATTGTGACTAAGAATCCGTGTTACACTTGCGGGAGGACAATCACGGTACAGGGGCTTATGTTACATTCCGTAGGTTGCCCGCAGCCGAAAGCGTCAGTATTTTTCAATAACTGGAATAAGGGCAACGCCAATGTATGCGTACACGCCGTATTACAGGCAGACGGCACGGTATTACAGCTTTTGCCGTGGAATCGCAGGGCGTGGCATTGCGGAAGCGGAAAGAACGGAAGCGGAAACAATACGCACATTGGCGTAGAAATGACAGAGCCGGACACAATCAAGTACACAGGGGGAAGCAGCTTTAAAGACCTTAACCCGACAGCTACAAAGGATTTTGTGAAAAAGACCTACAAAACGGCGGTAGAACTTTTTGCCTACTTGTGCAAGAAATACAACCTTAACCCGGAAAAAGACGGGGTTATTATTTCACATTCGGAGGGGCATAAAAGGGGAATTGCAAGCAATCATGGAGATGTGGAGCATATTTGGAACAAGTACGGCTTTACTATGGCACAATTCCGCAAAGACGTTAAAAAAGCTATGAGCGGAAGCACGGCGGGAACGACAGCACAGGCAGGGGAAAAGAAACAGGAAGCAACGACAGGCACAAGCGGTTATTTGGTAAGGATTACCGCAGATGTTTTGAACGTCAGAAAAGGTCCGGGAACAAACTACCCTGTATCTACACAGGTACACGCCGGAGAAGTTTATACCATTGTAGGCGAAAAAATGAACGGCAGCACAAAATGGGGCAAATTAAAGAGCGGTGCGGGGTACATCAGCTTGGGTTACACAAAAAGAGTATAGGAGGGATACAATGGCAGTAACGACAGCACAAATAAAAAAGGTTGCCAGTGTTGCAAGCGGTATCATCTATTCACAGGAGGGCAACTATGGCAGCGTGAACAGAAACGACAACAGCCACGGCATGAGCGTAGGAAAATGCCAGTGGAACGCATACTGGGGCCGTGCGTTACCACTTTTGCAATCCATTGTAAAAAAGGATACCGAACAGGCAAAAAAGATTTTAGGCGAAAGCCTGTATAATGAGATTGCCGGAAGTAGTACGGACGCATGGAACAAACAGGAAAGGGCAGCAACCGAAGAGGAGGCAAAGGCAATTTCCGAACTGCTGAAAACGCCACAGGGGAAAGAAGCACAGGACGATTTAGCAGAAAAGGACATAACAGCCTATGTAAAGAATGGTGTAAAATCCGGGTTGGTTTCCCAAAAAGCACTTGCCTACTATGCGGATTTGGAGAATCAAGGGGGCAGCAGTGCAAGCAAAAGGATAGCCACAACCGCCGGAAATGACGCAGGGGGCGTTGAAAAGGTCGGACTTGATAAAATACACGCCTATGCACTGAAAGATAGCGTAATGGGGCAATATGAAAGCCGTAGGGCAAAGGTGTATAAGGCGGTAAAAGAAAGCAAACTGACAGACGTACAGGAAGAAAAGAAACAGGATACCACACAGACAACGCAGAACGCCCCAAAATCGCTTGAAATTGGTATCAGCGTAACTTTTATAGGCGGTGGGGTTTTCGTGTCCTCTATGGCGAAATCAGCAAGCAAGACAAAGGACACAGTAAGCAGGTGCAGAGTAACGGCAGCTAATCCCGGAAGCAAGCACCCGTACCATTTAATTTCACAGGACGGAAAAGGCGTTTACGGTTGGGTTGATATGGAATCAATCAAGGAATTAGCAACAACCGCAGACAATGACCCTAAAACGGTATCTTGCGGGGACCGGCTGACATTTACAGGGGGACCGGTTTACAAGTCATCAACGGCAAAACAGGCAAGCACAACGAAAGACGTTGTAAGCACCTGTAAAGTAACGGCAATCAACGCAAAGGGCGCACACCCTTATCACTGTATTTCACAGGACGGAAAAGGCGTTTACGGTTGGGTTGACAAGGAAAATGTAAAATAGACCGATTCGGACACAAAAAAACGGAGGTAAAATCATGCAGATTGTATCAGAATATTCAGTTGCCATTATTGGTATTTTGGGGGTATTGGCTTTTGCGGTATCACTCATTACGGAACTGTTAAAGGATATGCCGGGAATTAAGAAAATGCCTACAAAGGCGTTTGTTATCCTTGTATCCTTAATCGTGACCGTGACAGCATTATTGATTTACGTTGCATATGCACATATAGTTTTGCTATGGTATTATGTGGCGTTGGCGGTATTTGCAGCTTTTGTTGTGGCGTATATCGCTATGTATGGGTGGGATACATTGAAAGAGTTAAAAGACAGGTTTGTTAAATAGGATACAGGAAGAAACGGCAGACAACCCCCAACGGCTTATATCAGCTTTTGGGGGTTGTTTTTATTTATATTCGGGATATGGCAGCAATTCAAGGGGTGCAATGCCACATTCTTTAAGGGTTAGCCATTTATGGGAAATAGTGCCGTTGTCTTGCCATATCATAAACCCTTGTTTCTTTAAGTTTTCATCATGTTTGGTAAAGACACAGCCACAGCACACGAAGTTATCAGCAACATATTTTTCACATTCGGAAAATTTCTCCGCTATCCGGCGTTCGTTCTCTTTTCTGACTGCTGCCCTTGCGTCCATATACTTTTCGTATTTTTCAAAATCCATAATATTTTTACCTCACTTTTAGGATACCGCCGGGGAATCCCCGGCAGCTTTTATATTGGTTATCAGCCTATCTTTTCTACTTGGTCGGCGGTAAACAGAAAGGCTTTTGCTAAGTAATAGTGATTGTTTTCTGTACCCTCTGTATTTTCGTCTGCCTCCTCACTTTTCTTTGCCTTATTCGTGAATTTCCAAAGGCGGGTAGTGATTCTTGCGTGTTCCCCTCTTTTAACAATGTATCCGGCGTCTTTCCATGCCTTAAATGTATGTAACGGTATCATGTGACCGCTTGCGAGGATATTTTCTATTTGTTCCTCTGTATATAATCCGTTTGCCAATGCTTCATTGATAATAATTTCTGTATTTGTCATTTCCTTAGTCCTCCGTTTCTTTTTGTTTTCCTTTGATGATTCTATTATATACTTGTGCAAGTATATTTTCAACCCGGAATAGCGCACAAAAATACTTATGCAAGTATATAAATAAGTTGTGCAGATTGTATACTTGCATAAGTATAAAAAGTATGATACAATCCCTGTAAGGCATTTGCTGACATTATCAGATGATACAGGAGGTGGAAGAATGGCGAATACAGAGGACAACAGGGCAAGCCGTACAAAAAGCAAAAATAAGTACAATGCGAAAGCCTATGACAGATTTTCGGTCGTTGTGCCAAAAGGGGAAATGCAGGAAATAGACAGGGCAGCGAAAGAACAGGGATATAAAAGCCGTAATGAATTTGTAATTGCAGCAATCAACGAGAAAAGGGGTGTATAGAAATGCTTGAATTGGCAAGGGGGATATATGATTTTCTGTTAATGTTGAGAATCAAAATTAAAATAATGCCGGAAGCTGAATTTAATTCTTTGCTACTGGATAACTCACTAAGCACGGAACAAAGGATATATCTGCTTTATTTTAGGTATTGTTAAAAACGGAGTTGACATGTAAGAAATATCGTACAATAATAATTTCAAAAAGTGTCGAAAAACTATTGACAATATACTTATGCAAGTATATAATACAATCAGAACGGCAGAAATAGACAAAATAAATAAAGACCGATTCGGACACAAAACCAAAGGAGGCAAATTGCTATGAAGAAAAAGTATCTTATCATTGGTGCGGTCGTTGTGGTGCTTTTGGGGTATGGCTTATTGGCAAACAGCAGCAAGGACGATTCACAGGAAACAGGACAGGCAACGGAACAGGTGGCGCAGAACACCGAAAACGAACAAAAGTTCGGGGGGGGGTACTGCTAATTTAGCAACCCCGGAAACGGAAGAAAAAGACAAAGAAACAGAACAGGCGGGAACGGAAAAACAGACCGAGGAAACAGTAGAACACAGGACAGGGGATAATATAGTAGGCATAAGCGATAAAGACATGACCGAAGTATATTCGACAAAATACGATTCTGTCAGAAATGACGTTACCGAAAAATGGAAATGCTTGGTTATTGCGGAAAACAATTTTGACATTACGGAATATGCCTTATCATGCTATAAAAATTACTTTGATTCTGATGAAACTATTTTAGCGGTTATCAACCTCACGACAAAGACCAGTGCGAGCATTAGCAAGGTTGCCGGGAATCTGTATGTATCACAATATGAGTATGTGGACGGAGAAGAGCATGACGCAAAGATAATGTTTAGCGGTACGCACTTGCTTGATTATATTGTATACATAGATAACGGGGATATAGAAAAAGTGACCGAAGAGGACTAAAAGAAGCAAGGCGGGGCAGCAGGGCATAAAAACCTTGCTGCCTTTTTTGTTTGGAGGTGCGACTATGAGGAAATTTAAACAAATGACACATAATGACAGGATAAAAATGGAGGCTTTATTAAATGCCGGACATTCAAAGGCAGAAGTGGCAGAGCAATTACATTTTCACAGAAGCAACATATACAGGGAATACGACAAGGGGAAGTATATACATAGAAATTCGGATTATACGGAAGAGGAGCGGTATAGCAGCGATTTAGGACAGAAAGCACATGATTACGCACAGGAGGGAAAGGGCCGTGCATTAAAGATAGGAAACGACAGGGAATTAGCAGAGTACATAGAAAGTAAAATAGTAGATGATAAATTTAGCCCGGAGGCAGCACTGGCAGAGGTTGAGAGGTCGGGCATTGAGTTTAAGACAACAATCAGCGTAAGGACGCTTTACAGATACATAGACAACGGCATATTTTTAAAGCTGACAAACAAGGATTTACCTATTAAAAGCAAAAAGAAAAAACATAATAAGAAAGTAAAGGTACAGAAAAGGGCAAGTGCAGGGGAAAGTATCGAAAATAGACCAGAAGAGGTAGAGAGCCGGGAAATATTCGGACATTGGGAAATGGATACAGTAAAGGGGCAGCGTGGAGTCACAAAATCCTGTATGCTTGTACTGACAGAGAGAAAGACCCGTGATGAAATTGTTGTTAAGCTGAAAGACCAAACAGCAGCCTCCGTTGTGGAAGCACTAGACAGACTGGAGAGAAAATGGGGCGATATGTTTTATAGTGTATTCAGAAGCATAACCGTAGATAATGGGGTAGAATTTGCAGACTATGAGGGTATGGAAAAATCTGTATTGAAAGAGGGAAAACGTACATTTGTATTTTACTGTCACCCGTACAGCAGTTGGGAACGTGGCACAAATGAAAATAATAACAGGCTTATCCGTAGGCATATACCAAAAGGGGTAGATTTTGACGATAGGACAGATGAAGAGATAGCATTTATTGAAGAATGGATAAACAATTATCCGAGGGGGATTTTTGAATACAAGACATCAGCGGAGTTGTTTGAAGAGGAAATACAGAAATTGGCATAAATTTTTTTAAAAAAAGTTGTCGCAAAACTATTGACAAAATATAAAATGACGAAAAATGGAAAAAAAGTGTTGACAAAGTGATGACAGCGTGGTAATATAGATTTCGCTGTCGCACAGAGGAAAACACCGGCAGAAAAAGAAATTCAAAAAAATAAAAATAGCTGTTGACAAGAGTGGAAAGATGTGGTAATATATAACACGCTGACGCAAAAAAGTCAACGCACAACCTTGATAATTAAATAGTAAAACAACCCTGAAAATTCTAAAATAAAGGCTGGG
>RAYE01000252.1 GCA_003612285.1 bacterium D16-51 | reverse complement strand
CTCATTTTTTTGCAAACTCCCTGAAATTAAGGCTTTTAATAAGAAAATCAGATAGTAGACTTGACACTACCTTATACTGGATAGTGTCAAGTAATCTATGAAAAAATGGGCCAAGAGAAAAAGGCTCAAATGAACTTTGAAAATTGCAGATGTCTTAGTTTTTGGTAACACACGCCATCCTTGAAGGCGCACAAAAGCAATGCTCTGATCCTTTTACCGACGGCGAAGAACTCAGGAACAGTTTGCTTTCTTTCCGTCGTATCACAGCATTGTAGCATTGCCTCTGTGTGCCTTCAAGGACACGGCCGTAAGCGTTGCTTACGGTGGCTGGTATTAACCTCCGGCCCAGAATCTAGGAACAGTTTTGGCTGGCACCTTTTTGGTTCTGGAGCTGTTTGATCTGGCACTGTCCCAGATAGATTAACAGCTGCCATTTGCCGGGCATGTTGTCTGCATTGTCGAGCATCTGGATGCATGGCTGGACATCCAGCTCTTTCATCAGATGTTCCTGGACATAACCATTGTAGAAAGAAATCCA
>RAYE01000251.1 GCA_003612285.1 bacterium D16-51 | reverse complement strand
CAGATTGACGATGCAAAAGATTATTTAAAGAAAGCGCAGAAGGTGAATAAGGAAAAGCCATATTCTTATGCGCATTATAATGCTGACGGTGAATATGTCACGGTACGCAAGCATGGGGATGCATCAGAACAGTTACAGGATACGATTAAGCAGTACAGGGACGCGGTTAAGCATTATGGCAGGGATAAAGTAAATGTTGAAAATTACAATGACATGATCAGTGAACAGGCAGAGAATGTCGGCAGCCTTATTGAGGCGTACCAGTCCCTTGAAGATGCAGGGGTGGAACTGACAAAAGAACAGCAGGCAGAATATGATTCTGCACTGAAAGCACAGGATGCATACCTTCTGTATTCTTATAACCTAAATAAAACAAAGGAAGGGTTTTGTGCGCTGAATGAAGAGCAGAAACGCTCCATCCTGAATGACAGGCTGCTGGAACAGGGGCTGACAGAACAGGAAGCTAAAGTTGTATTAAAATACATACCAGAAAAGGATTTGGATGGATACTATGATTATGACTTTGATTTTCCACTTCCAGA
>RAYE01000250.1 GCA_003612285.1 bacterium D16-51 | reverse complement strand
TCCTTTCATTTTGAGCTGCTATCAAAAAGCATGATATTTCTCCAATCTTTTTGTTCTCCTTCTCCATTTTGAACGTAAAATAAGGGCATTCCATCCAAAATAGAGATAGAATACCCTCACGGCCATTTCGTTGTTTATCTTATTTTTATATGGCATTATTGCCCATCTTCATAAATCTATATGGGCTGCTTTCCGTACTGCTCTAAATAAACGGCTGCCTGTTCTAAGGACAAACCTATCCATTCCTGCATCCTTTTCAAAATTGTTTCATCGTCAAGACCATCTTTTTTTCCCATCTTTATAAGCATCTTGGCCTCACCCTGACTTATTCCTTCACGGCGCAGTCTCTCTGATTCAGTCTCAATTACGGTTCCTCCCATAACATTCACCAGCCTTTCTTCATTTTTATTTCCATTTGCGATATGCGTAATAATGGTGTTTACAAATCCCATTAAGTCTAACAGTTCTTCATCAGACAGTTCCCCCGTCTGATATAAGCGGATCATTTCATCCCTGAAATATTCCAGGTCGCTTACCGCATTTTCTATATTTCCTTC
>RAYE01000249.1 GCA_003612285.1 bacterium D16-51 | reverse complement strand
TCCTTTCATTTTGAGCTGCTATCAAAAAGCATGATATTTCTCCAATCTTTTTGTTCTCCTTCTCCATTTTGGACGCAAAATAAGGGCATTCCATCCAAAATAGCGATAGAATACCCTCACGGCCATTTCGTTATTTATCTTATTTTTATATGGCATTATTGCCCATCTTCATAAATCTATACAGGCAGCTTTCCGTACTGCTCTAAATAAGCAGCCGCCTGTTCTAAGGACAAACCTATCCATTCCTGCATCCTTTTCAAAATCATCGTATCATCAAGTCCTTCTTTTTGCCCCATTTCAATAAGCAACTGCGCTTTTCCCTGGTTGATACCTTCGCGACGCAACCTCTCTGATTCAGTCTCGATTACTGTTCCTCCCATAACATTCACCAACCTTTCTTCATTTTTATTCCCATTTGTGATATGCGTGATAATGGTGTTTACAAATCCCATTAAGTCTAACAGTTCTTCATCGGACAGTTCCCCTGTCTGATATAAGCGGATCATTTCATCCCTGAAATATTCCAGGTCGCTTACCGCATTTTCTATATTTCCTTC
>RAYE01000248.1 GCA_003612285.1 bacterium D16-51 | reverse complement strand
CCTTGAAATGCAGAAGATTCCGTGTTACAATGCTTATGTATTTGGATAACATAATAATCATTATGTTGTATCCTAAAACAGCCCATGCTGCAACACCAAAAACGTCACGGCACATCCACAAGCTTCATCTGGTTCAGCTGTTTCCTGTGTTCCCTGCCGGTTGACTTAATATAAATCCTTGTCGTCTCGATATTGCTGTGGCCGAGTATATCCGCCAGTTTCGCAATGTCTTTTTTTATTGTATAAAAACACCTGGCAAACAGGCGGCGCAGGCTGTGCGGGAAGACCTTGCCCGGCTCAACGCCGGCAACGCTGCACAGCGACTTCATCTCCTTCCAGACATTGCTGCGGTTGACCGCCTTTCCTGATGAGGTGCAGAAAACCAGCCCTTTCTTAATCCCCTCCCGGCTGATATAATAAAGCAGCTCTTTCCTCAAGTCATCCGGCAGAAGAATTGTCCTGATTTTCCCTTTATTGTGGATGACGACGAAATTGTTGCGCACCGCCGCCACCGTAATGGCCTGCAGCTCACTGACGCGGATTCCCGTGGCACAGATTGTC
>RAYE01000247.1 GCA_003612285.1 bacterium D16-51 | reverse complement strand
CTTGACGGACAAAATTCGATTAACAAAATGGTCGCCCTATATAGAAATATATAGGTGGATAAGTTAGCTTTTATCCTGGAACATCCAGAGATGGACAACCGGGAGGATAAGTTATTATAAATATGGCAGAAAGAAAAAACCAAGTAAAGATTTAAAATCATTGGAAAAAACTGCAAAATGTACCTGTTGTGGTAAACAATTTAAAACAGTAAAATACAAAATCCATATTTTATAATAACCCCTTAACGACTAAGCTGTAATATGGTGACATATTGCACACGCTAACCCCGGCAGGTACAGCCTGTCTTCTTCTACAGTCCGCAGAAGAACCTAACGTATTACGAGGGGGAAGATATAGTCTGCTCTCACACTATAATCTAAAAATGAAATGTGAGAATCAAGAAGAAATTCTTGGTCGCCATAATACGATGCCGAATAGTATTATGGTCAGTAACTCTTTGCTGGGTGAAAGTAACAGTAGGAACAAATAGAAATTCGGTAGCGATGGTTGACATGGCCGAGGGCATGAGCAAGGCCGGGACAGTTGCATCCAGTTACAGGGTTTCCGTAGA
>RAYE01000246.1 GCA_003612285.1 bacterium D16-51 | reverse complement strand
TGCTATACCCTGCCGGATATTGGCATAAGCAGATACAGCACCAGATTGATTTTCTTGTTGATGATAGTTTTACTGTAGAAGAATATCGCAGACCTGTCACTTTTTGCCCCAAGAGAAGTTCCCTGTTAAGCCCTCGGCGTTTGAGAGCGAAATACACCCATCGCACAAATCAGAGATTTGTACTCCGGGTATTTCGCCCTGCCGGGAGCAAATTCACGCAAGCGTGAATTACAAATGCTGACGCATTTGCAGCAGTGCCAGAAATGGCACAGGGTTCGTAATCGGACACCTAAGTGTCCACTCACAGGGGGAGGTGTGCTGTGTGCAGAGAAATTCATTTATCCAGATGTCAAAGCTAAGCAATGTGCGGGGACGCATTACTTATATTTCCAGCCACGCAAAGCAGGAAAATTTATATGCAGTATACGAAACAACGGAGCGTTCTTTCTGGAAAGAGCTTGCCCTTTGTAACCGGTATGCGTTTCAAAAAAGCGGTACAGAGGGGAAATGTATTGAGGCAAGGGAACTGATTATTGCCCTGCCGGAAGATTTGGTGCAGTATGAGCCGGAGT
>RAYE01000245.1 GCA_003612285.1 bacterium D16-51 | reverse complement strand
TACAGAGATTGATGAGCAGATTGTATTTAGCCTGCTTGACAGCAATGAGGCGGCAATCTGGAGCCTGCTGCTTGCGAGCGGGTATTTAAAGGTAGAGCATTATCGGATGGATTTGGAGATGGAAACGGAGGAGTACGAACTGAAACTTACGAACAGAGAAGTAAGGATGATGTTTAAAAGGATGATAAGGGGCTGGTTTCAGGAATGCGCACCGGAATACAATGATTTTGTCAAGGCGCTGCTGCTGGGGGATGTTGAGGAGATGAATGAGTATATGGGCAGGGTCGCTGCAGAAATGTTCAGTTCTTTTGATACAGGCAGGAGGGCGTCAGGGAAAACGCAGCCGGAACGTTTTTACCATGGGTTTGTGTTAGGGCTTATCGTAGATTTGGCGGGCCGGTATGCGGTTACTTCAAACCGTGAGAGCGGGTTTGGGCGTTATGATGTAATGTTAGAGCCGGTGAAGGGCAATGAAAAGGATGATGCGATTATTCTGGAGTTTAAAGTACACCGCCCGCAGAAGGAAAAAGATTTGGAAGAGACGGTACAGGCTGCGCTTTTGCAGATTGAGGAAAA
>RAYE01000244.1 GCA_003612285.1 bacterium D16-51 | reverse complement strand
AGAATAATGTATATGTTTGAATATACTCAAAAGAGGAAATTCAATGAGCTTAGTGGGGAACAGAAAGTATTTATGGCAAAGGTTATAATGAATGATGTGAAGCAGATTGCCCTGGAAAAAAATATTTCGGAGCAGTTGGCTTACGATTTATATTCAAAAGGGCTTTTTGGTTCTGACAGGATTGTTGGCTAAAAGTTTGTGCCAAGCTGGCATAAAGTTATTTTTTCTATTTGTGTTTTGTCCTGCCCTGTTAGGGTAGTTTTTGTCACTATAAAAATAAATATTTGATAGATTTGAGGAAGGTAAATAAGAAATGGGAATCAGGGATAAAGGAATATATGATAAAATAAAAAGGAATAATCCGTATTTTGAAGATTTTATTACCAGGAGCGTATATCATTCTAATGCAATAGAGGGGAATACTTTATCATATGCTGAAATGTATGCCATTATATTTAACGATAATTCAATGAAAGTGCAGGCTAAACCAGGAGAATTATATGAGGCAATTAATTTGAAATATGTAATGGATTTTATGCTAAAGACATTGGATGAAGAACTTTCACTTGATTATATTA
>RAYE01000243.1 GCA_003612285.1 bacterium D16-51 | reverse complement strand
GAAGTGGGGGATTTATGGATGGATTTTTAATGAAACCTAAAATTGATTTTGCTTTTAAGGAAATTATGGAAGACAATGAGGCCCGCACAGGATTTTTGGCAGCAGTATTAAAAATAAATCCGAAAGATATCAAGGAAACCCGGATTTTAAATCCGTATCTCCGCAAAATACACGAGGATGATAAATTAGGGATTCTGGACGTGAGGGTACTGCTGAATAATGACACTGAAATAGATACAGAGATTCAGCTTGCGGAGTTTGCGGCATGGGCAAACCGTACATTATTTTATCTTTCCAAAATGTTTGCGGACCAAATTGAAAAAGGGCAGGATTACAGCCTTTTGAAAAAGTGTGTCAGTATTAGTATTTTGGATTTTGTGCTTTTTAAGGAGGAAGAAACGGAGTTTTATTCTTGTTTTCACATTCGGGAAGACAGCCGTAACTTTCTTTATACAGACAAAATGGAATTTCACGTAATTGAACTTCCAAAGCTGCCGGAGAAACTAAAGGAGGATGACAGCCTGCTGCTTTGGGCAAAGTTTATAAATGCAGAGCGGAAGGAGGAATTTGATATGCTTGCGGAGA